>SVEY01000003.1:0-192545 GCA_015057165.1 Lachnospiraceae bacterium | reverse complement strand
TTTGCAGGAATAGATACGTCAGATCCTAATAAACAAATGAGTCCGGACGATATAGCGGCGCTTCTTGCAGCGGCGGAATCGGCTGCGCCTGCAGAAGAACCAGCACCGGAGCCAAAACCGGAGCCTGTAGCAGCAGCGGCACCGGCAGGAGAACCAGCACCGGAACCAGAGCCAGTAGTGGAAGAAGTTACGCCAGAACCTGAGCCAGTACCTGAACCAGTGGCAGAAGCACCAGCTGAGGATCCATTTGCAGGAATAGATACGTCAGATCCTAATAAACAAATGAGTCCGGACGATATAGCGGCGCTTCTTGCAGCGGCGGAATCGGCTGCGCCTGCAGAAGAACCAGCACCGGAGCCAAAACCGGAGCCTGTAGCAGCAGCGGCACCGGCAGAAGAACCAGCACCGGAACCAGAGCCGGAGCCAGAGCCTGAACCGGTAGTAGAGGCAGTACCGGAGCCAGAACCCGAACCGGTAGTAGAAGCTACACCGGAACCTGCGACAGATCCATTCGCAGGAATAGATACATCAGATCCGAATAAGCAAATGAGTCCGGATGATATAGCAGCACTGCTTGCGGCAGCAGAAGCAGCGGCACCGGCAGAAGAACCTGCCCCGGAGCCAACACCTGAACCCGAGCCTGAACCTGCATCAGATCCTGCTGCAGATGCCTTAGCAGGACTAGACACTTCAGACCCTAACAAGATAATGAGTCCGGAAGAGATACAGGCATTATTTGCTAATCTATAATACAAGATATAACAGCGGGCTTTTCCGCTGTTTTTTTGTAAAAAAATGTCGCATATTAAGACAAGAATGTGTATAAATTAATGAAACAGTAAACACAGGCTTACTAACGAATTATAATATGAGGAGGTAATTACTATGAGAGAAGAATTATTAAAGGGATTAACAGAGGAGCAAATAAAGAAAGTAAAAGCCTGCAAGAATGCGGAAGAGATTCTAGCACTTGCCAAAGAAGAAGGAGTACAACTTAGCGACGAGCAGCTTGAAGCAGTATCAGGTGGATGTGGAAAATCCCTTACATGTCCGGAGTGTGGGTCTAAAAACGTTAGAAGAAGTGACGCTTTGAGCAGAGACAAGCATTACTTCGTGTACAAATGCAAAGATTGCGGTGAAAAGTTCAGAAAATAGTGTTAATTATTAAAATATAAGGGCATTTTATTACAAGTTACTAAGGTCTTCTTGGGTTATCAAGAAGACCTTTTTAATATAATGAAAATTTCCCTTGCAATTTTAATCTCGTTCTTATATAATAGTCTTTGCGTGATAAAAGATATGCGCGATTAGCTCAGCTGGCAGAGCACCTGACTCTTAATCAGGGTGTCCAGGGTTCGAACCCCTGATCGCGTACTACAAAGAACTGTGCTTTTTGCACAGTTTATTTTTTTGGCCTCTTTGCAGATTGACACCTGCAACGTTACGGGTTATAATATAAATATGATTAGATCATATGCACATAAAGGATTAAAAGAGTTTTATGAAACCGGTTCTAAGAAAGGCATTCAGTCTGAGCACGCCCCTAAATTAGGACGAATGCTAGATAGGCTGGATGCAAGTACAAGCGTTAGAGATATGGATTTACCGGGCTATAGATTGCACTCGCTTAAAGGTGATAAGCAAGATATGTGGTCAGCTACGGTAAATGGCAATTGGAGAATCACTTTTTATTTTGAAGATAAGGATGCTTATCTTGTAGATTATACGGATTATCATTAGATAGGAGATGGTATATATGAAGAGAAGACCAACACATCCCGGTGTGGTGTTTCGAGAGGATGTCATGAAATCAATGAATATGAGTGTTACTGAAACTGCTAAAATGTTAGGTGTAAGCAGAAAAACACTTTCAGAGTTCATTAATGAGAAAACTGCCCTTAGTCCTCAGATGGCACTTAGAATAGCAAAAGCTACAAATACGTCCGCTGAGAGCTGGTTGAATATGCAGCAGAAATTAACCTTGTGGGATGCTATGCAGAATGAACCTAATAATGTAATTCCATTTCCGACACAGACAGCTATGGAAGGATAAATATATTCTATTGTCTAATCATCATTAATGTAACAATTATCAGCGTAATTGCAGAGAACCATATTGTCTCCATGCCAATCAAGCCGGATAATAAACCACCAATTCCTGCGCCTAAGGCAAATATAAGGATAATTCCGAAGAAGTGAAGTGATTTATATAGATAAGACTTCTTTTTTGTCCTAATATATTGTGAAAGACTTGTTGCAGCGCTTCTCATGTTGCCAATACACATAGTGCTTGCATATCCAAAGCCATGAACTGTTCGAAAGGATTGAACCTGCATAGCACATGAAAATGATACAAGGGCATTTGCAAGCATATTTAGTGATTGTGGTAAAAAGCCAACGGCAACTAGTACGATAATTTGAATTATAAGGACAATTTGTCGCCAGTGAATAGTCTGATTGGCTTTGAACTTTCCTTCTATATTTTCTGCGAGAAAGATTCCAGCGATGAAAGAAACTAAAGGAATAAGGTACTGAAGACCTATTTCCCAATGACCTGACATAAAATTCTGGCTCATTAGGACGATATTTCCTGTCTGAGCATTTGCAAATACTTCACCTCTGACATTGTAAGTGTAAGCATCCTGTAACCCTCCTGAAAAAGAGAGTAAGGAGCTTAATGTAAAACTTTCTGACTTTTGCATAATAAATCATCTCTCAATCAAATATTATTTATAATAGGTTTAGCAATAAGTTTATGTATAGGATTTCCCATATTTGAAAATTTCTCTTCATATTCTGTCATGATATTACCTTCATTCATGGAAGGTTCATTATGTAAATCATAGGTATAATTAAGCATTTCCCATAAAGAAGAATCATCTATTGTAGAAATTGAATAGTTAAAAAGATCAGTATTATCTGTTTTGAATTCTAGTAAACCATCTATATTAATAATTGAATGGTAAATTTCAAGAAAAACTGGAGAGGTAAGTCTTCTCTTGGCATGTCTGTCTTTAGGCCATGGATCAGAGAAGTTAAGATAGATCTTGTTGATTTCATTAGAGTCAAATATATCTGTTAACTTCCTGGCATCAATACATAGAAATCGAAGATTATCGAGTGGTTCCTCCTCAAATTTAGTTAGGGCTCTAAGAAGAACTGAAGAGTATCTCTCAATACCAATATAATTGATATTAGGGTTTTGTTTTGCAAGACGAGTAATGAATTGGCCTTTACCCATACCTATTTCAATATGAAGAGAGTTATTATTTGAGAAGATTTCCTTGCACCAATTGCCCTTCATATCTTCAGAGTTCTTAATAACGAATTCGCTATTAGATATATACTCATCTGCTCCTGGGATATTTCTTAATCTCATTCTATACTCCTTGAATCTGTTTTCTCCGAATTGGTATTATATCATAAATTATATAAGTGGATTTATACAAAATGTATATTGTTAATAAATTAGATAAGATATATACTAAAAGACAGAAATAATTGTCCTAAATAATATAAGCGACAAAAGAAAAGACGTATTTAGAATAATTAGTAGAATTAAGACAAGAAATAAGGAAAAGAAATGGAAACAATTAAGAAAAACCCATCTAGAAAAGAATGTGAGGAGCAAATTAAGAGGATATTGATGACAGAGGTTCTAGAGAATGGGAAAAATTCTCATTTTAAGACTGCAAAGGATTTTATGAAATACTTTGAATCCTTATATCCAGTTGGAGATAGTCTTAACAAGCAGGTGCAACGAGCAATCAAATCTCTAGACATGCCTAAGGATGAAAATGGATATTTTGTCATTAACAAAACCAGCGCACAAATGGACGAGGATAGAGAAATTGGTCGACTACTACGAAGCTCTAAAGCTGAAACTTTGGATTTAGATTCTTATGATAAGTTATTTCTCAAAATCGAAGATAAGTATAGGGATTATATTATACGTTTACTACATGACTCTCTAACATTTAAAGGGAAATTCGTCACAATAGTGAACTCTACAGATGGACTAATTATTTATACTGAGAATAAAGCAAATTTAGAGACATTAATTAATAGTTTAATGTAAGAATATATACCATATAATAAAGATATTTGATATAATATGTCTGCCACTTGTCGAATGATAAGTAGGCAAAAATATTGTGAGTAAAGGTGAAAAATGTACAGTAATAAATTAAAAAGAATAAAGAGTAAAATAGTGGTTGGTATTTCAACGCTGGCAATAGGACTTGGAATTGCAGGAAATGCGATGCTCTGTATAGATTCAAAGGCAGCAGAGATATGGCCGAGTAGCGTAGATACAGCCTGTAGTGCAGCAATTGTTATGGAAGCAGAAACAGGAGCTATTCTTTATGAAAAAAATATTGACGCCCAGTTCTACCCAGCTAGTATTACTAAAGTATTAACAGCACTTCTTGCTATTGAGAATAGTAATTTAAGTGACGTAGTAACATTTTCAAGTGATGCAGTATTCAAAAACGAAGGAAATAGTTCTCATATAGGAAGAGATCTTGATGAGCAAATGACAATGGAGCAATGCTTATACGGAATGATGCTTGAATCTGCAAATGAGTGTGCTTATGCTATAGCTGAACATGTTGGTGGTGGTGATGTTAATAAATTCATTACTATGATGAACGATAAGGCAAAAGAGCTTGGATGCACAAATACACATTTTACAAATCCTAACGGACTGCCTGATCCTAGTCACTATACATCAGCAAGAGACATGGCTTTAATAAGTAAAGCAGCATATGAAAATAAAATTTTTGACAAGATAACAGGAACAAAGACTTATACAATTCCGCCAACAAATAAGCATGCTGAACCAACACTTCTTAATAACCATCATGCAATGCTTAATTTCTATCAGACAAATAAATATCTATATGATCCTTGTGTAGGCGGAAAAACAGGATATACTGTTGATGCAGGTGCTACGCTAGTTACTTATGCAAAGAAGGATGGAATGACCTTAGTATCAGTAGTTTTGAATGGTCAGACGGAAAACTACTATATGGATACAATTAATATATTGAATTATTGCTTTGATAATTTTACAGCATATGATCTTTCTTCAAGCAGTAATACTTACGAAGAAAGCCTGGTTGGGAAATTAGGAGCTCTTAATAATGATAAGAAGTATATAAAAAGAGGAGAGAATTCTACGGTAATTCTTCCTAAGACAGCAGACTTTAGTGATGCAAAATGTAAATTGGCGCCAGTATCTAAAGCTGGAGAAGACGTGGTTGGACAGATTCAATATTATTATGCAGACAGATTTGTGGGATCGGCTGATTTAATATTTGAAAAGCCTGATAAAGTACCATATCCTTTTCATAATATTGATGAGGAAAATGGGGGAAGTGATGTAACATTTATAAGATTTGATTTTAAAATAATAATAATTGTAATAGTGGCAATTGCAATTCTCTTCGGACTTATTCAATTATTTAAGAGTAAATCCAACAAGATTCTTCTCAAAAAGAAAAGAAGAAAAGATAAAAAAAGAAGAAGAAAACCAAAGTATACGGTAATCGATAGAAATAGAAATCGAAGAAGAAGAAATAGAAGAAGATAAGACATACTTTACAGAATAAGACAGGTTTAATTTGCGAATTCTTACAATAAGACAAATTATAAGTAAAATATGTCGCAATATTAAGATTAACGACAATAATAGAAAGAAGGGAAATTGTCAGATAATTATATATAATACTATAAATATTCTGACAAAAGGAGGTTTTTATGGAAGCGCCATTTCCAATGGACCGAAATGAAAAGAAAGAGTTCGAGTTCGAAGTAATTGAGAAATTGATAGAAGAAAACAATGGTATTGTCAGAACAAAACAGATAACAGAACTTGGAATAGATTATAGAAGAATAATATCATATGTTGAAGAAGGTCGTCTTATTCGTGTAAAGAGCGGATACTACGCAATTAACTTAGAGAATCAAAGTGAAGAAGATCTTGTGGCTGGAATGTTTCCTGATGGAATACTAACAATGGAGTCAGCGCTTTATTATTACGGTTATCTGGAGACAAGACCTTTCGTGTGGAAAATTGCAGTGAGTAAGAATACTTCCAAATCTCGATTCAAGATGGATTATCCTGCACTTGAGCCATACTATTGCGAGAAAGATGTAATGACTTTAGGGGTTACGACAACTAAAGTGGGAAGCTCATCTATGAACATTTACACGAAAGACCGTCTAATATGCGATGTATTAAAGTATGAAGATAAGATGAATAGAGAAGACTTCAAGAAAGCGGCGTTGTCTTATATACAAGATGAAGATAAGGATGTATCTTCTCTTATGGAATGCGCAAGCAAGCGTAAAGTATTAAAGAAAGTGCAGAATATGATTGGTGTGTGGTTATAGATGCTAAATCCTAATTTGATTAAGAAAAAGTCAACTGAATTAGACATACCATTTGATAATTTGCTTCTGGGCTGTCTCCTGGAAGAATTTGTAGTGTTCATCTCTGAGAATAATCTTGAAGATTTGTGGATAATTAATGATAAGACATTAAACATTGATTCATATAAGAGAGGTATGAAAGATACGCTAATTCTCGCTTATTCTGGAAGCGAGGAGATAGATGTTTATCTGAGGAAGCTGTCTTTATCAATAGTGTCTCATTTTATGAATCTAGGAGTTAAGGTTACTACGAACTTCCTATCTAATAACAGAGTATGTTTTGAAATAAATCTTCTTAAGATGAAGATACCAATAATTCTTTTTGTTCAGGAAGCAGGAGAAGTTCAGACATTTCCAAGAGAAAAAGAGTTAGAGCTGTCCCTACAGAATGGCAAAACTGTAACTTACTTAGAGTTTCCTTTAGAAGAGAGGATTTCGGAGCTTTGTTTTGATATTCTAGATAAGCTAGAGTTACTTAATGAGATGGAAAAGTATATTGATTTATACGATATCCTACAGAATGAAGCCATAGAAGGTCGTAAGGTAAAGGATTGTCTGTCGGATAAATGTGTAAGCAAAAAGGGCTTTGACCTAAACAGACTTGAAAAGCTAAAAAGCTACAAGAATTATACATATATGAAGAAGAAGTGGAAGAGAGTAGTTCGTCATACTAAGAGAAGTGATTTAATCTGGGAGGATGTGCATACACTTATAATTAGATTCTTAGAGCCTATTTATAAGGCATATGTTGAAGATACGGTATTCTTCGGGGACTGGATGCCGGATATTTTAAGGTTCTTAGATTAAAAAAATTAATAAAGAATTATCTGGAGAAATAAATGGAATCTCTTCACAAAAAATTAGAACAATATAGAGATAAAGATGTATATCCATTCCATATGCCAGGTCATAAGAGGCAATTAGATGGTGCATATAAGATAGACATTACTGAGATTGATGGATTTGATAATCTTAATAATCCTACAGGAATCATTAAGGATTTGAACGAAGAAATTGCAAGAATGTATAATTCGAAGAAGAGCTATTTTACAGTAAATGGCTCAACATGCGGAAATCTTAGTGCTATATCCGCAGTAGCAGATGCAGGGGACTATATTATAATTGGGAGAAATTGTCATAAAAGTGTATACAATGCAGCATTTCTTAGAAAGCTACATGTAGAATACATAATGCCTGAAATGTATAATGATACTTTGGTTGGTGAAGTTACTATAGATTCTGTAAGAGAAGCTGTACAAAGATTAGAAAAGTCAAGTATTAAGCCAAAGGCTGTTGTTATTACAAGCCCAACTTATGAAGGAGTTGTATCGGATATACCTGCAATATCTATGTATCTTCATTCAAAGAAAATAGCATTAATTGTGGACTCAGCTCATGGAGCACATTTTCGCTTTCATGAAGCATTTCCAGAAGATTATATAGAACTAATAGATATCTGTATAATGAGTGCTCATAAGACGTTGCCGGTTCTCAATCAGGCAGCTATAGTCCATGTGAATTCTACCTTAGTTGATGCTGAAAATGTTAAGAGATACATTAGCATGTATCAGACCAGCTCACCTAGTTATGTAATAATGGATAGTATGAGTAGAGCCATAGAGTTACTTGGTGAGAATGATTTGTATAAGAATTATGTAAAATGCTTATATGATTTCTACGAAGATGTATCTAAATTACATGCCCTGTCAGTGGAACCTATATCTAATAATCGAGACATTAGTAAGATTGTAATATATACCAATGGATACTTAAAAGGTGAAGAGTTATGCCAGATATTAAGAAGTAAGTATCACCTTGAACTAGAGATGTGTAATAGAGAATATGCTCTTGCTATGACAAGTTGCATGGATACAGAGGATGGATTAAGAAGGTTATCAGGTGCTCTTACTGAAATTGATGGAGAGGTTGATATTTCTAAGAAGGACAAGAAAACTAATATGAGATTTCTTAGAAACCATAATAAGAAATTAGAATTATATGAGGTGTCTAATAATTATGAAGAGTTACCTTATGAGAAGTGTGAAGGCAGAATTCTGGCAGAAACAATAATTGCTTATCCACCTGGTATTCCTCTTATTGTATCAGGAGAAGTTATAGAGAAAGAAGACATAGATTACATTAGAGAAAACTATAATAATATTGAAGGAATGCGAGACGGAAAGGTTTGCATTACCTTATAAAATCAGGAGAAGAAATGTTATATTGTATTATTGGTAAAAGTTCTACAGGAAAAGATACTATATTTAAGAAGCTTCTTGAAGAAAAAGAGCTTCATCTTGAAAATGTGGTTAGCTACACAACAAGACCAATTCGTGAGAATGAGGTTGATGGTGTGGAATATCATTTTGTAGACGAGAAAAGAAGAGATGAGCTAGAAAGAAGCGGGAAGATTATAGAGCTAAGGCGCTATAACACATGTTATGGACCATGGGATTATTTTACTGTAGATGATGACAATGTGTTAATTGATGAGAAGGATTATATAATAATTGGAACACTAGAATCCTATGAAAAAATCCGAAAATACTACGGAAAAGAGCGTGTCTGTCCGATATATATAGAAGTAGAGGATGGTCTTAGACTGCAGCGAGCACTTGATCGAGAAAAGAAGCAGAAGAATCCAAAATACAATGAACTTTGTAGAAGGTTTCTTGCTGATGACGAGGATTTCTCGAAAGAAAAGCTTAATGCAGCAGGAGTTAAAAAAATATTTATTAACGACAGCATAAGTAAGACAGTAAATGAGATATCAGAGTACATAGAAGCTCACAGGTAGGAGAATGCTATGGATCTTAAGGTTAATAATGTAGCACCTGTTAATCAGGTAACGGAAACTGAACAAGTACAAAAGAGTGATGATACATTCAAGTTCACACTTGTGTCGAAGATAGATGATGCGAACCTTAAAGAGAAGCTCTCTGGGCTTATGGATCAAATCAATGATCAAGGTAATAAAATCGCTAAGCACATGGATATTTCTGACATGAAGAAGTATCGTGAGCTTGTTAAAGAGTTCATGAATGAGGTAGTTAATCGCTCCCACGAGTTTTCAAGAGAGAATTTCCTAGACAGAAAAGGTCGTCACAGAGTATATGGTATGATTCGCCAAGTCGATGATAATCTGGACAACCTGGCAAAAGAACTTGTTAAGGAAGAAAAGGATCACATTGCAATCCTAGGTCACATCGATGAGATACGTGGACTACTGCTTGATATTTCGACCTAGAAAAAGAATATAGAGTGTATATATGAAAATGTTATTATCCCCACCGGTAGAGGTGGGGGTTTTCTTGAATAGAGGAACTTATGAAATATTGTCCTAATTGCGGATTAAAAATAGAATATGGTGTTGAATGCTGTCCAAGGTGTTTGGCGAGCTTTAAGAATTCTAATAAAAAAGATGTCTCCTTTATCACAAAGTATAAGCGAAAACGGATTATTACTACTATAATTATAACTATAGCTATAATTCTTTTCCTAGTGGGATGTATATTATTCTATAGATTTGTACAAAATTTGAAAAAAGAATACGAAAAGGAAAAAAACAATATAGATATTAACACAGCGAGATATGAATTCTTAAATACAGGAAATAATATAGCTTATAATCCTCAACTAGAGGAAGATTTACGAGATAGTTTAACAAAAGAGAATCCGGAGATAGTGATAGATTATGACCTTCCTGAAAATGCTAATAAGGGAATATATGGTGTAGGAAAAGGATATACTAAGGAACAGGTTAGAAGTATTCTGGGCTCTCCATATCAAGATATGTACGATTATTATTGTTATTATTATGATGGAAAACTTGGCGCCCCTAATTTAAATGTTGTATTTGACGAGAATGGAAATGTTGCGATGCTCCACTATTATAATACGATACCTAATTATATTGAATAGTAGTTATAGTGTTTCTTCTTCTTGAGAATATAACTCTTCATTGGTATTTCTTATATTATATTTGTGTTCAATGCACCAAAGTATAATGCTATCTCGTTTGTTTTTCGGATACAAAGGAGCGTAATTTGCGTACTTTAGTAGTTGCTGTGTTTCTTCTATGTCAAGATTCATACCAAAAGCTATTGAAATCAGCTTATCTCTGGAAGGTGTACGAGTTCCTGAAAGTATTTGATAACCATAGATTTCATTAATGTCAGCATTCTTTACAACAGAAGATTTTGATAAGCCTTTTTCTTTTAATAAGTTATTTAGATATACCGCAAGTGGCTCGTCAATAATATAATTCTCTTCTTCGTTAAGATACTCGGAAGGTGTATTCGATTTTCTAAGAGAGTTCATCAATTGGCTGGTTGGTTTATTAATCATAGGAAAATGTTAGCACGAAGCAAAAGATAATTCAATAGGCAGGGAGCATAGTAGATGTTTTTATGGATATAATAGATAAATATACTTATTGGAAGAAATCACTTGAACAATACTATGAATTGGAAAAAGTATTGAAAGAAAGCGATAGTAAAAAAATAGTACAATACAAGAATCTTCAAAACGAAAAGCGTATAGTAGTTAAAGAGTATATAGGTGAAAATAGATTCTTAGAACGCATAAAAAATATCGGACACAATAATCTTGTAGAGATACTTGATGTGGCGTTTTCAAATGGAAAGACCTTTATCATCGAGGAATTTGTATGTGGTATGACATTAACAGATAGAATCATTCAGGGCCCAATATATAAGAAAGAAGCAAAGCACTATATGTTACAAGTAGCTGATGGAATAAATGCGCTTCATAAGGCAGGAATAATTCATAGAGATATCAAGCCAGATAACATAAAGATATGCGAAAGTAGAACTATTAAAATAATAGATTATGATATTGCACGAATTTATAAACCATATGTAAATACTGATACGGAATGTTTAGGAACTATAGGATATGCTGCACCGGAGCAGTTTGGTGAGGGACAAACAAGTATAAGAACAGATATTTATGCAATGGGAATTCTTCTAAATGTAATGATTACAGGTGCGCATCCATCGGTGAGGAGAGCATCAGGAAGAATAGGAAAGGTAGTAGGAAAAGCGACTATGACAAGTCCAAATCAGAGGTATCTAAATGCAGAAGAATTTGCAAAAGCAGTTATGAGAATATAGCTACTTAGCACACAGCATAGTACAAACCGACTGATACGCGTTACAATAAGCGTGTCAGTCGGTTTTTTTGTTTTTAGATTGGCTACGGGGGTATGGCTTTGGGTTATTGGTAATTCCGGCAAGATAGTCCATACTTGTGTCAAGTGCCAGGGCGATTCTTCGGCATTGTTCAAAGGTAAGGTAGCGTTTGCCGTTTTCTATTTTAGAATAGTCGCTCTGGTCAATACCCGTAAGGGATTGCATTTTTGTCTGGGTGTAGCCTTTTGCTTTACGTAATTCCTTAAGTCTTGAGATACAATCACCCCCTTAAGTTAGTATATTACATGTTAATTATGTCAGAGTGACCTATTGAAATTAGGGTGTAATTGACCTATTATATAAATATCTTAATATATGTCGTGAAAAATAGGACAGGAGGTATTTCGATGGGGAAGAGTTACAAGGTAATAAATGAGGAAAAAGGAATAGGGATATCATACATTCCTAAAAAATCGAATGGTGTTGCAATTATTATGAGAGAGCCTGGCGGAGATGACGGCTCATTAGAAGGAAACAACGATTGGTTTATTAAAATGCTAGATGAAAAAAATATGTCAACATATAGAAATAGATTTTTAGAAATGGTAAAAACGGCGAGTAATGAGCCTAACAAAGTAGGTTTTAACGACCTTAAAGACATTTATTTTGCAAATATTATGTACAACAGTTGTGGTTCTTCTTTGTCAGAGAACTATAAAAATTTGGGTGAAGAGGAAAAAGAAAATAGAATTAACTTGATAATAGACGAAATATTGAAAGATTCTAAGAAAAAAGGTGTTGATTTAAAAAAGGTATTTATAATAAAGGATGGATTTGATGCGTTAACAAAGAAAGAAAAGGGTCTTTTGGATGATGGGATTGAATATAAGATAAAATATAAAAAATTTTCAAAGGATGGGATAGATTATTATGCAGTTAGACATCCAGTAGGAAGTCCACATATTAGTTATGAAAAATAGAGAAATAATAACAACAGAGAGGGTGAAAAAATGATTTGTAATAAGTGTGGCGCTGAAATGAGGGAAGGATCAAAGTTTTGCACAAACTGTGGTCAAGAATTTGTTTATGAAAACAATGTAGGTACCAATTCTACAGACAATGAGAATTATAAAAATAAATTGTTTGGGTTTAAGAAATTTATACAGCATATCCCAAAACCACTGATTATTATTGTGCCAATAATTCTTGCTGTGATTGTTGTTATTATTATTTTTGTCACATCCTTCAACAATAATGTTGATACAATGACATATGAAGAGTTTATTGATAGGTTTAATGAAGAAGCCAATGCGATAGACATAGACAAGGTGAATAACGTATATAACAATCATTTGTCAAAGTCTTCTTGGAAAGAGGAAACCATAGATGTAATAGATGTATCAGGTGAAGAAGGAAAAATAGAAGAAATGGTTTCTTATACCTGTTATCCTACTGGTTCGGCTTATTGTATTCAAATTGAAGCATACAAGGATTCGCATGTTGTTAAATCTTTAAGTGTTAAAGAGAATATCAATACTATGGAAAACTTAAAAAGGCTTCATGATTATTATGGGAAATATACTGTGGAAAGTTTGAAGATATATTCGATTATTAGCACCAAGGTTTTTTTAGGTCTTACTTATGATGAAGCAGGTGACTTGATGGATGAATTAGCAGGAGATTATTACAACGGACATGTAAAGGGCGATGTTTATGTAAAACCATGCTCAGAAGAAAAAAATATAGTTGAAACTATGAGTGGTTTTAAAATGGAACATAAGGAATTAGGACCTAATGATAAGCCAACAATTGAAACAAGAGATAGGACTAATAGCACAAAGAACAGTGATTTAAATGAGGATAGTAGCACGAATAAATCCCATATAACTAACTCATCAAACACAACAACAGGCTCTGAAACGAAAACAAGTACAAAAGATACAACAACAAACTCCAATCCAATATTATATGACGAAGCCAAAATTCTTTCAGATGAAGAGTCAAAAGAAATACTCAATATATTGTCAAGTGCGTCAGGAGATGCTGACATAGCAATGGTATTTCTTACAACAGATACGGATGATGGGACAAAAGATTCTCAGTTGGGTCAGTTAGATTTATTTGTAGAAAGTTATTATAACAACGATTTAAAAGATAAGACTCAAGCAAAGGATAGAGCCTGGATATTGGGATATGACAATAATTCAAAGCAGTTTGTAATGAGGTCCTTTGGAGACTTTGAAGGCGAGGTACATTTGCCATTTACAACATATGAAAGAAAGCAGATGAGCGAAAACATTGAACAGGCGCTTAATAATAAAAGCTATGTATCTGCAGTAAAGGCATTTGTTAATAAGCAGTAAAGCTTAAATAGTTTTTGTAAAAAATAAAGGAGGAGATAGCACAAAATGAATACAAAGAAGCATTAGAAAGTTTTTCAAGTATTTAATATAGATTGGAGTAAATAATTTGTATTGTAGTAATTGTGGAAGTCAAGTTGAAGATAATGTTAAATTTTGTTCCAATTGCGGAAAAGCAATAGGAAAGAAAAATGACGATGAAATAGATAAAAACGAGAGTAGCATAAAGATTAACAATAGCATCGAAACACACAAGGAAGATATAAAAGAACAAATAGAAATAGTTCAATCAAGAATATTAATAGTAGAAGCAATATGGGTTTTTGTAAGTATCTATTTAGTTTGGGATGGAGTGATACTTTCTTTTGGTAGTGACCTAAACTTTTATATAGAGCACATATATAACTCGTTTTTTATAGTAATACTAGATCTATGCGAAGCTATAATTGGAGTTATCAATATCATTGGTTCCGTAAAATCAATATTGTCATATAAAAGAATGACTACGGACCAAATTATAAAGAAATACGGAAAATATATAAAGATTAAATATATCTATAACATTGTAATTTGTGTAGCGTTGTTTGTGTGGGATCCTTTACATGTAAAGACTATATTACTGCCATTATCAACAATTGGTGTCGCTATATTTGAAATGCTATTTGTGACAAAGTATATCAGAAAGAATAAAGAAAAGTTACTTAGCCAAACTTAATGGAGGAATAAGAGTATGTTTTGTGAGAATTGTGGACGTGAGCTTGATAATGATATTAAAGTTTGTCCTGATTGTGGATTTGAAGTAAAAAATAATAATTTGCAAACGAAAAATAAACACAAAAAAAGTGAGAATAAAAAAATTAGTAAATCTATAATACTAGTAATTATTTTGGGGGCGATAGCAGCTATATTATTTATAGTGGTTAATATAAAAAATGGAGGTAGCGGTAATGATTCGGATGGCATAACTCCTAAAGATTTTATATCTAAATTTGATGACGAATATAATAAACAATTTGGTACAAATATTTCGTTCGATGATTGGATAAGTGGAAGTGATAATCAATACTCTTATTTTCCCCAAAAAGGAGATGATGAATATGGATATTGGTCTCTACAAGTATTATATAATAGTGAAACAAACAAAGTATACTCAGTAGGTGTAATCATAGACGAGTCTATAAAGGTGCCAGAATCATGGAAAGAGAAGGTTGGAGATATTGTGGTCATATGTTTAAAGTCGTATGCAAGTTTGAGTCAAAAAGATGCGGAAGAAAAATACTCTGAATGTTTATCATTAAAGGAACACGAAAAATATCATATAAAAAATGATATATATTTGAATTACTTTAACAAAGGCAATATTCTAATAATACAAATAAGTAATTTTAGCGCAATCCCCAGTTAAAATTCCTAAATGATAAGACCTATACACTCCTCTAACAGATATAATATCACATATCTGTTAGGGGTTTTTTATTGAATAATAAAAATAGATATGTTAAAATTTAGTCACAAGAAGTCACAAGACATCACAAAAGCAAGGAATAGTCACAAGACATCACAAATATAAAAAGAAGTCACAAGAAAATACAATGAAAGAGAGAATTATGATGAACAGCAAAATAAGCCCATTTACCAGAACTCCGGGAGTTGCAGGGAAAGCAATTATTGAAACACATTTTTCAGATGAAATTATTAATAATTTTAATAGTGAGGATTCCTATAAATATGTGTATAAAATAGTTGGATTAAGAGGTTCAGGTAAATCAGTAGAGTATTCACTTGTTATGAATCATTTTCGTGGGGAAAAGAAGTGGCTTGTATATTCATTGTCTGCAGGGGGAAACCCTATACAGACACTTATATCTGAGCTTAGCAGGATAGATTTTATTAATAACAAAAAGGTAAGCCAATCTATTGGTGGAAATATTGATGCAAGCGGAAATGTGGGTGTTTTATCAGCAGGCGTTCAGGCACAAGGAACTATAAATATATCTGAGAACGAGAACTATTATTCAGAAGAAGCCACATTAAAAGGAATGCTTGAAAAGGTTTCAAAGGAAAAATACAATGTACTTGTAGGTGTTGATGATATAGCAAAAACAGAGGAGATGGCAGAATTTTTGTCGATACTTGGCACTCTAATTATGGATCCAAATATAAATATTCGTTTTATATGCACGGGATTATCTAAAAACATAGAGGATTTTGTTAATCTTCCTCATCTTTCCTTTTTTGCAAGAAATGAATCTATTACTATGCAGGCACTTAATTTACATAGTATGTCACAAAAATATAGACAGCTTCTTGGTATTTCACACGAAGATGCTGCTGCGTTATCAAAGTTTACAAAAGGTTATGCCTATGGATATCAGGTGCTAGGAGAAATATGTTTTAATCATCAAAAGTATGTTATAGATGAAGAGATAGAAGCAGAGTTTGACGAGACAATAGGGTCACAATATGATTTAATTTGGACAACGATGACACAGTCGGAGCAGGATTTTATAAAGATTGTAACAAATACGGATACACATGCTGTCGCTGATATAAAAAAGGCGATGAATAATACAAATAGTTTTAATTCTTTAAGAGACAGGTTAATAAAGAAGCATATCCTTGTTTCACCAAGCTATGGATGTTTAGAGGTTCCGCTTCCGAGATTTAAAGAGTATGTGAACATTTGGCATACGTAGGAATATAATAACTAATCATGCGAAGAAGATTATTTATAATACTTACAATAGTATGGATGATAGTAATATTTGCATTTTCTGCGAAGGATGCGGATACGTCACAGCAGGAAAGCTATGAAGTAGGATTTATTATAGGGCGAATTGTAGTAGAAGACTTTGAGAATCAGACTTATGATGAACAATTAGAATTTGCAAAGTTAGTAGATCATCCAATTAGAAAGACAGCCCATGCAATGGAATATGCGATACTAGGTTTTCTTGTATTGGGTGCTCTATACAGTTCATCAATGAGATGGTATTTGCAAGGATTAATAGCTTGGGGCATTGCCACTTTATATGCTGCAAGTGACGAGTTTCACCAGCTTTTTGTACCAGGTAGAAGCGGTGAATTTAAAGATGTGTGTATAGACAGTGTGGGAGTAATAATAGGTGTTCTTATAGGACTTCTCATTTTCTCAAAACACTATAAAAATATTAAAGAGTAATAATTTCTACTACACGAAGAGAAGAAAATATAGTATTATACTATATTGTAAATGTATTTACGATTATTGAGGTTATAGATGAAATTTGAAGATGTTATAGGTCAAGAGGCGCTAAAAGAGCACATGCAAAGCGCCATAAGACTTGGCAAGATAAGCCATGCTTATATTATTAATGGTGAAGCGGGGTATTCTAAGAAGCTTCTTGCAGAGGCATTCGCCCAGGCTTTACTTTGTAGTAAACTTAATCCTGATTATGATAAGAATCAGGTATCTTTCCCAGGACTTGAGGTCGAAGAACCTAAGCTTCCTGAGGTAATAGAACCTTGTTGTGAATGTATTAGTTGCAAGAAGGCAAGTCATCATAACCACCCGGATATAATCTACATTTCCCATGAAAAACCAAATCTCATATCGAAGGAAGAGATTCGAAATCAACTGGTAAATACCGTTGATATCATTCCTTATGAAAGTAAGCGAAAAATATACATAATAGAAGACGGACAGCTTATGAATGAAGCGGGACAAAATACCCTTCTTAAGACAATAGAAGAGCCGCCGGATTTTGTAACAATTATAATCCTTACGACTAATAAAGAGAAATTACTGCCAACAGTGCTATCTAGGTGTGTATGTCTCGATGTTAAGCCAGTTGAAAAAAGTGTCATTAAATCCTATCTTATGGATAAAGGAATCGTGGATTATCAGGCAGATATGGCAATTAATTTCGCGGAAGGAAACCCTGGCAAGGCATTAATGATAGCCAGTGATATTGAATTTCAGAATCGAAGAAAGCTTATAATTAATACTATAAGGGATTTTGATTCATTTAATTCTAAGAGAATAGCCGATATGGCAAAGAAAATAGAGGAAGACAAGGATAACATAGATAGTTACTTTGATCTAATAATGGTATTTCTTCGAGATGTACTTGTATATAAAACAACTGGAGATGAGAAGAGAGTTCATTTTCGAGAAGAAATATCTGTTATACGAGATATATCGAGACATAAACTTAGCCAGATAAATGAGCTTATTAATATCACAAAGGATGCCAGAGAAAAAGTTAATTATCAGGTGACTTTGGGATTAACAATAGAAATGATGCTACATAAAATGAAGGAGACAGTATAAATGGTAACAGTAATAGGTGTAAGATTTAGAAATGTTGGAAAGATATATTATTTTGATCCAACAGGATTCGAACTTAAAGTAGGAGATAAGGTAATAGTAGAGACTGCAAGAGGACTTGAAATAGGAACAGTTCTTCTAGCAGCAAGGGAAGTAAGCGAAGAAAGTATTGTAAGTCCTCTAAAGGGAATAGAAAGAATTGCTACAGAAAAGGATGTTGAACACGCTAGAGAAAATACAGAAAAAGAGAAAGAAGCTTGTAAAGTCTGTAAAGAAAAGATTCTTAAGCATGAACTCGATATGAAACTTGTTGGTGCAGAATACACATTTGACAATAAGAAGCTATTATTCTACTTTACTTCTGAAGGAAGGGTGGATTTCAGAGAGCTTGTTAAGGATCTTGCAGGTGTATTTAGAACAAGAATAGAACTTCGACAAATTGGTGTAAGAGATGAGGCGAAAATCCTCGGCGGTCTTGGAATATGTGGACGCGAGCTATGTTGTGCATCTTATCTTTCAGATTTTGCACCTGTGTCAATTAAGATGGCAAAAGAGCAGGGACTTCCACTTAATCCAACGAAGATTTCTGGTAATTGTGGAAGATTAATGTGTTGTCTTAAGAATGAAAATGAGACTTATAAATACCTTAATAGTAACCTTCCTAATAAGGGAGATACAATAAAAACTCCTACTGGACGAGAAGCTGTTGTTGAAGATGTAAATGTACTTAGACAGCAGGTTGTTGTTGTAGTTGAAGGAGAAGATGACATTAAGGAAAGACAGACTTATCATGTAAGTGAAATCAACTTCAAAAACTCTAAGCGAAAGTCAATAGAGGTCACTGATGAGGAGGCAAAAGAGTTAAAAGGTTTAGAAGATGGTGATGACTCTACTTTAGATGAAAAGGACGAGAAGAAGCAGAATAAACACAACAATAGAAGAGATGAGAGTTCTGATAAATCAGATAATGAGAAATCGGGCAGTAATAAGAAAAACAAGAGAAAAAGGAACAGAAACCATAATAAAAACCGAAATAAAAACAAGGACAACAATTAGTATATAAACTGTATAGTATTTAAAAAGGGGAACAGCATTGATTCTAGAGAATGAGCGATTAGACGAACTTCATAGGAAGGGCTATAAGATAATACAAGATCCTAATCGTTTTTGCTTTGGAATGGATGCTGTTTTGTTATCTGCATTTGCAAATGTAAAAAAGAATGAGAAAGTTCTAGATATTGGAACTGGAACAGGAATTATTCCTATTCTTATGGAAGCAAGATATGGGGGAGAAAGTTACGTTGGTATCGAGATCCAGGAAGATGTAGCGGATATGGCTAGTCGTTCAGTGAAATACAATAATCTTGAAGACAGAATCGTTATTGACAATGCTGATGTAAAAGATGCCCTAAAGCTTTACGGCTCTTCTCACTTTGATGTAATAACAACTAACCCACCCTATATGACAGTTGATAAAGGGTTAATTAATCCTAGTGATACTAAAGCTTTATCACGACATGAACTTTCTGTTAAGCTGGAAGATATAGTATCTATCAGCTCTAAGATTCTTAAGAATAAAGGTCGTTTCTATATGATTCACAGACCTGCGCGTCTTGTGGAAATCATGAATGTGATGAGAAAATATAATCTTGAAATAAAAAGAATAAGAATGGTTCATCCATATATTAATAAAGAGGCTAATATGGTTCTAATTGAAGCTATGCACGATGGTAAGCCTTTCTTAAAAGTGGAGAAACCGCTTATAGTATATGAAAAAAGTGGAGAATATACCAAAGAAGTAATGGATATATATTACGGAGGATAAGAATGTCAGGAACCTTATATCTATGTGCTACTCCAATTGGAAATATGGAAGATATAACATATAGAGTAGTAAGAATATTAAATGAAGTAGACTTAATTGCTGCAGAGGATACAAGAACGTCTAAAAAGTTGCTTGATAGATATAATATCAACACAAGAGTGACCTCTTATCACGAACACAACAAGATTGAAAAGGCAAAAACTTTAATTAATAAATTACACGATGGAAATAATATTGCGTTAATTACAGATGCTGGAACACCGGGAATATCTGATCCTGGAGAAGAGTTAGTAGCTATGTGTTATGATGAGAATATAGAAGTTACATCTCTTCCTGGGGCGGCTGCGCTTATTACTGCAATAACTATGTCTGGTCAGTCAAGTAGGAGATTTGTATTCGAAGCATTTCTTCCAAAGGATAAAAAATATAGAAGACATGTCTTAGAAGAACTGAAAAACGAGACTAGAACAATAATAGTATACGAGAGTCCCCATCATCTTAAGTCAACTCTAAAGGAATTAGAGAGTGTACTTGGAAAAGATAGAGAACTAACTATTACAAGAGAGCTTACTAAGAGACATGAAGAAAAGAATAAAACCACATTTGAAAAAGCCTTAGAGTACTACGAAGAAAATGAACCAAGAGGTGAATATGTTCTTGTAATTGCAGGTAAATCAAAGGCAATGCAAGAAGAGGAAAGAAGGGAAATGTGGGAAGAAACAACTATTAAGGAACATATGGATATATATTTGAAGCAGGGACTAGACAAGAAAGAGGCCATGAAAGCAGTGGCAAAGGATAGAGGAGTAAGCAAAAGGGACATATATAAAGAACTTATTGACTAATTACATTTTCAGGAAAGAGGTTACTTAGATAATGAAAATAGATGCAATTCTTATTGACTTAGATGGAACTATTACTGATACTGAGAGGATTTACCAGAAGCACTGGAATAAAGCTGCAAAAGAATTAGGATACGATTTCTTTACAAAAGAAGATGCCCTAAATCTTAGAAGTGCCTGGGGACCTTATGCGGAAAAGATGTTGTATGATAAATACGCAGATAAATTAGATTTCGAGAAGCTACATGACCTTTGTGCTGTTAATACGAGAAAAGAGCTTGAAGAAAAGGGTACACCTCTTAAGCCTTATGCAAAGGAGTTTCTAGAAGAAGTAAGGAGGTTTAATAAGAAAATTGTTCTTGTGTCATCTTCTAAGATGGAGACTATTAAATGGAGAATAGCAGAAGTCGGCTTAGAAAATGCCTTTGATGATGTTGTATCGGCCCATGATATGAAGAGAGGAAAACCTTATCCTGAACCATATCTGTATGCCTGTGATGTAATAAAAGTAAAGCCTGAAAATACCATTGCTATTGAGGACTCTCCCAATGGGGTTGAGTCGGCTTATCTTGCGGGATGCAACACAATAATGGTGCCGGATATGACTGAGGCGGATGAAGAACTTAAATCAAAATTATATGGATATGCGGATAACTTAATGGAAGTTCTTGACATTTTGGATGTATAATAGGATGTAACCAGGAAATGCCTATGTAAAGATAATATATTAAGAATAAGAAGGAGGTAGAATTATGGATATGGAAAAGGTAAAGAAGCTACAAGAGTTCATTGATGAGTCGAAACACATCGTATTCTTTGGGGGAGCAGGCGTGTCAACAGAAAGTGGAATCCCTGACTTTCGTAGTGTTGACGGTCTATATAATCAAAAGTATGATTATCCACCAGAGCAGATATTATCTCATACATTTTTTATGCATAAAGTAGAAGAATTCTATCGCTTCTATTATGACAAGATTATGATTACGGGAATAGAGCCTAATGCTGCCCATAAGAAATTAGCAGAATTAGAGAAGGCAGGAAAGCTAGATGCTGTAGTAACACAAAACATTGATGGACTTCATCAGAAGGCAGGAAGTAAGACAGTTTTTGAACTACATGGAAGCACACTTCGTAATTATTGTATGGATTGTGGAGAATTCTATGATGGAGATTATATTTTGTCTTGTAAGGAGAAGCCGGATTTTAAAGGAGTTCCTCGTTGTGAGAAATGCGGTGGCATTATTAAGCCAGATGTTGTTCTATATGAGGAAGGACTTGATGATTATCAGGTTAGTGGTTCTGTAAATGCTATTTCCAATGCCGATATGCTTATAATAGGAGGAACTAGTCTTGCAGTTTATCCGGCAGCAGGGCTCATTAACTATTTCAATGGTAAGCATTTAGTACTTATTAATAAGGGAGAAACTAGTAGACAAACATCAGCTGATCTTATAATAACGGATCCAATTGGTAAGGTTTTAGACCAGATTAAGTGTTAATTATTAATTTTTTATTAACTTTTTAATATTTCTCTTGTAAAAACTTCATATTAGTGATATTATCTAGTCTCGTGGTATATAAAAATATCCTTAGATATGTATAAGCATATCTCATTAGTCCAAAAGGAGGTAAGAAAGCATGAACAAGTATGAATTAGCACTCGTTGTTAATGCGAAGATCGAAGACGATGTAAGAGAAGCTACAGTAGAAAAGGCTAAAAGCTACATCACACGTTTCGGTGGAACAGTAACAGAGGTTGAAGATCAGGGAAAGAAAAAGCTTGCTTATGAAATCCAAAAGATGTCAGAAGGCTATTACTACTTCATCCAATTTGATGCTGAACCAGAGACACCTGCTCAAGTTGAGAAGAGTGTTCGCATTATGGACAACGTTCTTCGATTCTTATGCGTTAGAGCTGACGAGGCATAGGGTTTAGTTAAAGGAGAACAAATATGAATAAAGTGATATTAATGGGACGTCTTACAAGAGACCCTGAAGTAAGATATGGTAATGATAACAAGCCAGTTGCACGCTATTCTATAGCGGTTGATAGAAGATATAAGGATCAAAGTGGTAATTATCCAACTGATTTCTTTAATCTCGTATCATTTGGTAATACAGCATCTTTCGTTGAGAAGTATCTTAGAAAAGGTACAAAAATCGTAGTTGACGGAGAGCTTCGTAATAATAACTATGAAAAAGATGGAAAGACTGTATATCAGGATCAAATTGTTGCAAATTCTGTGGAATTTGCAGAGAGTAAGAACGCCCAAGGTCAAGGTGGAGATTATTCTAATGCACCATCTAATCAGCCTACAGGGGATGCAGGCGATGGCTTTAATGCAATAGAAGACGCAACAGAAGATAATCTCCCATTTGTATAATAGGAGGGAATAATCATGGCTTATAATAAATCAGCTGGTGGAAGAAGACCTATGCACAGAAGAAAGAAAGTATGTGTGTTCTGTGGAAAAGATAATGTAATTAGCTATAAAGACACAGCAACACTTAAGAAATACATTTCTGAGAGAGGTAAGATTCTTCCTCGTCGTATTACAGGTAACTGTGCTAAGCATCAGAGAGCTCTTACAGTAGCAATTAAGAGAGCTCGTCACGTAGCACTTATGCCATACGTACAAGAATAAGATTTATTAATAGACTTCTTGGAATATCCAAGAGGTCTATTTTTATGTCAATAAGAAAGAATAATCTTGATAATATAGGGAACATTTGATAGAATAGGCGATATATATTTCGTTTATGAAAGGAGTAAAAATATGTCATACGAAAACGCACGTAAAGGTATTAGCAAAGTATTTTCTGCTGAAGTACTTCAGCTTATTGCTACTTTATGCGGAGCAGTAACAGGAGTTCTTGGTGTAGTTGCAGTAGCTGCCGTAGCTGGTGAATCAACTTGAGGAGCAATTGCAGGTAGTATAGGAGTAGTAGTAGTTGGTCTTGCAACTCTTGTATTATCAGTTATTGGATTTATTGGATTTATAATGCTACTTGTAGGACTTAATACTGCAGGAAAAGATAGTGAACAGATTAAGAAAGCATTTACAATTTCTATTGTTAGTTTAATTGTTGCAATTGTAGTTGGAATTCTTAAGTCATTCACTCCAGCATGGGTTGCAAACATTGGAGATATTGTTGCAACAGTGTTAGGACTTCTTATAACATATAATGTACTTTTCGGATGTGCAGGGCTTAATAGCGATTTAGCAGAAAAGGCTAGCAGCACATGGAAGGTTTATATGTGTGTAATAATTCTTGATATCGTAATTGTAATTGTTACACTAATTATGGGTCTTCTTGGATTTACAGCAGTATCAGTTGTAGCTGCTACAATCCTTGTAGTTGCAGATGCCGTATTAGAGGTAGTTGCATACATTATGTTCTTAGTATTCCTAAGCAAAGCAAAGAATACATTATAATTCATAAAATAACGTATTTGAGTAAAGGCGCTTCTAATAAAGAAGTGCCTTTTTTTATTGAAAATGAAAGCAACTTAAATTATAATATGAGGTGTATAATTCTTATGAAGGAAAGGAGAAAGATATTATGGCACATGAAAACGCAAGAGCTGGTTATAGTAAACTATTTACAGCGCAGGTATTGTCATTAATCGCTGCACTTTGCACACTACTAATGTTAATTCCAGTAGTGGGAACAATTATTGGAGGATTAGCTTCAGGAGTATTATTAATTATTGCATATATTATGACTCTTGTAGGTCTTAATCAAGCAGGTAAGGATGAAGAATTAGTAAAGTCAGCATTTACACTTGCTATTATTGGTTTAATCCTTGGTATCGTTGGACCTATTGTAGGTTCTATTGCAGGTGTTACATGGGTTTCAAGTATTGTTAATCTACTTAATACAATTATCAATCTTGTAATTATTCATCATGTATTATATGGTGCAATTAATCTTAATTCAGCACTATCTGACAATGCTACAAGTACATGGAAGATTGTACTTACTGTTATAATCCTTGATATTGTTGTTACGATAGGTCTTATTATCACAGCATTTCTTGGTGGCTCAACAGCAGGTGGAGTTGTTGCTATTGTTGTAATCGTTCTTACACTTGTTGATGTTGTTCTTGATGTTATTTCATATATCAAGTATATGGTATTCTTGAACACAGCAAAGAAAGAAGTATAAGATACCTTCAATAACACATTTTATATTGTGGATTACAGACATCCTTACGATTATTCGTAAGGGTGTCTTTTTTTGTTTTTAGTAAGTTCAAGATATTGTGGTACAACACGATAAACATGGCATATTATGTACGCCACTTTTTGATGAAAATATAGTAAAATATACTTTGGAATTTTATATAAGATTAACATCAGGAGGGTATTTGATGAACAGCAAATTGTTAAAAGAAAAGTTTATTGAATTATATGGAGAAGGTGGAGATATTAGAGAATATTTTTCACCGGGCCGTGTTAATCTAATAGGAGAACATACAGATTATAATGGAGGTCACGTATTTCCATGTGCACTTACAATAGGTACTTATGGAATAATGAGACGCCGTACAGATAAAGTTATGAAATTTTCTTCTGCGAATATTAGATCTGGAAGTGTAGTAACTGTTGATTTGTCTGATATTAGCTACAAGAAAAAGTATAATTGGGCTAATTATCCTTTGGGAATAGTATGGGCATTTAAAGAAAAAGGAATAGAATTAGAGTCAGGATTCGAAATGATTATCTGGGGGAATATTCCTAATGGTTCTGGTCTTTCTAGTTCTGCAAGCATAGAAGTTCTTATGGGTAAGATGCTTCAGGATCAATATAGTATTAAGAGTCTAAGTATGCTTGATCTTGCTCTTATAGGTCAGTATTCTGAGAATAACTTTAATGGTTGTAATTGCGGAATTATGGATCAATTTGCTGTTGCAATGGGCAAGAAAGATAATGCAATGTTCTTAGACACTAGTGATTTATCTTATCAATATGCTAAGATTAGTCTTCCAGATGAGAAGATTGTTATTATTAATAGTAAAGTAAAGCATTCTCTAGTGGACTCAGCTTATAATGAAAGAAGAGAGCAATGTGCTAAAGCCTTAGAGCAATTGCAGAAAGTGGTTGATATTAAGACATTAGGAGATCTTGATATTGAGACATTTGAAGCCAATAAATCCGCAATTTCTGATGAAATTGTTAGAAAAAGAGCAAAACACGCAGTTTATGAGAATCAAAGAACAATAAGAGCAGTTGAGGCTCTTAAGAGAAATGATGTAGAGCAATTTGGAAAACTAATGAATGAATCACATATTTCCCTTAGGGACGACTATGAAGTAAGCTGTAAAGAGATAGATATATTAGTAGAGCTTGCCTGGGAAACAGATGGTGTAATTGGATCACGAATCACTGGTGGTGGTTTCGGAGGCTGTACAGTAAGTATTGTAAGAAATGATGCAGTAGATGTTCTTAAAGAGCATGTTGAGAAGGAATATGAGAAAAAGACAGGTCTCAAACCAGAAATATATATAGTTGATATTGGTGATGGTGCAAGACGAATTTAATTATTTATAGAAAGATTGTGTTATACAATTTTGAGGATGAGAAATGGAAAAATTACAATATAGTGGTATGCTTAGGAATTACCTTAAACTCCCACTGTATCTGATTCCTGTGTTTATTGTGGGAGACATATTATTATTTATATATAATCATTTTTTGATGGGATATATATTCACAGGCTGTTTAGCGTTATATACAGTAGCAGTGGTAATACTATATGTTGTTAATAAACGCTCAATAGACGATTCTGTAATAAATTTTGCTGTGGGATATGCAGGCGTTCAGAAGTCAATACTTGATAATCTTGATGTTCCATATGCGCTGATTTCTTCTGATGGAAGATTTCTGTGGATGAATAAAGAATTCGAGATTACAACAGGAAAAGACAGAACATATCAGAAATCAATTACAACTATAATTCCACAGATTACTAAAGAAAAAATTGCGGGATATGAGACTGATAAAGTAGAAACATTTCCAATAAAGTTCGAGGATATGTATTATCGTGTATCTATTCATAAATATGTAGCTAAGCCTATGGAAAAAGGTGATATGGTAGGATTCAAAGAAGGAGAAAATACCATATATGCTGTAATGCTTTATGATGAAACAAGACTTCGCACTCTTCAAATAGCAAAAAAAGAGAGCGAAATGGTAGTGGCACTAGTATATGTTGATAATTATGAAGAGATAGTAGATTCTGTAGATTCTGTTCGTCTGTCAGTTATCCGTGCTGTAATAGAGAGAAAAGTATATAAATACTTCCAAGATAAGAAAGCATTGGTGAGAAGAACTGATAGAGATAAATATATAGTTGTAACTGACCGCAAAGGGTTGACAGTTATGGAAGAGGATAATTTCTCAATACTTGAGCAGATTAAGACCACAAAGGTTACAAAAGATGTAACTCCTACACTTAGTATAGGCATTGGAACTGCTGCAGAGGATTATATGCAGAATCTTGAAAGTGCAAGAGCAGCCATAGATATGGCTCTTGGACGAGGCGGTTCTCAGGCAGTTATTAAAGAAGAAGATGAGATATCTTATTATGGCCAGTATGGTAAGGAACGTGAGAAAACAACTCGTGTAAAGGCAAGGGTTAAAGCACAGGCACTTCGTGAATTAATGCAGACGCGTGATGATATTATTATTATGGGTCATTCTATAAGTGATATTGACGCATTTGGTGCGGCCATAGGAATATATTGTGCTGCAAACTCATTAGGAAAAGAAGCTCATATTGTACTAAATGATGTTACAAGCTCACTTCGACCTATAGTTGAGACATTTTCAAAAGAAAAGGGCTATCCGGAGAATATGTTCTTAGAAAGTCCAGAAGCCCTTGTTATGCAAGATGATAATACTTTAGTTGTGGTTGTTGATACTAACAGGCCAAGTTATACAGAGTGTCCAAAGCTTATTGAAAGAAGCGAATCTATAGTTGTATTTGATCATCACAGAAGTTGTAAAGAGACTATTGAACATACGCTTCTATCATATATAGAACCATATGCATCTTCTACCTGTGAAATGGTAGCAGAAATGCTTCCGTATTTTTCGGATAAAATTGAACTAAAAACACAAGAAGCAGATGCTATATATGCAGGAATCTTAATTGATACTAATAATTTCATGACAAAAACTGGAGTTAGAACTTTCGAAGCAGCTGCATATCTTAGAAGAAATGGTGCTGATGTTATACGTGTAAGAAAGCTTCTTAGAGAAGATATGAACGCTTATAAGACAAAGGCAGAAATAGTTAGACAGGCTACTGTCTATAGAGATGCATTTGCCATATCAGAGTACACTGGTGAGAACACTGAGAGTCCTACAATTGTTGGAGCACAAGCGGCTAACGAGTTACTTAATATTGTAGGTATTAAAGCATCTTTTGTACTTACAGAGTATAATGGTAAAGTCTATGTAAGTTCGAGATCTATTGATGAAATAGACGTACAACGTCTCATGGAGAAACTAGGAGGCGGAGGCCATCTAAATGTTGCAGGTGCTCAGATAAAAGATGCAAAACTTGATGAAGTTAAAAAGATGATTACAGATATATTAGACAAATCAATTGAAGAGGGAGCAATTAATCTATGAAAGTAATACTTACAGCTGATGTAAAGAATCAGGGAAAAAAGGGCGATATTGTTGAGGTTAGCGATGGTTATGCACGTAACATGCTAATAAAAAAGAATCTTGGTGTGGAGGCAACACCTAAAGCAATTAATGATTTAAAGCTTCAGAAGAAAAATGACGAAAAAGTTGCAGCAGAAAACTTGGCAAGTGCTAAAGAATTTGCGAGAGAAATATCAACATGGAAAGTTGAGGCAAAGATAAAAACAGGAGAAGGTGGAAAAACATTTGGTTCTGTCTCTTCTAAAGAAATAGCACAGGCAGTAAAGGAACAATATGGAAAAACTATCGATAAGAAGAAGATTGTACTTGATGAGCCAATCAAAAGTCTGGGAACTTATGAAGTCAAACTAAAACTGCATCCTGAAGTAATGGCAACAATGAATATTCACGTTTCGGAGAAATAGATATGGATGAACTACAAGAAAATCAAATAAATCGTAGTATGCCTAGAAGTGATGAGTCGGAGCTTGCGGTAATTGGTTCCATGCTTCTAAATAAAGAGGCTGTAACACAGGCTTCAGAGATCATTACTAAGGAGGATTTCTATAATAAGCATTATGCCATAATGTTCGAAACAATGCTTGATATGTATAATGACGGCGAAGAAATCGACGAAGTTACGTTTCAAAACAGGCTTAAAGAAAAGGATTTACCACCAAGTGTTACAACAACTGAAAATATAATAGATATAATGAATGCCACACCTACTTCTGTTAAAGTAAAAAATTACGCAAGTATTGTTAAAGAAAAGGCATTGCTTAGAAATATAATCAAGTTTACACAGAGAATAGAGGGAGAATGTTATTCAGGTAAAGAAAGTGTAGAGAACATTCTTGAGGAGACAGAAAAAGGAACCTTTGACCTTGTAAAAAATAAAGGGGCCGATGATTTTGTAGATATAGGTACAATAGTATTTAATGCATTACAGAGAATAGAAGCTGCAAGCAAGAAAAAGGGTCCCGTTACAGGTGTACCTACGGGATTTATTGATTTAGATTATCAAACTGCAGGATTACAGCCATCTGATTTGATTCTAGTGGCAGCAAGACCTTCTATGGGTAAGACGGCATTTGTTCTAAATATAGCGCAGAATACTGCTGTTAGAAATAATTTTCCTACTGTAATATTCTCACTTGAAATGTCAAAAGAACAGCTGATTAATAGAATATTTTCATTAGAAACTGGTATAGATGCTCAGAAACTAAGAACAGGAGAATTAACTGAGGAAGAGTGGATGATTCTTGCAGAAGCATCATCTGTCGTGGGATCTAGTGGCTTAATTATTGATGATACGTCAAGTATCTCTATAAGTAACCTTAAGAGTAAGTGTAGAAAGTATAAGCTAGATTATGATATTGGATTAATAATTATTGACTACCTTCAGTTAATGGAGACAGGTAATAAGAATGAGTCGCACCAGTTAGCAATAGCAGAAATATCAAGATCATTAAAGTCTTTAGCTAGGGAATTAAATGTACCTGTTGTAGCATTGTCTCAGCTTTCTCGTAATGTTGAAAAAAGAGATGATAAGAGACCTATGCTATCAGATCTTCGTGACTCCGGTGCTATAGAGCAGGATGCCGACGTAGTTATGTTTATCTATCGTGACGATTATTATAATAAGGATACAGAGAGAAAGAATGTATCAGAAATCATTGTTGCGAAGCAAAGAAATGGTCCTGTTGGAACTGTTGAACTAGCATGGTTACCAGAATTAACAAAATTTGCAAATAAAGAAAGAGAGCATGATAATTAAAAAAGTTCAAGTACCTGTACGCCACTAAAAATGTGGCTTAACAGGTCTTGAACTTTTTCTTTCACTACATAGAATGTGGATTAACAGATCCTGAACTTTTTCTTTCACTACATAGAATGTGGCTTAACAGATCCTGAACTTATTAGTGATTTGTTATGCCTGGCTTGCTAGGAAATCATTAATATCATCAACTAAACCATCAGGGTCGATTCCATGAACAGCAGCAGCCTGCTCAATAGTTTCCATCTGGCTTGAAGGACATCCTAGACAATGCATGCCAATATTTAATAAAAGTGGCGCAACGTTTTCATCAATTTGAAGAAGTTCACCAATCATTGTGTCTTTAGTTACTTTTGCCATTACAACTACCTCCTTATTATTAGTAACACATGTATTATAGTATGTTTATAATTAGTTTACAACAAATATTTGTACAGAGTATGAAAACAGGTATAATTCTAGTTATTGATGAAAATATGCATCATAATACTATAATTTGTGGTTGTTAAATGATTTGATTTGCGATAGAATATATATAGCGTAATTAATTACATTATATGAGGAGGTTACGATTATGGCATACGTTATTTCTGATGAGTGTGTATCATGTGGAACATGTGCTCCTGAGTGCCCAGTAGATGCTATTTCTGAAGGCGATGGAAAGTACAATATTGCTGAAGATGCATGCGTTGAATGTGGAACTTGTGCTGGTGTTTGTCCAACAGGCGCTATCAAAGAGCCATAGAAGATAATAATGATAAGAAGAGCATTGACATTAGTCAGTGCTCTTTTTTTTGTAAATATTTTTAGACAATATAAAGAAACTATTGAAAAAAAACACTGGCTGTGGTAAATTAATTAAAAGGTTTAATTAATTATTATATTTGAAGAGGATTTATTGATGAGTGTAAAAAAAAGAGTAGTTAATCTTATAGTTGGATTTGTCCTATATCTTGCAATAGCATATGGGCTAGGGCTTACGGGAGTAATTGACCTTACGGCTGCAAAGGGTATAGGTGTAGCGGTGTGGATGATATACTGGTGGGTTACAAGACCAGTTAATATCACAGTAACGGCCCTTCTACCAGCAGTGGTCAATGCGTTATTTAACATCGTTCCAATGGAGGATATCATTAGTCAGTATTCTTCAAGCAGTATTATTCTTATATTTGGTTCCTGCCTACTTACTGCACCATGGGCTGCAATCGGACTTGATAAGAGAATTTCCCTTAAGGCCTTATCACTAATCGGTCCATCAATGAAGTCTCAGATAGCAGTATGGTTGTTAGCAGCAATCGTGTTATCTAACATGATGCCTAACGTCGTGGTAGTTGCAATATTTACACCAATTGCTGTATCAATGCTTAAGGCAGCAGGCTACGAGGACATTAAGAAATGTGAACCTGCTGTACCAATTCTATGTGCAATCGCCTGGGGTTCCCAGCTCGGGGGTGCTGGAACACCACTTGGCGGCGCAATGAATATTACTGCAATTGATTTTATAGAGAAGTATACAGGCAAAGAGTTCATGTATGTAGATTGGATTATAAGAATGCTACCATACACCTTAATTGTCACAGTTGTAATTCTTCTTATGATGATTTTCAAGAAGAGAAAAGTTAACAGATTAGAGGGTACTAAAGAGTATTTCAAAGAGAGCTATGCTGCACTTGGACCAATGAAGAGAGAAGAGAAGATAAGCTTAGTACTTTTCATTATTGCTATGTTAGGTTCTTTCCTTCGTCCACTATATGCTGACTTATTGCCAGGACTTGTACCTGCATATTTATTCCTAACTACAGGACTTATTAACTTTATCATAATAGCAGCAGATAAAAAGAGTATGTTGTTAGAGTGGGAAGGCGCACAGAAGGAAGTTATGTGGGGAATGTTACTTCTATTTGCAGGTGGTCTTGCTTTAGGACAGATTCTTACTGGTTCTGGCGCAAATGATGTTATAGCAGAAGTAATTTCTAAGATTAATCTTGAAGGTGGACTTGGCACAATCGCAATATTTGCGGTATTTGCATGTATCATATCCGAGATGACCAACTCTACTGTATCGGCTGCCGTCACCATCCCAATTGTAATTGGTGTAACCACTAAGATGGGACTTAATCCAATACCATATATCTTTACAACAGCTATGGCAATGAACTATGAATCCTTGCTTCCAGTAAGTGTAAGAGCCATCACTGTAAGCCATGGAATTGAACCAAATGTAATGATGAAGACAGGATTACCGATAACAATCGTCCGTATGCTGGTTGCCATTGTGTGTGGATACTTAATGATGCTAATCTGGCCTGGCTTCGGAGAGCTGTAAGAGAGATTGTCTTTTGTGAAAAGATGGCGATATGGGATCTTTTAGCCTTATGACAAGGTTAGAAGATGTTAGAGATAACCGAAGAAAAAATTTTTCAACAGGACGTTGAAAAAAGGCTTGCATCGACAGGATGTCGAATTGCAAGCCGGTTTTTTTATACGTATAATTGTTATAACAAGGTTATCTCTTACATATTCTTGCCGAAGTCATACCAGCAAAAGGTCCTATATCGCCATCTTGGAACAAAAGCAAATAGTTTACAGCTGCTGCAAAGTTGACAGAGCATTCTTAAGGATCACCGAAGAATAGTGCTCTGTGAAGTAGGCATCGCTTCCAAGAGATAGATTTTCTTGTTGTCCGTATTCAGAGATTATATTACATACCTTATTGAATTCTTCTGGGGTATGATCTGATTTGCTAATTACAAGATAATATTTCTTGTTGTGTTTGTTCTTATAAAGCGCATTTTCTCCGTGATAAAAGTCACCAAGTACGGATGAGAGCTCAATTACATCGTCTAATGTGTTGAAGACAAATAGCTTTGTTATATCAATAGGTATTTCCACTTCAGCTTTAGATTTACTGTCATTGCTAAGTGCATCTGATACTTCTTTTGCTTTCTTGAATAGATCAATGATATCGCTTGCAGAAGAAGGCTTCACAGGTTCAATAGGCTGGTATTCAACATCTTCTTCATCATAGTCATAATCCATGAAGTCATCAAGTTCCTGGTCGTCACTTTCAGTATCTTCTGTGAACCTGGAGAATCTAGTATCTAACTCTTCTGGGTATTCAATCTTAGTTACAATCAGTACTATGCTGTCATCAGAAAGTGGGACAGCTTCTATCATAAGCGGAATGTCTTCTGCTTCAAATCCATATTTGTATGAGGCCCATTTTAGCATTTCTCTAAATAGAGACTTAGCTTTTTCTGTGCCATAGGCAAGCTCACTGAGCTTAATGTGGCGTAGTTCCAAGTCTTCCTTTGTAAGTGTACAACGAATCTGGTTATCATTTATCTTTTCAATTTTCATGAACCTCACCCCCTTACATCTTTTCTTATTTTAATTATAAAGTAGATAAAAAATGATGTAAACATAAAAACCCGAATTCATAAAAGATACACACAAATTATAAGAAGAGTGAGGAGAAAGTTAATAAATTATAAACTTTATTAACAAATTATTAACACTTTATAAAAGTTTTATTAAATTTTTCGAGATAGTATTGAATAAATAATTATTATTTGATATAAACCTTTTCTAGAGATGCTTCTTTCGAAAGAAGGAGGCGATAAGGATTTATATTTCACAAAGTTTATCTAATAAGTATGAAGAGCTTTCGGTTATATACGAATCAGCAGCCAGCTTAGTAATACTTGTCAGACACAAAGGATTGAATCACGAGAGAGTAATAAAGAGAGTTTCTAAACAAGGAACAAATTCTGAAAGTGATTCATCATCTATGAAAGAGGCAGAAATCCTCTTGAATCTGAGACATCCTAACATACCCATACTATATGATTTAGAAGAGGATGAAGATTATTTCTATATAGTTGAGGAATATATTGTTGGAGAGTCTATGGCAGATTATTTATATCTGCATCAAAGCATTTCCCATAAAGAGCTTACGAAGATAGCAATAGAGATATATGATGTTTTGGAGTTTTTACACAATCTTAACAATCCTATTTGTTATCAGGATATGAAGTTAGAACATATATACCTGTCTAAAGGTCGTATAGTACTTATAGATTATGGAATAGCTTCTTATCTAAGGGATAATGAGAAAGCAAAATATGGAACTGTGTCATATGTATCGAATGAGCAGTTAAAAGGAAAGTGTAGTTTAAGTAATGACATTTACAATACCAAGGTAGCGCTCAAAAGAATATATGATAGTTCAAAAGAAAAAAGGAATCTGGCAATTGAAAGGCGCTTGAATCTTAAAGATCTTAATAGTGCAAAGGAAGAAAAAAGGCTATGGATTTCTATTTACGAAAGTAAAAATAATGTGAAGAAGCATCTCGATGTGAAAATAGGAGTTGTAGGAAATGATGTAGGAATTGGTGTAAGTCATATTGCAATAGCTCTATGCTCGTATCTTAATAGCAAGGGAGTAGTAAGTTATTACATTGATTGCTGTGAAAAAAAGGTAATAGAGAATATTATTGCAAGGGACCGAGGCTTTTTTGAGAGGGATAATATTATATACCACGATAGTTTTAAGGGAGTGAAAGTATCAGGAGAAGCTGTCTTAAAGGAAATACCTCCTCAAGGGCTTTACGTCATGGATTTTGGAACAGATATTCAAGCATCTAAGTCGTGTGATTTTATATTGTATGTTGTCTCATCAAGACCATATAAGAGTAATGAAATAGACGACATCGCAAAGGAGTTAAGAACATTTGTGGTAATAAATCCAGCTACTGTGTTTATTGGAGTAGAAGTTGCAAAAATAGTTCAAAAGAAAGTATATGCATTTCCAATAGATGAAGATCCATTTTCTATAACAAAAAAGAAGGAGAAATTGTTTAATCGTATTCTAGAGAGAATAGAAGGGACAACATGAAAAGTATTTACCAGGAGAAGAAGACAAGAATATATGCTATATACGGCATAGGAAGTACTCGATTTGCAATCGCTTTAGGTAATTATTACTGTAGTTATCTGAGAAAGAAAACAGCAATAATTGAAGTAGGTGTAGGAAATATAGCTGATATTCCAAGTGACAAGAGTTATAAAACTAAGTCGATTATAAACGAGGATATAGTAGGCTTTACAAAGTTGAAGTTAGATTATTATCCAAGCCTATGTTACGAAGAAGTGCTGAAGATATTAAATGGGAAATATGAAGTATTCATAATGGATATCAAAGAGTTAAGCCATGATTATATGAACCTGTTTAGATTAAGTGATAAGAGTATGTTTCTATGTAATATTGCAAGTTTCAATAGACGATCATCATTAAGTTGTAAAAATGTGTTTGAGAATGGCATGGTTGAAGTGGAGTTTTACTGTTACCTTTTGAACAATGAAGATAAGACTTGGTATGAGAATACGTATAGAAATTCGAAGTTTTACACAGGTATTAAAGAAATGCTTTTTATCAAAAATCCAGATAGATTATCTAGAGAAGATATAGAATTTCTCAAAACAATAGGCTGCTAAAAAATATTATAAATAACGAAAGGAGGAAGAAATCCAGGTAGGATATTATTTGTGTAATTAGAAGATTCTAATGTTTGCTTTCCTACCAAGAGAAAAATTTATTATTAAATAGAATGTTTTTGAAATTAAGATAAGAGAAGTGCCACTAGGAAGTCTTTTCCTAGTGGTTTTTTTTTGATATAATTAAGCCATTAGCGAAATATAAGCGGGGGAATTTATGGATAATATAAAAAAATTCTTAAAAAACTTATTTAAGGACAAAAGATTTATAATAATGCTTGTTATTCTCGTGGTTCTAATTGTTGCGGGAATAATTCTTTATAATGTAAGGTATTCACCAACTTCAGAAACTATGACACTTGAAGAATATTATGAAGTTGCAGATGGTGAAACTGCAATTATAATTGATGGTGAGTTGATTTCAAAAACAGATGGAACTGCATTAGGTCTTGTACGTAACAACAAACCTTATGTCCAGGCTGAATTAATAAATGATTTTATTAAAGATGTATATGCATACGATGAAGTTGGACACACAGTATGTTATACAACAAAAGAAGGAACATATAAGGCTAATGCAGGAAGTAAAGGTTACACATTTAATGGTCAAAGTGTAAATAAGGACTATGTTCCATTTATAGAAGAGGCAGGAAGAGCATATATTTCCTTAGCTTTTATTAAGGATTCAAATGGAACAGATTACACATTTAATGAAAACCCTGCAAGAACAGCTATCTATACAGCAGGAAAAGAAAGGACCACTGCAACTGTCAGAAAAGATACACCAATGAGAAGATTTGGTGGTAATAGAAGTAAAATACTTAGTACTGCCAAAGAAGGTGAGGAAGTAACTATAGTTGACAACTATGGAAGCTGGAGCCAGATACTTACAGAAGAGGGAGTGCTTGGGTGTGTAGAAAATGGATATCTGAAGGATAAAGAGACTAACAATAATAAAACAGGCGCTGCACAAGAAGAATTAAATCATAATTTAATGAAAGAGAAAATTAGAATGGGATGGCACCAGATCTTAAATAATACAGCAAATGATCAGGTTAGTAGTGTTATATCTGTAGCAGAGGGAATGAATGTTATAAGCCCAACATGGATTCAAATAAAAGATAATAAAGGTAATATAAACGACATGTCTTCTGCAAGTTATGTGCAATTTTGCCACGATAAAAACATTAAAGTGTGGAGTCTTGTAAGCAATATTGAGAAGGATGTTGACGAGGGTTCCTTATTCAAAGTTGCACAAAACAGAGAAAATCTTATTAACAATATAATTAATTCAGTTACAGCAGTAGGTGCTGATGGAATTAACGTGGATATGGAATCAGTAGGTGATGCCAATGTTGATGGATATGTAGAATTTATTAAGGAACTTGCATTAAAATGCAAGGAGAAAGGACTGGTACTTTCTGTTGATAATTACAACATTGATTCTGCCAATTATAAGGTGGGAATACAGTCAAGGTATGCTGATTATATAGTTCTATTCGGATATGATGAGACATGGACAGGTAGTCCGACAGCAGGTTCAAATAATTCTATGGGATTTGTAAAAGAAGGTGTTGAAGATATGCTAGACGAAGGAGTTGATAAGAATCGGCTTATATTAGCAATACCATTCTATACGCGACTTTGGACTCAGACTGGTCAAAATGTAACAAGTGAAACAGTATCCCTGAAAGATACGCCAGACTTACTTGCAAAGAATAATGCTACTCCAACGTGGATAAAAGAAAATAAAGAAAACTATGCAGAGTGGCAAAAGGGTGATGGAAAATGTATGATCTGGATAGTTGATGATAAGTCACTGAAGGAAAGATGTGATTATGCAATGAGTAAGAATATAGCTGGAATATCTGCCTGGAAGCTTGGTTATGAAACAGTTGACACATGGAAAATGATTAAAGATACGGTAAAGTAATACAATTTAAGAAAACTAGAGTTTCAAAAGTAGTTTTTCGTTGAATAGAAATTGAAAAATGATATAATAACCCTATGGAAACTCTCATATTAAAGGTTGATAAATCAAGTGAAGGATACAAAAAGCTTGATATAGCAGCTCGAATAATAAAAGAAGGAGGACTTGTAGCATTTCCTACGGAAACGGTATATGGCCTGGGTGGAGATGCAAAGAATCCTAAATCTTGTAAGAAAATATATAAAGCGAAAGGACGTCCTAGTGACAATCCTTTAATAGTACATATAGCTGAATTTAGACAATTAGAAGACATAGTTGAAGAAGTGCCTGACACTGCAAGAGAGTTAGCAGATGCCTTTTGGCCAGGTCCATTAACTATGATTCTAAAGAAGAATAAAGTCATTCCCAGGCAGACGACAGGTGGATTAGATACTGTTGCAATTCGTATGCCCAATGATGATATTGCCAGAGAATTGATACTTAGAAGCGAATGTCTAATTGCAGCACCATCTGCAAATGTGTCTGGAAAGCCTAGTCCAACAATTGCAGACCATGTCTATAATGATTTGTCTGGAAGAATAGATGCGGTAATAGATGGTGGACATGCAGTAATAGGGCTGGAATCAACTATTATTGATTTGACTTCAGATGTACCAACAATATTACGACCAGGTGCAATTACAAAGGAGATGCTAGAAAGAGTAATTGGAAGGGTAGAAATAGATTCGGCACTTCTTATAGAAGATGAAGAACAAAAGCCCAAAGCACCAGGAATGAAGTATAAGCATTATGCTCCTAAAGCAGACTTAACTATTGTAGAAGGTAACGCCTCTAAGGTTGTTGTATATATTAATTCTAGAGTTGTTGCAAATAAAGATAAAGGTGTTGTAACAGGAGTAATTGCAAGTGATGAAAATGCTTCAAGATACTCAGCAGAAGTAGTTAAAACAATAGGTTCAATTGAAGACGAAGAGGAAATAGCTCACAATCTATATGGTATTTTAAGAGAATTTGACGAGACTGAAGTAAAGGAGATTTACTCAGAAAGCTTTGAAGGGGATGGAATAAGAGGAGCTATTATGAACAGGCTTCTTAAGGCAGCTGGTCATAAAGTGATAAATGCTGATAAGGAAGCTATTACTAGAATCATATTTGCAGGAAAGAATGGTTCATCGAGAAGTCCAATGGCTTCATATATATTAAAATCAATGGATGCTTCTAAGGATTATGAAATTCTTTCAAGAGGAATTCTGGTACAGTTTCCTGAACCTCTTAATCCTAAGGTTGAAGCAGTTCTTGCAAGTAATGGCATAGAAGTAGGGGACTTTCATGCCGTTGAATTAACAGATAATGATATTAATTCATCCACAATAATTTTTACTATGGAAGAATCTCATAAAGATAAAATCATAGAGAAATTAGAGAAGGCAAATGAGGAGAATACATTTGTATTACCAACATATGTGGGAGATGAACTAGAAATATTAAATCCATATGGTGGAGGCCTTCAACTATATGGACTGTGTTTTGAAGCATTAAAAGAAACACTTAATAAATTAGTGAATATACTTAATCAGGAGAGGTAATATGAGCGACAAAAGAAAAGATTACATTAGTTGGGATGAATACTTTATGGGTGTTGCAGTGCTATCGGGTATGCGTTCGAAAGACCCTAATACGCAAGTAGGTGCATGTATCGTTAGTAAAGATAATAAGATTCTTTCTATGGGATACAATGGTTTTCCTACAGGTTGTTCTGATGATGATTTCCCTTGGTGTCGTGAAGGAGATCCCCTGGATAATAAATATTTTTATACAACTCATTCGGAGTTAAATGCTATTTTAAATTATCGCGGAGGTAGCCTGGAAGGAACGAAGTTATATGTATCTTTGTTTCCTTGTAATGAATGTGCTAAAGCTATCATACAGGCTGGTATAAAAACAATAATATATTCTAGTGATAAATATGCTACAACACCTTCTGTTATTGCATCTAAGAGAATGCTCAAAGCAGCAGGCGTTGAATTCTATAAGTATGAAGAGTCTGGAAGAGAAATTAAGATGACTTTATAGGGAGAAAACTTGAATAAGAAGAAAAATGAAGTTGCAGACATGCTGGTTCTAATTATGCAGATAGGGATTAGCATGATAGTTCCGATTGCGCTTATGGTTCTGTTATCTATATTTATTGCTGATAAAACAGGGATCAAATGGATAAGCGTAATACTTTTTGTTATTGGAGCTGCAGCAGGAATGAGAAATGTATATATGCTTGTGAAGAAATATCTTCAGAAGAAAAAAGAACCCTATGAGATAGCAAGAGAAGAAGCAGAAAGTAAGGGAGAAGATAGTAAGAATGAATTTAGTGAAGAGAATGAGACAGATAAATAGTTCTTTACCCTTATTGCTCCTTGGAATTGTGATATGGGGATGTCTGGTTCAATTAGTAGGTATATGGTTTGTTGAGGATAAGTTAAGATATTCTACAGGCACTTGGATTGGCGTAAGCCTGGCTGTATTTATGGCTATTAACCTTGCACTTGTTATAGAGTCAGCAGTTGACAGAGGATCTAGTGTAGGGGTACTTCGCTTTAAGTCAATTTTTAGATATTTAGTAGTCATCGCAGTATTCTTTGTAATGATTTACTTTAATCTTGGCAATTGGATAAGTGCATTTATTGCAGTTATGGGGCTAAAGGTTAGCGCATATGCACAACCTTTTATTATAAAGATAATTCATAAAGAAAGGATCTAGAAAAGGAGGTGAAAATGTGAATGGACTTATTCTAGCAGATGCGTCAGCAGATAATATAGATTTTATGATACATGGGCTTTTTTCATATAATCTATTTGGACACGAAGTCTGGATTACAACAAGTCATGTATGTATATTAATTGTTATGCTGGTATTGATTGGTTTTGCAATTGTAGCCAATCGTAAATTAAAGCACGCTAAGGAAGTTCCAGAAGGCTTACAAAATGTTGTTGAACTTATGGTGGAGAAACTCCAGGGTATGGTTGGCAATACCATGGGAAAACACGCACCAAAGTTTGCAAATTGGATATTTACCATATTTGCATTCATACTCTTGAGCAACATATCAGGTCTGTTTGGACTTAGACCGCCAACAGCGGATTACGGTACAACGTTGGCATTAGCGTTAATAACATTTGTGCTTATATGGTTCAATACATTTAAGCATAATAGCTTGAAAGAAATTTGGATTGATAAGTGTTCACCACTGCCACCTTGGTTGCCAATATGGTTGCCAATTAACTTGATAGGAGATATTGCAGTGCCAATATCATTATCACTTCGTTTGTTTGCCAATGTGCTTTCGGGAACTGTTATGATGGCCCTCGTATACGGTTTGTTAGCAAAGATAGCTTATATTTGGCCAGCAGCACTTCACGTATACTTTGATTTGTTCGCAGGAGGAATTCAAACATACGTATTCTGTATGCTCACTATGACATACATTTCTAATGCAATCGGAGACGATGATTAATTATTATTAGGAGGATTTAACAATGAATATTACAGGTGAGGAATTAATTTTAGCATGTTCAGCAATTGGTGCAGGTCTAGCTGTTATGTCTGGTATCGGTACTGGTATTGGACAAGGTAATGCGGCTGGTTCAGCTGCTGCAGCAGTAGGTAGAAACCCTGGTGCAAAATCAGATATTACAGGAACTATGTTACTTGGACAGGCCGTTGCCGAGACAACTGGTTTATATGGTCTATTAGTTTCTATGTTACTTCTCTTCGTAAAACCACTTGTAGGCTAATTCCTAAAGATGGTATAAAAAGGAGGTACGTAGCGAATGGAAAGATTATTTAATCTAGATGCCCAGCTACTACACGATAGCGCATTGCTTGCTATATCAGTATTTGTGCTGTTTTTATTCTTATCATATCTATTATGGAATCCGGCAAAGAAACTTTTGCAGGATCGTAAAGATAAGATTGCAAGCGATATAGCAGATGCAACTAATGATAAAGAAGAAGCGGCTAAGCTTAAAGCTGAATATGAGGCAAAGCTTAGAGATATTGATAAAGAAGCAGATGTAATTCTATCAGAAGCTAGGCAGAAAGCTTTAAAGAATGAAACTAATATAGTAAATGATGCTAAGGAAGAGGCTGCACGTATAATTGCAAGAGCTCGAGAAGAAGCAGAACTTGAGAAGAAACGTGTTGCAGATGAGATGAAGCAGGAAATGGTAACTGTTGCAGCTATGATGGCTAAGAAAGTTGTATCAGCTAACATTGACACAACTGTTCAGGAATCCTTAGTTGATGAAACATTAAGAGAGATGGGTGATTCTACATGGCAAAGTTAGTATCAAACGTATACGGTGATGCATTGTTTGAACTGGCTTTAGAGCTGGATAGAATAGATGAATTTACTGACGAAGTAAATGTAATAATTGATATTCTAGAAGAGAATAAAGACCTATCTAAGATGATGTGTCATCCGAAAATCGTAAAAGAAGAAAAGATTGAAGTGGTTGAAAACATTTTCAAAGGTCGCGTCAGTGACGAGATTGTTGGACTTATGGTAATGGTTATTGAGAAAGACCATTTCAAGGATATGGAAGCTGTATTCAATTACTATGTTGATAAAGTAAAAGAATACAAGGGAATTGGTGTCGCAAAGGTACAGACACCAATGGAACTTACAGATGCTCAAAAGAAGAGTGTAGAGAAGAAGCTTCTTGATACTACAGATTATGTATCCTTCGAGATGCATTATGAAGTAGAACCCGATTTAATCGGAGGCATGGTAATTCGTATAGGAGACAGAGTTGTGGATAGCTCAGTCAGAACCAAGATATATGAATTATCGAAGGAACTGTCCAAAATACAATTGAAAGTAGGTGAAACTGCTCCATGAATTTAAAACCAGAAGAAATTAGCTCTGTTATTAAAGAGCAAATGCAAAGATATGCTTCTCAGCTGGAAGTGGCAGACGTTGGTACTGTAATTCAGGTTGCTGATGGTATAGCCAGAGTTCACGGACTTGAGAAAGCAATGCAAGGTGAATTGTTAGAATTTCCTGGCGAAGTATATGGAATGGTATTGAACTTAGAAGAAGATAACGTTGGTGCCGTATTACTTGGTGATCATCGTAATATCAATGAAGGAGATACCGTTAAGACAACAGGGCGTGTTGTAGAGGTACCAGTTGGTGATGCAATGTTAGGTCGTGTTGTTAATGCACTTGGTCAACCAATTGATGGTAAAGGACCAATTGAAACAACAAGCTTTCGTCAGATTGAAAGAGTTGCACATGGTGTAATTGACAGAAAGTCAGTAGACACACCATTGCAGACAGGTATTAAGGCTATTGACTCAATGATTCCTATTGGAAGAGGACAAAGAGAGTTAATCATTGGTGATAAGCAGACAGGTAAGACTGCAATAGCTATTGATACAATTATTAATCAAAAAGGTCAAGGTGTGAAATGTATCTATGTAGCAATAGGTCAGAAAGCATCAACAGTTGCAAGTATTGTTAAAGAATTAGAAGAGTTTGGTGCAATGAGTTATACAACAGTAGTAGCATCAACAGCTTCTGAGCTAGCTCCACTTCAATATATTGCTCCATATGCAGGTTGTGCTATAGGTGAGGAATGGATGGAGAATGGCGAAGACGTTCTTGTAATATATGATGATTTGAGTAAGCATGCTACAGCTTATCGTACACTTTCATTACTACTTCGTCGTCCACCAGGACGTGAAGCATACCCAGGTGATGTATTCTATCTACATTCAAGACTTCTTGAAAGAGCTTCAAGACTTAATGAAAAATTAGGTGGAGGATCATTAACAGCCCTTCCAATTATTGAAACACAGGCTGGTGATGTTAGTGCTTACATCCCTACAAATGTAATTTCTATTACTGACGGTCAGATATACTTAGAGACTGATGCGTTTAACGCAGGTTTCAGACCAGCTATTAATGCGGGTCTATCTGTATCCCGTGTAGGTGGTGCTGCTCAGATTAAGGCTATGAAGAAAATAGCTGCACCTATTCGTGTGGAGCTTGCTCAATATAGAGAGCTTGCAAGTTTTGCGCAGTTCGGTTCTGAACTTGATGCAGATACTGCAGAAAAGCTGGCACAAGGTGAAAGAATACGTGAGATGCTTAAGCAACCACAATATGCACCAATGCCTGTTGAGTATCAAATTATGATTATCTTCGCAGCTACACAGAAGTATTTACTAGATATTCCTGTTGAAGATGTACTAGAATTTGAAAAGGCATTATTCGAATTTGTTGATACAAAGTATCCAGATATTCCAGTTTCTATTCGCGAGAAGAAGGAACTCGATGATGAAATTAAATCACAATTAATAAAGGCTATTGAGGAATGTAAGAAGGACTTTAGTAAGTAGATTAGGTGAAAGGTGGTAAAGTATTATGGCTTCTATGAGAGACATAAAACGTAGAAAACAGAGTGTAACAAGCACTCAGAAAATCACTAAAGCCATGAAGCTTGTATCTACTGTTAAATTGCAAAAAGCAAAACAGAAAGCTGAAAACACTAACCCGTATTTCAATTATATGTATGCTACAGTTTGTTCTATGCTTGATAAAGCAGGAGCAATTAATCATCCATATCTTAAGGCAGGAGAATCTAAGAAGAAGGCAATAATTACAATTTCTTCCAACAGAGGACTTGCCGGTGGATATAATAGTAATGTAATTAAGCTTATTACAGGTAGTGAAATTGCAAAAGAAGAAGTTTTGCTATATACAATTGGTAAGAAAGCCCATGATGTGTTAGATGGAAAAGGCTACGAAGTGGCTTCAGAATACGACGAAGTCATGGAAGCTCCAACTTATGAAGATGCTATGAGAATTAGTAAAGAAGTCTTAGATGCATTTACGAATGGAGAAGTTGGCGAAATATATCTTGCATATACACATTTCAAAAATACGGTAAGTCATGAACCTAAGCTTTTAAAACTTCTTCCTGTAGATATCTCAGAAGAAGAATTGAAGAAGGATGAGGGTGAAAAAGATAGTAAAATGCTTATGAATTTTGAACCAAATCCTGAAGAAGCTTTAGACATGATAGTTCCTAAATATGTTACAAGTCTTATATATGGAGCGCTTGTTGAAGCAGTTGCTTCTGAAAATGGAGCCCGTATGCAAGCTATGGATTCTGCAACAAGTAACGCAGAAGACATTATTAGTGATTTAACATTGAAATATAATAGAGCACGTCAAGGATCGATTACTCAGGAACTTACAGAAATCATTGCAGGTGCTGAGGCTATATCGTAAGACGTATTAAGTAAACTTAAGGAGTAAGAAAATGGCAGAGAATAATATTGGAAAAATCACTCAGATTATTGGTGCCGTACTTGATATTAAGTTTCAGGAAGGATACCTTCCAGAAATTAATGATGCTATTAAAGTAACTATGAAAGATGGTAAGACTTTAGTAGTTGAAGTAGCACAACATCTTGGTGATGATACTGTTAGATGCATTGCCATGGGCTCTACGGACGGACTTGTTCGTGGAATGGAGGCAGTTGCAACTGGTTCGCCAATTACAGTTCCTGTAGGAGAAGCTACACTTGGTAGAATCTTTAATGTACTTGGAGAGCCTATTGATGAAATAGAGGCGCCAGAAGTTGAAAAACATTTGCCAATTCATAGAAAAGCACCTTCCTTTGAGGAGCAGGCTACAACACAGGAGATGCTAGAAACTGGTATCAAAGTAGTAGATTTGCTTTGCCCTTATCAGAAGGGTGGTAAGATTGGATTATTCGGTGGTGCTGGAGTAGGTAAGACAGTACTTATTCAGGAATTGATTCACAATATCGCTACAGAGCATGGTGGATATTCAGTATTTACAGGTGTAGGAGAGCGAACACGTGAAGGTAATGACCTATATTTCGAAATGAAGGAATCAGGGGTTATTGACAAGACTTGTATGGTATTTGGTCAGATGAATGAGCCACCTGGAGCTCGTATGAGAGTTGGTCTTACAGGACTTACAATGGCTGAGTATTTCCGTGATGAAGGTGGAAAGGACGTGTTACTCTTTATTGATAACATTTTCCGTTTTACTCAGGCTGGTTCAGAGGTTTCGGCTTTACTTGGACGTATGCCTTCAGCCGTAGGTTACCAACCAACACTTCAGACAGAAATGGGTGCTTTGCAGGAGCGAATCACATCAACAAAGAATGGATCAATTACATCAGTTCAGGCTGTATATGTGCCTGCTGATGACTTAACTGACCCTGCACCAGCTACAACATTTGCCCACTTAGATGCAACAACTGTACTTGAGCGTTCTATTGCTGAGCTTGGTATTTATCCAGCTGTTGATCCTCTAGGTTCAACATCCCGTATTCTTGATCCACGTATTGTAGGACAGGAACACTTTGAAGTTGCACGTGGTGTACAGGAGATTCTTCAGAGGTATAAAGAGCTACAAGATATTATTGCAATTCTTGGTATGGATGAATTATCAGAAGAAGATAAGCTTGTTGTTAGCCGTGCTCGTAAGGTACAGAGATTCCTATCTCAACCTTTCTTCGTGGCAGGACAGTTTACAGGTCTAGAAGGTAAATATGTACCTATTAATGAGACAATTCGTGGATTTAAGGAGATTCTCGAAGGAAAGCATGACGACATTCCAGAAGGACATTTCCTAAATGCAGGTTCTATTGATGAAGTTCGAGCTCGTATGCAGTAAGGAGTGAGACTATGGCAAAGAATTTGGTAGATGTCGAAATCATTACGCCAGATCGTGTATTCTATACAGGCGAAGCAACAATGATTGAGTTTAATACAATAGAGGGTGAAATAGGTGTATATCCCAATCATATTGCGCTTACAACTGTAATTGCGCCGGGTATTGTTACCATTTCAACAGAGGGAGAAGCGGTAAAAGCGGCTGTTCATGCTGGCTTTGCAGAGATTCTTCCAGATAAGGTGACACTTCTTGCAGAGATTGCAGAATGGCCAGATGAAATCGACGTAAAGAGAGCGCAGGCAGCAGAAGAGCGTGCAAGAGAAAGGCTTGAAAAGAAAGATGCAAATCTTGATGTTATGAGAGCTGAGATTGCGCTTAAGAAGGCTTTGGTAAGACAAAACCTAAAAGTATAATATTCATTGTTTTTATATTCCCGGTTTAACTATTAATAGTTAAACCGGGGTTTTTTATATGGATATAACATCTTGTGTAAATGAGATTTTTGTGGTTAAATAGTGGCTATGAAAATAGTAGGAGAAAAACTTGATAAAACAAGGGCTATAGTGTCCTTTATATTGGGAATAATATGTAGTGTTGGAATTCAGCTATCTATAGTTGCTAAAGCAACGGAAGAGAACACAGAAGGTATTGATTTTAGTAATGAATGGATTCTGGCTGTTAGAACATTATATTTATCTATGAGAACATCTAAGATAACAACAGTACTTCTTGCAATATGTCTTGCAGTCATTATATATAAAGGTAGCAAGATTGTGCTTGAGAAATGGCAAAAAGTAGTACTTATTGTTTTTTCTGTTGTATTTTCATTTATGCAACTTCTTGCACTATCATTAAAAGAAGATGATAATTTGTATTATGTATTTGGATCAGGACTTAATGTGCTTAGATCTTTAATACATGGGATAACCTTAGCTCTTGTTTGCTATATGGTTCTTAAGATTGCTACAATACTTATACGAAGATATTGTATACAAAAAGAATTAGACAATTCTAAGATAACATGGAAGAATAGTTTGATAATGGTAGCATTATTCTTTGTGGCATATCTTCCATATTTTATACTGTTTTATCCTGGCACGGCAAATGTTGATACAGTAATACAATTAATGCAAAGTTTTAAGATCCCTAGTTATATCAATGACATAACAACAATTCATCCCCCTGAGGCTTATTATACTAATCATCATCCATTTGCAGTAACGAAGCTGTTTGAGGTATTTTTTAAATTAGGATTAAATATATTTGGAGATATAAGAATAGGAGTTGCCATCTATATTATTCTACATATGCTATTTATTGCCGCTGTATTTACCGTTGCGTTGCAATATTTGAGGTATATAGGTATTACAAAAAAGAGACTGATATTCATTCAAGTCGTATTAATGTTTCTTCCTATTTTTCCAATGTATGCAATATGCATGGTTAAGGATACGTTATTTTCCGCATTTGCGCTTCTTCTTATAATAATGATGTATGAAGTTGCAAGAACTAAGGGTAAGTGTTTTAAGATATGGTGGTTTGACTTGTTATTAGCTATCAACTGTGCTTTTATAATGCTTACGAAAAATTATGGAGTTCATATATTAGCTATAGTAGCAATAGTATATGCGATAGTATATAGAAAGTACATTTTACAGATTATTGTAACATTCGTTCCGGTGATATTACTATATCAATTGTTATGGACTATGATTCTTCTTCCACTGTGGAATGTAGCCCCTGTTGGGAAGCAGGAAGCCTTAAGCGTACCTTTCCAACAAACGGCAAGATATGTAAGCGAATATGAAGAAGAAGTAACAGAGGAAGAGAGAGCTGCAATAAATGCTGTATTACCTTATAAGCGACTTAAGAAACTGTACGAGCCTATGCTCAGTGATTGGGTAAAAGAAAAATATAATCAGGAAGCTACTAGCGAAGACATGAAAAACTACTTTGCTGTATGGTGGCAAATGTTCTTAAAACACCCCGGTTTATACATTGAATCTATACTAAATAATACATATGAGTATTGGGATATGGATAAAATATCTGATTTAGAATATTATGATTTTAGCCCATATTTGCAGGAGCATGATCCAAACAGGGAATATACCGAGCTATATGTAACGAATAATTATAATACTGGTGGTGAAAGGTATGCAGTATACCAGCTCATATTAATGCTGGAAAAAACACCAATTGTGAATATATTTGCATCTCTAGGATTGCTGCCGTGGCTAATATTGTATATGATTATCTTTAGTATTTTCCAGAAAAGGAAGGGCTATATACTTGTACATCTTGTTCCGGTTATAATATATGCAATATGTATGGTGGGACCGGATAATGGTAATTCTAGGTATATTATGCCTGTGATTTTCGCGATACCGTATCTGATTGCATTGCTGTTTCGACCGGTAGATAAAGATGAACAAAATCAATAAAACTGTTAGAAAATGGAAATATCTGCTATAATAGTCTAGAATAATTAGAAAGTGAGAGAAAGCCAATGGATCTAGATCGTGAAAAAGAACGAGAATTAGATGAATTACATTCACAAGTTCGAAAAATTGAATTTGAGAAGAAGCAGCTTAAAGAAAAGCTGCAACAGCTAGAAACGGCAGAACATAAGTTGAAAGAAAGAATAAATGAGATGAATGATGATGATTATGTAGAGAGAAAGCTGCAGCTTTTGTATGATCAGAAGAGAGAGCAGAAGAAGTAGGGGATGATGAGAAGATGCTGATTATGTATTGTAATAGAGCATCTTCTTGTTTTGTCTTTGAGGAAAAGGAAGATGAATACGTTAAAGAAGAAATACAATAAAAAGTCAAGATATGCCTTTGTATTAGGTTTGATAATAGGCATAATTGTCTTTATAGCAATATATGGTATATCAATTATTAATCCAACAAATACCGAGTGGCTTCTTCATTCTGACGATATAGAAGGGAGTATTGATTTAACGCAGCATTATATGGGATGGGTATATTATCGAGACACACCATGGACATTTCCTATAGGACTTACTGAAGGAATATACAACGAGCCTGTGTCAGTAGTTTATACTGATTCTATACCTTTATTTGCGATATTCTTTAAGATTTTTTCAGGAATACTTCCTAATGCATTTCAGTATATGGGTATTTTCGGACTGATGTGTTATGCGCTTATGGGAGGCTTTGGCGCACTTGTGACAAGAAGATATAGCCATAATATTATCGTAAATGTTGTTTCTTCGAGTTTCTTTGTATTATCACCGGTTTTACTTAATAGAATGTTTTTACATACTGCTTTAAGCGCACATTTTCTTATTGTTGCAGCTATTGTACTTTGGCTATATAGAAGCAAAATTAAACGCGGAAGCTACATATGGTTATGGACCGTGCTTATTGCAGGCGGAACGTTAATAAATGCCTATTTTACACCAATCCTTTTTGGAATACTATTATGCTCTATTCTTCAAGATATAGTATGTGGTGAAAGAATAAGAAACTGTGTTATGCTCTTGATACTTCCACTTGTTATTACATTAATAAGTGCTTGGATTATAGGGATGTTTTACGGAGAAACGAATGCAAGCGGAAGTGGCGGTTTAGACATTTTATCATTTAATTTAGATGCTTTATTCAATCCAATGACATATGCCACTGATTTTGGACATTTTACGCATGATTTTAGAGAAATAAGCTATTCAAGTATTGTTAGAAACTTTCCACTAGTGACACCTTATCAAAATGAAGGGTTTGCATATTTAGGCTTAGGTATGTTGATACTAATTGTGGTTGCTGTGGTTATATTAATAGCATATATTATAAGACGTATTGTATTCAATTCAAATATAAGAAAAGACAATGTTATTAGAGCAAATAATCGCCCAATAAGTAAACAAGATAAAAAAAGATAATATCATATATAGTGGCGTTGTTGGTTTATTTCTTGGTATTTACATTACTTGCAATGAGTCCGACATGGACATTAGGTCAGAAAGAAATATTAAGTATACCTTGGCCAGATTTAATATGGAATCTTTTAAGTACTTTTAGGTCCACAGGAAGATTTATATGGCCAGTCTACTATATGATAATGAGTATAGCATTGCTTATTCCAACATACATTTTTTTAAGACATAGGAAAGAAACTTACGTAAATAATCTTTTTTTGCATACTAATGTGTTATTGGTTGAGAAATGGATAGTGACAATAATAATGTTACTTTGCTTGTTTGTTCAAGTGATTGATTTGTCATCAGCCATAAAACAAAAACATTTTGATTTTCATAAGGAAGTAGTATATGAATCGGACTTACAATCACCATTATGGGAAGAAGTTGCAAACAAATGCGATAAGATTGTTGTCTATCCGCCAAGTCAGGATTTGTACTGGGATGGAATAAGTGCATTAACATTTGAGATATTTGCAAAAGAGCATGATATGTCTATGAATATGACATATATGAGTCGAGATTTGACTGACTTTGCTGATGAAAAGACCAGAGAAGAATTTGAAGACAGGGCTAATGGCAAGACATTTCCGACTCATATGTATTTATTCCTGAGTGCAAAAGAAGATGAATTGCCGGATAAAGACAAGTATAATTTGAATTATTATTTAATTGATGGATATATTATTGGGCTAGATAAAAATATTAAAATAAGAGATGATATGTGACTTATATGTCTAAAGCATTAGCAAAAAAAACGTAATATTTGTGTAATATATCTAATGAGAAAACCTTGCGAACGCAAGGTTTTCATTGTATAATTAACAAGTTGTATTCTGTAAAAAAAGAGTTAGAACATAACTAGGAGAAATAACAAATGGGAATCAGTGTTGTTTTACTTGCATACAAAGAAGAAGAAAATCTTAAAGTGCTATTACCTCAGATTATTGAGAATGTGGAGAAATGTGGAGAAGAATATGAGATTCTTATTGTAGATACAGAGAAACCTCTCGATAATACAAAAGATGTATGCGAGAAGTTTGGAGCGCGCTATATTAATCAGGAGATGCCTGGATTTGCTGGAGCATTTAAGACTGCAATTAAGCACGCAAAAAAGGATAAGTTCTTAATAATGGATTCAGATGGTTCGCATCCACCAGTTGCAATTCCAGCTATTCATAAGAAGTTCGTTAACGATAAATGTGATGTTGTAATTGGATCTCGTTATTGTAAAGGTGGAAAGACCAATGATGTTAAGTCATCTCAGATTATGAGTCATCTCCTTAATTTTGCATATCGAGTAATGCTTGGTCTTCATGCAAAAGATCTTTCTACAGATTATCGCATGTATCATACAAAGCAATTAAAGAGAGTAAAGCTTAAGTGCAAGAATTATGATGTGTTAGAAGAAGTGTTACTTATGCTCCAACTCAATAAGAAGAATCATAGATTGAAATTCGGAGAAGTTCCAATTGATTTTCAAAAGAGAATGTATGGAGAATCTAAGAGGAGATTACTACCTTATATTGCAACATTTATATCAACATTAATTAGATTATTCTTTGTAAGAATTAAAGCAGGATTTCCAAAAAGTAGGTAGTTAAGAAATGAGCAAATTATTAAAACAGATTTTGAGATTTGGTGTTGTTGGTGGCATATCATTTGTAGTTGATTTTGTAATAACTAATGTAGTTGCTTTATTTATTAGGAAGATTGGAATTGATGCAACGACAGCAGCTATGATAGGTGCTTTAGTTGGTTTTATAGTATCAATTATAGTTAATTACCTATTGAGCATGCATTGGGTTTTCACTAGAAAAGATGATATGAATCGCGGCAAGGAGTTTATTATTTTTGTCGTATTAAGTCTTATTGGACTAGGACTTAATGAACTAATTATTCTTGGCTGCATGTATCTTATCAATAACGTTGGCTGGTGCGGAGATTTCACACAGTGGTGTGTTGACGTTGTAAATCACGTATTTAGCATGACATTTGATGGAATGGCAACAGCTGGTTCTAAGATAATTGCAACAGCTATTGTTATGGTATTTAATTTCGTGACTCGTAAGATTTTCCTTGAGCAGAAAGAGGATGATAAAAGCGAGAAGCAAGATGCAACTAAAGAAAAAGTAGTAAAAAAAGAGAATGAAGAAACCACAGAATAGAAAAGGAGAAGATTGATTTGAGAAGAATCATAATCACAGGTTTTTCGGGATTTGTAAGTAGACATTTTCTGAATTATCTATATGATAATAAAAAAGAATATCAAGTGCTTGGTGCAGATATTAATGAGCCAAAACTTGACCTTGAAAAGTATTCTGACGTTCTAGATATTTCTTTTAAGAAATGTAACATGTTAGATGAAGAAGCAGTAAATGAGATGGTTTCGGAGTTTGCTCCAGACTATGTACTTCACCTTGCAGCATTTTCCTCTGTTGCATATTCTTGGGAGCATCCAGCTGAGTGCTTTAACAATAACACGAAGATATTTCTGAATCTAACCAATGCGGTAAGAAGCCTTAATAAGAAATGCAGAATCCTATCGGTAGGTTCTTCTGAAGAATATGGAAATGTATCTAAAGATGAGCTTCCGTTAAGGGAGAGCATGAATCTTACACCGGTTAGTCCTTATGCTGTAGCAAGAGTATCGCAGGAGATGATGTCAAAGGTTTATGTGGATAGTTATGATATGGATATCGTATTAACTAGAAGCTTTAACCATATGGGACCATATCAGGATGAAAGATTTGTTATTCCTTCTTTTATTAGAAGAATCCTTGATGTTAAAGAAGGCGGAAGAGAATCAGGAATAATAGAGACTGGTGATACCACAATTATTAGAGATTTTGTTGACGTCAGAGATGTTGTTAGAGCATATTATGGTCTCCTAATGGAAGGTACACCTGGTGAAGTATATAATATATGCGGCGGAAAAGGTGTAGCATTATCTGAGATAATAAGTGAGATAGCGGATATTGTAGGTGTAGATATAACCGGTAAAGTAAATCCAGATTATGTAAGACCTGATGATAATAGACTGATAATTGGAAGTAGCGATAAGATTAAGAACGATATTGGATGGGAAGCAACTATACCGCTTAGACAGACTCTATCTGATATGATTGAGATAATGAAGAATAATTAAACAAGGAGAAAAACATGGCAAAGAAAGCATTAATCACAGGAATTACCGGACAGGACGGAAGTTATCTAGCAGAGCTTTTATTAGAAAAGGGTTATGAGGTACATGGTATTATAAGAAGATCTTCTATTCATTCAACAGAGAGAATCGACCATTTACTTAAAGCAGGAACAATTACAATTCATGATGGAGATTTATCAGATTCTTCATCTATCGTTAAGATTGTTAATAATGTTAAGCCTGATGAAATATATAACCTGGCTGCACAATCACATGTAGGAGTATCTTTTGATGCAGCAGAATATACAGGTGATGTTGATGCTATAGGAGTTCTTAGAATATTAGAAGCAGTTCATATGTTAGGAATGGATAAGACATGTCGTATCTATCAGGCATCTACATCTGAATTATATGGTAAGGTTGAAGAAGTACCTCAGAATGAGAATACACCTTTCCATCCATACAGCCCATACGCTGTTGCTAAGCAGTATGGCTTCTGGATGATGAGACAGTATAGAGAAGCTTATGGACAGTTTGCTGTAAATGGTATTCTATTCAATCACGAATCAGAGAGACGTGGTGAGACTTTCGTAACACGTAAGATAACACGTGCTGCTGGTCGTATTAAAATGGGAATTCAAGACAAGTTGTATCTTGGTAATCTTGATTCACTTCGCGATTGGGGATATGCTAAGGATTATGTTGAATGTATGTGGTTAATCATGCAACAGGATGAGCCTGATGATTATGTAATAGCAACAGGAGTTCAACACACAGTTAGAGAATTTACAACACTTGCATTCAAGTATGTAGGAATTGATCTTGAGTGGAAGGGAGAAGGCGTTAACGAACAGGGTATTGATAAGGCAACAGGTAAGGTACTTGTTGAAGTATCAGAAGAGTTCTATCGTCCAACTGATGTTGTTAATCTTTGGGGAGATCCTACTAAGGCTAAGACAAAGCTTGGATGGAATCCTCAGAAGACAAGCTACGAAGAACTTTGCCGTATCATGGCTGAGCATGATTTAGAGCTTGCTAAGCAAGAAGCAAAGTTGGCTGAGTAATAGAAGTGGATTAAAATATAAAGCTCGCTTAATAGCGGGCTTTTTGTAGGTTTATTAAGGAATATTAAATGAGCGAACCAACTAAAAGAAATACGGTAATAGATTTTGCCAAAGGTTTGGCAATCGTGTTGATGTTAGCAGACCATATAATAAAAACAGGATCTTTTATAACATCATTTCACATGCCATTATTTATTATTCTAAGTGGCTATTTCTTTAAGGATATACCCTTCAAAGAATATTTTATAAAAAAAATAAAAAGCCTTTTAATACCTTACGCAATATTAAATATTATAGCATTAGTATTTGTATTAATTAGAGATAGAAATAATTTTGATATCGTTGCCTTTGGTGAAAAGATAATAAGAATACTATTAGGTTGTGATGGTTTATCTCTAGGGTGGTTTTTAATTGCTCTTTTTCTCGCGTCGATTATATATTGGGTAATATATAAAATCGCATGGAATCACAAAATCCTATATAGTGTAATATTAATAGTTTTGATGGTTGTAGGATGGTATTTTGGACCTAAGGTTGAAAACCATTATTACCAATGGGATGTTGCTTTGGTTTGCGTAATGTTTTTTGCCATGGGACATTTGTATAAAGAATATGCAAAAGAGATTCCAATATGGGCAAAAGTATTGATAATAACTATTTTAACGGCAATATGGGTTATAGATATCATGAACGGAGGAATTGTATTATCTCTTCGAATCTATCATGTGTTCCCACTATGTATAATAGGTGCAATAGCAGGAACCTATGTAGTACTTAAAGCGTGTAAGTATTTGGATAGAATACCAGTAGCGAATACGTATTTTAGATTTATGGGTAAAAACACATTACTGCTCATGTATATGGGAAATGTAACAGTTACAGTATATGATTGGAATGCTTTAGGAGATAATTTGCTGATATTAATAATATCTCAGATTGTATTGTTTTCCATTATAGTATGGTTGTATAACTTAGCGAAGACTTTTTTTATAAATAGATTAAAAAGAAAAAGTGTTTAGTTGGAGTAAAGATGAAGAAAAATGTTTTTTTAGAATTGCTGCGTTTTTTGGCGGCGACCATAATCATTGGATATCATACAAAATACGTGTTTCATTCTGGATGGATATTTGTAGAATTTTTCTTTATAATAAGTGGATTTTTTGCTTATAAAAAAGTTTTACAATATAGAGAATCAGGAGAAAGCTTTAAAGATTTTCCAGTGAAATACACCATAAAGAAAATGTGGAGAATTCTGCCATATACATTTATGTCTATGGTATTATTTGTTGCTTTCGAACTTAGAGAGCAGCTATTAAATGCAGGTATTAACGCAATTGGAAGATTTGTTTTATATTTTGCAGAAAATGTATCGCTTTTAAATGCAACTGGAATGATTCCTAATGAAGTTGAATTAGGGGATGGTTGGGTAATGAGTACTATGATGATGCCAATTCTGTGGTATATCATAGTTTTGTTGGTGATGCTGCCTATAATGATGTATTTGGCATATTATTTGGATAAAAAAATAGGACTTTGGTTATATACATTTCTTCCTATGTTTCTGTATGGTGTACTGATTATATCTACTGGAACTATTGATGGTTTTCACTACGAGATGATGATATATCCTGCTTTATGTATGAGAGCTTTGGCAGGATTATTAATAGGAGCTCTTGTATATAGAATAAGTGTAGCTTTTCAAAAAACCATTAAGAAAAAACGTTCCTTTATTGTCGTTTTTGGTTTGATAGAATTATTGTCATATGCCTTTGTTGCTTATCTTGCGTCGCTTGAGAACTTACGAAATGAAATAATAGTAATTACATGTTTTGTCATAGGATTAGGTCTAACGTTATCAGGGGAAACTTTCACATCTTATGTAAAAGGAAAAGCCATTTCTTTTTTGGGGGCTTTAAGTCTGCCAATGTATTGTGTACATATGATTGTTATTGAGACAAAGCCAGATTTTTCGCCTTATATGGTGTATTTGATTACTATTTGTATTTCAATTGCTATGTGGTGCGTTGTAAAAGGAATCACATTTGTATCCAAAAAAATAAAGAGTAATAAAGAAGAAAGTAAATAAAATGAAGTTAAAGAAAGAAATACTTGGCTGGATATTAATAGTTATTATATGTGTTGCAATTGAAGTTTTGTTTTTCAATTTCCGCGCAATAGAATCATTGTCCTTCGAAGAAGCATCCTTTAAACCAGAATACACAGTGGAAGATGACTCACTAATTATAGAGATGAGTGATATTAATCAACATGTTGATAATTTATTCTTAGATGTAAATCTGTGTGATGAGGATTCTGAGGTGATTAGTGGGGCGCCTATAGATGTTATTGTCTCAAAAACAGATGCTGCAGACTCCACGTATTATGAATTGCCCGAAAGTAAAATAGTAAGCGATAATGAACAAAGTAAATATTTACGATTACATTTGTCTGGCGATAGTGAAAAAATCAAGGTTGAGATGTCTTCTAAGGATAAAGGGGAGCTTGTTGTAAATGCTTTAGGCATAAACGAAAAAAGACCTTTTGATTTTTCTTTTATAAGATTAATTGTATTGTTTGTATTTTTTGGAAGTATTTATTTATTTAGAAAAAATTCTTTTATTTTTAAAAAAGATTTTTCTCTAAAAAGCAAAGGTCAATTAGTGATAATGGCATTGCTTTTTGTATGTTATATATTGTTTATTTTAGGGATGTTAAAATGTAATGCATCATATAATGCATGGCTTACAGATCCAGAGCCTACAAGACAATATGAAATGCTAACAAAGTCATTGGCTGAAGGTCATTTGCATTTGGATTATGAGATAGCACCAGAGTTAGATCAAATTGATAATCCATATGATTTTTATAGCAGAATAGAAGCGGGTGGTAATTATTTATTTGACATAGCATATTACGACCATAATTATTATGTTTATTTTGGAATAGTTCCTGTACTCCTGGTATATTTGCCTATATATCTGATAACTGGAATAGTATTGAAGACATATCAGGTGGTTTTTGCTTTTGGTGTATTTTTATTTGTTGGAATATTCGTCTTTTTGAATTCTTTGATAAAAAGGTATCATCTAAAGATTTCCTTAGGAAAGTTTTTACTGGCAGATATTGCCCTATTGATGTCAGCAGGGGGTATTGCTTTAGTATATCCTGGAAACACTTATTCTCTTGCAATATTATCTGCCATAGCATTTGTTTTCTGGGGGTTATCATTTTGGTTCCTATCTTCTGATGGTAATGGCAAAATATCAAAGCCTTTGCTTGTATTAGGAAGTATATGTATGGCATTAGTTGCAGGCTGCCGTCCTCATTTGGCCCTTTTAATATTAGCAGGCTTTGCAATTTTCTTTGAAGACATTAAGAGTTCAAGATTCTTTTCTGGCAAAGGAAAGTGGAACTTGCTTGCCATTTCACTTCCAATAATAGTAGTTGCTCTTGGTTTGATGATATATAATTATCTTCGCTTTGATTCTATATTTGAATTTGGCGCAAAGTATAATTTTACTGGAGTAGATATGACGCACCAGGTTGGATCGGGTGTTAAGTTTATTCAGGGAATTTGGGAATATGTATTTGCACCTATTCCAATTGTTGATCATTTTCCATATTTACAGCTAAGGGATTTGTCATCAGATTATCTGGGATATTTTTATTTACATGATATGTATGGGGGAATGATATGGTTATTCCCTCTAAGCATCCTTTCCCTAGGAATTTTTTCTGCAAATAAGAAGGGTGAGTTGAAGAAGTTCGGTATCTTTTTATTTGTAATAGGGTGTGTAATTGTATTAGCAGATATATGGATGGCAGGAATAACAACGCGCTATATGTATGACTTTACATTTATATTTGTAATCATAGGTGTGATAGTTTCATTTTGGAGCACTAATAATACAAAGAATTCTGAAGTTCGAATCAAACACTTTTTGGTTAGTGGTGCAGCACTCGTAAGCTTTTTTATTCAAGTAGTTGCTATATTGATTCCAAACATTCAAAATGGGTTGTATTTAAGGAATCCTAATTTGTATTATTCTTTAGAGATTTTGTTTAGGATGTAGAGAGAAAACATGAAAAAAATTAGTATTTATCAGTACCTACGCGGTGTTGTTATATTGCTAGTGTTATTAGGACACAGCCTGTATATGGCGGCAGGAAGTGAATATGGTAGCCTTTCATATTTTGATTTAATTCAAGGCAATGAAGCAATGAAGGTCAACAATGGACTGCAATTATTTGTAGATATGATATATGGATTTCATATGCCATTATTTATGATGCTTTCTGGTGCTGTATATATGTATACAAGAAAAGAAATAAGCACCATAAAGGAAGTAGGTGCCTTTATTTTGAAAAAGGCGAAACGGCTTCTGATACCATTTGTTTTGGTCACTATTTTTTGGCAGATACCATTAAAATACATAAGCGGATACTTTACTAATGGCATAAAGGACGCAATATTAGGCCAATTATTGTTATTTGGTAATAGCCATCTTTGGTTTATTGTTGTTTTATTTATTATATTTGTAGTCGTTGCTTTTATTGAGTATTTTGATATAAGTAAAATAAGTATATTAATTGCCATTGTCTGCTTTGTTGCAGGATACTTTGTAAAGGGAAATATGACGTTTTTATCACTGCAATATGGTATATGGTTTTTCTTTGGTGTTCTTTTTGAAAAATACTTAAGGTCTAGAATTGAAAAAGGAAAACTATTTTTACTTAAAGGAATATTAGCAGGAATTGTATATGTTGTAGTATTTTTCATAGGAAAACACTTTATTTATGAAGGTTTTTATCAGTATATTTATACTATAATTACAGGTATCGTGGGTTCGTTATTTATATTATATGTAACCCTATTCTTAGAAAAAAAACAATGGACATTATTTGAAAAAATAGGAAACATTTCATTTGATTTATATTTATATTCTGATAGTATAAATTACGTGTTTTTGTTTGTTGTTGCAAATTATTTTCCAGAATTGTATACAACGGGAATAGGAGTTTTTGGTGCATATATAATGAGATTTTTTATCACGTTGTTCGGCGCTATAGTTGTGGGAAATCTGGTTATGGTTATTAAAAAATGGTTATGGAGAAAGGCATGAAAAAAGTAGTAGTAATTGGAGCAGGTCCAGCAGGTCTTACAGCAGCTTACGAGCTGTCTAAACAAAAGGATGAATATGATGTAGTTGTTTACGAGGAGAGTAGAACTTTTGGAGGCATCTCACGAACTGTAAACTATAAGGGAAATAGAATGGATATGGGTGGCCATAGATTCTTTTCTAAAGTTGATGAGGTTAATGAGTGGTGGGAAGAAATGATGCCTACCCAGGGTGCACTATCTTTTGATGATAGAGAGCTTTCCAGAAAAGGAAATATAGTAAAAAATGGTCCAGACCCAAACAAAGAAGATAGGGTAATGCTTAAGAGAAACCGTCTTTCGCGTATTTTCTTCAAGCAGAAGTTCTTTGATTATCCTATTTCATTAAAGTTTGAAACAATAAAGAACATGGGAGTTTTGACAACAATTGTTGTTGGTTTTAGTTATTTAAGAGGAACAATCTTTAAGAGAAAAGAAGAATCATTAGAAGATTTCTATATAAACAGATTTGGAAAGAAACTATATGAGATGTTCTTTGAAAAATATACAGAAAATTTGTGGGGTAGACATCCTTCTGAGATTTCTCCTGAATGGGGAGCACAGCGTGTAAAAGGATTATCAATAATGGCAATTCTTAAGGATATATTCCAAAAGAAAGTGGGGAAAAAGGATCGTCACGTTGAAACGTCTCTGATAGAAGAATTCTCCTATCCTAAATTGGGACCAGGTCAAATCTGGGAAATAACAGCTCAAGAAATCATTAAAAATGGCGGAACAATTGTAACAAATACAAAGGTAGAAAATGTTTGCACTAAAGAAGGTAAAGCTGTAGGTGTAAATATTGTAGAAAATAATGAGAAAAAGTTCATTGACTGTGATTATGTAATTTCTTCAATGCCTCTTAAGGATTTGGTTGTTGGAATGAACGATGTTCCAACATCAGTTCGTAAGATTGCAGAAGGCTTGCCTTATAGAGATTATGTAACCGTAGGTGTTCTTGTTAAGAAATTAAAATTAAAGAATAAAACAAATATCCCTACATTAAATGATATTATACCGGATAACTGGGTATATGTTCATGACCGTAATGTTACAATGGGAAGATTTCAAGTATATAACAACTGGTCTCCATATATGGTGAAGGATCCATATAATACTGTGTGGTTAGGCTTGGAATATTTTTGTGATGAAGGTGATGATTTCTGGAATATGCCAAACAAAGAAATTGCTAAGCTTGGTGCTAAAGAAATAATTAGAATGGGATTAGTAGAATCTAAAAAAGATTTACTTGACACACATGTAGAGCGTGTAAAAAAGGCGTATCCAGCATACTTTGATACATATGAGCATATAGATGAAATAAAGAAATATTTAGCGGGATTTCCAAATCTCATATGCGTGGGAAGAAATGGACAGCATAGATATAATAATATGGATCACTCCATGTGTACATCCTTTGAGGCAGTAAAAAATATTAAAAACAATGTAAATGACCACACAAATGTATGGTCGGTTAATACGGAGGCAGAATACCACGAACAATAGAAGAAGGGGAAAAGTATCCACAAAAAATGGTTACACAATGTCGTAAATGAAGGGATTAAATGTTATTAATAAAATCATATACGGATTACTATCGCTTGTGTTTCTGTTCATTATAGGAACTAATCTGTTAATGAACAGAAGAGACCAATACTGGGTGTACTATGACTTTTCTGTTTCCAAATGGATATTGTTTCTGGTGGGATTAATAATCGCAGGCGTTATAGTTATCTTCGGATATAAGCTTGCCAAAAGAGAAGTTACAGAGAATAGAAGACGTTTCTTTATTTTTCTAATTGTAGCGACATTGGTACTTTTAACCTTGCAGATTATTATCGTAGAGAACATCTTCTTTGAGGTGGGATGGGATGTGTCCTATCTAAAAGAAGCGGCGCAGCAGTATGTTGACAATAATTTGGACGAGTTCCACAGACATTACTTCGAGAAAAACCCCAACAATATTTTCATGTATGTACTTACAATTGCTTTTGTATCAATTGGAAAGTATATAGGATTTGACGGGTATAAAGCATTAGTATACTTTGGAGTGATTCTTAACAATGCATCTGTTCTTATGACGTCACTTGTTGTATACAGGGTATCGAAAAAACGAATTTGGGGGTATGTGGCATATGTACTTAGTGTGCTTCTGTTCGGATTATCGCCCTGGCTGATAGCGCCCTATTCGGATATTTTTTCCGTTCTGATTCCTATATGCAGTCTATACATATATTTGGCTATCAGAGATTCGAAAGTCGTGTGGTTTCTTAAGCCTGTTCTTGTAGTAATACTGCCGGGTATTGCCTACGGGATTAAACCCACCAATCTGTTTATATTATTTGCAATAGCAATTTATGAATTGATTCAGATAATAAGAAAACAAGACAAGCTAAAGTCATTTGTTAAAATACTGATAGGAGTCCTTGCTGCAGTGGCAGTTGTATTGCTAACAAGAGCGATACTTTACAAAACCATTGATTACAAGGCTAATGATAATGCAGTCATGCCAATGGCTCACTATTTGCTATTGGGCTCCAATTATAATATGGTTGGACAATATAATGGCATGGATGATGACTACACCTGCAGCTTTACAAGTAAAGAGGAAAAATCCAGCGCCGACATAGAGAAGGTTATTGAACGGTACAAGGAAATGTTCCCCTTTCAATATATTAAGCATGTATGCAACAAGACATATCTTAACTATGCCAACGGTGTCTTGGGATGGGGCAAGGAAGCGGGATTTGTAAAACAGATGTATGAAAACGATTCAGCCCTTGGGAAGGCGCTTCGAAGCTTCTACTATGTAGGAGGAGATAATATATTAAGAGCTGAAAATGCATTTTCACAGGGCGGAGAGAATTTCTCGGCTTTTGCCAACATAGCTCAGATAATATGGTATATAGTTTTAATTCTTTGCTTTGTAAGATCATTAATAATGTGCATTGCAAAGGAGACGCTGCCCCAATCAGACTTTGTTACTGTAGTTACGGGAATTACGATTCTCGGACTATTTGTTTTCCTTACATTGTTTGAAACAAACGCAAGATATTTGTTCTCGCTTCTACCTGTATTTGTTGCGTATATTTTTGCGAATGGAATAAATAGATTCAGGCATTAATTTAAGATTATTGGAGAAATTCATGGAGCTTAAGAAGAAGAAAGCCTATCTTTTGGGACTGCTTGCCGCTTTGGAGGCACTTCTTTTCCTGAGAGATTACGGCGGATATGTCAATTCATATAATTCATCTATCTTTGCTTTGTCATATAAATACGGTTTTGTTTCAAGGGGATTAAGCGGAAGCATATTTCGCATGGTGGACAAATTCCTTCCCTTTGATATTATGAATTACAACGGAGTGCTAAGGTATTCACAGGCTGTTACTGCATTATTTATGATACTTGTCTGGTTGTTTTGTTTTTATATTATATATAAATCCAATGAGGACAACTACAGACATATTCAGATAGTAACGATTCTTATTGTTGTATTCTCCGTACCCTTCTTTTCCAATTCATATAATTTTGGAAGAGTGGACATCTATCTTGTAATGACAGCAGTGTTAAGCGTCTTGATTTTGATGTGGAGAAAAGCAGAGTGGTTAATTGTTCCCCTTTCCTGCTTTGCCGTAATGTTTCACCAGGCGTATGTATTTATGTTCTTTAACGTAACGCTGGTGATTTTGATATACAGATTTCTTGAATCGGACAAAAAGGGTCGAATAAAGTACATTATTCTATTTGTATTATCATTTGCAGGGGCATCGGCATTATTTCTATACCTTAATTTCTTCGCCCATACAACGGATGTGAATGTATACAATAATGTGGTTGAAGAGGCAATAATGCTCTCCAAAGAAGACGAAGGCTACCATGAAGCGCTTTTGCAGCATGAGATACTGGGGATAGACCCCACAATTTCCGAATGGGAACACCACTTGAAAAACTTTGTTGAGTTCCCTATATTTGCACTAATAATGCTGCCATATATTATATTGGTAATACGAATATTTATAAATGTAGTAAGAGAATCGACGAAGAAGATTGACAAGCTAAAGTACATTATATTGGCTATGGGTGTTGTTACAATAGTACCTAATTTGATTCTCAAGGTAGATTACGGACGTTGGATGTTCTCAATAATAGTATATTATATTTTAATTTTTGCATTTTTGATTGCGGTCAAAGATAAGCAGATTATTACTGTACTGTCTTACGAAACAGAAAGGATTAAAGATAAGCCCTACGTGGTTATATTCTATGTCCTGCCGTTAATGGTTACGCCTATGTGGGATGTTAATATAAGTATGGTATCAGCACATCTTGCGGGGGATTTGAATAATAATCTCTTACATTTGTGGGTAGACTAGGAGATTTGTGTTAATGAATAGCAATTCCAGAAAACAAAACATAATATTTCTTTTGATGCTATTTGTATTTGCAATACTTTGCTTTCTGAAAGACTTTGGAAGCAATATGAGTCACTATAACTCTACGCTTTATTCCTTCTCATATAAGTATGGTTTTATTTCGAGGGGATTTTTAGGTTCAGTCTATCAGCTTCTTGATAAGATATTACCCTTTGATTTGATGACGTATCAGAACCTTTATTATTTCTCGATAATAATGACTGTAGTGCTTCTAATGGTAATTTTCCTGTTCTATTACTATTGCTTAAGCAAATGCAGTAAAGACAATTTACATAACGTTAGGATGCTTATTGCATTTTTCAGCGTATTTACATTCTCCAACTTCTGGACACCGGAGAACTTGGGAAGAATAGATATATATTTTATTATACTTCTTCTCATATCCGTAGTATTGGTTTTGGAAGATAAGATACCTTGGCTTGTAATTCCTCTGATTGGAGTATGTATGTGTATTCATCAGGGATTCACATTTACAAACGCCAATCTCATACTTGTTCTTTTGTTCTTTAAGGCGATGACAGATGAAGATAACAAGACAAGAAGAAGGTATTTGATATATTTTATAATTACGTTTGCCGAGATAAGCATATTGTTCCTGTTCTTCGAATTCTTCAGTCATACGGCAGGCGAGGGAGTTGTTGAAGAATTAATAAATACCAGCATGAAGCTTTCCAAAAGCGGAAATGATTATAATGAAACCATTCTTAATCATGAGATTTTAGGACAGGGTGTGTTCGAGGAGGAGATTAAGTATCACATAATCAATTTAAGGGAGCTTCCGTTTTTCTTAATAACATTTTGTCCGTATATAATTATTTTTGTTATCTTCGCCAAGAGACTGCTTAGAGGAGAAAAAGGTGTACGATTATTGGGATACCTTTCCGTTGTGCTGGGAGGTCTTACGCTTCTGCCGGAGATGATACTTAAGGTTGACTACGGAAGATATGCATATTACACATTCTTCTACTACATATTGATTGTCATCTGCCTGATTGTTATGAAGGACAAGAAGACAATGGAAGTATTTAATGGTGTAAAACAGACTGTAAACGAGAGAATCAGTTTTGGAAAAGTTTTAATAGTTTATCCTTTGATTTTTATGCCCTTCTCGGATTGGTTCATATCGGATATAACACTACGACTTTGTGATATATTCTTACCGGGATGGTTGTTTAGATAACGATTATTATGAAGAAAATATTTGAAGACGACAGAAAAAGGAACAATTTAATATTCGGATTTTTGTGGGCAATACTTACGGTTGGATTGTTTTTGACATGGTATGTACATTGGTGTAAGACATATAATACATCACTTCTTGCTATATCATATAAATACGGATTTACCTCAAGGGGTCTTGTGGGAACAATATACCAAACCGTCGGACAGCTTCTCGGAGTAGATATATGGACATACGGAGCCGCCAGGAATTTCTACCTGCTTTGTACTGCAATTTTCTATGGACTGTTTGCTCTTGTCTTAATTATCGCTCTTAGAAGAACCGCCAAGGACGAGAAAAAAATAGTACAGTACCTTATCCTTCTTCTTACGGTTTTTACTGTGCCTACTTTTGCTTGCGAATTTAATTTTGGAAGGGTAGATATCTTTATGCTATCATCAAGCCTTGTGGCTGTATTCCTACTCTTAATAGAGAAGGGGCAGTGGCTGGTTATTCCCCTTAGCGCAATAGGAGTTATGTTCCATCAAGGCTATGTGTTTATGTTCTATAATATCGTCCTTGTAATATTGTTTGTAAAGATTATAGATTCTGACAAGGACAAGAGGCGAAAGTATATAATTATTATGGTACTTTCAATTGTGGTTTGTTCAGTGCTGTTCTTATGGTTTCAGATTTTTTTCAGAGGCGGAGCACATGAGTATTTCAATGAGATTCTGGAGAATGCCAAGCTTGTAGGCAGGAACGGTAAGGCGCATACGGATTTGATAAGGGCAGAGATACAGGGTATCGACTTAACGGAAGAAGAGAGAAAATACAGACATTGTAACGTCGAAGAGATAATTGCCTGGACTGTGCTTATGTGTCCTTATATATTCATTGTCTTAAGGACATTTGTAAGACTTATATTAAAACAGAAAAAGTTCTGGCACAAAATGAAATATCTGGCACTTGGAATCGGTTCGCTTACTATGCTTCCCGACTTTTTATTCAAGGTTGATTTCGGCAGATGGACGTATGCGGTAGTATGTTACTACCTGCTTGTCTTCATAGTAATGATTGCTCTTAGAGATAAGGATTTTATAGAAGAAGTACATAGGGACGTAAGTACAGTGCGTGGCAAGGTGTTTACGCCACTCTTACTGGCTTATCCGATGCTCTTTGTGCCTTTTAATGACATTATAATTGTGGAGCTGGTGGATAGAGTTTGTATTTTGGTAAGGAGTATAACGTAGGGACAGGTTATGGGAAGGATTCTACAGGACGAGAAAAAACGCAATATGCTTGCTTTTCTGGTTATATGGGGGATTATGACCATAGGGCTTTTTATAAGAACATTCGACTGGATTGCCAATTCATATAACACCTCGATTCTGGCGATTTCTTATAAATACGGTTTTACATCCAGAGGATTAATAGGAACAATATATCAGTTTCTGGGAAGTCTCCTGGGTGTGGATATCTGGAATTATTTTGTTGCTCTTAAGTTCTATGTGATATGTACTGTTGTTTGTTATATTGCATTTGCAATCATGATGCTGTTATTCTTAAGAAGAACAAGCGTTGCCAACAAGAAAATGCAGCAGTATTTAATACTGATTTTTACAGTATTTTTCATTACCATGTTCGCAACAGAAAAGAACTTTGGACGAATAGATATGTTTATGCTTTTGGCAACTATTCTGGCGATTTATTTGATTGCCATAGAAAAGTTTGTATGGCTTGTTGTTCCGCTTACGGCACTTGGAGTTATATTCCATCAGGGCTATGTGTTCATGTTCTATAACGTGGTACTTGTCCTTCTCCTATACAGGATATTTACGAAGGAAGGAAAAAATCGAGGTAAATATATTGCGGTACTTATTATTTCACTTGTGATATGCGCTGCGTTATTCTTCTGGTTCCAGATAATATATAGAGGCGGAGCCCATGATTATTACTACGAGATAAGAGAGCATGCAAGAACTATGGGAGTCGAAGGCAAGCCTCACGACGAATTGCTACGCGCCGAGATTTTGGGAGTAAATCTTCATGACGAAGAATTAAAATATAGACTAAGCAATGTAATAGAGATAATAATGTTCATTGTCTTTTTCTCGCCCTATATTTTGTTTGTGGGCAAAGTGCTTGTAAGAACGCTGAAAAGACAGACAGAGATTAAGAGGAAGCTGATATATTTAGCGGTTATTTTGGGACCATTGACGCTGCTTCCCGATTATATATTCAAAGTTGATTTCGGCAGATGGACATTTGCCGGCGTATCATACTTCTTATTGATATTTATCTTTATGTATGCTGTTAACGAAAGAGACATAATAGAAAGCGTGGATGAAGGATTAGAAAAGCTTAAGGATAGTCTCTACAGACCCTTTGTTTTTGTAACGCCCCTTCTCTTTGTGCCTTTTATGGATATAGCGGTAACCGAGTTTACCGATCAATTGTGTGTGTTGTTTAGAAATATTGTTGGAATTTAGGAGACATGATGAAGAGTTTTTTTAAGAGTAAAGATTTCTTATTTTTGATATTGCTTGGAATATTCGGAGTCCTATTTATAATATGGAGCTTTGATAAGAATATAATTCCGCAGAATACGACCCTTTATGCCCTGTCTTATGATTACGGGTTTGTATCAAGAGGTTTACTCGGAACTATCTGGAACTATATAGGAGAGCTTACAGGGCTTAATACAATGACGTATGACGGAATTTATGCGCTGTCCAAAGTGTTTCTTGTCATATTCTTCGTTGTCTTAATGTTATTCTTCTTACAGATTATTCGTAAGACGAAGGAGCAGGATAAGAAGTACATGTACTATCTTATTGTATTCTTTTCAATATTTAACTTCCCTATGTTCGCAGGGGAGCATAATTTCGGCAGAGTGGATGTGGTACTTGTTATAATAACATTTATCTGTTGTATGCTGATTGTACAGGGATTCCTAGAGTGGCTTGTTCCGATTTTCTGCGGTATCGCAATGCTGTTTCATCAAGGATATGTATTTATGTATGTAAATATTGTCCTGATTCTGTTTCTCTTTAAGGCATTGAAGGATACAAAGAAGATTTCACGCAAATACGCGGCGCTATTTATTATTACGCTTGTTGTGGTATCCGTTCTGTTTATATATTTTGAATTTATTTCGTCTTATAATATTACAGAGGCTCAGGCGGAAAGTATAGTTGATTATGCCAAAAGTCTGTCCGCTAACGGTGAGGATTACAGCGAGTCCTTAATCAATCATGAGGTTTTGGGCAAAGATGTCTTCGCAGATGAGTGGAAGTATCATGTGATTTGTTATATCGAAACGCCTATATTTCTGGTACTGTTTTCACCTTATATCGTTCTCTTTGTATTATTCTTTAGAAATGTTCTAAAAGAGACAAAGGCTGATAAGCTAACGTATGCTAAGTACCTCTTCCTGCTCTTAGGAGGCGCTACCAATCTTCCGGAGATAATCCTTAAGACTGATTACGGCAGGTATGCTTATTCGTTGATATTCTATTATATAGGAGCAATTCTTTGCCTGATGGCAATGGGAGACAAGATAATATGGACTAATGTCAAGTATTTGATGCATACTGTCAAAAGCAAAATATATGTAGCAGAGATATTGGTGGCTTATCCTATAGTATATATGCCTTTTTATGATGTATATATATGCAAGGCAATGGCAAGACTTATGTATCATGTGTTCGGCCTTTAAGAGAATAAGGCAAAAGGATTGGAAGATATGGAATTCATACTTAGAGACAATCAAAAAGAGAAAATACAAGTTGCAAGAGCTGTTGCTATCTTTATGGTAATAGTAACCCATACCGTTCTTTTTAATCCTTATGAGATATATGTAAGACCTTTTGTTAATCCGGCTGTGGGAATATTTGTATTTCTTTCGGGGCTTTTGACGAAGGAGCAGATACAAGGGAAGGATATTCTTACCTTTTACAAGAGAAGGCTTCTTCGTGTTTTTATTCCATATACCTTATGGTCGATAGTTTATGTTGTGTTTCAGGGAAGCTACGATACGGCAATAATAGATTATCTTACAGGTAATTGCTGCAGTACCTTTTATTATATTCTGGTATACATGCAGCTTGTTATCATTGCCCCTTTGGTGGGAAAGCTTATTCGTTCTAAATTATGGTGGATAGGATTTATAATAACGCCTGTTGCCATAGTTACGGAATATATTCTCGTTAACTGCGGTATAGATGTTATATATCCGTACAATATCAATAACTTTTTTGTTTGGTTTATTTTCTTCTACATGGGAATGTTGATACGAATCAGGTATAAGAGCGGAAAGGAAGTTTCATCAACCAGGATAAATGTAATATCCATAGTGCTTATACCCGTTTGTATAGCCCTTGAATTGTTGGAAGGTCACGCCTGGTTATCTTTGGGAAGAACGGATTTTGCCAACACGCAGGTAAAGCTTAGCGCAATGTTAACGGGAATGGTTGTATGTATTTTTATAGCATCCCTTATCTTAAGTAAGAGCGAAAAAAGACCCCTTAGATTATTAGTATTAATTGGCGATGCGTCATTTGGAATATATCTGATACATCAGCTTATTATCGGAATATGGGGAAGGTACTTTTCTAATCTTATAGTTGCAAGTGACTATTGGTTCATAATTGAAGCAGTTGTTGTATTAATAATTGCAAGTATAATAATTCTAGTATCACAGAAGATTTTTGGGAAGAAGATAGGACGTTTATTAGGAGTATATTAATGAAATCCTTTGATAAGAAAGACAAGGTATTAATAGGTATTACTTTTGCTATAAGTCTGTTATATATATTTACAGTATCACAGATAGATTGCAACACCATAGCCATGTGGGGATATGATTTGCTGACATCTTTATTTGAGGGGACATTGAGTCGCTATCCCGAGTACACATACGAGATACATTCTATGCCCAACAATTACAGCCTGTTCGACAGTGTAATAACGGCAGCTTTTCTGTCACCGTTTTTTCTTCTGGAGCGTATAGCGGGGATTGTGATTAATTCCGTAATATATGATATATGGTTCAAAGTACTTATTCTGGCAGTGCATATTATAGATATAATAATTATGTATTATTTACTGGATGCGCTGAAATTCGATTATGATAAGAAGGTTAAAGGAATAATTCTTTATATGCTTTCTGCCGTAGTTTGCATAAGCGTAATAGGCAAAGGTCAGGTGGATATATTTACCGTTACGTTTATAATGCTATCGGCGTTATGCTTTATAAAAGAGAAGTATATATACATGTCAATTTTGCTGGGGCTTGCATTTTTGACAAAGCCCTTCGCTCTTTTGGTTATTGTTCCTTTTTATCTTCTGGCAATATCCAGGTTCAGAGAAAGAGTATTTTTGTATGCGATTATATCTGTAATACCCTATGTATTGGATTTTACACTGACAAGGATACTTATGCCCGGATACGCCGAAATGAAAAAGCTTAATGCGATGATTTATAAAGAGGCGTTAGGCTCGACCAGAGTCGAAGAATTATTCAGCTTACAAACAGGCAGTGTATATGTATTTCTTTCAGTAGTAATTATTATCTGCTTTATTGCCTTTCGTAAAGGAAAGAATGAAAAGGTTAGTCTAAAAGACTATTTGTTATATCCTACACTTACGTATATAGCATACGGAATCTTTGTTTCACCTTCTTGTAACTGGTTTATAACAATTGTCCCGGCTTTAATTATAATGGGGCTGCTCTTTAAGAAGGAAGAGGATTTCGAACTATTGTATTTTGGATGTAACATTGGTGTTGTAATATATATTTTCTTTACGGAGAGATTCTTTAGACCGGGAATCAGTTATACATTTATGAGCTTATTAGGACTAAGTAACGGTTCATCTCTTATATACGATACCTTTAGCGATGAAAGAGTAATAGTCTACGGGATAGGCGCTACGATATATTTAATCTGCATGCTTATAATCTGTGTAGTATACTTTATAGAGAATACCGATTATTATAAGACAAGATCCCTTAACAGAGTAACAGCGAAATGGTACACCAAGATATGTTTTGTGATTCAATATATACCGGTGGTGGCATATCTTATCATTAATTATTTGACAATTGGAAGAAGCTAATGGTTAAAGAAAGAAAACTGTATCTGGATTTGCTGAGAATAATTGCAATAATATTTGTAATATATAACCACACAAGCGAAAAAGGATACTATCTGTATGCATTTGATTGTTCAATGCCCTTCAAAATTATATATATGTCTACCGGAGCACTAATTGCCGTTGCCGTTCCGATTTTCTTCATGATATCGGGTTCGTTACTTATTCCCAAGGAAGAGTCCCTGAAGGATTTATATCTTAAGAGAGTTCTTAGAATGGTAATTGTTTTGGCAGTATTCTCTGTTATTCAATATGCATTTAATGTAATTGTTAATAAGGAGGAGTTGTCAATACAATTCTTCTTTAAGAACATCCTAACGGATAATATAATACCGGCGTATTGGTATTTGTATGCATACATAGCGTATTTGATCTGCCTGCCCTTCTTAAGAAAGCTGGCGAAGAATATGAGCAATGCGGAATTTAAATACCTCTTTATTCTGTTCGTAATTATTGAGGGAGTATTCTCCCTTGTGCTTTATGTGTTATATCAGGGAGGATACAACAGCTTCTTCGTGATTCCGTTTTTCAATCGTATAGTAATATATCCTTTGCTCGGTTACTATATGGAGCATCGCGTCGAAGAGTCGAGATATAATGTCAAAGGAATGTTAAAATGGATATTACTTATGATAATTGTTATTGCACTTATAGTCGCAATGTCAATTTATCGGAACCTGCCCTACGAAGAGTTCACAATATACGACAAAGGGCTGTTTACAACAGGATTTACAATCATATTGGATGTAGGAGTATTCTATATAGCCAAGATGATATTTAAGCAAAGAAAGGCTAACAAGGGAGTTTCATTTATTCTTACAGCTTTGGGAAGTACCGTTTTCGGAGTGTATTTGACGGAGAATATAATAAGAAATTATACTGTGGGAGTATATGATTATCTTGCATCCGTTGTCGGGCGCTTTATTGCGGCGTGGATTTGGTGTACGCTGGTATTCTTAATAGGAGCTGTAATAATATATATTATAAAGCTGATACCCGGCGTTAAGAAGATACTGTAGGTATAGGGTGTTATAATGCGTTTACGGAAAGTAATAATAATAATAACTGATATAATAATAATTGTCACGGCATTGTTTTTGGCACTTGTCATATTCGTTATAAAACCTGACAAAGAAAACTACGTCTTCGATATTTCAAAGCAGGTTTTTATTTCGGAAGTCGTTCCCAACATATTATGGGTGATAGCTTTTCTGGCAATACTCTTTGTGTGTTTGTATTTCTTGAGAAAAAGAAATGATGCAGATGATACATTCCCCAAGATGTTTTTAGGTATCGCCACTGTGCTTCTTTTGATTATGCAAATGATACTGGTGTATACGACATATTTTTCTGTGGGAAATGATGCCGGAATTGTTGCCAAAGGAGCGAGGTACTTTGTGGAGGGTATCTCAGATGAGTTCTATAACCTGCGGTATTTTCAGTACGCTCCCAATAATATGTATATTTACGCCATTTATATTGTGGTATTCAAGATAGAAAAGCTTCTTAATATAAACGGAGAATTGTTATTGGCGGCAATTTCAGCCCTGCTATCGAACGTATCGGTTATACTATCGTCTCTTTGTGTATGGGAGATTACAAGAAAAAGGTGCTATGTCTACTTTTCATACGTTTTAGGTGCTACTTGTTTTGCATTGCAGGCATGGGTTATTGTTCCCTATACCGACTCGCTCTCAATTATATTCCCGGTTCTTACATTATACATTTATCTTAAAATGCGAAATTGGAAAGGGAATGTAATTTTAAAGTGGCTGATAATATTAATAGTGCCAATGCTTTCATATTCCCTAAAGCCCTTAAACCTTATTATTCTGATAGGGATATGTATTGCATCTTTTCTGCACGAAAAGTATGGATTTAAGAGATTTATAATGTCCATAACGGGAGTTATAATAGCATTCCTGATTGGATTTTTGGTACACTTTTGTATTGAGAAAGCACTTAACATCGTCCCTGACGATAACAAAAAGCTGGATATTACATGGTACCTTTTGCTGGGCTCAAATTACGATTCATACGGTCAGTTCAATCTTGCCGATTATAATTTGATTTTCTCTTATGACGATCCAAAAGAAAGAGACGCTAAGGTGTTGGAATGTGTGGGCGAAAGAATATCCGATATGGGAGTATCGGGACTTTTCATGCATTGGGTCAATGAAAGCCATGTATTCTTTAACGACCCTACATTTGGCTGGGGTGTGGCAGACAAAACCTTCGAAGAGATACCAGTCAAGGAAGGAAGTCTAACAAGATTATTAAGAGACATCTACTATCCTGCGGCAGGGTACGGATTCGTTATGAATAATCAAGCCGAAGGTTATGGGAACTACTATTTCTTATATGTTATATTTAGACAGATAATATGGATTCCAATTATATCACTGATGCTGTTTTACTGCATATACAGGAGAAATCGAGAAGCGACTTCGGGAATTTTGTCATTGACGTTTGTGGGAGTCTTTCTCTTCTCAATGTTATTCGAGACAAGCTCTCGATTGTTAATTGGGTACCTTCCTGTTTTTGTTGTAACAGCGACGCTAGGGTTGAATGACTTGGTTGATTTGTTAAGGACGAAAGTAATGAAAAAGCTTACGAGGAAGCGAACATGAATACACCACGAATAAGAAAAAACAGCATTCCCTTTTGGCGAATAGTATTTACCCTTCTCATAATAATGCTTCACAGCGGATATACGGAGGGGGGATATATCGGTGTAGAGTTCTTCTTTCTTGTATCCGGATTTCTGTTGGCGAAAAGTTATTACGGTGACAAGCTAACATCAGTAAAGCAATATGTACAAAAAAGAATTCTAAGATTATATCCGATGTATTTGCTGTCAATAGTGATATTTATAGCATTGCTTTCAACTTTGGATTTTACATCTTCTGATTTTACGATAAAAGAGTATTTCATAAATGTATTGGAGAACATAGTGGCCAACTGGAGAAGCGTTTTTATGCTTCAACTGTTCGGGGATGGAGCAATTATTATTAATTCACCGGCATGGTATGTTGTTGCGCTGTTTTGGGTGGCTCTGATTTACTACATTCTGATGAAAGTCTTACCCAAGAAGGCGTTCGTTGTTGTTGTAACTGTAACTTCAGTGGCTGTATTAGTATGTTGCTTTATCTTTATAGGACATCTTGATTTGTGGGAGAACAAGACACTATATGTAAGTCAGGGTGTGTTCAGAGCATACGCGGAGATAGGTCTGGGTATACTTATATATATTATTAAAGAGGCTCTTGAGAAGAAAATAAGGATTAATAAGAAGGCGGCTCTTGTTGTTGAATTAATAGGATATATAGCTGTTCTTGTGGCAATAACTTTTACAAAACATACAAGACTGGATTTCGTTTTGCTTATGATAATGGCGTTATGCGTCCTTTTGTCATTTACAGAGCATAAGGGAGCTTTCTTTCACAGCAAAGTCGTTACAACAATAAGCGGATATACATACGGAACATATATGAATCACTCTGTCTTCGTGGTTTTACTTATGATATTCGCCGTACCATTCGATAATCTGCCACAGCTTCTTAAGCTGCTTTGGATTCTTCTTGCGGCTGCAGTTACCGGTGTTTTTTCGGAAAATGTGATACGCCTGATTATGAAGAAGTTAAGTAAATTGGATAAGAAAACTGTATATAACACCATTTTTATAAGCGCCATGTCCGTACTGTGGATTTTCTGCCTTAGGGACATAAGAGGCTCTCTTCTTACATATATTGTAATTGGTATTGTATCTATAGCAATGTGCGTATCTTCCCGCACCAATATTGACAAGCGTTCGGTACGGACAGTAGTTTGCTTATTATCCTTATTGCTGTCGGGTCTAATCACATTAGCTCATTATTATGTGTTTAATGGCTATAGCACAGCTGTTTCGTATGGAATGCTAATTGCAATGCTTGTAAGCGGATTCTTTGTCTTTTATTATATTTTCAAATTCGGATATGTAAGACTAAAGGATTATACATTTAAGACAGGGGGAGAATACAAAATATCACCTCGCATAATATTCATAGTCGCATGCCTGATATTTGTAATTATTAATACCCTTATTCTTGTATTATGCAAATATCCCACCGATTATTTCTATGATTCCTTGTGGCAGTTGGGTGAGATTAAGACATCAAGCTATACCAATCATCATTCGGTATATCATACATGGATACTTGAACTGTTCTGCAGACTGGGATATTACAGCGGAATCGGACTTGGCAACGCATTGTTTTTATATACTTTATGTCAGATAGTCATAGTAGGACTGATTGTGGGATATTATATCAAGACATTATATGAGATGAAAGCGCCCATAATTCTTATAATCTTAAGCTATGCATTTATGGTCTTTAATCCCATTAGTCTAAAATATGCGACTTTCGTAGACAAAGACCAATTATACACCTACCTGGCACTTTTGTTTTTGCTTTCGCTTACGCGAATTATTGTGGGCATTGGAAATGCGAAAAGAAGTGACTGGGTATATATGGTAATAGGAGGATTGGGATTCGGACTGTTTCGAGGCAACGGATTTGTGATTCTTGTTGCAAGTATGATTGTGGCAGTCATAATGAAGACAGAGGTTAGAAAGAAGCTTATCATAACCTTTGCATCTTTGGCGGCGATAGTATTCATTCTTAATACGCCCCTAAGAATTGCTTTGGATGTTAAGCCAACGGAATTCTCGGAAAGTTTGTCTATTCCGATTCAGCAGGTAAGCCGCGTAGTATATGATGGATGTGAACTTACCGATGAAGAGCGAAATATGGTGTTCACGCTTATAGAGGAAGACGTAATCAAAAAGGACTATAAGCCTCATATCTCCGACAATATGAAGGGGATTATTCAGATTCACAGAAGAGATGATTACTTCAAGGAAAATATTGCCGATTATATAAAGCTGTATATAAAGCTTGGGCTTAGATATCCGGGAGAATATATTAAGGCGTGGGTGGATCAGACATACGGTTATTATACGCCGGGTTATGGTAATACCTCTTTATACTTCGAACCATGCAGTCCACAAGGTCAGGTGTGGGTAGATATTATCTATGAGATAGAAGGAGACAGAAGGATTATTGCTCCACGGCTTGTTGATTTGTTGAATGGTTTCGCCAAACTATTCGAGAATAATCCTATTCTCTATCAATTCCTTGAGATTGGAGGATTGGTGTATCTGACTCTATATATGCTTGTAATTAAGATATGGAAGAGAAGTAAGACCTCGTTTATTGAAGCGGCAGGGTTAATAACCGTTGCAACACTTCTTATTGCCACACCCTTAGCAACCTCCATAAGATATACTTATCTTATATTCTTAACAGTATATCTTTCTGTGGCGACAGCATTTTACAAGCCTAAGGAAGAAGCTTCAACAGATGCATTAGATGAAAAAACAAAGTAGGAAAGCAGGTTATGAAAAAGTATTGTTCAAGATTGGATTTATTGCGATTACTGGCTGCTCTTGCGGTTGCGTTTTTCTTTCACTACATCATTGTATTTAGTGATTCACCGTTGAGTGGCAGCATAGTGGGAGATGCCCTTAACAAGTACGGCGGTTACGTGGTGGAGTTATTCTATGTAGTATCGGGATTTGTCATGTATATGGCATATTCAAATCGCATAAGGGAAGGCAACGTGAACTTCACGAAGTACTTAACTGATAGGATAGTAAGACTTTATCCGGCGATGATAATCTCCGTTATTGTCACGATTATACCTATGTGGATAGGATACGCTATATGGGACGAGGGAGTATCTAATGACAGCGCAGTTACGCTTCTTGCTATCTTCCTTAATATGCTGGGATTGAACGGAGGAACGGTATCGGGGTTCACTGCACAGACATCCGTTAACGGACCCTCATGGTATATAACGGTACTGTTACTTTGTTATCTTATCTTCTTCGGAATAATCAAACTGTGCCGTGGCTCGAAGGGAGCGGAGAATGTTGCCTTTACGATTGTGATTATTCTTGGTATATTCTTGTATATTAATCCCATGAATATACCTTTGATGTTCGTATGCAACACAAGAGGCTATATATTCTTCTTCATAGGAGTATTCCTTTCACAGATATACGGTAAGGTAAGCTATGTAGGCAATATCTTAATGTGCGTTGTAAGTATAGGGATGATTGCCATGTATTATTTTGCAAGTGAACACAATCTGTTTATGAGTGACAGCTTGGAGTTCGGATTGTTTGTAATATGTCCCATTGTGATGTTCTTCATAGGATTCTTCCCCTTAGAATATATATGTTCTAATGTGGTGGTGAAGTTCTTAGGAGGAATATCCTTCGGAATATACTTGTGGAATCTTCCGGTATTTATATGGGTCAAATTCATTGAAAGATATACGGGAGAAGAATTTGCCTACGGTAATTTGACGACATATATTATTATCGTATCTATCAACTGTGTTGCAGGTATTCTGTCATACGTACTTGTTGATAAGCTTATGGTAAATGCTGTTAAAAAGAGGCTTGCAAAGCAAGACGAACAGGAAAATTCCACAGATGTAAAAGAAAGGCAGGTAGACAAATGAAGACGTATGGAGTAATAATGGCAGGTGGCGGAGGAACAAGATTCTGGCCACTCTCACGACATGAGGTTCCCAAGCAATTACTTAATCTCTCCGGCAAGGACAAGATGATTAACGAGACAATTGACAGAGTAGCGACCCTTGCCAACAAAGAAGATATATTCGTAGTAACCAATGTAGATCAGGTGCCGGGAATGAAGGAGGCAACAAAGGGAAGACTTAGAGAAGATCATATTCTGTCTGAGCCCTCCGCAAGAAATACTGCTGCATGTATAGGATATGCGGCTTTTGAGATTGTGAAAAAATACGGCGACGGAATAATGTGTATATTCCCTTCAGATCATTTCATTAAGGATGAAGAGGCATTTACAAGAATTCTTAAAGAGGCTATTGATGTTGCAAAAAATGATTGTCTTGTGACACTTGGAATTACACCTACATTTCCCTCAACAGGATACGGATATATTAAGTTCGATAAGAGCGAAGATACCCTTGACAAGAGAGTAGTTGAATTCAAAGAAAAGCCTGATGAACAGACTGCCGTGGAGTATGTATCTTCCGGGGAATACTCATGGAATTCGGGTATGTTCGTATGGAAAGCATCTGTTATATTAGACGAGATGAAGAACCTTCTTCCGGATGTCTATGTACAGCTTGACAAGATTGGCAAAGCATTGGGCACTGACAATGAGAAAGAAGTAATTGACAAAGTATATCCTGAGATTCCAAGTATATCTATAGATTATGGCATTATGGAGAAGTCCGATAAGGTAAGAGTAATATCGGCGGATATGGGATGGAATGACGTAGGAAGCTGGGACAATCTGGGAGTATTATACGACGAAGATTCCCACGGTAATATTATTGCAGGAGACTTTCTTGGAATAGATACGAAGAATTGTATTACTTATTCCGGTAAGAGATTAATTGCAACGATAGGTGTAGAGGATTTGATTATTGTCGAGACAGAGGATGCACTTATGGTAATAGATAAGAGTCGTGCCCAGGATGTTAAGAAGATAGTGGACACCCTTAAGGAGCAAGGAAGAGACGAACTTTTGTAGATATTGATTTAGGAATGATAAAGGAGCACTTCGCTTTATGCGGGTAAAATACATTGATTATATAAAATGCATTGCAATACTTTGCGTCATACTTGTTCATTTGTGCGGAAGGTACAGGTTTGTAACGACAACAGAGGCGCAGTATATGGGCGCCTTCGCACTGGCGTGGATTGTAAGAATAGGAGTTCCCCTTTTCTTCATGTGTACCGGCGCGCTGTTTCTTCACATAAGAGAGCTTGATATCAAGAAGCTTTTTAGAAAGAACATTCCCAAGTTAGTCGTCTGTCTGATACTGTATTCCTTCATATATTCGGCTTTCCTAAAGAGGGGGCTTATATTAGATAATCAGATGGGTGTGATTTCCTTTATCAAAGAGACGGTAAAGGAAATATTGAAAATGGAAGGGGCTTCGTCGCTGTGGTATATGTACGCAATAATATGCGTATATCTAATGATTCCCATATACAGAGTGATTGTCGATAACGCAAGTAAAAGACTTATAGAATACTATCTGTTAATGAGTCTTCTGGCCTCTGTAATGCTTATGTTTTTGAATATTCCCCGGCTTTCAATACTCGCCGGCTGGACTAATAACTTAAAGTATATCTGGATGTTTTGCGGATATTCAATATATATCGTAGGCGGGGCGTACATAGCCAAATACGATATTCCAAGGAAGGTAAGATATGTAATCTATGCCATGGCAGTTATCTCTCTGACCTTTGTTGAGCTATCGAAGGATCAGCTTGTGGCGCATCCGGCAGTAGGTGAATACAATATTAATGATTATCTGTCGCCACTTACAATGGTATATGCTATAGCGGTTTTCATTTTTATAAAAGAATGCTGTGCCATGAAAAGTGAAGAAAGCAGGCTATATCCGGCTGTAAAGTTTATATCCCGAAATACATTGGGAATATACTTAATACATAGTATGCTTGTTGATATTTTGGAGATTAAGCTTCCGCTTAACGGCAATATATTCGTGGTGATTCCTGTTCACTTCGTAATAGTGTTGATTCTGACCGTTATAATAGTATTTATTCTTAAGAAAATACCTTTTGTGGGGAAATGGGTTGTATGATTATTATATAATATATCCCACCGTGACAAATGCACTAAGAGCAAGACTCGGTATATAAGCAATTATTGCGCTAAGCAGAGGATGAGTTATCTCGTCCTCTTTTTTGTTATCGTAGCTTCTGTGAAGAAGAATCGCACCGATTACATATACAAGGGACATCACACTAAGAAGCGTTATTGTAATTGCCGAAATGTCAGGCATTAAACTACCAAAGTATTCCCCGGCATTGAATCCGTTATAGTCGAGAATCTTGCCGATAAGACCGGCATCGGAATATGAAGTTATAATATTGCCTTCGTCGAAGAATACAATTCCGCACAGACAGTAGACAATTTCAAGGATAATAAAGAGCAGGAAGGCGATTTTACTCCTATTGCAAAACGCCATAAGCATAACGGCGCTTACAGCAAAGTAGATAAACCACTGGGGATGTTGTCTGATTAAAGCTTCGAATATAACAAGTAAAACAGTCTGACACAGCAATACGTGAAATACGCCAAAAGGTCTGAATATGCCCCATATAAGGAAGAATAGGCATACAAGTGCTATTAATATTATTACAAGAGGAATGCCAAGCACTGTCCATTCCATCAGACGCGGATAGAAGACGAACATATTCCAAAACTTTGAGCCTCTTGAGTAATCCTGTATCAATACGTCAGACAGCAGATTATGTACAAAGTAAACGGCTACAACGCTAACAGCGCATATAATTGAAAGCTTTTTGTCCTTGAACCATGCGTATATCAGGAGAGGAACTATTATAAAGACAACGAAAGGTTTAAGCAATATGCTTACAACCGCATATATTACAAATCCGGTGCGCGATCCTTTCTGCAATGAAAGGAAGCAAAGCATTGCGAACAACAACCCGAAGGCGTCAATCTGTCCCATTCCGATGCTGTAGAATTGTACGAAGGGGCTTAGAAGATATATAAGCGAGACATTAATCTGCCTCTCTTTGCTTACACCGCTACTTTCTAATATCCCCTGCATTGCTTTGGCAATACCGAGATTGGATATAATAAGCAATACTTTAATCCATAGAATATATATCCATAGATGTGATTCAAGGTGAAATATATTAAGAATTATATGAAGGGGTAAAATCCATACAGATGCCACAATGTTTAAGAATAAAGGATAATTGGTCTCAAGATTCATTGAGGCGAGAACATGCTGGTACTGTGAGAAATTCCCTTCACTGATACAATCAAGCAGAGTTCTCCACCAGATGGCGAGAACCGACACATCATAAAAATGTGCGAAAAGAACGGCAGATATGATACTTGCAATAACTACAAAGATAAAGGATTTTGCGGGCAAAAATCCGAACACTTTTTTTATACCAGAAATCATCACAAATCCTTTCTGTTAATTCTGATTGGGACATTTTATCATAATATATGCTTTTGTTGCAAGGATAAAGAAAAATGATAAGCACATTGAGTTGATTATATCTGCACGAAAGTGTTAATATTATGAATAGTATATAGTGCCAATCGTAGGTAAAATAATGGAATTAGAGAAAAGGAAAATAGTAGTAACTGTAGTTATGATTGCTCTTGCAGTGTTTGTGTTAGGAGCTATTATTTACTGCTGTACTACATTGAAGAATAGCAAAAAAACAATAACGTGGCTTGCTGTAGGAGATAGTATAACATGGGGAGAAGGTTACTATAGGAAATGCTATATAGACTTTATATCCAAAAATCACTATGAGGTTAAAGCCGATAAAAAGGGCGTTCCCGGGATGTATACTGCGCAGCTTGTGTTATATGCCAACAATGGATTTCTTGATACTGATTATAGCCCGGATATTGTTACCGTATTAATGGGAACAAATGATTTTGGTTGCGATGTTCCTCTCAGCCAATATATGGGTGATTTAGAGGATTTGGTGGAAATAATGAAAACAAAGTTTCCTGATTCAAGGATAATTTTTCTCACACCACTTTACAGAGATTATTTTGGAGAGAAAAAATATATATTGTCTAAGAAAGTAAATAATATTGGTTACACCTTAGATGATTACATCAACATGATTAAAGCAAAGTCAAAAGAGAAAGGAATTGAAGTAATAGATTTAACCGAAGATGAGTATTTTAATAAGGATAATCTAAAGGAATATACCATTGACGGTCTTCACCCTAATACTAAAGGAAATATATTTTTGGCTGATAAGCTATACGAGGCTATTATCACATCAGAAAAGAGGGAAACATAATGAAAGCAATAATTCTTGCAGGAGGCGCTGGAGACAGATTGTGGCCTTTATCAAGAAAGAATTACCCGAAGCAGTTTATACAATTTAATAACGAAAAGTCTTTGTTTCAGGATGCAATAACTCGCAATATACCTTACTGTGATGAATTTATTATTGTAGCAGAGAAGGATTATGAAGAGATAATAGAAGGACAGCTTAAGCAATTTCAGTCTGTAAAGCATACACTGTGTATGGAGGAAGAAAGTAGAGGTACTTGTGTCGCATTAGCATTTGCCCTTACTAATGTAGAGGATGATGAGTACGTCTTTGTAGTTCCTTCTGACTTACTTATTAGTGGCAGAAGTTACTCTTCCCATATATATGATGCGAAGAATGTCGCCGAGGAAGACAGAATATGTCTGTTTGGAATTAAACCTTGCAGTAGTAATAATTCTTATGCGTACATACGTCATTATAATGGGATCGTTAAAAGATATATTGCATCTCCAACTGATGAGATGGCAAGGACATTGTTTACTGAAAGCGATGTATATTGGAATTCAGGTATGATAATAGCGCGTGCAGGTGTTCTTAAAGGAGAGATAGAAAAGTATTGTGGCAATATATTAGCCATGGATGATGAGAGGATATCAGATTATAGGAATCTAGATACGGCAGTACTTTCTAAGACTAACTTATTGTCTGTAGTGGAATTTGATTGTTCATGGAAGGATATATGTGATTTAGAATCTTTTAATGAAGTAATAGGAACTAGTCAGGACAATGTAATTACATCATGGTGTAATAGTGTAGAAGTACTTAATACGTCCTCAAATCAACTTGTTGTGGTAAATGGAATAGATAATGCATATATTGTTAATACGCCGGATGCCATATATGTGACTGACAAAGAAAAATCAGGAAGAATTAAGGATATTCTTAAAAAGAACCCTGATAAGGCTAGCAAATATGAGTATAGTTATATCGATAATAGACCATGGGGAATTAGAGAGATTCTTAAGAAGGAACCAGGGTTTAGAGTTAGAAAGATTACAATTTTTCCAGGGCTTAAAATATCCAATCATATGCATAATAAGAGAAATGAGAATTATACTGTTGTGACAGGTATTCTTACTATTGAACTGGATAATGAAGTTATCAATTTGCAAGAAGGAGAGTCATACAATATTGAACCAAATGTTATGCATCTTCTTAGAAATGATACAGATGAGGATGTTATTCTTATTGAAGTTGACACAGGTGAAGAGATAGATGAATGGGATATGGTTCACGCAGATGAGTTTGGGGGATATGGAGTACACAATCATATTGATGTTTCTTTTCCACACATATATAAGCTTTCTCCGGCATTTAAGGATTATCTGTGGGGCGGACAGAAGTTGCGTAAGTTATATGGGAAAGAAACGCCCTATGATACTACTGCAGAATCTTGGGAACTATCTGCACACAAGGATGGTCCTTCTACAATTGTTGGCGGAAAATACGACGGTGTGAGTTTTAAAGATTTTATTGATGAGAACAAGTCTTATGTATGTGGATGGAAGGCAGATGTATTTGATAGATTTCCGATACTGATTAAACTGATAGATGCAACAAATGCTTTGTCTATTCAGATTCATCCGGACGATGACTATGCCTTTGTAAACGAGGATGAATTTGGAAAAAATGAGGTGTGGTATATTCTGGATTGTGAGAAGGATGCATATCTGTTTCTAGGGCTTAACAGAGATTATTCTAAGAGTGAGATTCAAGACAAAGTCAAGGACAAAACCATAACTGAGATTCTCAACAAAGTGTATGTTAAGCCTGGAGATGTGTTGTTTGTTCCTGCGGGAACCATTCACGCTATAGGGGCAGGAATTCTGATATGTGAGATTCAGCAGAACTCTAATAGTACATATAGATTATATGATTATGATCGAAGAGATAAGAACAATAAATTAAGACCGCTTCATGTTGATAAGGCTATGGATGTAGTTGACAGCAATCAATATATTGTTAACACCGGTGGTGTTGGTGAAACAATTCAATACGCTAGGTCAACACAGAGACTATTATGCGAATGTAAATATTTCGAGGTAAAGTATTATGACATTCCCAAGCATGAAATAATAATGATAGATGATTCATCATTTAAGGCAATCGTAGTTATTGATGGAGAATGCGACGTGTCTTGTCAGGATGAGAGGGAACACGTCACTAGGGGTGATAGTCTATTTATCTCAGCTGGCAGAAAGCGAGTTCATGTTAATGGCAAATGTAAATTGATAGTAACTAATATATAAAGTGCAAGGAGATTTTTGCGACACCCCCTTTATACATTTCCTAAAATCTAGTATTATATATATTATATGATGCGTTAAATTGAAATGGAAAGGAAGAAGACACATGGGATACAAAGAAGAATTTAACAAATGGAGTACGGATCCATATTTTGACGAAGATACGAGAGCAGAGCTAGCTAATCTTCTGGGAAATGAGAAAGAGATAGAAGACAGATTCTATAGAAGTCTTGAGTTTGGTACTGGTGGACTTCGAGGGGTAATTGGCGCTGGAACTAATAGAATGAATATTTATACAGTACGTCAGGCAACTCAGGGACTTGCTAATTATATTGTTAAACAGGGAGCGCAGGATAAGGGTGTTGCTATAGCATTTGATTCAAGAATAATGTCGCCTGAGTTTGCGAAGGAAGCGGCTCTTTGTCTTAATGCAAATGGTATTAAGACATATAGATTTGACACTCTTAGACCAACGCCTGAGTTATCATTTGCAGTTAGATATCTGGGTTGTACAGCAGGAATAAATGTGACTGCAAGCCATAATCCTAGAGAATACAATGGATACAAAGTATATTGGGAAGATGGTGCACAGATTACGCCTCCTCATGATAAGAACATCTTAGCTGAAGTTGCAGCAGTTACTGACTTTAGTCAGGTAAAAACCATGAGCGAAGAAGATGCAGTAGCTAAGGGTCTATATAATACTATAGGTAAGGAAGTCGATGATGCTTATCTTAAGGAAGTAAAGGCACAATCAATTCATCCTGAAATCATCAAAGAAATGGCGAAAGATATTAAGATTGTATACACACCTCTTCATGGTACAGGTCTTGTTCCTGTAACAAGAGTGCTTAAGGAACTTGGATTTGAAAATGTGTATGTTGTACCGGAACAGGAGAAACCTGATGGTAATTTCCCAACTGTATCATATCCTAATCCGGAATCACCTAAAGCATTTGAACTTGCTATAAAACTTGCAAAAGAAAAAGATGCAGACATTGTTCTTGCAACAGATCCAGATGCTGACAGATTAGGTGTATATTGTAAAGATACTAAGAGCGGTGAATATGTATCATTTACAGGAAATATGTCAGGAATGTTAATTGCAGAATATATCCTTAAGGAGCGTAGAGCTACTAATACTATGCCTGAGAACCCGGCACTTATTGAGACAATCGTTACAACTAATATGGCAAAGGCAATAGCCAAAGCATATGATGTAAAGGTTATAGAAGTTCTTACAGGATTTAAGTATATTGGTGAACAAATAAAATTATTTGAAGAAACTGGTTCTAATAATTATGTATTTGGACTCGAAGAAAGTTATGGTTGTCTTGCAGGAACATATGCAAGAGATAAGGATGCTGTTGTTGCAGTTATGATGCTTTGTGAAGTTGCTTCATACCATAAGAAACATGGTAAGACATTATGGGATGCAATGCTTGATATGTATGACAAGTATGGATACTATATGGAAGGCCAGGAAGCAATTACTCTTAAGGGAATGGAAGGCGCTGAGAAGATTCAGGAAATGATGGCTAATGCTAGAAAGAATGCTCCAGAGGAACTTGGTGGCAACAAAGTAATTTCTATTTCTGATTATAAGAATGATACTAAGACAATTACAGCAACTGGTGAAGTTACTAAGACAGGACTTCCAGAGTCAAACGTATTATATTATGAATTAGACGATGATACATGGGCTTGTATTAGACCATCAGGAACAGAGCCTAAGATTAAATTCTATTATGGAATAAAGGGTGAGTCATTAATGGATGCAGAATCATCACTTGCAGTATTACATGACAACCTTATGGATATGTTTTCTTAATACGTCATAAGGAGGGACCCGCGATATGTTGCGTGCCTACGAAGTAGGGATGCAACAGCATTCCGAACAAAGTTCGGTGCGTCTAAAGCGGGAGGATTCCTTATGACAAGGTTACCGGCGAACCCCTTTGGGGTTTCGCATACGACGTTTCGCGAAACGAAATGTTGGAAACAATAATGGAGTAAAAAATGTCTGAAAAGGATTTATTAAGTTTAATCGTACCTTGCTATAATGAAGAAGAAGCTCTTCCAATATTTTATGAAGAAGCTTGCAAGGTAACAGCTACAATGACAGAAGTAAATATTGAGTTTATGTTCGTAGATGATGGTTCTAGAGATAATACAATGAAAGTTATTAAGGAACTTGCAGAGAAGGATGAGAGAGTGCACTATGTGTCATTCTCTCGTAACTTTGGTAAAGAGTCTGCAATATATGCAGGACTTGATAATGCAATTGGTGATTATGTGGCAATTCTAGATGCGGATTTACAAGACCCACCATCTCTTCTTCCTGAAATGATGGAAATTGTTAAGACAAAAGATTGCGACTGCGTGGGAACACGAAGAGTAGACAGAAAGGGAGAACCACCAATTCGTTCGTTTTTTGCTAGAAGATTCTATCGTATTATGAATAAGATTAGTCATACAGAAGTAGTTGATGGTGCAAGAGATTTCCAGCTTATGAATCGAAAGGTTGTTAATGCTATTCTCAGTATGGGAGAGTACAATAGATTCTCTAAAGGTATATTTGGCTGGGTCGGATATAAGAAGGAATGGATAGAATACGAGAATATTGAGCGCTCTGCAGGCGAGACTAAGTGGTCATTCTGGAGTTTGTTTGTGTATGCAATTGATGGCATAGTAGCATTTTCTACTGCACCACTTGTAATTGCAAGCATCTCTGGAATAGTATTTTTCTTTATTGCAATTATAGGAATAATATTTATTATTGTAAGAACCCTTATATATGGTGATCCTACTAGTGGATGGCCATCAATGATATGTATAATGTTATTAATAGCAGGCATACAGCTTCTTTGCATGGGAATACTTGGACAGTATCTGGGTAAGACTTACCTTGAGACGAAAAGAAGACCATTATACTTAGTTGAAGAAAGTAAGCTTGGAATTAAGAAATAGGAACTTTATGGATAATTTTAAAGATACGAAATTTGCCAAGAAAAGTAAAAGAGGAATACATAGAGTTATATTTGGAAGAACTTTGTTTATTCTTCTTTTACTTATAGTTCAGGTGCTTTTAGTAATTGCACCTTTTTTTTGGCTAAATATATATTGGAGTACGCTTTACTGGGTGTTCTTTGGATTAGGAATTCTAACATCTATCGAAATTTTTTCGTCTGATTCTGATCCGACTGTTAAACTTAGCTGGATACTTGTAGTTCTTGTCGTTCCATTTGTGGGCTTGCTCTTATATTGGTTCACGAGATTCGATGTGGGGCACCATAAGCTTAAGAAGAATATTGCAAATGTAACTGCTGAGGGAATGAAACAGCAAATAGCACCACAAGATGTAATAGATGATATAAAGGTTAATGCGAAGAGTCTCTCTAACAGAAGTAACTATCTTATTAATGTGGGTGGATATTATCCTTATAAATACAATAAGATTAAGTATTATACAATTGGACAGGAGATGTTCCCAGATTTTCTTGAAAGTCTTAAGAATGCGAAGAACTTTATTTTTCTTGAATACTTCATTATCAAAGAAGGAGAAATGTGGGGAAGCGTCGTAGAGATATTGGTCGATAAAGCCGCACAGGGAGTAGATGTTCGTCTTATATATGATGGAATGAATGAATTTGTTTATCTCCCACATAGTTATCCTAAGCAACTGGCTGAATTTGGAATAAAATGTAAGACATTCGATGCAATACGACCATTTGTATCTACAGATTTCAATTACAGAGATCACCGTAAGATTGCTGTTATAGATGGCGAAATTGCTTATACCGGAGGTGTTAACCTTGCGGATGAGTATATCAATATCAATCCCCCTTTCGGAGAGTGGAAGGACAACGCAATTGCGCTTAGTGGTCCAGCGGTTACTACATTTACAAGGCTTTTCTTAGAATGCTGGAATAGTGCAGAAGTAGAATATGACTTCGGCGACTTTATAAGTATCTCTGAGAATTCGAAGAAGTACACTGATGAGAAGGGATATGCCATTCCTTTTGGCGATAATCCTCTAGATGATGACAAGGTTGCTGAGCAGATATATCTTGAGATTATTAACACGGCGAAGAAATATGTTCATGTAATGACGCCATACTTTGTCATTGATGAGACGGTATCTAATGCACTTATATATGCAGCAAAGCGTGGAATTGATGTTAAAATTATTATTCCAGCTATTCCTGATAAGAAGGTGGCATATTGTATTACGAAGAGCTTTCGTAAGAGACTAGTTAAACAAGGTGTTAAGTTTTATGAATATACGCCGGGATTTATACATACTAAGGCGATTATAAGTGATAATAAGAAGGCAGTTGTGGGCTCGATTAATATGGACTATCGTAGTTTCTATCATCATTTTGAAAATGGTGTATATATGTACCAGACTGATGTTATAAAAGATGTAGAAGCAGACTTTGAAGCAACACTTGAAAAGAGTTCAGAGGACACACTCGCATCTATCAAGAAAGAACCATGGTTTGGTAAGATGATAGGAGCGATAGGAAGACTAATAGCACCAATGATCTAGGAGGACATTATGGGGATAAAGTACAGAGACATAATCGATGATATGACGTTAGAAGAGAAGGCGTATCTTTGCACTGGCAAGGATATGTGGTCTACCTATAGTATTGACAGACTTAAGATTCCATCAATGGTGACATCTGATGGGCCTCATGGTCTTCGAAAGCAGGTTGATGAAGATGAGAATAATGTGGGATTTGTTATGGGAGCGCCTGCAACCTGTTTCCCGACGGCAGCTACTATGGCCAATAGTTGGGACGAGAAATTGGGTGAAGAAGTAGGAAAAGCCCTAGGAGAGGAAGCCCTATATTATAATGTAAATGTGCTTCTTGGACCTGGTCTTAATATTAAGAGAAGTCCACTATGTGGTCGTAATTTTGAATATTTCTCAGAAGATCCTTACCTTTCAGGTAAGATGGCTGCATCATATGTTAGAGGAATTCAGTCTGAGGGAGTTGCATCATGTATAAAGCATTTTGCTGCTAATAGTCAGGAGTATCAGAGAATGTGCTCTAACTCTGTGATAGATGAGAGAACATTTAGAGAAATATATACAACTGGTTTTGAAATAGCTGTTAAGGAGTCTAATCCACTTGCTATTATGTCTAGTTATAATATGGTAAATGGTATATATGCCTTTGAAAATCGTCATCTTATTAAGCATATTCTTAGAGATGAATGGGGATTTAATGGTTGTGTTATTTCTGATTGGGGAGCCTGCAATGATATTGTTAAGAGCCTGAAAGCTGGCGGAAATCTGGAAATGCCAGGTTGTGGTTTTGCCACAGCTGAGGAGATAATTAAGGCGGTACAAAATGATGAGCTAAGCGAACGTGTCTTAGATAAGAGGGTAAGTGAGCTTCTAGATGTAATACTTTGGACTTATGAATTCAAGAATTATAAAGCTACATGTGTTGAATCAGAGGATCTTAAAGATGTGAAGTTAGAAAAAAGAGAAGAGAATAAAATTGACATTGAATCTCATCACAATCTTGCAAGAAAAGCAGCTCGAGAGTCTATAGTACTTCTTAAGAATGAAGGAGAAATACTTCCTCTTGATTCAAATAAAAAGGTTGCAGTAATTGGTGAAATGGCAGAAAAGCCTCGCATTCAGGGTGGTGGTTCTTCAATTGTCACACCAAGCAGAACTGCTGAAGCAGTAATAGACGAAATTAGTAAATATCCTATTAATTACATCGGATATGAGAAAGGCTATGAGCTTGGTAAAAAGATTAACATTTCCCTTGAAGAAAATGCAATAAATCTTGCGAAGAATGCAGAGATTGTTCTTCTCTTTGTTGGACTTGATGACTATACAGAATCAGAAGGATTTGACAGAACAAACCTTGATATTCCAAAAAACCAGGTATCCCTTATTAATAAGGTGTGTGAAGTTAATGATAATGTTATCGTAGTTCTTGCTGGTGGCGCGCCATTTGTAATGCCTTGGATAGAAAATGTAAAAGGAATATTACATGGATATTTAACTGGACAGGCTGGAGCCAGTGCTATTCTCGATGTAATAACTGGTAAATTTAATCCATGTGGAAAATTAGCAGAGACATACCCTCTTAGTATCAAAGATGTTCCTTGTTACAATTATTATCCTGGAAAAGATAGAGAAGTTGTTTATAAAGAGGGATTATATGTAGGATATAGGTATTACGATTCTACAGATACGAAGGTGCTATTCCCATTTGGATTTGGATTAAGCTATACACAATTTCAATATTCTAATCTAGAAGTGACGGAAGAAGAGGTTTCTTTTGATTTAACAAATACTGGAGATAGATATGGTGCAGAAATTGCTCAGGTTTATGTTGGAAGAGACGCAGGGTGCGTATATCGCGTAAAGAAAGAACTAAAAGGTTTTAGAAAAGTAGGCCTCGAAAAAGGAGAGACAAAGCGTGTAACTATTGATTTAGATGATAAGGCATTTCGTTATTATGACGTTAATACCCTTAACTGGGTAATAGAGCCGGGTTCTTATAATATTTATGTGGCTTCTTCTGTAAATGATGTGCGTCTTAAGGAGTCAATAGACATAGGACCATGTCCGTCTAATATACCTAATTTCTTTGAAGGAAATGTAAAAGATATTAGCGACGAGGAATTTGAGAAGCTATATGGTACACCTATTAAGGTAAGAGAAGATAGTGATGATAATGAATTGTTAGGAAGAAATGACAGTCTGTCAAAACTTGCCCATTCTAAGAGCCTTATGGGAAGGATTGCTGTTCTTGTTGTTAAATCTAAATATAAGAAAGCAAAGACAGATATGAAAAAGAGAGCGGAACTAGCAGGCATTCTTGATATGCCTTTTAGAGGTTTAGGAAAGCTTGCATCTGGAACTATTAATTCGAAAATGGTTGATAGTCTTGTGGACGTGGCAAATGGTCATCCAATTAGGGGCTGGAAGGCGTTTTTTGAAGAAAAGAAAAGAATCAAAAATGCAAAGTAATACATAAGTCACTAAATTTACATAATTTTTGTCTAGTAAAACTTTGTAATTGAGATATAATTGTTATTAAGAGGTCTTGTTATAAGACTTATTATGAGGAGGTATAGTATGGATAAAGTAGAGAATCAAGAAGCATTTGAAGATGAAGATTTCTTCGAAGAGGAAAATGTTGCAGAGGGTATTAAGGAAAAGGTTGAAGAAGCCAAGAAGGATTTGGCAGAGAAGAAAGAAGAGATTAAAGATATAGTAGAAGACGGCAAAGAGTCTTTGAAAGAGAAAGTAAGCGCCAAAAGAGAAGAGGTTCATGAGAAAGTTGGCTCTGCAAGAGCAGATCTTATGGCTAAATTTGCAGAGGACACAGCAGATCTCAAAGAAACATTTGGAGAATATGTTGAGAGTGTTAGAGCTGATATAGAGGCTAATAGAACTGGCTTTAATATACAAGACAAATCAAAGAATCAATTTATGTTGCAAGGAGATTTGTCTGAAGAAGGATATGACTGGTGGTGGCATTCATTTACTGGATATAATAAAAAGACTGGTAAACCTAAGACGTTTTTCGTTGAATATTATCTTATGAATCCAGCACTTGGCGGTAGTGAAGTAATATATGGTCAGCTTCCTGATAATAAAGATATAGGAATTAGACCTTCCTACATGATGGTTAAAGCAGGAGCTCTTGGAGAGAAGCCAGTTCAGCTTCACAGATTCTTTGCATGGGATGAAGTTGAGGTAGACAAAGGTGTTCCATTTAGTGTAAAAGCAGGTTCATGTGAGTGTTCTGAGAATAGAATAGTAGGTGATATTAAGCTAACAAAGAAAGAGGCTAAAGAGCATCCTGAATACATGTGTGATGGTGGCTCTATGTCTTGGGATTTATATATTGATAAGCAGATAGCATTCAACGTTGGTGTTGGTACAGATAAAGCTGTTAGAGATGTTGCCAAGTATGAAATGGCATGGCATGCAGAAGGCATTAAGAGTGCTTTCGGTGGTTCAGTAAAAATTGGTAAGGAAGAATATGTAGTACGCCCTGATGACTGCTATGGATATGCTGACAAGAATTGGGGAAGCAACTATACAGTTCCTTGGATTTGGCTTTCATCTAACAACTTATATAGTAGAATTTCAGGAAAGAAACTTGAGAATTCTGCATTTGTAATTGGTGGAGGAAGACCAAAGGCAGGAGCACTTGAGATTGATAATCAGCTTCTTGGTGCATTCTGGTATGAGGGTTATCCATATGAATTCAACTTTACAAAAGCTCTTACACTTCCTAAGACACAATTTAGAGTTGTTGAAGGTAAGAACAAAGTTACATGGAAGATAATTCAACAGACACCAGCAACAAAGATATATACATCTATTGAATGTCCTAAGGTTGAGATGATTAATAATAATTATGAGAATCCTGATGGTGAAATAGTCCATAATAAACTTTGGTGCGGTGGAACTGGAACAGGATATGTTAAGATCTATGAAAGAGCAGTTGAGGACTTCAAATTAGAGTGGAAGATGGTTGACTACATTGAAGTAGAAAACTGTGGTTGTGAATATGGCGAGTAAGCTGAAGAAGGGATGTATCCCTTTATAGTGTTTTATACTGACAATTCTTCGCCAAGTATATGTAGATGATTGATATTTTATTTATAAAAGCTTTATGACAGAAACCAGTGGTCAATCCGCCATCCAGGCGGTGACCACTTACTCTCGGCATCCATGCCGAGAGTTTTCTTTTTATAATCAATCATTAACATATACTATGGCTTGAATTAATTCGTATAAAACACAATATAGGAATACATCATATCTTACACTCTATTACCATATTCACAACCTAAGAAGGAAGATGCTATAAATCTTCCGCTGGCGCCACATGGTAGCACAAGGCCTGACAATGTAACAGGAAGACCTATTTCGCTAGATTCTACCTTCCCTGGAAAATCTGATAAGGCACTGCTTATCATGTAGCTTAAAACAGCAGGCTGCAGTCCTGTAGTATAGGAGTTAACAAGGAAGAATAGTGGCTTATCTGAGAGTATTTCGCTACATTCCATAATCAGAGGATATATAGCATCTTCTATTTTCCATATTTCTCCTTTTGGACCTCTGCCGTATGAAGGAGGGTCCATTATTATTCCATCATATTTGTTGCCACGACGAATTTCCCGTTCTACGAATTTCTTACAATCATCAACAAGCCATCTTATTTTGGCATCTTTTAGTCCTGAACTAATAGCATTTTCCTTAGCCCAGCTTACCATACCCTTTGATGCATCTACATGAGTAACAGCTGCACCTGCAGCAGCGGCAGCAATGGTAGCACCGCCTGTATATGCGAATAAATTAAGAATTTTCAACTCTTTGCCGGGGATATTAACCCTAGACTTAATTATAAGGCGAGAAAACCAATCCCAGTTAGTAGCCTGTTCTGGAAATAGCCCTGTATGCTTAAAGGAGAAGGGCTTAAGGTTGAACTTAAGCTCATTAACAATAGGGCAGACTTCGCTTTCCTTTAATGTTTCTTGCAGAAACTTTTCTCCTTCAGGAGATGTAAATAATGGATAGGTTATCTGCCATTCCTTAGGGAGATTGAAGAATTCCCATTCTCCACCACCCTTTTTGCTTCTGTGATAGTGGCCGTTCTTGCGTCTCCACTCATTATTATCCTTAGGTGTATCCCATATAACCTGAGGGTCAGGACGAACCAGCCTGTAATCTCCCCATCTTTCTAACTTTTCTCCCTTTGTTGTATCAATTACTTCATAATCCTTCCAATTATCAGCAACCCACATGCTTGTATCCTCACAATATCAATGTAATTTCCTATTTTCAATCCTTCACATTATCCTTCATTCTCCCGCTATTGTCAATCAATGAGCTTATTTGCATTATTCCTTATTGCATTCACATTAATTACACATCCCCACCCTTGTATAACCCCTTGATTTATCATATAATAATGAAGTATGAACTATTATGGGATAGAAGGAGAAAAAGGTGTCTTATACAGCGCTATATCGCAAATTCAGACCCACTGAATTTGAAGAAGTTAAGGGACAAGATCATATTGTTACAACATTAAAAAACCAAATAAAGACTGACCGTATAGGACATGCGTATCTGTTTACAGGAACAAGAGGAACAGGTAAGACTACTATTGCCAAAATTATGGCTAAGGCTGTAAATTGTGAGAATCCTAAGGAAGGTAGTCCATGTAATGAGTGCTCTGTATGTTCTAACATTAATGAAGGAACGTCAATAAACGTAAGAGAACTTGATGCTGCAAGTAATAATGGTGTGGATAGCATCAGACAGATTATTGAAGAGGTGGAGTACCCACCAACAGAGGGTAGATATAAAGTCTATATTATTGACGAAGTACATATGCTTTCAACAGGGGCATTTAATGCGCTACTTAAGACGTTAGAAGAGCCTCCAAGTTATGTAATATTTATACTTGCGACAACAGAAGTTGCCAAGATTCCAATAACGATTCTATCAAGGTGTCAGCGCTATGATTTTAAGCGAATAACTATAGATACCATCGCAAAAAGGCTAAGAGAACTTTGTGATAAAGAAGGTATTACTGCAGAAGACAAAGCTATAAATTATATAGCCAAAGTTGCAGACGGTTCTATGCGTGATGCACTTAGTTTGCTTGATCAATGTATAGCATTTTACCTAGGAGAAGATCTTACATTTGACAATGTACTAACATGTCTTGGAGCAGTAGATACAGAAATTTTCTCAAGACTTCTTAGATATGTTATAGATAGAAATGTTGCAGGAACAATAGAGATTGTTGATGAAGTAGTACAGAGTGGTAAGGAGATTGGCCAATTTGTAACGGATTTCACATGGTATCTACGTAACATCATATTGATAAGAAGTTCTTCTGACATGGCAGATGTAATAGATGTTTCGTCAGAGAATCTGAGGCTACTGCAGGAAGAAGCCAAGCTTGTTACTGATGAAAATGTAATGAGATATATAAGAATTCTATCTGAATTAAGTAATCAGATTAAATTTGCAAGTAGTAAGAGAGTGTTAGTTGAAATTGCCATGATTAAGCTGTGTAAACCGGCAATAGAACCGGATGTAGCAGGAGTAATGGAGAGGCTAGAACACTTAGAAGAGGAAGTCGAGAACGGAATAAAGATTAATCCAGCAAGCATCTCGAATCCCACATCTACTGGTATGGTAGAAAATGATAGAACAAAAGAGCAGATAAATGTTAAGAAGGCGCTTCCAGAGGATATTAGAAAAGTAGTAGATAATTGGAAGAATATTATTGATAATATTCAAGACAAAAGCATCAAAATGATACTTGCACAAACTAAGCTCAACATTACAGAAGAAGGCGGTCATCTTGCTATTCTATATGATGAGAACAGGGCCAGTCAGCAAGAGACATTTGCCATAAAGAGAATAATGGATGAAGATAGCAATGTCAAAGGAGTAATAGAGAACACTATAGAGAAGGTCACAAACCTAAAAGTAGTCATTGTTGTGAAGCAGACAGACAACTCTAATTCGGGACATATCTTGGATCCGAGAAAAGATTTTAAGTCAAATGTGTCAGATAAGCTGGATTTTACAATGACAGAAGACTAAGAATATATTAGAAACGTTAAGAAGAAATGGAGGAAACTAAAATGGGTAGAAGAGGTGGATTTCCAGGCGGTGGCGGTGGAATGAACATGAACAATCTTATGAAGCAGGCACAGAAGATGCAACGCCAGATGGAGGAAGCTACTAAGGAATTAGAAGAGACAGAGGTTAGTGCAACAGCCGGTGGTGGAGTAGTTGAAGTTACAGTTTCTGGTAAGAAAGAAGTAACTAAGATTAAGCTTGATGAAGAAGTTGTAGATCCTGATGATATTGAGACTTTAGAGGATCTTATTATGGCAGCTACTAACGAAGCGCTTCGTAAGATGGAGGAGCAGTCACAGGCATCTATGGCTAAGATTACCGGTGGAATGGGCACAGGAATGCCATTTTAATAAGCTATATAAGGAATATTAATGGAATACTACAGCAAGCAAATTAGCGATTTAATAGGGGAATTATCTTCTCTTCCTGGTGTGGGAGCTAAGTCGGCGCAGAGAATAGCATTTCACATACTTAACATGCCAAAAGACAGGGCAAATAGCCTTGCTTCGTCAATTAGTAATGCTCGTGAAAATGTTAAATTCTGTAAGATCTGTTATACCCTGACAGATCAGGAGATATGCCCTATATGCGCTAGCAATAAGAGAAATAAAAAGATAATCATGGTGGTGGAAGACACAAGAGACTTAGTTGCCTATGAGAAAGTTGGAAAATACGAGGGTGTCTATCATGTCCTTAATGGCACAATGAACCCTATGCAGGGAATTGGACCTAATGATATTAGGCTAAAGGAGCTCTTCGAAAGGCTTGAGGGTGATGTTGAAGAGGTTATTATTGCGACTAATTCAACAACTGAAGGAGAAGCCACAGCTATGTACATTACTAAGTTAATAAAGCCAACAGGAATAAAAGTGTCTAGGATCGCTAGCGGAGTGCCGGTTGGTGGCGATTTGGAATGTATTGATGAAGTAACGCTTCTAAGGGCATTAGAGGGCCGAAAAGAATTATAATACGATTTAGTTATATCTAACTAAAATGTGAGCAAACCATATATGGCAAAGAAAAGAAAAAAGTCAAAAAGAGAAAAAAGAATATGGAGATTTCTTAGAATCCAAATATTTCTTATCTTGTTGGTTCTTGGAGCGATACTATTCTACTATCTAAGCGGATATGCAGCTAAAGTCGCTTCAATGCGAAAGGAAGCAGCTACATTTGTATCTAAGTCCACAGCAGAGACATTTAAGCAGAGTCAGACTAGTATTGCTTATGATAGCGATGGAAATATCATATCTATCCTGAAGGGTGATAAGGATTCGTATTACGTTCCAATATCAGATATGCCACCATATGTTGAGCAGGCATTTATTAGTGTTGAGGACAAGAAATTCAAAGAACATCATGGAATAGATTATAAGGGAATAGCCAGAGCTGCCTGGGGAATGCTTAAGAATGGACGAGTATCTGGCGGTGGTAGTACAATTACTCAGCAGTTGGCAAGAAATGTTTTCTTAAATCAGGACATAACTTGGGAAAGAAAGCTAGAAGAAATCTTTATTGCCTCCGAATTAGAGGAGAAATATACAAAGAATCAAATATTAGAATTCTATATAAATAACATTTACTATGGAAATGGATTCTACGGAATTCAGGCTGCTGCAAAAGGATATTTTAACAAGGATGTAAAGGATTTATCTCTGTCTGAGATAGCTCTTCTTGCAGGAATACCTAATAGTCCAACTGAATATGACCCATTGCTTCATCTTGATAAGGCAATTGCACGAAGAAACATTGTTCTTTCAGGAATGCTTGAAGATAGAGTGATTTCCAAGAATTCATATGATAATGCAATGGCAGAATCAATTGTACTTAGTCAGCCTGGCAAAGTACATAATAATTATCAAGAGACATTTACATTCTATTGTGCCACAAAGGCGCTTATGGAAAAGGAAGGATTCAAGTTCAAATATACCTTCAAGAACGACGCAGAGAAGCAGAAATACGATGCTCAATATAACGAAGCGTACGAAAGGTGCAATAAACAGCTATATAACGGTGGATATAGAATATATACATCATTAGATAGTAAGATGCAGGCTATTCTTCAAGATGCTATAGACTCAGGACTTGGAGCCTTTACAGACTTAGGTGAGGATGGAATATATGAATTGCAAGGCTCTGCAGCATGTATAGATAATGATAATGGTTTTGTCAAAGCAATAGTAGGAGGAAGAACACAAGATATATCTGGATATACTCTCAATAGGGCATATCAGAGTTATAGACAGCCAGGTAGTACAATAAAACCTCTTATTGTATATACGCCTCTTCTTGAAAGAGGATTTACTGCTGACTCAATTGTTGTGGATCAGCCAATTGAAGGTGGTCCTTCAAATGCAGACAAATCCTATTCTGGACAAATGACTCTACGTCGAGCTGTACAGTTATCGAAGAACACTGTTGCCTGGTCTATGTTCGAGAGAATTACACCTAAAGCAGGATTAGCTTATCTTGAGAATATGGAATTTACGGGACTTGATGAAAGAGATCAGACTCTAGCAGCAGCCCTTGGTGGATTTACCAATGGAGTATCTGCTGTTGAAATGGCAAAGGGATATGCGACACTTGCCAATGATGGAATGTATAGAAACGCAACCTGCATAAAGAAAATAACGGATTTTGAAGGAAATACAGTATATCAAAGTGAGCAGCAGGAGAAAGAGATATATAAAGAAAATGCCGCTCGAGCTATGACTGACATCTTGCAATCAGTTGTTAGCGGCGGTACGGCAGCAGGCCTTGGTGTAAGTAATCAGGCAACTGCAGGAAAGACGGGAACAACAAACGATAATAAGGACGGTTGGTTCTGTGGCTACACACCATATTACACCACAGCAGTATGGGTAGGATACGATATGCCTAAGAAACTTCCGGGACTATATGGTTCTTCTTATCCTGGAGAAATATGGCATAACTTTATGAATAGTATTCATAACGGCCTTGAACACAAGGATTTTATGGGGGTTACACAATTTATCGGAGAAGTTTCTACTGATGGAAATGTTAATGGAGTATAATTATGAGATATAGAGTAGGCGTTGATTTGGGCGGCACAGCTATAAAGATGGGTCTCTTCACCAATAAGGGAGAGCTTCTTGATTGTTGGAGTATCAAGACTAACACTTCTAATAATGGTGAGAAAATACTGATTGATATAGCCAAGTCTGTGTCTGTCAAACTTGCTATGAAGGGAATAGATAAAAAGCAAGTAGAAGGACTAGGAATCGGAATACCAGGATCAGTGAACCATGGAATAGTTGATAAATGCATCAACTTAGGCTGGGGCAGTATTAATATAGAGAAGGAACTAGGAACTCTCTCTGGTCTTAAGGTTTATGCTGAGAATGATGCTAACGTAGCAGCCCTTGGAGAATATGAAGGGGGCTCAGGCTCTAAGTTCTCTAGTATACTATTTATGACACTAGGAACTGGTGTAGGCGGTGGTCTAATTATTGACGGTAAGATTATACAAGGATTCTGTGGCTGCGGAGGAGAAATTGGACATATCACAGTGAATCCAGATGAGAAATTAAGTTGTAATTGTGGTAAGAAAGGATGCTTAGAGCAATATACTTCAGCTACAGGGATAAGAAGAATAGCATTAGAAATGCTAGATGAAGACAAAGAAGAATCTTCTCTTAGAGAATATGGTAATGAATTAACAACGAAAGATATATTTGACGAAGCAAAAAAAGGGGATATAATAGCTAATAAAGCCATTGATTATTCAATGACGATTCTTGCAAGAGTTGCCTCTAACATTTGCCACGTGGTTAATCCGGAAGCGGTAATACTAGGCGGTGGAGTCGCTAATGCTGGGGAATTTCTAATAGATAAGATTGAAGATAAATTTAATAAGGGAAATATATATATAAGTGGAGACACAAAAATATGCCTGGCCTCTCTTGGAGAGAAGGCAGGCATATATGGCGCATGTTATTTAGTGAAAAAATGATTTATAGATCGGCGTGTCCATAACCATTAATAATCAAATCGCTTGAGTAATCAATTAATTCGTCAATAGGTGTTGGCTTTCCGTTCTGTAGCCAGCTTCTATATATAGAAGTAATTGTTACACAATATGCTCTAACAATGTAAGGATGCTTTGTTTTCTCGTAGAAAGACTTGAAAGCAGGTGTTTCAAGAAGCATATTAGTCACATTGTTGTAGAAGAACACATAATTTGGGTCACACATAAGTTTTTGCTCAACATCGTCACATTCATCTAAGTAATGATAGAACTTAGAGATGCAACCTGCTACATCTAGTTCGTTAGTTTCCTGCTCAACGTAGTCAAGAAAGTTGTCAACGATCTCGTTTTGTAGCTGTTCAATTAAGTCATCGAGAGATGAAAAATGTAAATAGAAAGTCTTTCTGTTAATCTCCGCCCTTTCCGCTAACTCTGTAATGGAGATTTCAGAATAATCTTTCTCTAGAACTAGTTGGCAGAAAGCATACTTAATTGATTTGATTGTTCTTCGAACCCTTAAGTCATTGCTTGTTTGTCTCATTTTTATTTCTCCTTCATTGTTTAAAAATGCAAACATAATTTACACTGACAAATGTTTGCGTATTTTTGAAAAAATTATACATTAAACAAGTCGAATTATCAACATTTGTGTAGGAAAAAGGACAAAAAAATGATAAAAACATTACTTAAAGAAACAAAACAGTATAAGGTTGATGCTTTTAAGACACCTATGTATATGTTACTAGAGGTTGCAATGGAAATGATAATACCTCTTCTTATGGCAGTTATCGTAGATGATGGTGTCAATAAAGGCGACATGGGCGTAATTCTTAAAATGGGTGCTTTTATGCTGGTAATGGCAGGAATAGGACTCTTTGCAGGAATTCGAGGAGGCACAGTTGGTGCCAGAGCAGCAACTGGACTTGCAAGAAATTTGCGCTCTGCTATGTTTAGAAATATTCAGACATTTTCTTTTAGAAATATCGATAAATTCTCCCAGGCAAGTCTTATTACAAGACTTACCACAGATGTTACTAATGTGCAAAATGCCTATCAGATGACTCTCAGAATGGGAACAAGAGCACCGGCAAGTCTTATTGTGGCAATGATTCTCTCATATTCCATAGAGCCGAAACTTGCTAATGTTTATTTAGTGGCAGTTGTTATACTTGCAATTATTCTTACCATTGGACTTTTTTCTGTATTTAAGATTTTCTCAGTACTATTTGAGAAATACGACAAGCTTAATAACAGTGTTCAAGAGAATATTACAGGAATGCGTGTTGTTAAGGCATATGTAAGAGAAGAACATGAGAAAAGTAAGTTCTCTAAGGCCTCTAGAAATCTTGCAAAACAATTTATAAAGGGTGAATCCATTATTGCATTTACGGCACCGGTAATGATGTTTGCTGTATATGGATGTATTCTATTAATAAGCTGGTTTGGCGCTAATATGATTGTTGTAGACGAATTAACAACAGGCGAACTTATGAGTATGCTTGCTTATTGTATGAACATTCTAGTAAGTCTTATGATGTTATCTGTAGTATTTCTTATGATTTCAATATCTACAGCAGCAGCAAAGAGAATTAGCGAAGTATTAGAGGAGAAGCCAGACATTGTTAATCCAGAGAATCCTATAGAAGAAATTAAGGACGGATCTATTGATTTTGAAATGGTTGATTTTAGTTACAACGAAGATGGAAGCGGAAAAGTCCTTGAAAATGTGGACCTTCACATAAAGTCTGGTGAGACTATTGGTGTAATCGGTGGAACAGGTAGCGGTAAGACAACCCTTGTTAATCTAATATCCAGGTTATATGACGTTAACTCTGGAGAAGTTCGTGTTGGTGGGGAAAATGTTAAGAATTATGACTTAGACGTACTTAGAAAGGAAGTGTCTCACGTACTACAGGCAAATGTATTATTCTCAGGAACAATATATGATAACTTAAGATGGGGAGATGTTGACGCTTCTGATGAAGAATGTCAGAAAATGTGTGATTTGGCTTGTGCTAGTGAATTCATAGAGAGAATGCCAGAAGGATATAATACTAGGATTGAACAGGGTGGAACTAATGTATCAGGTGGCCAGAGACAAAGGCTTTGTATAGCAAGGGCATTACTTAGAAAACCTAAAATCCTTATTCTAGATGATTCAACATCAGCAGTTGATACTGCAACAGATGCTAAGATTAGAAAGTCATTTAGGGAGGAAATTCCTAATACTACTAAGATTATTATTGCTCAACGTGTATCTTCTGTTCAGGATGCTGATAGAATAATTGTTATGGATGATGGAAATATATGTGGTATAGGAACACATGAAGAACTCCTAGCAGACAACGAGATATATAAGGACGTGTACGAATCGCAGACTGGTGCAGGTTCTGGTGATTTTGACGAGGAGGAGAAAGATGGCTAGACCTAGAGGACAGATGTCTAAAGAAGAATTCAAGAAAAACTCCAAAGCTCTGGGACGATTATTTAAATTCTTATTTAAGAATTACGGTTTTTTGCTTATTATCGTCTTTATTTGCATATTGATATCAATATTCGCTACTATTCAGGGTACGCTATTTACCCAGAATCTTATAGATGATTACATTACACCTATGATTAAGAGCGGAAGTAGAGATTTCTCCGAGCTTCTTGCTGCAATAACGAGGGTTGCAATCTTCTATGGAATAGGAATTGCTGCAACCTTTGCATATCGACTTATTATGGTTTTTGTTACCCAGGGAACACTAGATAAGCTAAGAAGACAGCTCTTTGTACATATGGAAGATCTCCCTATTAGATACTTTGATACACATGCACATGGAGATGTAATGTCTGTCTATACTAATGATATAGATACTATGAGACAGGTAATAAGCGAGAGTTTACCGCAGTTTATTAATAGTATAATTACAATTGTGGCAGTTATTGTGTCTATGTTTACACTGAACTGGATTCTTACACTCATAACCCTTGGTATGGTAGGAGTAATGTTCTATGTGACCAAATTCCTTGCTGGAAAGTCAGGAAAATACTTTACTTTACAGCAGAAGAATATTGGTATTGTAAATGGTCATATTGAAGAAATGATGATGGGACAGAAGGTTGTTAAGGTCTTTAACCATGAGAAAGAATCTATTGAAGAATTTGAGGAGTTAAATGAAGAACTCTATGACAGTGCTAATAAAGCCAATAAATACGCTAACCTTCTTATGCCTGCAAATGCTCAGATAGGTAACCTTAGTTACGTTATTATAGCAGTAGTTGGTGGAATCCTTGCTTTGTCAGGAGTTACAGGTTTTACACTTGGTGGTCTTGCCAGCTTCCTTGCATTTAACAAGAGTCTTAATATGCCAATAAGTATGGTTTCTCAGCAGTTTAGCTTCATCGTAATGGCATCAGCCGGAGCAAAAAGGTACTTTGATGTACTTGATGAAGAGGCTGAGGTTAATGATGGTTATGTTACTCTGGTAAATGCGAAAGAAGAAAATGGAGAGCTTGTTGAAGCCACAGAGCGAACAGGAATCTGGGCATGGAAGCATACACATCAGGCAGATGGCTCAGTTACGTACGTTAAACAACAAGGTGATATACGATTCAACGAAGTTGACTTTGGATACAACGAAGACAATCTTGTGCTTCACAATATTAAATTATATGCTGAACCTGGCCAGAAAATTGCGTTTGTTGGTGCAACAGGTGCAGGTAAGACAACAATTATTAATCTAATTAACAGATTCTATGATATTGACGATGGTAAGATTCGCTATGACGGGATAAATGTTAATAAAATTAAGAAAGAAGACCTTCGTTCATCCCTAGGAATAGTGCTTCAGGATACTCATTTATTTACAGGAACCATAGCAGACAATATCAGATATGGTAAATTAGATGCTACAGATGAAGAAGTAATAGCAGCAGCAAAACTCTCTAATGCCCACTCCTTTATCAGAAGACTTCCTAAGGGATATGACACCATTATTAACGGAGATGGCGCTAATCTTAGCCAGGGTCAGAGACAGCTTCTTGCTATATCAAGAGCTGCCATAGCAGACCCACCAGCTTTGATTCTTGATGAAGCTACAAGTTCTATTGATACTAGAACAGAGAAGAAGATACAAGAAGGTATGGACAATCTCATGAAGGGCAGAACAACATTCGTAATAGCCCACAGACTTTCAACAATACGTAATTCTGATTGCATAATGGTTCTTGAGAAAGGTAGAATTATTGAGCGAGGCTCCCACGAAGAGCTTATGGAAGAGCAGGGCAAGTATTATCAGCTCTACACAGGAAAGATAGTAAATGCGTAATTGACAATAATTTAGAAGATGCTATAATGTAAATATAAGGTAGTCGACAAGGTGATGCGAGCACCTCGTTGGCGTGTAAGTTAATTGTAGAAATAACCATCTTACCAACGTAGGATGGTTATTTTTTGTTGCTTAAAAGAGTTAATATAGCAACTAACATAATTACAAAAGTAAATAAGTCATACCATGTAACCATATAACCACCTCCTTGTAAGGCTCAACGAGGTGATTATCATCCTAGCGACTACCATGGGGTTATTATAGCACAGTTAAAAGTATATGTAATAATAAAATCCGCCATCCAGGCGGATTGAGGAATGGTTTCTGTCATAAAAGTTGTTTGGATTATATTGTGATTACTTACGAAATCTTAGCGAAGATTAACGAAGATAGATTATATGTCTCAACGATTGGTGGATTCTCTATATATACTCCTTAGTTGAAAGAAAAAATAACAAAATCAAGAATTTTTTGAAATAGGTATAAAGTATTGAAAAATAATTCCGATAACTACATAGAAAAAGTGTATCTATGGGCATTTTATGTTTATTTTTAAGTACAATCCGTGCTATAATTAACATAACTATAGGCATATATAATAAGAATAAAAATTTAGTAAATTTATAAATCAACTATTTCACCAGATAGTTCGCAAATGGCTATAATAAGCTACTTGCAAAAGGGGAAAGGAGTACTTTATGGCAAAGTACAGAAATTATTCAAAAAAAATACTTGCGATTGTGCTTGTACTAGCAACAGTGCTTACTACAGGCTCTTTCAATATGGAAGCTCTCGCGAAAGGATATTCGGATGCTCCAAATGATGGTATTCCGTCAGGAGGTTATATTGGACAAATATCCGCAAATGGAGAGGCTACTAACCAGCAGGTTAATAATATAAGCTTCAAGATCGTTAAAGAAGCTGGAAAGACTTATATCTGTACAGCTGATATCTACGAGAATCCTACGGATGAGAATGACCCTGAATCTGGTGTACATAGAGCATATATAGAGAAGGATGTGGAAGCATCACAGACACAGGAAGAAGCAACGATTGATATTCCTGTTTCCCTTGGAGACGACAGTAAGCCAATAGTTCTTACTCCAGGTGAGAAGGTTGGTGTAGCTATTAATATATTAAGTTTTTCTGAGAATCCTACATTATTCTATGATAGTGATGAAGGAACAGGATTTACAAAAGCAAGCTTCACATCTAGTTGGGTATCAAGAGAGAATGGAACTATGTTGATTGATACTTCAACTTACACGGGAACATTAAGTGATATTACAAGCATCACAATGAGTCCAGAGAAGACAATCTTAACTGTAGGTGATGACCCGGTTGATCTTAATGTTAAGATTGATCCGCTATATAAGAGAACAATTAATATTACATCTAATAATCCTTCAGCAGTTACAATTGATAATCAGAAAGCTGTAATGGCTGGTTCCGGAGAAGCAAAGGTTACAGCAACATGTGCAGGACAATCTACAGATGTAACATTTAAAGTATTAGACCCTAAAGTAAATAATTCAGATCCAAAGCAAATAGCAGATCAGGATTACACTGGAACTGCTGTTACTCCAGATGTAAAATTATATCTTGGAACAACAGAACTTGTTAAAGATACAGACTACGTGGTCAATTACAAGAATAATATTAATCCTGGAACAGCTACAATTGAGATTAGCGGAAGAGGAAATTACCAAGGATATAACAAGTCATATGACTTTAAGATTGTAAAAGGAAAGTTAACAGATGAAATGGTACAAGCCGGTGAATATACTGTTAATACAGCTACGGGTGAAGTATCAAGCGCATCTATAACAGGTCTTACATATAATGTTGATTATGAAGCAACGGCCGAATATAAATCAAGTACACAAACAAGCGTTACATATGATGTATCAGTAAAAGGTATAGGAAACTACGATGGGGGACCATTTACAAAGGAAGTAACAATGCAAGGTTCTCAAGGTAGCCCCTTAGATATTAATGCTGTAGTAATTGCAGAACTTGATAAGACAAGTTATGAATATACAGGTTCAGATATTACCCCTCAGGTTCATTTCTATAGTAGAACAGCGACCGGTAAAGGCGAGGAAATCCCAACCTTTAAGAATAATGTTGAAGTAATATATCCATCGGACAGTTCTGCATCGACAACACAAAAGACAGTTACAATTACTGGAATAGCTGATAATGGATATGTCGGAACAATAGAACTTAATTACACAATTACTCCTCTTAATATTGGTAAGAGTGGAAGTGGAGTAACAGTAACAGTTGCAAAAGAGCCTGGAAGAACAGACAATAAATGGACTCATACAGGTTCGGAGATAATACCTGGAGTTACAGTTAAGCTGACAAAAGGTGAAGTTACAAAGAACCTTAATGAGGGTACAGATTATACACTTAAGTATAGAAACAATACAGATATAGGAACTGCTAGAATAACGGTTTCTGGTAAAGGTAATTATTCAGGTTCTATTAATGAAGAGTTTGAGATTATTGCAAGCTTTAAGAATGATGCAGAAGTAACCCTTGGGGGATATACAACGGATGCTAGTAGAGATTTCGTTACAGGCTATAGTGTTGCTTATAATGGAAATGCACATGAACCAACTCTAAGTATTACGCTAGATGGTGATCCTATCGAGTATGGAACAGATTATACCATCTCTTATGTTGATAACACAGATGCAGGTACAGCGAAAGTACATGTAACAGGACAAGGTATATATTCAGGTAGTGAATTCGACGTAAAATATACCATTACGAAGAAGCAACTATCTGGTAGTGTAGTCGTGAGTCAACCAACATACACATATACAGGAACGGCTATTTCTCTGCCGGATGGAGCATATGATGTATATGATGGTTCTAAGAGACTTACTCCAGGTGTTGATTATGACGTAGCATTTTCTAATAATACAAATGTTGGAACAGCTAGGGTAACAGCTACAGGCAAAGGCAATTATCAGGGTTCGATTAATGGTTCATATACCATCGAAGCGTTGTCCCTTCAGTCTAGTGATGTTACTATTGATGCGATTCCAGATGAGTCTTATACAGGCGGTGAACATAGACCAGTTCCTGTAGTAAGGCTTAATGGTAATGCCATTGATTCTAGTAACTACACAGTTACATATGCTAATAATATAGCTGTTGGAACAGCAACTGTTACTATAACAGGTAAGAATAATTTCAAAGATACTAAGCAGACAACATTCAAGATTAATCCTAAGACACTAAATGGTCTTACTCTTACATATACACTAGGAGGTCTTACTTGTACACCTACTAGTGATGCAAGAACATCCTATGTTGCAGAATATAGCGCGTCTTATAATGGTTTATACCAGAGACCACCAGTTCAGGTATCTGACGGAGGCGTACTACTTACTGAGGGCACAGATTACAGAGTAACATACAGCGGTAATCTTAACGCAGGAACAGCTTCAGCTAATATAATTGGACTAGGAGGATATAAGGGTTCTGGTGTTGGTATAACATTTACAATAACTAAGAAATCTCTTACTAACTGCGTAGTTAACTTTAGTGGAGCGACTGAGAAGCGCATTGATGGCAAGACATATCCTATAGTAGAAGTAAGAGACCCATCAGCTTCCTATGGAAAAGATTTACTTGTAGAAAATGTTGATTACACATTAGTGCCAGAAGAAGCAGCAGCTACAAGCGGTTCTAATAGAAAATGTTCAATTGTTGGTAAAGAACCTAATTATATGGATGAGCAGGAAGTATACTATGATGTAGGTAATAACATTGCATCAGGTACAGTCCTTCTTTACTTACCAGATGGAAGTCAGATTCAGAAGACTGGCGATCAATATCTCGTTGAATATATGGGCGAAACTCCGCCAAAAGTTAATGTAACATATGACGGTAAGGCTCTAACCGAGCATACAGATTATGAAGTGGCATTTACACCTGTTAGCGGAACACTATATGATGCAGGCTCAGTAGTTAAAGTTACAGTAACAGGTAAAGGTGAATACTACGGAGAAGCAACAGAACAGTATTCAGTTACACGAAAAGCAATAGATACGATAACGTTAACAGATGGCAACAATACAAAGACATCTGATTGGATATATGTATATAACAACTTGAAGAAAGAGGTTAATCCAGTTCTTACATATAATGTACCGGGAGTTGCAACTCCTATTGTGCTTACACTAGGAACAGATTTTACGGTAGATAAGACTGAGATTGGTCCAAACGTGACAGATAGCGAAATTGTAACTATTACAGCTACAGCTACAGGTAATTATGTTGGTACAAGAACAGCTGATTATAAGATTAATCCTTTCAATATTAATGATATAGATGATATTATAATAGATCCAATTGCTGACCAGAAGTATACAGCCAGCGCAATTACGCCGTCTGTAACTGTTCGGCATAAGTTGAGTGATACATCAACTATAGAAATAGATCCAAGAAGCGGTTATGATGTTACCTATCAGAATAATACTGACGTTGGTGAAGCTACAGTAGTTATAACAGGAAAGAACAATTATTACGGTACTAATACATCCCGTAAATTCAATATTGTAAGAAGGCCTCTTACTGAAGATAACACTACAATAACAGGTCTTGATAATGTATTCTATGACGGAACAGCTAAAGAGCCTGACATTACTGTTATTTATGCAGAACCGGGCACTTCAGGAATACTTCTAACAGAAGGCGAAGATTATACGGTTACATATAGTGACAATACGAAGATTGGACCGGCAGATAAGAGTGGACCTAAGGTTCATATTACAGGAATTGGTAAATATGATGGCACTGTTATAGAAGGATTTGCAATAAAAGGAAATATTGCGGATACAACAATATTTACTATAACAGGAATCAATGATGAATACACTATAAGTAATGGAACGATTACAGGAATTACGCCTCTTGTAACATACAAGCCGGGAGGAGTAGTAACAGAGATTCCATCCACATACTACACGTTGAAGCCTCCATCAACCATAACACCAGGTAATGCAACAGTCGCATTAGAAGGTAATGGCGATGTGATGGCCGGAACATATTACAAGAATATAGTATTAAAGGGTAATCTTTCGGAAGCAGGAGCTGTTACGATAACGGGCTTTGATGCTGCATATGATTATACCGGCTCGGAGATTAAACCTCATCCGACTGTTACATATAATGGAAGAACACTTGTTGAAGGAACTGATTACAAATTAGAATGGCAAGATAATACTAATCCGGGAACGGCAAAAGTGGTAGTTAAACCGGCTGATGGAAATACATTCTATGTCGGACAAGCGTCAGCAACATTTAATATCAAGTATAATCTTGCAAATGCAACAATTTCGGGTATTAAGTCATCCTATGAATATAAGGGTAGTGCCTGGGAGCCGGCGCCTTCTGTGACAATAGGTACCACCACATTGTCCCTTGGCACAGATTATGAAGTAACTTACGCTAACAACCTAAATGTTGGAACAGCAACGTTGACCATTACGGCACCTTCTGGAAGTGAGACCACGAAGGGGTCTAAAGCTACAACATTTAAGATAACACCTATAGCTATTAATAATAGCAATACAACTGTGTTATTTGATCCAGCGGAGATAGAGTTTACAGGTCAGCCATTGCAGCCGTTACCAACGGTTAAATACAATGGTCAGCAGTTAACCATTAATGAAGACTATCTTGTAGAATGGCCACTTGATAACAAGCCGGGTGTTAAGAATGTAACTGTAAGAGGAACTGGTAATTACATTGGTAATGTTACGAATGGTCAATATACAATAACTCCAGCTGATATAAGTAAAGCTACTATTAATGTAGAAGACGCTGATTATGCAGGTGGACAGCCTGTAATTCCAAATTATACTATTTCTTATAATGGAATAGACTTAATTAAGGATGGAGATTATACAGTAACATGTTCTAATAATGAACAGGTTGGAACTGCAACTATAACATTTACAGGTAAGGGATGCTTTACTGGAAGCACTACAATTAATTTCAACGTACAGCAGACTGACCTTTCTAAAGGAACTGTTAAAGTTGATGGTAATTCTAGTATATATACTGGTTCTGCTATTAAGCCTAACATAGAAGTATATATCTATACCGGTGATGGTGATAAGAAATATACATTAAAAGAAAAGACTTCAGAGAATCCAAATGGCGATTATACAATTAGTTATAATGGCTTCGATGAAATGGTAGATGCCGGTGACTATGAGATTATAGTACAAGGCGAAGGTAACTTCGTTAATAAATTGTATGCTGCATATAAGGTAGAGCCTAAGTCTCTTGCATCTGATGATATTGAGATTTCATTAGATAAGGAAAACTGGGATTATACAGGAGAAGAAGTTAAACCATCTGTAGTTGTTAAAGATACTACTAGAAATGTTGACTTAGAGCCAGGAGTGGATTATGAGATAGAGTATCTTAATAATACTAAGGCTGCTTCTAAGGATGGAGAGAATGCACCTACAGTGAGAATTACAGGAAAAGGAAACTACGGCGAAGTAGTTGATAAGACTTTCAACATAGGCTCAAGTCTTGAGAGTGCAACTGTTACATTAAGTCAATACAATTATGTATATGATGGAACAGAGCATAAACCAACAGCGCTTGCTGTCCTTGGAACAAAAGATCTGGTACAAGGGGAAGATTTCGAGCTTAAGTATAGTCCGGATGATCTTATCCATGTAGGTGAGAAGACCGCGACCCTTACAGGTATAAACGGTTATTACGGTGAGATTCCTGTTACATATAATGTTAATAAGAAGACTGCTAGTAAGGATGAGATTAAGATAGTCCTTGATTATGATAAGGATGAAGAAGGAAATTACATTACGGTCTATAATGGCAAAGCAAAGGAGCCTAATGTAGTTGTATATGATACTACAATATCTGAAGAGACTCCGATGTTGACTAGCGATTATACTGTAACATACGAGCATAATACAGATGTTAGCACAGAAGAGAATCCTGCTATAGTAAGAGTGAATTTACAAGGTAATTATGATAAAGGATTGGATGAATTCAATCAGAAGTTCTATATCAAGGAGAAGACCTTAGATAGCGGATTTGAAGTAGCATTTAAGGAACATACAACTCAATATCCTTATACAGGTTCAGCGGTAGAGCCTGAAGTAGAGGTTATTCCTACATTACCTGAGCTTGTTGGTAAAGAACTTGTTAAGGATACAGACTATACTGTAGAGTATACTAATAACGTTAATGCAGGTGAAGCAACAGCGATAATTAAAGGTATAGGAAATTACAGCGGCGTAGTTGAAAAGAAGTTCAACGTAGTTGCAAGCTTTGCGGATGCAGATATACAAGTAGAAGATCAATTCTATACAGGAACAGAAGTTAAGGCACCGCTTAATATTACATGTGGTGGTAACACATTAGTTCTTGGCGAAGACTACGATGTTAATTACTGGTCAGACAATAACTGGGAGACATCGGCAACAGCTACTATTACACCTCTTAAGCCTTGGTATTCTGGAAGTGCCAGAAATGTTGATTACAATATAGTATTTGACCCAACGATGCTTACGGTATCTGGCTACAATAATGAATATGCATACACAGGTAATCCTATTAAGCCTGACTTCGTAGTAAGTACTCCATCAGGAACAAGCATTTCCTACGATCCGGATGCAATTAAGTATGTTAATTCTAAGACTGGTGAAGGGGATTGCACAAGTATTGGTACTATAACTGCAACCATTCCACTAAATGTTGGTTCTAAGACTTGCGAAGTAACTGCTACATATGATATTATTGGAAAAAATATTAACCTATGTCATATAGTTCCTCTGTATGACAATGTATATACCGGAAGTAAGATTTATCCACCAGTTCTTATCTGGACAAAGAATCCGGATGGTTCTCTTGGGGAGCTATTAACTGAAGGCGTTGATTATACATTAAAGTATTCTGATAATGTAAATCCTGGAGTTGGCAAGATTGAGATTACTGGTATAGGTAATTACATCGCAACAGTAACTAAGTATTTCAATATAATCGCACCAGACGTATTAAGCCTTTCAGGTTCAGCTCTTAGCGATACTAGTGTCAGATTAAACTGGCTTAGAAATGCTCATATAACAGGATATGAGATTTACTCAGAAGATAGTTCGGTGAAATACGATTCAACTACAGGAACAAGCTTTGATATTGGCTCTTTAAAGCAGGCGACAAACTATACATTTAAGGTAAGAACATTTATTACAGTAGATGGCAAGACAACTTACGGTGCATTTAAGACTGTAACAGTAAGAACAGGCTTGTCAGCACCTACTATAACAGTTCAGTCACTTGCTAGAAAGAGAACTACACTTAACTGGACTCCTGCAGAGAACGTAACGGGTTATGAAATCTATAGAAGCGTGTCACTTAATGGTACTTACAATAAGATAGCTGTAATGCCGCAAAGCGCAGGTGGATATAGTGATTCTAATCTGGTAAGCAGAGGAACATACTATTACAAGGTTAGGGCATATCTAAAGGTTGGTGAGAATCAATTCGTATATGGATACTTCTCAGCACCAAAAGCAGTAACTGTCAAATAGGATGTTAGAAGATGGAACAAGCAGACAATAAATTTCGAATTGGAGAGTTTACTTTCGATACTTTTCATGAGTATAGAGATGGACAGGAAGATTTGAAAAAAATTGAATGTATTAATAAGGAACTTGATATTCATGATCCCAAAGTAGCGGTGCGTCTCTATAACATGATTCGCACCGGGGAGATTGTATTTAAGAGCCCTATTGGAGACAAATTCTATGCTCATATTGCAGACATCGTGGCTGACAAATCAGTTGGTCTTATTGAAGTAAACGATGCTGTAGAAAAGGCAGAAGACAAAACGAAATCATCAAAGATAATTGGTTTAGCTTTTATTGGCTTGGCAATTATCTTTTTTGCGTACTTTGGAATATCTGAACTTACAGATTACATTTCTACGAGAAAAATGGCAGCTCTTCAAGACCAGAAGAATTATACCAAGACGGATGATAGTGCAGCCAAGTCTAGTATTACTAATAATGAAATTGCGCAGATTAATAGTAGAGTTGTAGATCCTAGTACTCTTACAGTACTTCCGGAATATCAACAATATCTTGCACAGAATCCAGAGTTTGTAGGATGGCTTATTGTGCCGGATACGCAGGTTAATTATCCTGTGCTTCAGAGACAGAGTGACAATGACTACTATCTAAATCATGGATTTGATGGTAAAGAGGATTCTACAGGTACATTGTTTATGGATTATAGATGTGACTATGTTAATCCTAAGACTAATACAATTATATATGGTCACAATATGAATAATGGTTCAATGTTCGGAGAGCTTAAGAAATATCTTGATGAATCCTTCTATAATACTCACAAGATTATAAGTTTTGATACATTATATGAGAAGAGAGAATATGAGATTGTGGCTGTATGCCTCTCTAAAGTAGAATATCAGGATGATAATAATTTTAGATATTATAACTTCATTAACGCAGATAATGATACGGAATATGACGCATTTCTACGAACAGTTAAGAATTTGTCTGTATATGGAGAAAATATTGATATACAAAAAACAGATAAACTATTGACATTATCTACATGTAACAACTATACTGAGGATGGTAGACTATTTGTAGTAGCCAAAAGAATAAAATAGTAGTATAATATACAAGATGTAGTTTATATAATGTGTTTTATCTATGGAGATTAATGAAGATGAAGACAGGAACAAAGATAGGTTGGGCCTTAATAGCATTATCCGTTGTTTTGTCCATTTGGGTAATAGTGGGGGGCAGTTCTAGTGCTGATAGGCAAGAAGGAGATTTTATTCTGAGCGACGATGGAACGGTTGCAATAGAGTATACTGGAGATGGCGGTTCTGTTAGCGTACCTGATGGTGTTGTCACAATAAGTGATGGTATATTCAAGAATAATCAGAATATTACCAGTATTACAATGCCAGATACTGTAACATCTATAGGAGCTGATATGTGTTCTGGATGTACACAACTTCAGAGCATTTCCCTTAGTAGTGGTATATCAAGTATCCCGGCAAATGCATTTAGAGAGTGTTCCGGTCTTGTATCTATATCCCTTCCAAGTGTGAGTTCAATTGGTTCGAACGCATTTTACGGATGTTCAACACTTTCATCAATAACGATACCAGCAAGTTGTACAAGCATTTCACTTCCAAGTGCATTTGCAGGATGTGATAACTTAGGAGAGATATCAGTAAGCTCTGGCAATCCTAATTATTCAAGTTCAGACGGATGCCTCTACAATGGAGCTAAGACAAGACTAATTCTTGTTCCAGCTGGCAAATCTTCTGTATCAATAGCAAGTTCCTGTACAACCATTGGTTCAGGATCATTTAGTGGAGCTTCTTATGTAACAAGCTTAACAGTTCCTGATTCAGTGACAACTATTGAAGAAGGGGCATTTAGCAATTCTGGAATTAGAACAATTACTATACCTGCTTCTGTAACTTCAATTGGAGCACAGTCTGGTTGGACACCTTCTACAATATACGGATATGCTGATTCAGCAGCAGAGACATATGCCAAGAACAATAGTATTCCATTTGTAGTAATTGGACCTCAGCCTGAGCCCGAGCCGACGCCAGAGCCTACCCCAACACCGGAGCCTACTCCGACACCGGACCCAGACCCTACACCTTATAACCCGACCGCAGGAGATGTTCTTAATCCAGACGGAACAATAACCAAGGCAGATGGAACAGTTGTGGATGCTAATGGAAATGTTATAAGAGCAGGAACAGGTGCTACAGGAACAAGTCATACGAAAGATGCCACACCGGGAACTGCAGATGGTCTTGATCCAAGATATTTCCTTTGTATTGCAGTATTTCTTGGAGGAGCCGGTTGTATCGTATATGCAAGACATCGTAAGATTAAATACCTTAAAAACAAAGAATAAATGTTGAAAATACATATAGAACTTATAAAACTCGAGGTTTTCCCTCGAGTTTTTCTTATAATGAGAAATAATATACAAAAAATATTCAAGAATGTTGATAATAATTGTAATGTATGCTAATATTTTTATGTAAAGAACTGCGAGGTGATTGTATGGCTAAAATACTTGTTGTTGATGACAATGATTATACAAGACTTATGTTACAAGGTATTCTTGTATCAGAGGGACATGATGTTATAAATGCTAAAGATGGCGAGGAGCTTGTTGAAGCATATGAAGCCAATAAGCCTGATGTAGTGATGCTTGACGTAGTAATGCCTAATGTGGATGGAATTACAGCAGCTAAGGAATTGTTAAAGGTTCATCCTGATGCTAAGGTTATAATTGAATCTGCACAGCATGTTTCACAGCTTCAGAAGGAAGCTGAAGATATTGGCATTATTGGATATGTTACGAAACCATTTGACGTTGAAAGTATTTCGGCAGTTATTAAGAAAGCATTAAGCTAATTGTTAAGTATATAAGAGGGGTTTTGAGAGCGTAGCTTTAGGCTACGCTCTTTTTTTATGTTAGAAATTCGTATATTGTGCAACTATTGCTAGATGTGTCTTTCTTAAGTATAGGTTTAATAAAAGTATCAACATTAATAGAATTAGGCGCATATTGCGTCTCTAGCGCCACACCACTCCTGGGGGAGTATGGGTGATTTCCTTTGCCCACATCTGTATTTGATAAGTAATTACCGGTATATAATTGGATACAAGGAGCGCTTGTATATATATTAAGCGATATGTGCTTATCAGGAGAGGTAAGCTTTGCGGCAGGAACACTAAATTCTTCGTCTGGTTTAGAACAGTTATCATTTAGGATATAGTTATGGTCGTAACCATTTCCCCAGATTAATTGATCGTATCTGTCGCTTATTCTATCTCCAATTGGGATAGGTGTTGTATAATCCATAGGAGTATCTTTTACGCTTTGGATTTCTCCATGACATATAGCATGATTGTCACTGGGGGTGAACCTGTCGGCATTAATTATTAATTCATGACTTAATATATCTCCTGAATCGTGACCCATTAGGTTAAAGTAGCTATGATTAGTAGGATTAAAAAGTGTATCTTTATCGCTTATTCCCTCATAATCTATTCGTAATCTATTATCATTAATGGAATACTTTACGCTAAATGTTCTGTTTCCAGGAAATCCCATGTCTAAATCATTACAAGATATAGAGAATTCTACGAAATCATTTTCTGACTCAACAACTTTCCAAAGTCTTTTGTGAAGTGGTTCTAATCCACTATGAAGGTTATTATTGCCATCATTTTGATCTAGAGTATATTCCCTGCCATTAAGAGTAAATTTTGCATTCTCTATTCTGTTGGCGTTAGGAAGAACACAGCTTCCAAAACAGGGTGGGTTATCAAAATAGTCTTCTATGTTCTCATAACCAAGGACAACGTCAACATCTGTACCATCAGCCTTAGTAACCCATAAATTCAACAAAGTGCAACCATAATTAGTAATTCTGGCTTTAATTTCTTCGTTACCTATAGTAAAGTACTTAATATCTTCAACATTACAACGCATATCATCCTCCCATATTAACACTTTTTTCTACTACTGGGGTGAGTATAGTGATAGTAAATCGAATAAAGAGTATTTCTCTCATCGAACTTCGTTCGACGTTCGAGAAACACTTTTATCCGATTTACTAAAATTATAAGCTCAGCCAAGTAATTAAAAATGTTTTTCGAACATTGGGCTTGCCCAGTGAGAAAAATATTATTTAATTACTTGGCGAATATATAACATCTAAAATGGATGAAAGTGTTTTTCGAACATTGTGTATTGTTAGGTGAGAGAAATACCATTTATCCGATGTACGTTGGCATATTACACCCCCAGCGTAGAGATATGTGTATAATAATTAATTGTATTATATCATAGTGTGCTTTATGTTATAATAACATATATATTTGATTGGGGGAGGATATATAATGATCAGTTGTGATAAAAAGTATCTAAATCTTTTGGCGAAAGAGTATCCTACGAAACAGGCAGTGTGCCGCGAAATTATTAATCTTAACGCAATTCTTAATCTTCCAAAGGGAACAGAACATTTTATGAGCGATTTACATGGAGAATATGAAGCGTTTCTCCATATTCTTAATAACTGCTCTGGTGTTGTAAAAGAGAAGGTTGACATGGCCTTTGAAGATAGTTTGCTTCCTAATGAAAAGTGTGAGATCTGTACACTTATATATTATCCTAGAGAAAAACTTAAGATGCTTCACAAAGAAAGGGAACTTACTGAAGAGTGGTATAAGATGACACTTAATCAGCTTATTGAGGTTGCCCGTAATCTTTCTTCTAAGTATACCCGTTCTAAGGTGAGAAAGGCAATGCCTAAGGATTTTGCATATATTATTGACGAATTAATCCACGTTCCAAAAGACGAGGATGATAATCAGGATTTATATCATAAGAAAATCCTTGAAACAATACTTGCATTAGATAATGGTGATGAATTTATAGTTGCTTTATCAGGACTTATTAAGCGCCTTGCTGTTGATCATCTTCATATTGTTGGTGATATATTTGACAGAGGGGCAAATGCTGATAAGATAATAGACCTTCTAATGGAACATCATTCTATTGACATTGAGTGGGGTAATCATGATGTACTATGGATGGGTGCGGCTGCAGGCTCTCCAGCCTGTATAGCTAATCTTGTTCGTAATAATCTTAAGTATAGTAATATTGAGATTCTAGAGAATGGTTATGGTATTTCCCTAAGGAATCTTGTGCTTTTTGCCTTAGAGACATATGACGAGAAAGATCCAATTACTGCAGCTTACAAGGCTATGTCCGTAATACTTCAGAAGGTTGAAGGAGCTACTATTGTTGCAAATCCAGAATTTGAAATGGATGATAGAAGACTTCTTCATAGAATAAACTGGGATAATTATACAATTGAGATAGAGGGAGAGACATACGAATTAAATACCCATGATTTCCCGACTATAGATCCGGAGAATCCATATGTTCTGTCACCTGAAGAGAAGAAGATAATGGATGATCTTGTAGTTGATTTTACTAGTGGAGATAGAATAAATCGTCATATTGAATTCTTATATGACAAGGGTGGTATATACAAAGTATATAATCAGAATCTTTTGTACCATGGATGTGTTCCTCTTGATGAGAATGGTAATTTTGATACTGTATTGATAGATGGAAAAGCATATTCTGGCAGGGCTTATTTTGAAGCGGCAGAGGATGTTGCTCGTCGTGCTTATTATATGAGAAGCAGAGATGATTTGATTAGATCAAGGAATAAGTCTCGACATGATAAAGATTTAGACTTTATGTGGTATCTCTGGGGTGGCCCTAAGTCCCCTATGTGTGGTCGAATAGTCAAGACATTTGAGAGAACATATATAGATGATAAGAAGACATGGGAGGAGCCTCAGAATCCTTATTACAAGTATCATTATGAAGAGAGATATGTGAGAATGATACTTAATGAGTTTGAGCTTTTTTCTGACATGTCACATGTTATAAATGGACATACACCGGTAAAACTTGGTAAAGGTGAGGTTCCAGTTAGAGCCAATGGTAAATTGTACGTAATCGACGGTGGCTTTTCCAAAGCATATCACAAGTCCACAGGGCATGCAGGTTATACCCTAATCTATAATTCGCACGGAATTAGACTTATGTCCCATAATCCATTTACAAGTGTGGAACAGGCACTGCGTAATAATGACGATATTGAATCTGAGTCTAATATGGTTGAGGTAGAGAAGAATCGTGTAATGGTAAGGGATACTGATATTGGTAAAGGAATCTTAGAGGATATCAGAGATCTTGAGGATTTGTTAGAATGTTATAGAAGCGGAGAAATAATAGAAGACGATTAAAAAAGAGCCTCAAGGGCTCTTTTTTAATCTTGATTTAATATATATGGTAATCCGCTGTCATATGAGCAGTTGTTAAGAGAATCAAGTAGATTCTTTAGATTAGCATCTTTATCCTCAGGAGTTAGGTCACTAGAGAGAGTTTGTGATTTCGAATAATAATGCAATCTTTCTTCAAAGGTCTTAGTAGCACTATCTATAAGGTCATATACGCTTTTGCAACTTTCTTTCGACTTATCCCAAGGATTAAACCACTTCTTATGTCTAAGATTACAAGGATCAGAATATCTCGTTACTTTGTCATTTGGAATCATTGGAGAAATTACAGCATGTCCGATTACAAATCGCTCTAGTAATCTTACGAAGAACTTCTTGATTCCCTTAGGGTCTTTCATAAGATTTGCCTCAAGTGCCATGGCTCCAATGGCATGTCTTATGTGTAGAAGAAGTATCTTGTTATCTGGGAATGTCTTCCTTATTGCCTCATATAAGAGTATTGATATAACAATATGCTCTTTTACAGTAAGAAGAATCGTATCTCCCATTCTAAATTCGCTAGGTTTCATGTGTGAATAGTGGCGAAGCAGGGCATTATCTATATCTGTTTCAAGAAATACATGGATACCGAAATCATATAGTTTCTTATCATCATGCTCCATATATTTTGTTCTGTGGTAAATATATGGATGTACAGTAGAATCAAGGGTGTAATGGGCTATAAAGCCGCTAATATATGAATCAGCAATTAATCGGCTTTCTTTCTTTATAAAGTGATTTCTTGCGCTTATAAGTGCTTTAAAGAAATCGTTAGTCTTTCCTTTGTGAATAACATTTCCAATATTCTTCTTGTAGAAAAGCCATGCAGGCAGGTAATAGAAGAATACATCGGGTCCTTGTAGTCCCAGATGGTAACTTTGAGGAAATCTGATTAAGTACTGCTCATATTTGTCGGGAGTAATATTATTAAGAGCATTACGACCAAATAGATAATGTGTTTTGAAACCTGGCATAGTGGTACCTCCATTAATAAGACGCATGAATCGTCACTCGGATTATGTCATAAGGAATCCTCCCACTTCGTGGGTCCCTCCATTAATAAGACGCATTAATCGTCACTCGGATTATGTCATAAGGAATCCTCCCACTTCGTGGGCCCCTCCTTATGACTAATTATACCACACTTGTAATTATTACAACAAAAATTAACTTTATATCCCATAAAATATGCAAATTTACTACTAGAATAAAATACCCAAATGTTGTATATTATAACTTGCGTTTTTATAAGAAATAAAAAGTAAAAACAATTTTTAATTTACAATTTATTAAATCAACATATAATAATCAGGAGGAATCGTATGGGTTCAGTAAAAGACAGTATATCACATGCAGCTGAGCGCAAGACTTTTGAGGTGCTTGTTAACAGGCTAATAAAGAAGATAAGCAAAAAGGAAGACATTAACGAAAGAAGCGAGGTTTATATTAAGATAGCAGATTCCACAGTTAAGTTCTGGGGTAAAGAGGCTACTAATATGGATAGCCTTAATAAGGTTCGTGAAGCATTTAAGAATCCTGATAATAGATGGGTTAAGTTCCTTAACCAGATAATTGATGAGACAGATCCTAATTGTGCCAAGACTTTACTTGTTAATCTTGGATATGAAGGATTTCTTCGTGGAACTAAGATGATTCGTGAGAATCGTAAAATATATAACTGTAATATTCCATGGTTAATATTATTTGATCCAACAGATGCTTGCAATCTTCATTGTACAGGATGCTGGTCTGGTACATATGGCCATAAGAACAATCTTTCTTTTGAAGATATGGATAAGATTGTATCACAGGGTAAAGAACTTGGAACACATCTATATCTTATGACAGGTGGAGAACCAACTGTAAGAATGAAGGACATTTTCAAGCTTGCAGAGAAGCATAACGATTGTTATTTCGCTTTATTTAGCAATTCTACACTTATTAATGAAGAGGTTTGTAAAGAGGTTGTAAGGCTTGGTAATATTACTTTCCTTCTTTCCATTGAAGGCTCAGAAGAGACTAATGATGAGCGTCGTGGTAAAGGTCACTACGAGGCAGCTATGAAGGCAATGGATCTTCTCAAGAAATATGGAATAATATTTGGAACATCAATTTGTTATACCAGGAATAATATAGAGGCAGTAACTGACGAGAAGTTCTTTAGATTCCTTGCTGACAAGGGAGCAAGATTTGGATTCTACTTCCACTATATGCCAATTGGTGGAAATGCTGCACCAGAGCTTATGCCTACAATGGAACAGCGAAAACAGATTATTGACAAGATTCGTTGGGTAAGAACTGGAGATAATGATATAGGATTCTTCCCTATGGACTTCCAGAATGATGGTGAATTCGTTGGAGGATGTATAGCAGGTGGAAGAAATTATTTCCATATTAATGCGCAAGGTGATGCAGAGCCATGTGTATTTATCCACTTCTCAGATACTAATATCAAGACTCATTCAATCCTTGAGATGTTACAGAGTCCGCTATTCAAGGCGTATCATGAAGGACAGCCATTTAACAGAAATATGCTTCGTCCTTGTCCAATGCTTGAGAATCCGGACCTTCTTAGAGAGATGATTAAGAAGACAGGCGCACATGGAACTAATGCCGAGTGTGAAGAGACGGCAGAACAGCTTTGTGCTAAATGTGAAAACTACGCTAAGGAATGGGCTCCAATTGCTGATGAAATCTGGGCCAACCAGACTCATAAATTCAGACCTTATGAGAATTATTCTCTTGAGAAGAGAGAGAATCCTGAGCTTGCTGCCTTTGAGCATGTGGACGCTCCAACAGGTTTAGACCTTGATAATTTACATGTATAATTGCATTAAATTTAAACCATAAATAATGCTTGTGTTTTTAGTTGAATCGTAATACAATAATATCGCTACGTTTGGTGTGAGTAGCGGAAGAGGTATTAAAATGTTTGTAGGACGAAAGAAAGAATTAGAAGCTCTAGAAAGCTTTTATAATGACGACAAGAAGAAGGTGTGCTGTGTCACAGGACAAGTGGGCATGGGTAAGACTACCCTTCTTAAAGAATTTGCCAAGGATAAAAAGCACATTTTCCACATTGCGTATCCAACAACTGATGTGGGACAAATGGTGCTTTTTGCACGTTCATTAGGAGAAATATATGAGATGCCAAGGTTTGCTAATACTGCAAATCTTCAAGTTCTTAAAGAAGAATATGAGATGATTCCTGATTTTACGGAATTAATGGATATGATTGAGGAGAAGGCTGAAGGAGAGAAGCTTCTTCTTATTATCGATGGATATTATAACTTCGTTAAGGCAGATGCATCATATGAGAAGATATTATTTGACTACATTACTTCAAAGTGGGCTAACAATAATATCAAACTGATTGTATGTGGTGATTCTTTCCTTGCTATGGAGAAATTTGTATATGGCAAGAAGGCAATTTGGAAAGATACTCCTATGACAATGGTAGAGTTAAAGGGAATGGGATTCTATGATTCTTGTGAATTTTTCCCGGATAGAGATGAAGAAGAAAGAACATTTCTCTATGGATTAACAGGTGGTATCCCTCAACATTTGTCTAAAATCGAAGGAGACCTTGAAAATGTTGCTAAGGAATTATTCTTAAAACCTATTCATCAGGCTGGTTTGATGCCAGAGGCTACTATGAGTATTGATTTAAGAGAACTGTCTTATTACAACAGGATTCTTATGACTTTAGCTCAGGGAAATGTCAGAGTTAATCAGATATCAGCTCTTGTTAATAAGCCTAAAGATGTTGTAGTTCCATATATGAATACCCTTATTAATATTGGTGTTGTAGAGAAAAATAATGCCATAACGGAGAAGAATAATCGTAAGAAGACCAGATACGGAATAGTTAATACTAATTTCCTATTCTGGTATAGATATATTGCTCCTAATATCGATTGGTATTACAGTGGCAAGATAAGAGATATGTGGTCAGAGTTAATTGAGCCAGAATTAGCTGATTACATGAAGAGTGTGTTTGTTCGCATGTGTAAAGAATACATTAGAAAAGAGGCGGACAATGGCAAGATGCCATTTACTGTAGATGATATAGGTAATTGGTGGGAGAATGACGAGGATAAAGGAACGTCTTCAGGATTCGATCTTGTGGCTCTTGGTAAATGCGAAGATAAGCCATGTACTGTATTTGGCAGATGTTATTATAATGATGAACCTATTGAAATGGCTACACTTAAGGACTTAATTGAGATGACAAAGCATGTATCCGCATCAGGAGATGTATTCTATATTGTATTCTCTAAATGTGGATTCCATGAGAATACATTAACTGTTGCAGGAGCTATCAAAAATATTATGCTTATTACCCTTGAAGATGTGGCCAAGTTATAGTATCATATACAAGATATTGTGTGTAGGACACAACATATTGTGGTGAAAGGAAATATAAATGACAAACATTGAGTTGCAAAAAAAGGCAGTACAGATTAGAAAAGGCATAATAAAAGGTACTCATGCCGCAAAAGCTGGACACCCGGGTGGTTCTTTATCATCTGCAGAGGTATTTGCATTTCTTTATTTTGAAGAAATGAATATCGATGCAAAGAATCCTAATATGGAAGATAGAGATAGATTTGTTCTTTCTAAGGGACACTCAGCACCTGGTTTATATGCTGCGTTAGCATTAAAAGGATTTTTCCCAGAGGAGGATTTATTAACTCTTCGTCACATAGGATCACATCTACAAGGTCATCCAACCCTTGGATATACACCTGGAATTGATATGTCTAGTGGATCCCTAGGACAAGGCGCTTCTGCTTCTCTGGGAATGGCTATGGCTGCAAGAATAGATAAGAAAGATTATAGAGTATATTCTCTTCTCGGAGATGGTGAGATTCAAGAAGGACAGGTCTGGGAAGCTGCAATGTTTGCAGGAGCAAGAAAGCTTGATAATCTATGTTGGATAATAGACAACAACAACTTGCAGATAGATGGAGCAATTGATGAGATTAATTCCCCATATCCAATAGGAGATAAGTTTAGAGCATTTAATTTCAATGTAATTGAGATCGATGATGGTCATGATTTTGATAAATTAAGAGCTGCATTTGAGAATGCAAGAAATACCAAGGGTATGCCTTCGGTAATTGTTATGAAGACAATTAAAGGTAAAGATGTATCCTTTATGGAAAATGTAGTAGGCTGGCATGGAGTCGCACCAAAAGACGACGAGGCTGAGAAAGCCTTAGAAGAATTAGATAAGCTTGAGGAGGGACTATGTCAGAACTAAAGAGAATAGCAACAAGACAAAGCTATGGAGAGGCCTTAGCAGAGCTTGGTGAAAGTGATGAAAGAATAGTAGTGCTTGATGCAGATCTTGCAGAATCTACTAAGACGGCGATTTTCGGCAAGAAATTTCCAGATAGATTTATTGATTGTGGAATAGCTGAAGCTAATATGGTTAGTATGGCAGCAGGTCTTGCAGCTTGTGGTAAGATACCATTTTGTTCAAGTTTTGCCATGTTTGCTACAGGACGTGCATATGAGCAGATTAGAAACTCAGTTGGTTATCCACATTTAAATGTAAGAATTGCAGCAAGTCACGCAGGAATATCTGTAGGAGAAGACGGTGCAACGCATCAATGTATAGAAGACATATCATTAATGCGTAATATCCCAGGAATGACAGTGCTTTGTCCTGCAGATGATGTTGAGACTAAGGCTTGTATCAAGGCTGTAATGGATATAGAAGGTCCTTGCTATATAAGGCTTGGAAGACTTGCGGTTCCTGCATATAATGATGCTTCTGATTACCAGTTTAATTTATACGAAGCTCCTATTCTTCGTGAGGGTAAGGATGTTACACTTTTTGCCACAGGGCTAGAAGTTATAGAAGCATTACAGGCAGCAGATATGCTTTCTGAAGAAGGCATAGAAGCCCAAGTTGTAAATGTTCATACAATTAAGCCAATAGATGTAGATACAGTAGTGTCTTGCGCTAAGAAGACAGGCAAAGTTGTAACAATAGAAGAACATTCTGTTATTGGAGGATTAGGTTCAGCTGTTGCAGAGACATTGTCAGAGCATTATCCAACTAAGCAACTTAGAATTGGAATTCAGGATAGATTCGGAGAATCAGGTCCAGCGCTTAAGTTACTTGAGAAATACGAACTTGATGCTAAAGGAATTTATAAGCAGGTTAAAGAATTTTTGGCGTAGTTAGATATAGGAGGCAGGGAGTGTGCTATGCAAGTGTCTTTATACGGCTGATTCTTCGCTGACTATATGTAAATGATTGGTATTTAGTATAATTAAATATTTTGACGAAAACCAGCAACTGACCCACCATCCAGGTGGCAGTTGCTTTTTTGTGCCATCCTTGGCACAAAATTTTCTCTTAGAATCAATCATTAACATATAGTAACGCTCGAATCAAGGTATAAAGACACTTACTTAGCATACGCCCTGCCTGCTATTTGCATATAAACCATACAAAACTAAAAGAGGTCTATTAGTATTTTCGCTCAGCGAGAGTGTGTCACTGCCTTTATATAGATAGACTCAAGCGTTAGTATATGTTAGTGATTGATTAATTGAGGAAAATTCACGACAAGGATGTCGTGAATAGGCGACTGCCGCCTGGATGGCGGGTCAGTCGCCAGTTTCCGCCATAATATTAACAGAGAAATAAATCAATCACTTACATATACTTAGCGAAGAGTCGTTATATAAAGGCAGTGTCACACTCTCGCTGAAAAAAATATAAAAAACTCCTTGACACCCCATTGTAATTTGGTGTAATATGTAGAGTGCTTTATTGTGGAGTAATGGGCGAAGTATGCCTAATTTTAAGGGCATTTACGACACATTTTGTTCACGATTATTGCAAAATAAAATGAAGAGGTGAAGCGTCAAATGGAGAAAAACAGAATACGTCCAGTGAAAGCCGGAAAAAGTATACGTATGAGTTATTCAAGACAAAAAGAGGTTCTCAAGATGCCTAACTTCATTGAGGTTCAGAAGGACTCTTATAAGTGGTTCTTAGAGGAAGGCCTCAAGGAAGTTTTCAGAGATATCTCTCCTATTAGTGATTATGGTAATCACTTAAGCTTGAATTTCGTAGATTTTACTTTGTGTGAAGATGAGAAGAAGTATACGATTCCTGAATGCAAAGAGAGAGATGCGACTTATGCGGCTCCTTTAAAGGTTGTGGTTAGTCTTCTTAATAAGGATACTGATGAGATTATTACTCAGGAAATCTTTATGGGTGATATGCCACTTATGACTGAGACAGGTACATTCGTAATTAATGGTGCAGAGCGTGTAATTGTAAGCCAATTAGTACGTTCTCCAGGTATATATTATGCTATCGATCATGATAAGGTAGGTAAGAAATTATATTCTTGTACTGTAATACCTAATCGTGGTGCGTGGTTAGAGTATGAGACTGACTCCAATGACGTTTTTTACGTTCGTGTAGATAGAACTAGAAAGGTTCCTATTACTGTACTTATTCGTGCGCTAGGAGTAGGAACTAATCAGGAAATCATTGACTTGTTTGGAGAAGAACCTAAGATTATGGCATCTCTTGACAAGGATCCATCTATTGACCCAGAGAAGCTTCCAGAAGGAAGTTACGAGAAGGGTCTATTAGAGTTATATAAGAAGATTCGTCCAGGTGAGCCTCTTTCTGTTGAGAGTGCAGAGAGTCTTATTAATGCTATGTTCTTCGACCCAAGAAGATATGACTTAGCTAAAGTTGGACGTTATAAATTCAATAAGAAGCTTTCATTTAGACATAGAATTTACAATCAGGTTCTTGCAGAAGATGTTGTAAGCGAGATTACTGGTGAAGTAATTGCTGAAGCTGGTACATTAGTATCTAGAGAACTTGCTGATGAAATTCAGAATAATGCTATTCCATATGTAATGATTCAGACTGAAGAGAAGAATGTCAAAGTACTATCTAATATGATGGTTGATTTCGACTTCTTCGTTGGTCTCGATTGTGATCCAAAAGAACTTGGAGTAACTGAGAAAGTATACTATCCAGTACTTGAGCAGTTAATGAGCGAATATGAAGATGGGGAAGAGCTTGCTGAAGCTGTTAAGCGTAATATCGGTGATCTTATTCCTAAGCATATTACAAGAGATGATATATTTGCATCAATTAACTACAATATGCATCTTGAATATGGAATAGGTAAGGATGATGATATTGACCATTTAGGAAATCGTCGTATTCGTGCCGTTGGTGAATTATTACAGAATCAATACAGAATTGGCTTATCACGTATGGAGAGAGTTGTTCGTGAGAGAATGACTTCTCAGGATTTAGATGGCGTATCACCTCAGAGTCTAATCAATATTAAGCCTGTTACTGCAGCTGTTAAAGAATTCTTTGGTTCATCACAGCTATCACAGTTCATGGATCAGAATAACCCACTTGGTGAGTTAACACATAAGAGACGTCTTTCAGCACTTGGACCTGGTGGTTTATCAAGAGATAGAGCAGGTTTCGAGGTTCGTGACGTTCACTATTCTCACTATGGAAGAATGTGTCCTATTGAGACACCTGAAGGTCCTAACATCGGACTTATTAACTCGCTAGCTAGTTACGCTAAGATTAATGAATATGGATTCATTGAAGCTCCTTATCGTAAGATTGATAAGTCTGATCCTGAGAATCCTAGAGTTACAGATGAAGTTGTATATATGACAGCTGATGAAGAAGATAATTACCATGTAGCACAAGCTAACGAGAAGCTTGATGAAGAAGGACATTTCGTACGTAACAGTGTATCTGGTCGTTTCCGTGAAGAGACACAAGAGTACGATAAGACTATGTTCGATTATATGGACGTATCTCCTAAGATGGTATTCTCTGTTGCTACTGCACTTATTCCATTTTTACAGAATGATGATGCTAACCGTGCACTTATGGGATCAAACATGCAACGTCAGGCAGTACCACTTCTTACAACAGAAGCTCCTGTTGTAGGTACAGGTATGGAGCCAAAGACTGCAGTTGACTCTGGTGTATGTGTTGTTGCAAAAGAAGAAGGAACAGTTGAGTTCGTAGATGCAACTAAGATTATTGTAAAGGGTAAGTCAGGCAGACAAGAATATATCCTTAATAAATTTGATAGAAGTAATCAAAGTAACTGCTACAACCAGAGACCTATTGTATTCAAGGGTGATAAGGTTGAAGAAGGCGAAGTTATTGCAGATGGTCCTTCAACATCAATGGGTGAAATGGCACTTGGTAAGAACCCACTTATTGGTTTCATGACTTGGGAAGGTTACAACTACGAGGATGCTGTACTATTATCAGAGAGATTAGTTCAGGATGATGTGTATACATCTGTTCATATTGAAGAATATGAGACAGAAGCTAGAGATACAAAGCTTGGTGCAGAAGAGATTACAAGAGATATATCTGGTGTAGGTGACGATGCCCGTGCTAACCTTGACGAAGACGGTATTATTAGAATCGGTGCTGAAGTTCGTGCAGGTGATATTCTTGTAGGAAAGGTTACACCTAAGGGTGAGACAGAAGCATCAGCAGAAGAGAAGTTACTTCGTGCTATCTTTGGTGATAAGGCTAAAGAAGTTAGAGATACTTCACTTAAGGTACCTCATGGTGAATATGGTGTTGTTGTAGATGCTAAGGTATTTACAAGAGAAAATGGTGATGAGTTACCACCTGGAGTTAACAAATCAGTTAGAATCTATATTGCACAGAAGCGTAAGATTTCTGTTGGTGATAAGATGGCTGGTCGTCATGGTAACAAGGGTGTAGTTTCTCGTGTACTTCCTATTGAAGATATGCCATACCTACCTAATGGTAGACCACTTGATATCGTTCTTAATCCACTTGGTGTACCATCTCGTATGAATATTGGACAGGTACTTGAGATTCACTTGTCTCTTGCAGCTAAGGCTCTTGGATTTAATATTGAAACACCTGTATTTGATGGTGCTAAGGAAATTGATATTCAGGATACTCTTGAACTTGCTAATGATTATGTAAATCTTCCTTTCGATAAGACAGAAGCTAAGCTTGATAAATGGGCTGACAAGAAAGAGAATTTCTCAGATAAGTATAAAGATGTTCTTAACAAGGACGTTATGAAATACTTAAGTGACAATCGTGACCATAGAGCTCTATGGGAGGGAGTTGAGATAAGAAGAGATGGTAAAGTACAGCTTCGTGATGGACGTACAGGCGAAGAGTTTGATTCACCGGTTACAATCGGTCACATGCATTACTTGAAACTTCACCACTTAGTAGACGATAAGATTCACGCTCGTTCAACTGGTCCTTATTCTCTAGTAACACAACAGCCACTTGGTGGTAAAGCACAATTCGGCGGACAGCGTTTCGGAGAAATGGAAGTTTGGGCTCTTGAAGCTTATGGTGCAAGTTATACACTTCAAGAAATCCTGACAATGAAGTCGGATGACGTTGTTGGTCGTGTTAAGACATACGAAGCTATTATTAAGGGAGAGAACATCCCTGAACCTGGAATTCCAGAATCCTTCAAGGTTCTTCTTAAGGAATTACAGTCACTTGGTCTTGATGTCAAAGTACTTGATGAGAATCGTAAAGAGGTTCAATTAATAGAGACTAGTGAGTATGGCAATACTGATTACAACGCAGTAATGGCAGATGCTAATAAGAATTTTGCATTTGAGGAAAATGTTGATTTTGCAGCTCAAGGTTATACTGAGCATACAGTTGACGAAGAAGACGATTTAGAGTCTGAAGAATACGAAGACCTAGATGCAGAAGCATTTGCAGAAGATAATATTGAAGAATAGAGAGAAGGGAGTTTCATAAATGCCAGGTACAATGAATAAAGATAAGACAAATCAACCAATTGAATTTGACGCTCTTCAGATTGGTTTGGCATCACCAGAGAAGATTAGAGAATGGTCTTATGGTGAAGTGAAGAAGCCCGAGACAATTAATTATAGAACATTAAAGCCTGAGAAGGACGGTTTGTTTTGTGAGAAAATTTTCGGACCAAGCAAAGACTGGGAATGTCACTGTGGTAAATACAAGAAGATTCGCTACAAAGGCGTAGTCTGTGATAAGTGTGGTGTAGAGGTAACTAAAGCTGCAGTACGTAGAGAGAGAATGGGACATATTGAACTTGCATGTCCTGTATCTCATATCTGGTACTTCAAGGGTATACCTAGCCGCATGGGATTACTTCTTGATTTATCACCAAGAGTACTTGATAAAGTATTATATTTCCACAGTTATATTGTATTAGATCCAGGAGAAACTGCATTAGAGTATAAGCAGATTCTTACTCAAGATGAATATACTAACGCAGTTGAGACTTATGGAGCATCAGCTTTTAGAGCCGGAATGGGTGCTGAGTCTGTCCAGGAATTATTAGCTGCTATTGATCTTGATGCAGATGCAGAAGAACTCAAAGAAGAATTAGAATCTGCAACTGGTCAGAAGAGAGCAAGAATTATTAAGAGATTAGAAGTTGTAGAAGCATTCAGAGAATCAGGAAATAAGCCTGAGTGGATGATACTTAATGTTATTCCAGTAATTCCACCAGACCTTCGTCCTATGGTTCAATTAGAAGGTGGAAGATTTGCAACTTCTGATTTGAATGATTTATATCGTAGAATTGTTAACCGTAACAATCGTCTTAGAAAGCTACTTGATATCAACGCTCCTGAAATCGTTGTAAGAAACGAGAAGCGTATGCTTCAGGAAGCAGTAGACGGATTAATTGATAATGGCCGTCGTGGACGTGCTGTAACAGGCCCTGGTAACAGAGCACTTAAGTCTTTATCTGATATGCTTAAAGGTAAGTCTGGTCGTTTCCGTCAGAACTTACTTGGTAAGCGTGTAGATTACTCTGGTCGTTCAGTTATCGTAGTAGGACCTGAACTTAAGATTTATCAGTGTGGTCTTCCTAAGGAAATGGCAATTGAATTATTCAAACCATTTGTTATGAAGGTACTTGTAGAAACAGGTCAGGCACACAATATTAAGAGTGCCAAGAAGATGGTTGAGAAGTTAGATCCTAAAGTATGGGATGTTCTAGAAGATGTAATCAAAGAACACCCTGTAATGCTCAACCGTGCTCCGACACTACATAGATTAGGTATTCAGGCATTTGAACCTGTTCTTGTAGAAGGTAAAGCTATTAAGCTTCATCCTCTTGTATGTACAGCTTATAATGCCGATTTCGATGGTGACCAAATGGCCGTCCATCTACCACTTACTGCTGAAGCACAGGCAGAATGTAGATTTATGCTTCTATCACCTAACAACTTACTTAAGCCTTCTGATGGTGGTCCTGTTGCTGTACCATCTCAGGATATGGTTCTTGGTATTTATTACCTTACACAGGAGAGAGAGAATCCAGAGGACAAGGATAAGAAAATATTCAAGAATGTTAATGAAGCTATTCTTGCATATGAGAACAAGGCTGTTTCTTTACATGAGAGAGTAAAGGTACGTGTGTCTAAGGAAGTTAATGGTGAGATAGTTTCTGGCATAATTGAATCTACAGTTGGAAGATTGATTTTTAACGAAATCATTCCTCAGGATCTTGGAATTGTTGATAGAACAATTCCAGGCAACGAACTTATTCTTGAAGTTGATGAACTTGTAGGTAAGAAGCAACTTAAGAAGATACTCGAGAAAGTAATTAATACTCATGGTGCTACTAAGACTGCAGAAGTATTAGATGATATTAAGGCTATGGGTTATAAGTATTCAACACAGGCTGCAATGACAGTATCAATCTCTGATATGACAGTTCCTGCTAAGAAGGCTGATTTGATTGCTGAAGCAGAGAAGACTGTTGATGAGATTTCTAAGAAATATAAGCGTGGTTGGATGACAGAAGAAGAACGTTATAGAGATGTTGTAACTGTATGGGAAGATACTGATAAGGTTCTTACAGAAGAGCTTCTTCAGGGTCTTGATAAATACAACAACATCCATATGATGGCTGATTCCGGAGCCCGTGGTTCTGATAAGCAGATCAAACAGCTTGCTGGTATGCGTGGTCTTATGGCTGATACAACAGGTCGTACAATCGAGCTTCCTATTAAGTCTAACTTCCGTGAAGGTCTTGACGTATTAGAGTATTTCATGTCTGCTCATGGTGCTCGTAAGGGACTTTCAGATACAGCTCTTCGTACAGCCGATTCAGGATATTTGACAAGAAGACTTGTTGATGTATCTCAACAGTTGATTGTTAGAGAGAGAGATTGTATCGAAGGAACAGATAACGAGATTCCAGGAATGTATGTACGTGCATTTATGGAAGGTCGTGAAGAGATTGAATCACTTCAGGAACGTATTACAGGAAGATTCTCTTGTGAGACTATCTGTGATAAAGATGGAAATGTTATTGTTAAAGCAAACCATATGATTACACCTCGTAGAGCAGAAGCAATTGTGACAAAGGGTGTTAATGAAGATGGTAAGTTATTTGCAGATCTAATTCAGGCTGAGAAAGATGATCCTACAGTTAAGGAAAAGGCTCAGATTAAGATTCGTACTATTCTTACATGTCGCTCACGCCAGGGTGTCTGTGCAAAATGTTATGGTGCTAATATGGCAACTGGTAACGCAGTACAGGTTGGTGAAGCAATAGGTATTATTGCAGCTCAATCAATTGGTGAGCCTGGTACACAGCTTACAATGAGAACTTTCCATACTGGTGGTGTTGCTGGTAACGATATCACACAAGGTCTTCCTCGTGTAGAGGAAATCTTTGAAGCAAGAAAGCCTAAAGGACTTGCTATTATTTCTGAGATTGCCGGAACTATTGAGATTCGTGATACTAAGAAGAAGAGAGAAGTTGTTGTAAGAAACGACGAAGGAGAGGAGAAGATTTATCTAATCCCTTATGGCTCTCGTATCAAAGTTATTGACGGTCAGGTAATCGAGAAGGGTGATGAACTTACAGAAGGTTCTATTAATCCACATGATATTATTGATATCAAGGGTGTTAGAGCTGTACAGGATTACATGCTTAGAGAAGTTCAGAGAGTATATCGTCTGCAAGGTGTTGATATTAACGATAAGCATATTGAGGTTATTGTTCATCAGATGCTTAAGAAAGTTAGAATTGATGCAGCAGGTGATTCTAATTACTTGCCAGGAACACAAGTAGATGTTCTTGAATTTGAAGCTGTCAATGAACAGCTTAAAGCAGAAGGTAAAGAGCCTGCAGAAGGTGAGCAGATTCTTCTTGGTATTACTAAGGCAAGTCTTGCTACAGAGTCATTCTTGTCAGCAGCTTCCTTCCAGGAGACTACTAAGGTTCTTACAGGTGCAGCAATCAAAGGAAAGATTGACCCATTAATCGGACTTAAGGAAAGCGTTATCTTAGGTAAGCTTATCCCTGCCGGAACAGGTATGAAGAGATATAGCAATATTAAGATTAACACTACATATGATAATGAGATGTCTAGACAGATTGCTAAGGCACAGGAAGAAGCAAGTAAACTTCTTGAGATGGAGATGCAATCATCTACAGATGAGGCAGAAGTCGTAGAAGAAGTCGAAGAAGATGCACCAAAAGCTGGAATAGCTTCTCTTATCGATGCAATAAATAATGAAGTAGAAGAGTAATATTCTATTATGTAGATGTGGCTATGATTATTCAATGGCCACATCTATTTTTATTTCTTGACTACATCTATGTAATAATGTATCATAGTTCGTGTAAAAAATGTTTAAAGAAATGTTTAAAGAAATGGAGGGAAATATTATGGCATTAGCAGCTTTATTAGTAGGTATAGGTTCTCTTGTACTTGCAATTATTGGTGGAGCAGCAGGAACTAATATTGTTCTATCACTTATTTTACTTATTATCTCATTAATTGGTGGTATCGTAGGTATTGTGCTTAGTGCTAATACAATGAAGAAGATTCCTGAGAAGAAGGGAATGGGAGTAGGTGGACTTGTTACATCTATCCTTGCAATTGTTTACTCAGTAATTAGTTTGATTGCATGTGTTGCATGTCTTGCAATAGGAGGCGCAGCATTAAATGAAGTAGGAAAAGCGGCAGAAGAATCATATAACAATATGACACCTGAGCAACAAGCTGAAGTTCAGCAGTCAATTGACAATGCCACTAAGGAGATTGAAAAATCTCTTAACGAAGCTCAATAATTTGAAAATCAAATTGAAACTAAAGACTCCTTGCATTTTGTGAGGAGTTTTTTTGGAAATAAGCCTTAAGTAAGAATAGGATATATATACAAGGAGGAAATTATTATGGCATATTATGAAGATAATCCTAATAATCAACAACCTGAGACACAGGGACAACCGGTTCAACCAGAGCCTCAAGTTCAGCAGGCAGAGCAGGTTCAGCCAGAGCCTCAAGTTCAACAAGCAGAGCAGGGTAATCAGGGACAGCAGTTCCAACAGAATCAGCAGTATCAACAGGCTAACCAGGGACAGCAGTTCCAACAGAATCAGCAGTATCAACAGGGTAATCAGGGACAGCAGTTCCAGCAGGCAGGACAACAGCAGTATCAGCAGACAAGCCAAGGATATAATGTTGTAGATGCTGGACATAGTCCAACACAGATTATGGTATTTGGTATTGTTTCATTATGTGTATCTGTAATAATTGGATGGACAGTAGTTTTCGGAATTCTTTCTATTGTATTTGGTGCTCTTGCAATGAGCTGGTCTAAGAAGTATATGCAGGCAAATCCAAATGTTGATAATGGTCAGGTTAAGGCAGGAAGAATAACTGGTATTATTGGATTTATTTTTGGAATCATCGATGTTGTTTTTGGAACTATTACTTGGGTTTCAGTTGGTTGCGTAGCATGTCTTGCACCACTAGGCTATATGTAATATTTACTTGATTATGATTAATTAACTTGCCTCTGTCGCATGCGGCAGAGGTGATTTTTTTAACGAGGATGACTAGATTATGAGCATGTATTTAGATTTTGGCTTATTTAAGATACCGGCATATGGCACAATGATTGTTACAGGTGCGATTATAGCCAATTTGGTTGTAATTCTTCTTATACTTAAGAGAGATAAGAAGAATGTGTGGGATTTTATAATAATAGAAGGATATGGACTTCTTGGTGGAATAATAGGTTCTAAGCTTCTATATATTTTAATTAATATTAATGACATCCCCTGGGATAGAATAGGCGAGCCTGAAGTTTTGGCTCCATTAATTGGTGGAGGATTTGTATTCTATGGAGGCTTAATTCTGGCAGTAATACTAGTATTTCTTGGAGGTAAGATACACAAAATTGATGCGTGGGACTATATTAGTAATTACGCATTTGCCATACCACTTGCCCATGGATTTGGAAGAATAGGATGTTTTCTGGCAGGATGTTGCTATGGTATACCATATGACGGATCTATAGCTGTTGTATATCCAGAGACTTCAATTATTGCACCATCAGGTATTCCAATGTTTCCTGTTCAAATTGTAGAGACATGTTGTCTCTTCGTAATTTCCATAGTGTTATTTTTATTCTATTGGTTTAGGAAGACTCAGTTTCTTCTTCCAATGTACTTCATATTATATGGAATAGTAAGATTTATATTAGAATACTATAGATACGATGCTTATCGTGGCAAATTCCTTTCGTTATATACATCTCAATGGATAAGCATAGGAATGGTAGTTGTGGGAATCCTATGGATAATTATTAATCTATCAAGAAATAGAAATAAGAAATAAAAAAGGCTACTAATATTGCTTGTATTAGTAGCCTTTATATTAGTATCCAAGTTTCTCAAATAGTTTTTCTACAGCTGATCTGTTATTAAGAGTAACAGTTGTATAGATTACAGTGTCGTCAACTTTAGATAGTTTATAGAAAACAGTCTGGTTTGAGCCTTCTGCAGACATATCTTCATTTCTTTCTTTATCCCAGGTATTATTACTTGGACATTGGTTTTCTATTCTATGTCTCTTGTAATGAAAATTAACTGAGGCGCTAATATCATCCTTTAATCGCCAATATTGTAGTTCCAATCCGTCTTTATCTTTTGCATCAATTACTTCTACTACTGATGGGTCAGAAGATTTGTATTGTGAAGTGAGGTCAGTATATTCAAAGCCAGATCCAAGAGTCGATTTGAATTCACTAGCAGACACAGCCTCTTTTTTCTTAGCACATCCCGTAAGAGATATAGTGGTTACCATGAATACGAGACTGAGTGTAATAAGACACATAATGCGAATTACACGATTGCAGGTGTTTTGTTTATTTTTTAGTGTATTATTCATAAAAAATCACCCCCCCTTTTCTCTATTATACTACGAAAAAACATATTGGATACAATAAATAATTGTTATATAATAAAATAGTTAGAAAATTGTTATACATTGGCAATTAATTTTGTGGGTGGATTATATGAGTTATGAATTTGAATACATAGTATTTGCAGTAATAGGATACCTTTGTGGTTCCATATTGTTTGCTAAAGTATTCGGATATGTATTTACAAAAGAAGACATAACCCTTAAAGCAAAAGACAAAAATCCGGGAGCATTTAATGCTTATTCAATAGGTGGATTTTGGTGTGGAACACTTACCGTTATCTGTGATTTGGCAAAAGGAATGGTTCCGGTATTCTTATGTCTGAATTTTGTGGATGTAAATTATAATAATGAAATGTTGATGGCTCTAGTAATGCTTTCTCCTATAATTGGTCATATATTACCAATTTTTCATAGATTTAAGGGAGGCAAAGGTATTGCAGTAACATTTGGCTCATTACTTGGATTCTTAATAGATTTAAGACCTGCGCTTCTTTTGGCAATAGTTTTTATTGTTTTTTCATTAGTACTGATAATAAAACCTGATTATTACAAAACAATGATAACCTTCATAGTTGCAGCAATAATTTCACCTTTTGTTGGTTATCGTACTGCGATTGTTATTACATACATTGCTGCTGCAATTATAGTATGTATCAAGCTACTTCTTAGTAAAGAAGAAAAAGGTAATTTAAATGTTCTATTTGTAAAATGGAACATAATAGGAGATAAGGAAGGACATAAAGATTAATGAAATATCTTATCATGTCATGTAGTACAGGCGGTGGACATAATTCAGCCGCTCATGCAATTGAGAAAGAATTATTGAAGAGAGGTCATGATGTGACCTTCTTAGATCCATATGATCTGGTGAATGAAAGAAGAGGAGATCAGGTTGGATGGGCATATATTAAATTAGTTCAGACAATGCCTAAGGTATTTGGCTCTTTGTATTTCGCAGGTGAAATGGTAAGTAGAATACCAGTAATGTCACCAGTTTATTTTGCCAATGCTGGTGTAGCGTATCGAATGAAAGGATTCTTGAAGAAGAACAATTTCGATGGAATAATAATGTCTCATATTTATCCAGCAGAAATGATTACAATGTTGAAAAGACACAAGGTAGATTTGCCACCTACATTTTTTGTTGCGACTGATTACATATGTATTCCATTTACAGCAGAAACTGATTGCGATTATTATTGTATTCCTGGAGAAGATTCTATTGAAGCCTTTACATCAAGAGGAATACCAAGAGAAAAACTCAAACCTTATGGAATACCGGTACACGAGGAATTTACCAAGAGAAAACTTGATAACAGAGCTTTAGAAGAGATTGGATTATCTCCTAAAATGCGACACATTCTTGCTGTGGGCGGAAGCGTTGGTGCTGGCCAGATGAAGTTGGTAACAGATGTGTTAAATGGATATATTAAGACTTTTAATGATAAAGTTGATAAAGGCATTATAAAAAGTAGAAAGCTTCATGGAATAGTAGTGTGCGGTAATAATGAGAAATTATATAAGAAGCTTCATTCCATGAGTAAAGAATATATTACAGTTCTTAAATCTACAGACAATATGCCATCATATATGAAGGCAAGTGATATCATAATATCAAAACCAGGTGGTCTATCATCCACAGAGGCTGCTGTTGCAAAGGTACCACTTATTCATATATCACCAATTCCAGGTTGTGAGTCTTTCAATGTTAAGTACTTTGATGCAAAGGGAATGAGTGTATATGTTAAGAATATAAGAAAAGATCTTGCGTCTGCTATAACAGCACTACTTAAACCTGAGAATCGTGATAAGATGCTCAAAAGTCAGCAATCATCAATCAATGAAAATGCAAGAAATGAATGGTGTGACTTCATAGAAGAAGAGACTGAATTTCCCCAGTGATTGAAAAATCACTGGTTTTTTTGTTGCAAATGCATAATAAATAATATTATTTTTGTTAAAATGTAATAACAAATAAATTTCCATGAAACGCTTATAGACTTTTATAATATGCACTCATATAATGGGTATCACGAAAAGAGGTGATGCGTATGCAGGCATATGTGGTAGCGCTGGTTATACTGACTGTTGCAGCTGCCTGTGATTATTTTACGAAGAAGATTCCTAATTTAATAATTATAAGTGGATATGGAATAGCATTTACAACAATGATAGTCATTAATGGTTTTAGTGATTTCTATATTTACTTTATTCGTGCCTTATGGCCTGTTCTGGCTTTATTCATTTTTTATTATCTTAAGGCACTCGGAGCGGGAGATATCAAATTATTTTCCGTAATATCAATTTTTTGCCCCACAGAATTTTTGATACGATTTATAATTTGTTCCTTTATTATAGGAGCGCTATATGGACTGATAAGAATGATAATTAATAGGGAGCTTAAGAGTAAGCTTGCTAATGTTATATTTCATGTTCAGAAATGTATGACTTCAGGAGAGGTGTCTCATTATACACCAACAAGTGAAAGTAGTTATATTTGTTTTTCAATATGTATGTTAGTAGGTTTTCTGTCTGCTTTAGGATTGGAGGTATTACTTTGAAAGTAGCAATATGTGATTTTGACGAAGGATATGTTAGGAGTTTGTTAACTTATCTATATGAAAAATGTGACAATTTAACTTTTTCTTCTTTTACAACAATAGAAGACTACATGGCGAGCCTTCTTAATAATGAATACAGTTATACCATTATGGGAGATGAATTCTATGAAGTTTATAAAGTTAGTAATGAAGAAAATGGAATTGCAAGTGATGTAAAAGAAGACAAACTTATTATACTTAGTGCTTCGATTGATAATTTGCAGAGTGAAGAAGCATACCAGACTATATATAAATATGGACCTATGGATGGATTGTATAGAATGATGTCCTGTAGCAGAAATAAATCTGCAAGGGGAAAAAGTTTTGCAATATATTCCCCCTTCCATCATGAACTTACAGAGATGTATGGGTTGAGTATGTGTAAAATGCTAGAAGAAACAGAAAATGTACTTCTTATAGATATGGTTAATATTCCTATTATAAGAAGGCTGATTCGGGATGGACCGAGAAGTGGAATAATAGATGTTATATATAAATTAGAGAATAACAGAACATGGGAGATAAAGGATTTATTAGAGAATTACAATGGAATAGATGTACTGCCAATGTCTTTTTGTCCTACAGATATATCATCTATTAGTAAGAAACAATGGAAAGCATTATTAGATTATATAGATTCTCTTAACTATGGGGCATATGTATTTATATTTGAAGATATTAATCAGGGATTTAGAGAGATTATGGAATATGTTGACAATTGTATTCTTATTAATAAGAGAGGAGATTATTATCAAAAAAGACAAGAAGAGATGAGGGATTTTGTTGAGAAAATAGCATGTAAAGTAACTTCGATAGAGTTACAAATGTCAGCTAATAATCTTAATGAAGGTTGCTATAAGATAGAAGAATTGTTAACAGGAAATCTATTCCAATATGTTAGAAGCCAGAACTATTAGGAGATTCGTATGGAGTATAGTGAAGCATTTAACATAATAGAGAGACGGCTTTTTGAAAGCGTTGATGTAAGCATAGATATTGATGATGACGCAATAATGGATAGGATCCAGGAAGAGATATGCGAGTATGCAAGAGAAAGACCATTAGATGTGGAAGACAGAATAAAGCTTCAAAAAGAACTATTTTATTCTCTAAGAAAATATGATGTTCTATCTCAGCTTTTAGAAGATGAAGACATAACAGAAATAATGATTAATGGTTACAATCATATCTTTATAGAAAAGTGGGGAAAGGTGATTGAAACGGATTGTCATTTTAGCACAAAGGAGAAATTAGATGATGTAATACAACAGATTGTTGGCGCGAATAATCAGGTTATAAATGAAACTACACCTATAGTTGATACTCGGCTTTCAGATGGTTCGAGAGTAAATATTGTCCTTCCGCCTATTGCAATAGATGGAAGCGTAATGTCTATAAGAAGATTTTCTAAGGAACCTATTACATTAAATCGCTTAATAGAATTTAATTCCATTAATGATGAGATAAAATCCTTCCTTAAAAAACTTATTAAGGCAAGGTATAACATATTTATTTCCGGAGGTACAGGTTCGGGCAAAACTACGTTTCTTAACGCACTTACTGAATTCATAGAAGAAGATGAGCGTGTAATAACAATAGAAGACGCTGCTGAGCTACAAATCATTGGAATTAATAATCTTGTAAGGTTAGAAGCAAGAAGAGAAAACATCGAAGGCGACCTAGAAGTAACAATACGGGACCTAGTCAGAACTTCTCTAAGAATGCGACCTAATAGGATTATTGTAGGAGAGTGTAGAGGCCCAGAGGCTATTGAGGTGTTACAGGCATGTAATACAGGACATGATGGAAGTTTGAGTACAGGTCATGCCAATTCATCTACTGATATGATATCAAGACTAGAGACAATGGTGCTACAAGGAATGGATATTCCTGTGCTAGCTATTAGGAAACAAATTGCATCAGCAATAGATGTCTTTATTCATCTTGGGAGATTACCTAATGGTGAAAGAAAGCTCATTGAGATATCTGAAGTAATTGGGGTAGAAGAAGAGGATATTAAATTAAATAAGTTGTATGAATTCGACTATGAAAGCAAGGGGAAAGATAGTAAATGGATAAGAAAATCGAGCTTACAAAATACAGAGAAACTATTAAGGATCCAAAAGTCTTAATTGCATCGGCAGTAATAACAATACTTATAGCATGGCTTTTCTACAGATCATTTATAGCATTAGTATTATATCCTGTTGTTTTATTAGGAACCTTGTACTATTTCTATGAAAGAAATAGTGAGATAAAAAGGGAGAAAGTGTTAATTGAATTTCGTGAAATGTTAAAGGTTATATGCAGTGAACTAAGAAGCGGACATTCCTTAGAAAATGCAGTGATGATTCTCGATAAAGAAATAAGTAGTATATGTGGAGAAAAGGCATATGTTCTTTCTGGTATAAGGATTATGCAAAAACAGCTTGGCCTTAAAAAACCTGTTGAGCAGGCAATAAGTGATTTTGCCTCCTATTACCAATATGAAGAGATAATTAATTTTGCTTATACCATAGGCTATGCAAAAAGGCTTGGAGGAAATTATATTAGAAACATTTCAAGTAGTGCAGAGAGAATAGAAGAGAGACTTGAAGTAAAGCAACAGATTAATACTCAGCTGGCAGAGAAACAATTTGAAATGAAGATAATGGGTGTTATGCCACTTGGAATACTAATATACATAGGACTAACTGCCAATGAATTTATTGAACCTCTGTATCACAATGTTATGGGGATAGTGGTTATGACATTAAGCCTGGGATTATATGTAGCATGTCTTTATATAGCAAAGAGAATAGTAACTATAAAGTATTAGAGGAGGAATACATTGGTTTCAGCAGTGTTATTAATAGCAACAATTATATTGTCTAAGACTAAGAAGGTAGAACCTCTTTTGCCAAAGAAAGTCCTTAGGATTGTAATAATAGTGGAAATTGTGGGGATAGTAGCGTCTGTAGGAGAGTATCTTAACAATAAGGTTTTATTTGATAATTTACTAGAAAGACCTGCAGTTGGAGAGAGTGATGAGACGGAGGAGTTAGAGTATACGACAGATGATAATACTACAGATATTACTATAGATGTTCCAGCAAAGTTACATACTAAAGAGGAGAAAGAGTCATTAGTAGATAAGGCTAAAGAAGAAATTGAGGAGACATTTAAAGGTGACAACGAAGACTTAGATTGCGTTAACAAACCTGTTGTTATGAAGGAAAAATATTCAGATGGAATGGTTAAGGCTGAATGGCAATTGAGTGATTATAAAATCGTGGGTTCAGAGGGAGAAATTAATTATGACAATTTAGAGAAGGAAACAATAATAGAGGCAACTGTTACCCTGACTTGTGAAGACTATACTGATTTATATAGTTTTTCATTTCAGGTTGAACCATTAGATACTACTTCATCATACGGAATAGATTACTACATAAGAAAGATAATAAGTGATTTGTTTGATACAGATGAGGAGGTAATAGAACTACCTGAAAGAATCGGAGAAAAGGATGTAACATGGAGCAAAAAATACACTTATCTAGGAGCAAAAATAGGGCTGCTTGGAGCTTTTGCAGCTATTGCAATGATCCTTGGTCAGATGAAAGAGGAGAAGACAAAGAAAGAAAAATATACAAAAAGTCTAATTAGGGATTATCCGAAAATTGTAGAAAGTCTTGCATTATATGTGGGGGCAGGACTTAGTGTGAAAAATGCAATGTTTAGGATAAGCGACGAGTATATTAGAAGAAGAGCTAAAGCAAGAGAACCTGGATTTGAAGGCGTCCTTAGAATGTGTCGTGAAATGGAAGAGGGCAGAAGTGAATTAAAAGCCTATGAGCTTCTAACTGTGTATTGTCCTACAAGAGAGTATAGAAGGTTATCGAGTCTTCTTAGTAGCAATCTGAAAAAAGGTACTAAAGGGATGATAGAAGAATTAAACAATGAAGAAAAAGAAGCATTCGAAATGCAAAAACAATATGTAAGAATAGCCGGAGAAGAGGCTTCTACTAAGTTGTTATTCCCTATGATTGGACTTCTTGGCATCGTATTAGTAATTATAATTGCACCATCAATATTTAATATGCAATCAATATAGTAATTAATGTTAGTAGATTTAGATAGGAGGAGATGTATATGAAAGTATTAGAAACAATGAAGAATTTTATTAAAGAAGAAGATGGAATAGGAGTAGTAGAGATTATATTAATTGTGGTGGTTTTAATTGGGCTTGTTCTGATTTTTAAGAAGCAATTAACCAACCTTGTTAATGACATATTTAGCACCATAACAGACAAAGCAGGAACAGTTTAATGAAATATAATATCGTCAATAAATCTATCAAAGAACAAAGAGGATCAATAACCCTGTTTATGTGTATGACAATAATGATGATTACTTCTCTGGGATTTACCCTTATTGAGACAGGCAGGTTTTACGGACTGGATGCTAAAGCAAGATTTGTAACATCAACTGTTGCAGATAATACATTTTCAGAATATATAAAGCCTATGTGGGAGCAATATGGAATTCTGGGAATAGACAGGGCTCACGGAACTGATGAAAAGGGAGTTAATTTTCTAAGAGAAAGAATACTTGATTTTGCTAATATGCAGACTATGGGAGAAGTAGATTATTTTTCATTAAATCCAACAGAGGTAGAAATTGATGATTATATGCTTCTTACGGATAACAATGGAGAACCATTTATTCATGAGGCAGCACTTTATTACAAAGAGAATCTTGGTAGCGAATTGATATCTGATATTGGCGATAAATCAAAGGAACTAAGTGGTTACGAAGGACTTAACAGTAATGTAGATAAAATGATTACTGATGGTGACAACGCTCTTAAGAATCCAGATAGTGTTCCTAAAGAAAAAAGCGACAAAGTATATGATGTGGATGTATCTAAGGTTACGGAGGAACAGAAAAGGAAAGGTGAGCACCTTGTAGATGATGTAAGTGCTTTTAAAAGTAAAGGAGTTCTTGAACAAGTAATTCCAAGTGATAAGGAAGTATCTAGTAAAACTTTCGATTTAGCGAATAGTGTGTCACATAGAAATCTTGAACATGGCAATAGTAGGAATCCATCAAAAGCAACAACTGTTGATAAAGTGATTTTTTCTGTGTATCTAAGAGACAAATTTCAATACTACGGTAAAAATCTTAATCATAGCGGACAGGAATACGAGATAGAATATATCATTGCTGGAAAAGACAATGATACTGATAATTTGAAAAGCATTGTATCTCGCCTTCTGGCAATAAGAGAGGTTGCAAATTTTATTGCATTATATAAAGATCCAATTCGAAATGGTGAAGCATTAGAACTATCAGTTGCACTTGCGGGAATAACACTTAATCCTGCAATAATTGAGATAGTACATTATGCCCTTATGGCTGCATGGGCTTATATAGAAGCTGTCTTAGATGTTCGACTTCTACTTGATGGGGGAAGGATAATGCCTATAAAAACAAGCGCAGAGTGGACCAGTGATTTATATAATATCCCTGCTTGTATTGATGAGAATTTTATGGCAAAAAACAGTGAAGCTGGTATGAGTTATGAAGATTATCTTCTTACATTTCTCGTTATAGAACCATCTAGAGATGAAAGTATGAGGGCACTTGATATGATAGAGACTTCTATGAATGCCTTGCCTTATTATGAAAATCTCAAAATGGATCATCTTATATGTGATATGAATATGACAATGAATTATGAAGGTGATCCAATGTTCTTTAGTTTAATAACATTAGATGTTCCTTTTCTGGATTATTACAGTTTGAAGAAAAAGGAGTATAGATCATATCTATAAACAAATTGAAAGAAAGGAGGTTGTATAGTGGTGTCTCTTTCTATTAGAACTATAACCCGTCTTAAGTTACGAATCAAAAGAGAAAAAATAGTAAATAATTTCTTGGCATATTTCAAATCATTAATTCATTTTCCCAAAGAGGCACCACTATGCAACCTCCGTTTTAAAGCATCCTATACAGTAGAAGCTACTTTTATTATACCATTAAGCTTGCTTATGGTTGTATTCTTTCTTTATTTTTTTCGAGTTATGTATGTTCAATGGGGGATAGATTATGTAATAAACAAGGTGGCAAGAGAACACTCAGCAATAATAAGCGAAAGTAGCATAGATGATGGTGTCCTTATAATAGGACAATGTAGTGCTATGATAGCAGGCCTTGATAGGGTGTCAGAAGAAGTAGTTGGAGGAGTGTTTGGACTAGATTATACCAATAGTGAATTTGATAAAAATTATATTAACATAGTTTGTAATTACAATATGAAAAATCCCATAACTATATTTGGGAAAAAGATAATAAAAATGTCAAGTGTTGCATGCAGTAGAAAATGGGTGGGGTATGATCCATTAGAGGGAGAAGATAAAGGTGATTATGTGTATGTTACAAAATATGGGCAAGCCTATCACAGAAGTCTGAGTTGTCCTTATCTTAAACCATCTGTTCATGCAATTGGAGAAGGGATGCTAAAGGATGCCAGAAGTGTGTCAGGAGGCAAATATAGTTCCTGTCCTTTATGTAAAGGAAAAAGAAATAGTGGGATTGTATATATCACAGATTATGGTGATGTATATCACAGTAGTCTGAATTGTAGCGCATTAAAAAGGAGTGTTAATAGAATAAAAATAGAAGACGCAGAATCTTATCATCCTTGTGGAAAATGCGCAAATTAAAATAGATTAAACCTAAAAAAGGAGTCAAAGATGGAAGCAGTTGGTTTACTAAGTCTTCTTGGAATTTGTGGAATAGAGGACTATAGAATAAAAAGGATAAGACTTGTGGTAGTTAATGTATTTGCAATACTGGGGGTGATTCTACATATTGTCTATCAGAGAATTACCTGGATTGACATGGTACTTGGAGCATTAATTGGAGTGGTTCTTCTAATTATTGGATATCTGTCTAAAGAAAAGATAGGATATGGTGATGGTCTAATATTTGTGGCGACAGGTATTTATCTGGGGTTTTGGAACAACTTGATATTGCTCTGGTTATCAACAAGCTTAGCTGGTATATATGGCCTTATATTAATGGTATTTAAGAAGAAAAAGAAAGAGACGGAGATTCCCCTTGTTCCATTTATATTAGCAGTGTATGTCCTGTCTTTATTTTTTAACGGAGGGATGCTATGAGAAAGATAGAAGATGATAATATGGGATGCTACAAAGCAAGTCTTACAGTAGAAGCATCTTTTGTTTTGGTAATAACTATGGGGGTACTGTTATCCTTATTCTTAATTATGTTTATTGTTTATCACGAAAATGTTGATTTTATAACAGAGAAAATGAAAGACTATAGTTTTGATAGTGTAGGAGCTTTTCGTTTTGCACAGATAATACAAAGCTTTGGGAGGTAGTTCATGGATTATAAATTTAAAAGAGATCTTAAGAATAGTTTTATGATTGTGGAAAGTGGTTTTGAGAACGCAGGATATGAGAAAAATATACTAAGATATAACGATATAGATGTATTAGTGCCATTTCATACAGTTGAAATCAATAATGTTACACAAGTGTGGTATGACATAACAGGTCTTGTGTCACTTAAAGATTATTTGATGCAGCAGACCATAACTTATGAATTAATGAGGAAGGTGTTTCTGTATTTGAAAATAGCAATTGATGAGACAGAAAGATTTCTGATAGATGTCAATCATTTGTCTATAGATATAGATACTATTTTTGTTGTGAAGAATGATATGGAATGGAAGCTAATGTTAATATATTGTCCAGACAATAATCAATCAAGTCTTGATAATATATTGGAATTCTTTATGGATAATGTAAGTAAAGAAATGATGGATTTTTGCTTTAAGCTGTATGATAGTGGAATTGAGGGCAATACAATTGAAGGAATAATTAACCTTATAGATAAAGAAATTAATTGCGAGTATTCCACTAATAAAAATGATACAGATAATAATTACTCTGAGGAATTAGAAGAATATAATACAAATAATGAAGAGGAAGAAACTAATAAAAAAAGTGATTTCAAAAGAAGGCTTCTGTCAGATGATGATGACTATATATGGGGGCACAATAGTATAGATATATTTGAAGAAAATGAGAAGGAAACATTATTTGAAAAAATAAAAAGGATTATTACTAACTATTTTAATTTTAATAAGAAGCAGGATACTACATATGAAGACTTTACATATGAACCTGACCAGCAGATATATGAGCCGACGGTGCTACTAAAAAGCTTTGACGATTGTGAAAGCCAAATTGAAGGTGGTATGAGGGGAGAACTACAATATCTTGGGGAGAAAAAGAAGGACAATATTAGAATAAATAAAGATGAATTTCGTCTGGGATCATCTATAGATGGAAACGACAGTGTAATAGATTCTCCTGTTGTAAGCAGGTTTCATGCAAAGATATTAAGAGAAGGCAAATCATATTATCTTGAGGATCTTAATTCGACTAATGGAACCTGTGTTAATGGTAAAATGTTAGGCTACAGAGACAAGGTAGAGCTTAATCCTGAAGATACAATTATGTTTGCTGATGAGTGTTACAAGATAGTGTAAAATAATATTTGCTAAGGTACATACAAGAATAGTATAATATATCTAGTATTTTTGAAAGAGGGATATATTAATGAGAATCAATATATACTATGGTGGAAGAGGTAATCTCGATGACCCGACACTTTTTGCACTTAAGAAAATAGAGAAAGTTCTTATAGATGATTTCAAGGTGGAGGTTCATAGATATAATATCTATGAACAGAAGAATCAAATATCCACACTTCCTCAGACACTTAAGAATGTAGATGGTATCATACTTGCTACAACAATAGAGTGGCTTGGAATAGGTGGCTATATGACACATTTTCTTGATGCATGTTGGTTGTATGGAGATAAAGAGAAGTTTGAGAAGATTTATATGCAACCGGTAGTTATGTCTACTACTTATGGGGAGAGAGAAGGGGTATTAGAGCTTAAGAAAGCATGGGAGATTCTAGGTGGAATTCCATGTGATGGTCTTTGTGGATATGTTGAAGACATGAGTTCATTTGAAAACAATAAAGAATATACTCATATCATCGAGAAGATGACAGAGAATTTATTTAGAACAATCTCTCACAAGATGAAAGGCCTTCCAACAAGTAATCAGGCAGTGTCACGAACAGTTGCCAGACCTCAGCAATTAAATCTGACACCAGAAGAAGGTGAGCAGTTGTCAGAATATGTATCTGATGATATTTTTGTTAGAAAACAGAGAGAAGATGTACTTGAACTTGCATCAATTTATTCTGAACAAATGGATGGAGATCTTAATGGAGAAGAAAGTGAAGAATATGTAAATGATTTTAAGGTTCATTTTCATCCACAGGGGATTAAGGTTAATTATTCCCTTATTATTGAAGGCAGGGAGTTGCCACTCTTTATAGGAGTAGATGGTGAGAATATAGATTGTCATTTTGGTAATGAAGAAGATATTGATTTTACAGGAAAGTTACCTGCCACTGTTCTTGACCAGATAATAGCAGGAAGAAAGACTTTCCAAGGAGCATTTTCTCTAAGTCATATGACTGCAAGAGGAGAACTTAGCACATTATCTATGTTAGATAAATTATTTGTATTTGATGAATAAATACGAGGAGGGTAATATGAGAGACGATAATTGTATTTTTTGCAAGATTGCAAATGGTGATATTCCTACAAATTCTATTTATGAGGATGATGATTTTAGAGTAATTCTAGATGCCTCTCCAGCAACAAAGGGACATTCACTTATTATCCCAAAAGAACATTATAAGGATATGTATGAGATAGATGAAAAGGTTGCTGCTAAGGCCATGTCTCTAGCTAAGAAGCTTACTGTTCATATGACAGATAAATTGGGATGCGACGGATTTAACATTTTACAGAATAATAGAGAAGTTGCAGGTCAGACTGTATTTCATTTTCATATGCATCTTATTCCAAGATATAATGATGGCAAATCAATTCTTACATGGGGTCATGAAGAATTCTCAGATGATGAGATGAAGGCTATATGTGAGAACTTGAGACAGTAAGTAAGCTTATACATTCTATTAGATGGAGGAAGCTTTTTGAGTAAGAATTATTTGTCCATTGGTTTTACAATTGTATTTTTTAGTCAGTTGCTAGACATAGTAATAAAGTCTATTGGAACAGTATTATTTCAAAATGAAGTTGGATTTATATATAATATTGCTATTTCAGTAACGACAATAATAGAGATTGTTGGTATTATCATTGCAAAAAAGCAATATGAAAAGGCAAAAAGAGCAATACCGATTCTTATTGTTCAGATTGTGGCAATAATGGCTTTGCAGTTATTAAATACATACGGTGATATATATAGTAATGGTGCAATTGGTTGTGCTGAGATAATTTTCGATTCTGTATCTATACTTACTATTATTTCCATTGTAAAAGAGGTTCACGAAGAACAGGACCTGCCTGTTAAATTCATGAAGACCACTTCATTAGTAGTTGTTATTAATACTGTTTTAGGAATGTTAGCCACCCTTTGGTCAAATGCGCTTGTAGAAGGAGATATGTCTGCTAATGTGGTAATAACTATACTTATATTCCTTGCACTATTTACCGAGATTATGTCATACATTTTATTCTTAATTGTAATATTTAAGGCTATTAAGCTTAAGAATGTTGCGGTGGCTTAGTTGTTATTCAAGTTGTTTGATGTCAGGAGGATATATGAAGAAAATCATAATGACAGGTGGAGGAACTGCAGGTCATGTAACACCTAATATAGCATTGTTTCCAGCCCTTAAAGAAGAAGGATATGAGATATCTTATATTGGTTCTTATAATGGTATAGAGAAAGAACTAATTAAAAAACAGGGTATAGAGTACTTTGGTATTTCTTCAGGAAAACTAAGAAGATATTTTGATGTAAAGAATTTTACAGATCCATTTAGAGTAATGAAGGGCTATAGCGAAGCGAAGAAGATTCTGAAACATACAAAACCAGATGTGGTTTTTTCTAAAGGTGGATTTGTAACTGTTCCAGTTGTATATGCAGCTAAGAAATTGCATATTCCTGTTATAATTCATGAGTCCGATCTGACACCAGGACTTGCTAATAAACTTGCAATTCCTAACGCTACATATGTATGTCATAATTTCCCGGAGACAGCCAATCATTTGCCAGAAGAGAAGTCTCGTCTTACAGGATGTCCAATAAGAAAAGAGCTGTTTGAAGGTGATAGAGAGAAAGGGCTTAAGTTCCTAGGCTTCCAGGGGAATAAACCGGTTCTTATGATAATAGGAGGAAGTACAGGAGCCAAGGTCATTAATGAAACTGTTCGAGAAAGTCTTGATATATTGACTCAGAGATTTGACATTGTACATCTGTGTGGTAAAGACAAATTAGATACTAACTATAATGATGTAGCAGGGTATAAGCAGTTTGAGTATATATCAGATGAGTTAAATGATATCTTTGCTGCTAGTGATGTTGTGATTTCAAGAGCTGGCGCAAATGCCATATGTGAGTTATTAGCACTATGTAAGCCACATCTTCTTATTCCTTTAAGTGCCAATGCAAGTAGAGGTGATCAGATTCTCAACGCTAAGTCATTTAAGAAGCAGGGATTTTCGGAAGTATTAGAAGAAGAGAATATGACAAAGGATACACTTTGCGAGAATCTTAATAAAGTATACGATAATAGAGACTTATATATTAATAAGATGAAAGAAAGCTCTATGAGTAATCCGATAGAGACAATAGTAGGATTAATCAAGAGTGTTTCATAATTTTAAAAATTAATTGTTGCAATTCTGTTAAGGCCGCTGTGCGGCCTTTTTTGTATATAATGTATAAAAAATATGCTTATTATATCTTAAATTGTTCAATAAAGAGGAAATAGTGCACAAAAGTTGACAACTAAATGTTAAGATGTTATTATACTTATCGTAACAAATTCGTAACAAGTTAAAACAATTGAAACAATTCGTAGTATTTATTTAACGAATCTGGGGGATAAGATAATGAATTTTAACAAGAAAGTAGCAAAGAATAGTAAAGATAAAATTCCTACAAAGAGACTTGTACAGGCAGGAGCTGTTACATTAGTATTTTCTGCAATGGTTGCAACAGTAGCTATAAACAGCAATGCCAGTAGTGATAAAGAATTTAGTGGAACAACTGCAGGAGTATTTAATAGTTTGTATTATGATGATGCAACACTTCAGGTGTCGGGTACAAATGTAACAAGCGTAGGACTTGATTCTGAATCTGCAGGATGGATTCTTAGCCTTATGACTAATGCTGAGGATTTTGCATATGTTAGAACAACACCATCTGATGATGGAGAGATAGCTGGTAAGCTTCGCAAAGGTGATATGGCAAGAGTTGAGTCTCTTACTAATAATGGATGGTATCAGATAACATCTGGTAATTTGACTGGATATATCAAGGCCGATGTGAGTCTTACTGGTCAAAGTTGTAAGGACTATGCGCAAGCAGTAGGATATAATGGAAGCACAGGAATTACAGTTGCTGAGGAAGAGGCAGCTATTGCGGCATTTAACGCAGCAATTGAAGAAGCAGCAAGACAGGAAGCTGCTAAGAAAGCAGCAGCTAGTGCATCATCAAGTGTCACATCTACTCAGAAGAGTAGCTACAGTGCAGCAGCTGATGAAGTAACACTTCTTGCAGCAATTGTCGAGAAAGAAGCAGGAGGAAGTGGATATCAGGGAATGCTTGCTGTTGCTTCAGTAGTTATGAACAGAGTTCGTTCTTCTTCATACCCTGATACAGTTGAGGGAGTTATAGGACAGAAGGGACAATTCACTGGTGGTATATCTGGTTTATCTAATATAATATCAAGAGGACCAAGTTCAGCTGCTATACGTGCTGCTGAGGCTGCTCTTGCCGGCGAAGATATTGTTGATGGTAAGGTTAGCTTTAGAAGTTCTTCTACTGGATACTCAGGAACAGTTATTGGAGACAATGTATTTTTCTAAAATGTATTTTGTGTGACATATAATATCGAACCGTAGTTACATATTGTAACTGCGGTTCTTTTAATATATTAATGATTATATACGTGTTTTACATATTTAAAATGTGTAAAGAGTCTTGTAAATATGGTATCATATAATAGTTAAGGTGTAGCTTGTGCTATGATTGGGGTTATACTATGGAATATATTGATATATATAATGAGAAGGTAAGAGAATTAGCTGACAACATTGCTTTTTTGGATTGCAGTAATACTATAACTTATAAAGAATTAGATCAGGAGTCGGCTAAGATATATAGTTATCTAAAGACACAAGGAATTGGAAAAGAAAAGTTTGTACAGGTTGTGCTAAAAAGAAGTGTTAGAATTCCTGCAACAGTTATGGGTGTTATAAAAGCAGGTGCTGCTTTTGTGGTATTAGAAGACACTTATCCAGAAGATAGAATCGATTACATATATAAGGATTGTAATTGTCAATTAAGAATTGATGATAGATTATATGAAGAGATAATGGCAGAAGAGAGTCCTCTTTATGGAAATGAGACTACAGATGCACATGATGCATGTTATGCAGTTTATACATCGGGCTCCACAGGAAATCCCAAGGGTGTTCTTCATGAATATGGAAATATAATGCAGAACTGCAATAGCTTTGATACCTGGTATGATAGTGAGATAGAAAGGAGTGCTATCTTTGCGCCATTTTATTTTGTGGCGGGAATACTTGATATTTTCCATTATATTACCAGGGGTAGGACGACTTATATAATACCTCATGGTATGACAAGAGATTTTATAGCAGTAAAGAAATTTATAGAGGAAAACAGTATAGAAGAAATATTTCTTCCACCGTCTTATTTAAAGATTTATCCGAAGCCAGCTAAAAGTATAAAGGTTCTTTATACAGGAAGTGAACCTGCAAATGGACTATCCTATAATGATGACCCTACCCTAATTAATTTCTACGCTATGTCGGAGTCTGGTTTTGTAGTTCTTCAGTCTAATCTTAATAAGCCTTATGCTGTTGCACCCGTTGGTAAGTCTCTTCTTGATGAAATAAATGTATGTATTCTAGATGAGGATGGAAAAAGAATAGAAGGTGTTGGTCAGGGAGAACTTTGTTTTAAAAATGAGTATGTAAGAGGATATATTAATCTTCCTGATCAGACAGCAAAAACCTGGAGAAATGGACTTTTCCATACTAATGATTGTGTGAGAAGAGATGAGGATGGCAATTATTATGTTGTTGGTAGATTCGATGACATGATTAAGATTAATGGTAATCGTGTGGAACCTGTAGAAATTGAGAATCGCATCAAAGAACTTACCAGTCTTAAGCAGGTAATCGCCAAAGGTTTTCAGATTAATAACAGAGTATTTATATGTGCTTATTACATTGTAGATGAGGCCCAATCCTTAGGAATATATGATAAAGGTGAATTGATATTTGACAAAGGGAAGTTAGAGAAGAGTCTACCAGACTATATGATACCAACATATTATATAGGGCTTGATAAATTTCCTCTTCTTCCAAATGGGAAAATAGCAAGAAAGGATTTCCTGCCACCTAACACGAATGAAGTTAAGTCTGAATATGTTGAACCATCTACTGAATATGAGAAAGCTATTTGTGATGTATTTTCACATACCCTTAAAGTAGATAAGGTAAGTGTAACGGATGATTTCTATATTATTGGTGGAGATTCAATGTCAGCAATTGTTGCTGTTGCAAAGCTTTCTGAAAAGGGTATTCATATTGATACGAGAGTGCTCTATGAAAATAGAACTGCCGAAAAGATAGCTTTGTTTTATGAAGATAATAAGGATAAGCTTTTTGATAAGGAAAAGAAATTCGACAACTCTAAAGCATTAGACGTACCTAATTATTCTGGTAAAGCATTTATTGAACAGACTAAGAAAGGTATGGGGGGAATATTTAGATACTGCATGAAGCATGAGGTAGATGTTAATGCATTAACAAAAGCCTATAATAAGGTTCTGGGTTATTATCCATTCTTTAATCTGACATTTGAAGAAAGAAATGATAATGTATACTATAAAGAACTAGGATATGTTCCTAAAGTTAGACCATTTAAAGAACTTGATACATCAGATCATACTAACAAACCATTAATAGAAGTATATTATGAGGATAAGGAAATTATTATTAATTTCTTTCATGTACTTACAGACGGAGAAGGATTCTTCTTCTTTGCCAGAACACTTCTTCATGAATATATTAATGCATATCAGGGAATAGAAGAAGAACCAATAATGAGAGATTTTGATTATACATATGATGTACTAGAGAAGGAGATACCTGTACAGGGACCTAAAAAAGTGTACGATTTATTGGACACATATATTCCGCCAGAATATGATGACAATAAAACCCTGCTTAAGACATACAAGATTAGATTAGACAGGAAAGATTGGAAAAACTATGTTGATAAATTCATAAGTGATTATGGCGTAGAGGGCATAAGAAGACTCTTGGCAATAGGTGGGGAAGATGCTTTCGTGGCAGGATATGCACTTATTAAGGCTTTTGCTAGGGTGCATCCAGAAGCTGACAAACCATTAATGTGTAGATTTCCAATGAATATGAGGTCGGCCCTTGGAAGAGAGAATACTCTTAGAAACTGTGCTTTGCCACAGGCATTTTATAATGTTAACGCTAGCGACGCAGTTGACAATGTAGAGGCAGTAGTCAGAGCCTATGAGAGAATAAGTGAAATGACTTCTAGTGATAATGTTAAGAAAGAAGTCAATAAACTTATTGATTATCTTCATGATAATGATAAGAATATTGGTGATGACGATGTGTATAGCTATATAAGGACTGCAAGTGTTCTGGCAACTAATCTAGGAAATATTGCATCAGTAAGAGATGCAGAATATGTCAGAGATTTTTCTATTAATTTCAGACCTACTTGTTATACAAGTATTCAATCATGCGTTATGGGCAAGGAACAGGTGTTAATTGTTAATCAGGTATTCGAAAGCAATGATTATGTAAGGGAACTTGTGTCTGAGATAAGCCTAGATGGTATGATTAATGTAAGTGTAGAAGAAGTAAAATAGTTTTAGGAGAGATGGATGATTGAACGTATAAAAGGATTCTTTCAAATACTTCAAAAACCCAAAGGTGGACTTGAATTTGCCAATAGATTCACTGTAGTAGTGTGCCTTATTACTGTGGTATTTGATCAGGCAATGCTACTTTTTGATATATTGCAGGATGGTAATGGGATTAATTTTTATGATGATATTATAAAAAATATTAGAGGTAATTATATTGTTGTTCTTATGATTCTTTTAATTGGAGCAATAGTATGGTCCATTAACTGTGAACTGAATGAGAGGTTACATACAGTAGTTATCTTCTCTATAATGTTTGCCGTGATACAGATTCTGTTTGTCTGCATGGGAACTCGTGCCTTTGTGGCAAACTATATTCTTGTTTTTATAACAGTTATTTACGCAAGGCCTTTATTGACTTTTATAATAGGAGCGGTGGTTTTCCTTTTATCAATGTTCAACTATTGGACTCTTTATATATCATCTGTGGACTTGGAAATAATAGATGATTCATTAGAGATCTATCTTCAGGAAACAAAGAGTTTATATTGGGAGTCGGTGTTATTCTATTTGCCTGTTTTGGTAATAGTAGCTATGCTTATTAGTTACTGTCTAAGAAAGCTGTTTAAATATATTACATATTATACTAATGAGAGGAGTGTTGTACAGGCTAACAGTGAGGCAGCATCTCTTATACAGCAACAGATATTAGAGCAGTCCCATATTGATAAGACATCACAGGAAAATGTGACAGTTTATCCGTTTCTTAAGACTGCAGATTATGTTGCAGGAGACTTCTACGATTATTACAATATTGACAGATATCATATTTGTTTTCTGATAGCTGATGTATCTGGAAAAGGAATAGCGGCAGGTCTGTTTATGGCAAGAGCTAAAGAAGTTCTTAAAGTTATTGTTAAGGATAAATTAGAAACATCTAATGTAATGACTAGAGCGAATGAAATGTTGTATGAGAATAACTCTGAGTGTATGTTCTCCACAGCATGGATAGGAATTTTTGATGTAAGGACAGGTGTGGTTAATTATTCTAATGCAGGACATACTTCTCCAATATTAGTAAGCAATAATAGGGTTGTTGAATTAAATGAAGTTTCTGGGCCTATGCTGGGTCTTTTTCCAGGTAAAGAGTATAAGTCTCATAGCGTACAAATTGGAGAAGGAGACAAGATACTTCTATATACTGATGGAGTAACAGAGCAGCCCATTAGTGATGAAGAACGATTTGGTGAAAATAGGCTTATAGATTTTATTAAGAATAATCTTGATAAAGATAATCTATGTGATGCTATATATGACAAAGTGAATTCATATAAGCAGAAGCAATTTGATGATTTGACAATGCTTCAGGTTAATTTAGATAAGCTTAAAATGACAACAAGTAGAATAGGTAAGGTTATTCATAGAAAGAGTTTTCTTGCTGCATCGCCTAAATCAATTAGAACATTTAGGTCTATGGTTATGGGAGAGTTATCTGATTCTAAGGTTGAGAGGAAGGATATAGATACATTCTATGTTGCTTGTGAGGAAATGATAACTAATATAATAAAGTATGCTTATGGATCAACAGATAATAATGGTGCAATGGTAATTGACTTTAGTGCTGAAGATGATTATTTGTCCATTGTTCTTAAGGACAGTGGTGTTCCATTTAATCCTTTCCTTTATGATAATTCTGTACGTGCTAATAATGAAGATGACATTACAGAAGGCGGAAGAGGAATTAAGATATTTACAGAAATAATGGATGAATACTCCTATGAAAGAGTAGATGATACTAATATAGTGACGGCAAGAAAATATGTATAGAAGGGGAAATGTTCTATGGCAAAAGTATATGAGTTAAAGGGTGAAATAGATTCATTTAATGCAAAAGAATTTGAAGAAGATTTGCTTAAAGCTTTCGAAGAAAACGGCGAACTCCTGCTAGATGCTTCTCAATTAGAATATATGTCAAGTAGTGGGATAAGAGCTCTTGTAAAGCTTTCCAGACTTCAGGGTGAGATAAGAATAGATAATGTTAATGATGCCATGTTCTCTATATTCTACTCCTCTGGCTTAACAGAAATATTCAAAATTAATAGAGAAATGGTGAAAATGGAAAACAACAACTGGGACGTGGCAGGAGTTGGAGCATCAGGAACTGTATACAAGATTAATAATGATACAGCTATTAAAGTGTATAAAGAAGGAACAAAGTTCGAGTATGTGAATCAGGAAAGAGAGCTTGCAAGACAGGCTTTTATTAGCGGTGTGCCAACCATAATTCCTAATAGAAATGCAATGGTAGGAGATCAATATGCAACAATATTTGAGCTTGTTAATTCAACATCTCTAGGAGAAGCCTTGACAAATGAACCTGATAGATTTGACGAATTGATGGATGATTATGTTAGAATGATACAGGATTTACATTCTATTGAAGATAGGAAAGAATTTTTCCCTAACTTGCAAGATCTTTGGCTTCAATCTGAATATATTATAAGGGAAGGGTTAGGCGATGATGCGGATCTTGTAATTGATATCTATAAGAATTCTAAGAGAAGTAGACATCTTCTACATGGTGATATTCACCCTGGAAATGTTATGATAAGTGATGGAGAAATGGTACTTGTTGATATGGCAAGTATGTCTACCGGACCTGAACTGTTAGATGCAATTACAGTATTCCGTTTGTCTATGTATGCAAAAGAAGTAGGTTTGTTAGATGCAGCAGAAGAGTCAATGGGTATCAAGAAGGAAACCTTCGAAAAGTTTTGGAGGGCCTTCGCAACGCGATACTACGATACGAAAGATGAGTCTTTGATAGACGAAATAACAAGACAAATGCATCTTGCGACAGCCCTTGATTTGATGTTTTCAATCAATACTATTCCACCAGAGAATGCTAGAAATTATTACAGGATTGTTGGTGGAAAAGTTATGGATAATATAATTAAACCTAATAAAGATATAATTAGAAAGATATTTGAAGACGGAAGATTACAAATATAGAAGAAAGAGAATAAAATGATTAGAATTGTTAATAAAGAGGAAAAACAACCGGTCACGAAAAAGAAGATGTACCATAATTCGGACATATTTGTTGAAGCGAGAGATTTCTACCATACTCATGAAGAATATAGGAATGAGCAGATAGCAGTGATTGACGAAAAAGATGAGTTACTTTACATGCTTGCTTGGGAACCGAATATTATTACTTATCCAAGACTGAGTAAAGATGTTATTCTTAATTTGTATGTAAGCGAGTTCTGGGATTATGAAATTGACAGTCCACGTATGGATTTTGAATATATTAGTGATATAGAATCTTTTGTATTTGAACAAGTTGAAGAGTATAGTGTACAGGCTAGTAAAGTTATTCTTAAATATTTTCCGGATAAGAAGATATACTTTCTTGACGAAAGAGCAAGATGGTTCTTCGATGATAGAGTAATAATTGGAGATGTATCTGAAGAGATTAAGAAAAGCTCTTTAAGTGTTGGTTCAGAAATGATATACTCGATTCATTTTGGGCATTATGTATTAAAGAAAGAAATTGCTAATTCGATAAATCTAATGTCTAGTTTATATTGGCTTAGCAGTGCTATTAATTATGGAGAGATGAATCCTGACAAGGTATTCTATGTAATCAAGTCCCCTATTGCATCGTCAGGTCTAGTTAAGTTTATATCCTTCTTGCTTTATTTTGCAGCAGTAGCATATGGGAAAAAAGATAAAAATGTTATTCCTGTCTTAGATACGGCAATAGCTGGGGATGATAATCAATTTAACAACGGAATATATAATGATGTATGGGGGATGTTTTTCGAACCAGTATCAGAATATAGTTTAGAAGAAGTTTATAATAGTAAGAACGTTGTAGTAGGACAAGAAGGTAAAATGGGTGCTAATCCTTATCTAATGTATGTTGAATATCATTCTAACATAGGTCCGCTTATGAAGAAGTATCTTAAGTTGAATCGAGACATTGATTCTTATTGTGAAAATGTAAGAGATGGACTTGACATACCTAATGGGGCGAAGATACTTGGTGTAGTTGGTCGTGGAACGGATTTTAATAACCCAGGTGTTGCAGCACTTCATACGTTGCCACTTGACCCCAAAGGAATAGTTGATAAGGCAAGAGCTATATACAAGGCTGGAGGATATGATTATATTTTCTTGGCGACGGAAGATCAGGAAGTGTTTGATACATTTATGAAATCTGATCTTGCTAGTGTTACAAAACACATAGAGCAGAAAAGATATTCAATCGATGCAAATAAAGAACTTCTTCATAATAAATACCTTGAGGAAAATGAATCTGGAAAGAGAGATGGTTATGAAGAAGCAAAAGTATATATATCAATTCTAGAAATGCTAAGAAGGTGCAATGGTATAGTGGCAAGTACAGATTGTGGAGCAGTTGACTATGCAATGGCAATGACGGATAATGAACTAGAAGATCTGTATATTCATGGTCACGACACCAATGAATTTTTGATGAACAAATAAAGAGTCCTAATAATAGGACAGAGAAATATAAGCTAATTGGGAGGCGAAGGATAATGAATTTATCAGGAAGAAATTATCTAAAACTTATGGACTTTGAGCCAGAAGAGATACAATATCTTATTGATGTGGCTGCAAAGTTAAAAAATGAAAAGAAAAAGGGAATAAAGCATGATGATTGTCTAGAAGGAAAGAATATTGCCTTAATATTTGAGAAAACATCTACAAGAACAAGATGTTCCTTTGAAGTGGCTGCTCATGATTTGGGAATGCATACTACATATCTTGATCCTGACAGTTCTCAGATTGGAACGAAGGAGTCAATGAGAGATACTGCTAGAGTTCTTGGAAGAATGTTTGATGGAATAGAGTATAGAGGCTTTGAGCAGGAAAGAGTAGAAGCCTTAGCTGAGTATTCAGGTGTGGTTGTATGGAATGGTTTAACTAATGAATTTCATCCTACACAGATGATAGCAGATATGCTTACTATTCAAGAGAAATTTGGACATACCAAAGGTCTTAAATTTGTATACATGGGTGATGCCAGATATAATATGGGAAATTCGCTTATGGTTACATGTGCTAAGCTTGGCATGGATTTTGTAGCATGTACTAACAAGAAGTATTTTCCAGATGAAAGTCTAATTAATTATTGTAAAGGTGTGGCAGTTGATACTGGTGCAACAATTACTCTTACAGAAGATGTTGAAGAAGGATGTAAAGACGCTGATGTAATATACACTGATGTGTGGGTATCAATGGGTGAACCTACAGAAGTCTGGAAGGAAAGACTTGATGATCTTATGCCATATCAGGTTAATAAGAAAGCAATGTCTTATGCAAAAGATACATGTATCTTCATGCATTGTCTTCCTGCTTATCATAATCTTGAAACTAAAGTTGGAAGAGAAGTTAATGAGAAGTTTGGATACAGCGAATTAGAAGTTACAGAGGAAGTATTTGAGGGACCACAATCTGTTGTCTTTGATGAGGCGGAGAACAGAATGCATTCTATTAAAGCGATTATGTATACCACGTTAAAGGGGCAGTAAATGATTGATTATATATATAAGCACTATGATAGTGTTGCATCCACAAATGATATTGCAAAACAATTAATAAATGATTATTGCCCTGAAGGAACAATAATATCAGCTGATGAACAGACTGATGGAAGAGGTAGAGCAGGGCGTATTTGGGATGCGCCCAAGGGAGTATCAATATCAACTTCTCTCGTTCTTTATCCCACACTTCCACAAGATTATATTGCTTGTATTACTTTGGTTGCTGCTCTTAGTGTACGCGCAGCAATTAAGAAGTTCTGCGGATTAGAATGTAAGATTAAGTGGCCTAATGATGTAATCTGTTCTAACAAGAAGATATGTGGTATTCTTACAGAACGTTTGTTTATTGATGGCAAAAGTGCTGTAATTGTGGGAATTGGTGTTAACGTTAAGAATACGGATTTTCCAGAAGAGTTAGAAGATAAGGCTACATCAATTCTTAATGAAGTCGCATCAGAAAAAGAAGAGATGCGAGAAGTTCTAAAAGACATGAACGATGAGAACTATAATAGCGATGTTATGCGAAAGCTAGTAGAGGATGATAACACAGAACTGTTATATCTTATATGGGATAAATTCAACGAATATTATGATATCTTCATCAAGTCAGGCAATATGGCTGGATTAGTAGAGGAATATAATGACCATCTAATAAATGTAGGTCGTGTAGTTAAGGCATATGATTTGATTGAAGATATAGAGGGTGTTGCTCTTGGGATAAATGAGAAAGGCGAACTTGTTATATCCACAGGTCAAGGGAAGAGATTTGTGTCGGCAGGTGAAGTTACTGTTCGAGGATTATATAGTTACGTCTGATTGAAAGGAAGAATATGTATTACGAAGATGGTTTGGTGCTTTGTGGTGCCAGTTCTTACAATAAGAAGTTTTATTTTAACGAAGATTTTGATTTGGTGCCTAAGCAGGTAAAAGATGAACTCAAGATAATGTGTGTCCTCTTTACTGAAGATGTAGGAGGAACCATACAGCTTATATATGACGATGAGGGTAATCTTGAAATTGTTGTTGATAAAGAAGAGGATGATATCTTATATGATGAGATAGGAAGTGTCCTTAAAGTGAAGCAATTGCAAAGAGAAAAGAAGGAACTATTTGAATCGTTAGAAACATTCTACAAGGTTATGGTTGAACCACAATAGAGTGAACAAATTATTATTACATGTAATAGATAGGAGCAGATATGTTACTTTGTATAGATGTTGGAAATACCAATATAACACTTGGTGTGTTCGAGAAAGAAAAGCTGTTTGGAACATTTCGAATGACTACAAAGATTGATAGGACTAGTGATGAATACGGAATGACAATCATGAAAATATTTGATTACAATAAGATAGAATCTGACAAAATATGTCATTGTATTATTGCATCTGTAGTGCCTAAGGGAATGTATTCTCTTACAAGTGGTATTATCAAATATTTCGGAATAACACCAATAATTGTTGGACCGGGAATTAAGACGGGTATGAGAATAGCTACGCCTTTCCCAGAGCAAATAGGAGCAGATAGAATTGTAGATTGCGTTGGTGCATATGAGATGTATGGAGAAGGCGGACCGGTTCTGGTAGTTGACTATGGAACTGCCACAACATATGATCTTGTTGACGAGAAGGGTGCATATATATCAGGTGTTACAGCACCTGGAATCAAACTTTCGGCGAACGCTTTGTGGAATGGAGCTGCAAAACTTCCGGAGGTTGAAATCAAAAAGCCTGCCACAATACTTGCCAATGAGACGGTATCATCTATGCAGGCTGGACTGGTATTTGGACAGATAGGACAGACAGAATATATTGTTAAGAATATGATTAAAGAATCGGGATATAAGAAAGTAAGGGTTGTGGCAACAGGTGGTCTGGGTAAGATTATTTTCTCTGAGACAGATGTGCTTGAAGTATACGATCAGGAACTTACTCTTCATGGTATGAGAATTATATTCGAGAGACAGAAGAAGAGAAAGAACGGATAGAATGGAACTTAGATGAAATACATAGGGTGGAGTGAATGTCAGTAATACATCCATTAATGATTGGAAATGTAAAGTTACAAAATAATATAATACTAGCACCGATGGCAGGGGTATGTGACCTGCCATTTCGTGTGTTGTGCTCTTCTTTTGGAGTAGGTATGACTTGTACTGAAATGGTTAGCGCCAAAGCTATCTTCTATAACAATAAGAAGACATATAAGCTTATGGAAAGAGATGAAAGAGAGCCAGTAGTAGCTGTCCAATTATTCGGACATGAGCCTGTTTGCATAAGTGAAATGGCTTCAAGGTTGGAAGACGAAGGGATAGAATATGACATACTAGATATTAATATGGGATGTCCTGTGCCTAAAGTCGTTAACAACGAAGATGGTTCTGCCCTTATGAAGAATCCATCTCTTGCAGGTCGTATTATTGAAGAGACTGTTAAAGCAACTACTCGTCCTGTTACAGCCAAGATTAGAATTGGATTTGATGATGAGCATATTAATGCTGTAGAGATGGCACATGTATTAGAAGAATCCGGAGTAAGTGCTATAGCAGTCCATGGAAGGACAAGAGAGCAATACTATTCTGGTAAGGCAAACTGGGACGTTATTGGTGAAGTAAAATCACGCGTAAATGTACCTGTTATTGGAAACGGGGATTTGACTTGTTACAACGACATATTGAAAATGTATGAACAAACAGGAGTTGATGGATATATGATTGGGAGAGCAGCCCAAGGTAATCCCTGGATATTTGAAGGCATACTAAGAGAAAATGAATTGTTAGAAGGATATGAGAAATCCCATGATAATAAATGGAACTATTCAGATATAAGTAATGAGTTAAGCCTAATAAGTGATGGCAACAAGTATAAGCCTGATTGGGATAGTATAAGAGATATGATAATTAAGCATGCGAAAATGCTTATTGATTACAAAGGTGAATATATTGGAATTCGTGAAATGAGAAAACATGCTGCATGGTATACAGCAGGACTTCATGGAGCAAGTGCATTTCGAGGAAAGATTAATGAAGTTGAATCAATAGATGAACTGAAAGAGCTATTATACTAGATTGTTAATATAGCATTTATTTATGCCATCTAGTCTTGCAAAAGACAAGAAATCTTGCTATAATACATAAGTTGTAAAATCGATTAATAAAGAAAGGTCTGTTGGTGGTATGGAAGATAAGAAAATCTTAACTAAAGAAGGTCTTAGAGAATTAGAGGAAGAATTAGAACATCTTAAAGTTGTAAAACGTAAAGAGCTTTCTGCTATTATCAAAGAAGCAAGAGAACAGGGTGACTTATCCGAGAATGCAGAGTATGATGCTGCAAGAGATGAGCAAGCCAAGGTTGAGGCAAGAATCGAAGAGATTCAATTACTTCTTAAGGATGTTGAAGTTCATACAGAAGACGATATGGACGCTGACAAAGTTAATATTGGCTGTAAAGTAAAGATTCGTGATATGGAATATAAAGAAGAAGCAGTATATAGAATTGTTGGTTCAACAGAAGCAAATTCCTTGAAGAATAAGATATCTAACGAGTCTCCAATTGGTAAAGCTATAATGGGCGCAAAAGTAGGTCAGACAGTTAAGGTTGAGACACCTGCCGGATTGTTAAAGTATAAGGTGTTAGAGATAGAAAGTTCTAATTAAGAATAAGGATGTTACAATAACTAATTGGCCAGATGATAAGTCATCTGGCTTTTTATATGTATTTAACTAATATAGAAAGAGAGTTATAAATGGCTAAGAAGAATAATAATGAACAGGTACAGGATATAGGACAGCTTCTCAAGGTTCGTCGTGAGAAGCTTGTCGCATTGCAGAAAAAGGGTGAAGACCCGTTTCAGATAACAAGCTACGACCAGACGCATCATTCTGATGAGGTTAAGTCTCTATATGAAGAGTATGAGGCTGAGGCTTTAAAGGATTATGTGGAACCCGAACTTCCGCCTGAGCCTGAAGAGGGAGCAGACAATGAAGTAGTTGCTGCATATCGTAAGGCAAAGAAGGAAGCTTACAACGCCAGAAGAGAAATACTGGATGCCAATGCTCCAAAGGTGTCAGTCGCTGGGCGTATGATGTTTAAACGTGTAATGGGTAAAGCAAGCTTTGCTAATATAAGAGACCTTAAGGGTGATATTCAGATATATGCGTCCAAAGACGCATTGGGTGATGAGCTGTATTCTGTGTTTAAGAAATGTGATATAGGTGATATCTGGGGCGTTAAGGGATATGTATTTCGTACAATGACAGGAGAGATTAGTATTCATGCAGAAGAGATGGTGCTGCTTACCAAGTCACTTCAGATACTCCCTGAGAAGTACCATGGACTTACTGATACAGATATGAGATATCGTCAGAGATATGTGGACCTTATAATGAATCAGGAGTCAAGAGAAGTATTCGTTAAGCGTTCACAGATTATCAAGGAGATAAGGAACTTCCTTGCAGGACGTGACTTCATGGAGGTGGAGACACCAATGCTTGTTCATAATGCCGGTGGTGCGGCAGCAAGACCATTTGAGACACATTACAATTCTCTTGATGAGGATGTTAAGCTTCGTATATCTTTAGAGCTTTATCTTAAGAGGTTAATTGTTGGTGGTCTTGAGCGTGTGTATGAGATTGGCAGAGTGTTTAGAAATGAAGGTGTTGATACTCGTCACAATCCTGAGTTTACTCTTATGGAATTGTATCAGGCATACACAGACTATGAAGGCATGATGGAACTTACAGAATCAATGTTTCGTTATCTTGCTGAAAATGTATGCGGCTCTGCTAAGATTACATATCAGGGAACGGAGATTGACCTGGGTAAGCCATTTGCAAGGATGACTATGACAGAAGCTGTCAAGAAATACAGTGGAGTTGACTTTGATGAGGTTAAATCAGACGAAGAGGCGAAAGCCCTTGCTGATGAGAGAGACATTGAATACGAAGACTTCCATAAGAAGGGCGATATCCTTAACCTCTTCTTCGAAGAGTTCGTAGAAGAGCACTTAATCCAGCCTACATTCATAATGGATCATCCTCTTGAGATAAGTCCATTAACTAAGAAGAAGCCAGACGACCCAACCAAGGTTGAGAGATTCGAACTATTCATCAATACGTGGGAAATGTGTAACGCATATTCAGAGCTTAATGATCCGATAGATCAAAGAGAGCGTTTCGCAATGCAAGATGCTAACGCCGAAGCAGGCGACGATGAAGCAGAGCATACAGATGAAGATTTCCTAAATGCCCTCGAAATTGGTATGCCTCCAACAGGTGGAATTGGATACGGAATAGACAGACTGGTTATGCTGCTAACAGATAGTGCGGCGATAAGGGATGTGCTGCTGTTCCCGACGCTGAAACAGTTGGATAAATAAAATGCCGTAAAATCAAGGGTTTCTGGCATTTGAAATATGCTAACTACAACGCTTACTACAATAAATTCGTAATTTGAAATGAAGAATTATGGGCTGACGTGACGGATAGATAGGAACCCTTTCAGATAACGATATGGTAATAATTAAATATTGTGATAGCACACTTATTCTTAAGTGTGCTTGATCAACACAAAACAGACCCGTCTGGGAATGTCAATAATAGAGTAGATTGCGCTGGATATTGACGTTCTTGGACGGGTTTGTTTTTGAAAAGTGGCACAGGGACCGATTTTCTAAAATAGAACTTGACGTTTTTTGAAAAAGGCAATATACTTTAGAAAAATGGTACTTGTACCTAAAACCTAAAACAGGAGTCGTTATGGAGATTAAAAGAGATAGATATTTAAATAAGCTTATAAGTAAACGTAATAATGGTTTGATTAAGGTTATCACCGGGATAAGAAGATGTGGCAAGTCATATTTACTGTTTAATTTATACTATGATTATCTTATAAATGATGGCGTTTCTAAGGACTGTATTATATCCGTTCCATTAGATGATGATGATTATATAGAATACTGTGATCCTCAGAAATTATCTGAGTATATCAAAAGCAAAATGACTGAATCGAATAAGCAGTATTATGTCTTCATAGATGAAGCGCAGTATGCAATTACCAAGGAAGAAATGAAAAATCCGGATGTGCCAATCAGACTTTATGGTGTCTTGAATGGATTGCTTAGGAGGAAGAATGTTGATATATGCGTAACAGGAAGTAATTCTAAGTTTCTATCTTCTGATATTCTCACTGAATTTAGAGGACGTGGAGATGAAATTCATATTGCTCCATTGTCGTTTTCGGAATATTTCCCTGTATCAGGAAAGGATAAATATGATGCGTGGCAGGAATATATATTCTATGGCGGGCTACCACATATTCTGGCAGAGCCAGATAACGAAGCCAAAGAAAACTATCTGGAACGCTTAAATACTGAGATTTATATTAGAGATATTGTTGATAGATATGAAATACGAGAATCAGCAGGTATGGAAACGCTGATGAAGGTGATAGCTTCAGCTGTAGGCTCTTTAACAAATGCACAAAAAATATCGGATACGTTTAAAAGTAATGGTGACAAGACAATATCTATGCCGACAATTTCTAATTATTTGAAATATCTCATGGAAAGTTTTGTTGTGCAAAAGAGTGATCGATATGATATTAAAGGTCGGAAATATATAGGTACACCATCGAAATACTATTATACAGATTTGGGATTGAGGAATGCCCTTTTGAATTTTCGTCAATTTGAAGAGACTCATTTAATGGAAAATGTCATATATAACGAACTGATTTACAGAGGTTATAAGGTTGATGTTGGTGTCGTTGAAAGCAGAATGGTTGAAGCAGGGAAAAAAATTCGCAAGCAATTAGAAGTGGACTTTGTGGTTAATAGGGGCAGTAAGCGGTACTATATCCAGTCCGCATATGCATTACCAAATCAAGAAAAAATAGACCAAGAACAAGCCTCGCTTACTAAAATACCGGATTCATTTAAAAAAATAATAATAACAGGAGGAAATACGCCAGTGTGGAGAAACGATCAAGGCATAACTGTTATGGGATTATTTGACTTTTTATTAAATGAAAATAGTTTGGATTATTAGTGTAAGAAAAGATGATACACTGTTGAAAAACAAGGAGCCTGTCACTAACTGAAAAGAGAGTGTCGGGCTCTTTTTTCATATAACGATACCGTTTACCACAAAAATCTTAAGAGATTAATTGTTGGTGGTCTTGAGCGTGTGTACGAGATTGGCAGAGTGTTTAGAAATGAAGGTGTTGATACTCGTCACAATCCTGAGTTTACACTTATGGAATTATATCAGGCGTATACTGATTACGAAGGGATGATGGAACTTACAGAGTCTATGTTTCGTTATCTTGCTGAAAATGTATGTGGCTCTGCTAAGATTACATATCAGGGAGCGGAGATTGACCTTGGTAAACCATTTGCAAGGATGACTATGACAGAAGCTGTCAAGAAATACAGTGGAGTTGACTTTGATGAGGTGGCATCAGATGAAGAGGCGAAAGCCCTTGCTGATGAGAGAGATATTGAATACGAAGACTTCCATAAGAAGGGCGACATCCTTAATCTCTTCTTCGAAGAGTTCGTAGAAGAGCACTTAATCCAGCCCACATTCATAATGGACCATCCCCTTGAGATAAGTCCTCTAACCAAGAAGAAGCCGGATGACCCTACCAAGGTAGAGAGATTCGAACTATTCATCAATACATGGGAAATGTGTAATGCATATTCAGAGCTTAACGACCCCATCGACCAGCGCGAGCGCTTCGCTATGCAGGATGCTAACGCAGAAGCAGGCGACGACGAAGCCGAGCACACGGACGAGGACTTCTTAAATGCTCTAGAAATCGGCATGCCACCAACAGGCGGAATTGGATATGGAATAGACAGACTCGTAATGCTACTAACAGATAGTGCGGCGATAAGGGATGTGCTGCTGTTCCCGACATTGAAAAGTGTTAAGGACTGAAACCCAGTGTTTATGCGGGTTCCAAGCGTCGAGAAAACGAATTGACAGCAAATTGACATCAATCTTGTAAAGAATGATGAGTTGTTACAAAGAATCATAAGTTGTCGAGCATAAATCAGCATAAGTATTATGGGTCCATAGGGACCGCTTTCTTGAAAGAAATTTCAAGAAGGTGGTTCTTTTTATTATTTTTTCTAGCATAAGAGGAATATACTATACCGAATGGCGACGCAAGGCATTGAAACGCAGAAATAAAATGCGGCAATCAAAACAGAAAAATGTTTACAGAGAGGCGAAATGTGCTATAATGATAAGTGAAAAACGATAATTAAACAGAATAATGTGATGGAGGGTGTCAATATGCTACTGTCATATAAATTTAAAAATTTTAAATCATATAGAAACGATGTTGAATTTTCCATGATAGCACCGGCATCAAAGGTTAAGAGCAGATTCGAGGATAATTATGTATCTACAACTCTTGGATATGATATAAACAAGACGTGTGTGATAGTCGGAGAGAATGCTGGAGGAAAAACAAATTTTGTTAATAGTTTTATTTATTTACAAAATCTATTATCAAGTAATGAATGGGTAAGGGCATACATGAGCACAGTCAATACAGGTGCTTATAATGAGGCGAAAGATAGCAGAAATTTAGAAGATAATCGCTTAAGACAGTTATTTGAAATGGAAGTTCTCATTGACGACCGAGTATATTTGTACTATTTAGTAATTGATCCGCTGGGCGTTGTATGCGAGAAACTTGATGTAAAAAAGAATAAAACCTCAAAATATAAACCAATATTCAATTTTGAAAGGAAGAAAGTTATTACTACACCTAGAGAAGATGGTGAAGGGGAAAAAAGATCTTTAGTCGTAGATGTATCATTTGTCGGTGAAGATAAATATAATAAAGATGTTATCGAAAAAATAACAAGAGAGGCTTCTGCTGGACTGTTCATAAATAAACTGGCTATTTTAGCGGTTGAAGAAGCATATACATTCGTAAATTGGATAAAGAATTATCTCACTCCTATTTCTCCTAGGATTAATCTAGATTTCTTAAAAGCTATTGATGTGGAGGAGGAAGATAAAGAAATAGTTGAGAATCCTAGATTTATTAAGATTCTTAGAATGATTGATTATAGCATTTCTGGGATAGAGATAAATGATGAAAATCCTTATCAAAAGACGGTATTAGTAAGAAAAAGGAAAGATGGTACTGTTTTTAAGAGAGAGATAGGGGATGATTCTACTGGTATAGGTGAATACTTCGCATGGGCTATTCAGATATTTAAGGTTGTTTATAAGAATAAATGCCTAATAGCAGATGAAGTTGATAGAGTTTTGAATCCTGTTCTTTCAGATCGAATAGTTTCTTTTATTAATGGTAACAAGCATACTGGGCAGTTTATTTTCACAACACATAACGTACTTCATCTAGACTTGAAGAACTACATGAAAGAGCAAATATATTTTGCCACAAAAGATAAAGAGACATTAGAGTCAGAGTTATACTCTTTAGCAGATTTCCCCGAAGTAAGATATGAGGTAACCAAGATATACGAGTTTTATATGAAAGGAATACTTGGGGGAGTTGCTAATGAGTAGATCAAAACGGAAGATTAATCGTAGGTTTAGGGTTTTCTGTGAAGGTGATACAGAATATAATTATTTTGAATATATTAGAAAAAATAAGCTTATATCTTTGGTGCTTAAACCTGTAAATATGCATGGAGGGGGATATAGTAATTTTTTGGATGAAGTCAAAAGTGACAGTAATACAGACTGTTTAGCCAAATTTGTAGTTATAGATGGAGATAGGGCAGTGAAGACAGAAGAAGAGAAAAGATCGCTGCGGGAATTAGCGAATTATTGTATTAGGCAAAACCAAAGTAAGCGTATTCCACATTTTTTGATAGTAGATTTTCCTGATTTTGAATATGTTGCTTGCCTTCATTGCGAGAATTATAAAGGTGGCTTAGTTGAAAATTTTATTAAGAAAGAGTTAAAGTATAAATCAGTTGAGGCGTTCAAGTCAGATGTTAATGTGTACCAAAAACTAAACAGTGGAAAGAATTCGAATAAAAGTAATAACATTAGGGAGGCAAAAAGAAATTCTATAGTTGTTAATCATTTTAAGACAAATAAAACGACGTATGAGATTTTAGCTGAATCATTTTTCATTGAAGAGAACATTGGCAAGAAGGGTACAAATTTTATAGACTTTTTTGAAATAGTAGAAAGCGTATAGATTATCTGTGACCTGAAATGGATTTTTTCTAGTAAGCTATAGGATGAAAAACTGACAGCAGAAATTCTAAAAGACAACAATTTGACAACAATTCCATTCTAAAGACAAGTAATAATAAGTCTTGTCAACGTATTTTGAATCTACCCCAAAGTTGATGTTAAGCCATCATAAGGGTAGTTAAAGAAATCGCATTGTTATTCCCGACACTTAAGAGTTTATGATTAGAGACCAATACAAATAAAGTTATATAAAATAATAGGCACTTTCTAGAACAATAAGATTTTAGAAAGTGCTTTTTTAGTAATGTTCTTGCAATGTATAGTAATGTTTTAGTAATGTTATGCAATGTTTAGCAATTTTTTCGATTTCATGTCGAATCTAGGACATTCATACAGAATCTTAGCATCCAGTAAGTTTTGTCATAAGCTCACCGCTTAAAAGATATGAGTTTGAGCCGGTAATGAAGATTGACCATTCGTTAGTTCCTCGAAATCTATTTAGGACAGTCCCAAACCCTTTTACATTCTGTACTTCATCAATAAAAAGATACTTTGTACCGTTTATAGCAGAAACTGATTCGATTAATTAGCACAAAAGAACATGACCATAGATACCAACACAATGATCTCTATTACGGAAGCCAACCAGAATTTTTCAAAAGTTACAAGACTGGTGGATGAAAGAGGAACTGCGGTTATTCTTAAGAATAATGTTCCCAGATATCTTGTTATCGATTTTAACAAAGCAGATGAGAACGCAATCGCATCTGATGAAGACGTATTAGCCATTTCAAAGAGATTATTGGCACAGAATAAAGAGAGGCGTATGGGGTGCTTGCCAATTTGTGAAAAACCCAGTTGAAGTCCGTTTTTTGGGACACGAAATGTGGATAATAGAGTGTGGGAGGGTCTAAAAAGGCAAAAAAATGAGTTTTCAGAAAATTATAGATTTATATAACTTTCTTATTGAGAACTGAAGGCTGCCATGATATAATTTACTCTGTACTATTGTATGGTCCGATAGGCATAAATGGGCCGTTTGATGCGATTAGCAGATAAGGAAAATATAGAATGAGAGTAAGTTATAACAAGCTGTGGAAATTGTTGATAGACAAGGGCATGAAAAAGATGGACTTGCTGGAAGCTATCGAGATGAGTCCAAATACACTAGCGAAGCTTGGCAGAAATGAAGATGTCTCAATGGATGTACTTAAAAGAATTTGCGCTCATTTGCAATGCGATGTCGGGGACATTATGGAAATGATTCCGGATGAGGAGGAGAGCGATGGCAAGCACAAAAAAAGCTGACACTATCAGCGTGGCTTCTACTCATACAATCAAGAAGTTTGAACTCATTTCAAAATACGTTGAAGCGTGGGCAGAAATATTATTAAACACAGAGACATGTAAGGGGATTGTTTACATAGATTGCATGTCTAATAGTGGGCTTTATCGGAGAGAGACCCCGGATGGAGAAATAATTGAAGGAACTGCGTTGTTGGTATCAAATATCATTTCCAAAGCTATGTCCAAGTATAAAAATAAACAGGCATATTTGTATTTCAATGATATCGAAGATGCAAAAATCGATCTTTTAAATGAACAGCTTCCTAAAAGAACGAGCAATTTCAATATTCAAACATACTCAATGGATGCGAGCGAATTACTAGATAAGATTAGTACGCAATTTAAATCGGTATTTCAGGGTATGAATTTTCTGTTGGTTTATGATCCTTATGATGCGAATATTGACTGGGATGCTCTAATGCCTTTTTTACACAACTGGGGCGAAATCATCATTAATCACATGGTATCGGATACAATTCGCGCTGCAAAAATGGCAAAGAAACAGGAAGTCATCGAGAAATATGAGGAGACATACCAGACAACGATTGATGAACTGATTTCCTTTGGCAGTGATAGGAATGCTTTTGAAAAGAAAATAGAGCAAATCATTTTAGATCTTAGTGGAAGAAAGAGCGGGAGATATTATGTAGCAACCTTCCCGTTTTTTAACAGTAATAATGCAGTCGTTTACAATCTGATTCATTGTACTGGTCACCCTAAGGGATTTGACTTATTCAAATCAACGGCATGGAAAGTGTTTGATGATCAGTCATCTGGCAAGCACGTTAATAATAACAGCGAATACGAGCAACTTACCTTTAATGCATTGACCGGAGAAATTGTATCAGGTCGTACTACAGATGATTCCTGCTACACCGTCAGGGATATTGCAGCATATTTGCAGAAGAAATTTAGGGGCAGGAAAGACGTACCAAAGGATGATGTAAAAGACTATTTGTTTGAACATCCAGTATTCCCGGTGAGGGATTACAGTAAAAAGACCTATGCAGCTTTGAAACAGTACTACGGAGCTGAGATTCATAGGTCAACAATATCATTTTCAGATAGGAGCTATTGAACATGCCGAATGTAGAAGGCTTTATAACAAGAAAATCCATGCTCTATAAAACAGGGGTGGAGTATGGCGATTATACTATCAACTTTGTCCAGGGGTGCGCTCATGGATGCAAGTATCCTTGTTATGCCTTCTCCATGAAGAAACGGTTTGGGCAGGTAAAAAGCTATGAAGAATGGCTAAAGCCATATCTGGTCTCCAACACATTAGAGCTCTTAGATAAAGAGATTCCGAGATTAAAGGATAAGATCAAATCTGTACAGCTTTGTTTTACTACGGATCCCTTCATGTACGGATATCCGCAGATCGAAAAGATGAGCATGGATGCCATAAAGAAATTAAACAAGAACGGTATTAAGTGCTGTGTACTTACGAAGGGAGTGCTGCCGGAGGAACTTGCAAAGTGCTCCAAGAAAAATGAGTACGGGATCACTTTGATCTCTCTGGATGAAGGATATCGCGAACGAATTGAGCCGGGAGCGGCACCATATGCAGAACGGCTTGCGGCACTCCGGAGACTCCATAATCTGGGATGCTGGACGTGGGTAAGCATCGAGCCTTATCCGACACCAAATCTCAAAGAACAGGACTTGGGAGAGCTTTTAGAGGCAGTTGGTTTTGTGGATAAGATCATATTTGGAAGAACGAATTATTCCAAGGAAGTCACAAGCGGTTATCCGGAACACAGGCAGTTTTATAACGAACGAACTGCAGATGTGAAGAGATTCTGCAAAGAACACAAGATTAAGTGTCACATTAAAGAAAAGACAATTACGAAGGAATGAGTCCGTATTTTGGGACAGCATATTCGATCGAATTAAGATGCCGGAGTAGACAGTGCCGGTAATAGAGACAAACAGTAGGAGGAAAGGCATGGCTGCAATTCATGATTTACTTGCTCAGGTGCAGGATGAGGCACTGAGAGCCAGACTGGAGCAGGAGATAAACAGACTGTCAAAGACAAAGAAATTCGGATTGGTGTTTGAAGAACATCTTCCGGAGTGCACACCACTTTATGACATCTCAGTCAAAAGAGGCTATACAGTTGCGAAGAAAACCGGAGTAGTCAGCGAGATGTATGAAGTTAATTCCATCAAGGATGGAATTGCTACGTGTTATCACAAAGTTACTGGAGAAAAAGAAGATATTCCGGTGGAGGACCTGGTTTCGGTGGCTCAGTTTGGAGAGCCTATCTACCCGTATTTGAAGCCAATTGACAGCATTTGTAATGCCCCTGACAGTGATCTTTGGCATACGCTGATCGAAGCAGATAATTATCATGCGCTACAGTTGTTGGAATACCTTTATGCCGGTAAGGTTGATTGTATATATATAGATCCGCCATATAATACTGGCGCGAGAGATTGGAAATACAATAATGACTATGTAGATGGAGCCGATTCATATAGACATAGTAAATGGTTATCCATGATACAAAAAAGATTAAAGATAGCCAAGAAATTACTGAATCCCGATGACTCAGTGTTGATAGTTACAATAGATGAAAAAGAGTATTTACATCTTGGGTGTTTACTGGAGGAGATGTTTCCAAATGCAAATATTCAGATGGTTAGTACTCTTATTGCACCGCAAGGAAATCCTCGCGTAAATCAATTTAATAGAGTAGACGAGTATATCTATTTTGTCGGATTCGGCTCGGCAAAACCCGAACTTTTGCCATTATCAGATGAATGGCGGAGAAATGCAGAGGATACAAGAACGCTTCGCTTACTGTGGCAAACATTGATGAGAACAGGAAACGATAGCATGAGAGCAAATGCTCCAAATTGTTTTTATCCTATATTTGTAAGTGAAGATGGCAAACAGTTTAAAGGAGTGGGGAAACCACTTGCATTAAATGAGGATAGGACAAAGGTTAAGGCACCCGATGGATGCGTTGCTATTTGGCCCATTCATTCAGATGGTACTGAGGCGAGGTGGAATCACAGCCCAGAGAGTCTTTTAGAAATTCAGAAAAAGGGATATGTGAAATTAGGGAAATTCACTGATAGAGGAATGGCTATTTCTTATTTGTTGAGGGGACAGATTCAGAAAGTAGAGAGCGGATTATTTAAAATCGAAGGATATAATGAGGATGGCTCGATAATATCTAATTCTGAAGTTCGAATGATAGATCCCGGTACACAATGGTCTATTAGTTCGCATGATGCAACTAGGTCAGGATCACAGCTTTTGAAGCAGATTTTCCTTGAGAAACGGTTTACATTTCCTAAGTCCCTATACGCAACACATGATGCAATAAGATTTTATGTCGCAAATAAACCCAATGCATTAATTGTGGATTTCTTTGCTGGATCAGGAACCACACTGCATGCAGTGAATCTACTAAATGCTGAAGATGGTGGTAATCGTAGATGTATCATTGTTACAAATAATGAAGTTTCTGATGCTGAAGCAAAAACATTATCAAATAAAGGTTTTAAACCTGGCGACCCTGAATGGGAAAGATTAGGCATTGCACAATATGTGACATGGCCGCGAACGGTTTGTAGCATTAAAGGAACAGATATAAAAGGGAATCCGCTTAAAGGAAATTATTATAATACTGAGATTCAAATGCAAGATGGATTTGAAACGAACGTAATGTATTACAAGTTAGGATTTCTTGATAAAACGGCAATTGCTTTAGGACGTCAGTTGGCGGAACTGTTTCCAGTGTTATGGTTGAAGGCCGGAGCTCACGGACCGTGTCCATCTCTTGAAGATGATAAAGCCTATATGCAGGTACTTCCTGAGAATGAATTTGCAATTCTTATTGATGAGAAACACTTTCGGGAGTTCAATGAGGCAGTGAATAAGCATCCGGAAATTCAGACAATTTATATTGTTACTGATTCTGAAGCCGGGTATCGTGAGATGATTGCTGGATATGGCGACAAGAATACATACCAGCTTTACAGAGATTATCTGGATAACTTCCGGATTAACACAGGGAGGTAAGCCATGAAAGCAGAATTATTTCCGTTTCAGAAAAGAGCTTTAGGCGAGCTCAGAATGAAATCGGCGGAAGCCGTATATCGCTACCAGCGTACTCATTCAAAACAGGTAGTATCTTTCACGGCACCGACCGGAGCCGGTAAGACAATCATCATGGCTGCCTTGATTGAGAGTATTTTATTTGGCGATGAAGCATATCCGGAGCAACCGGAGGCAATCGTTGTATGGCTTTCTGATTCTCCGCAGCTGAATGAGCAGTCTAAGGATAAGATTGACTTGAAGGCGGATAAGATCAGGCTGGGGCAGTGCGTGACGGTCCAGGACGATTCCTTTGATCAGGAAATGTTCGATGACGGACATATCTATTTTCTTAACACACAGAAGCTTGGCAAGAGTTCCAATCTTACGAAGCATACAGATAGTCGTCAGTATACAATCTGGGAGACTTTAGCAAATACGGCCCGTGAAAAGAGTGATCGTCTGTATTTTATCATTGACGAAGCACACCGTGGAATGCAGGGACGTGAAGCGGGACGTGCTACTACAATCATGCAGAAATTTCTTAAGGGAAGCCCGGAAGATGGCATTGAGGCTATGCCAGTAGTTATTGGAATGTCCGCTACATCTGCAAGATTCAATGCGCTGGTTCAGGGCATTGCGTCTGATACGCAGTATGTCGTGGTGACTACGGATGAAGTCAGGGCATCTGGTCTTCTTAAGGACCGTATTGTTATTTCATATCCGGAAGAGAACTCCGGAAATAAGGATATGGCTGTCCTTCAGGCTGCGGCTGATGAGTGGAAGGATAAATGGAATCACTGGTATCAGTACTGTTATGAACAGCACTATGCCTATGTAAATCCTGTGCTTGTTATCCAGGTACAGAACGCAACATCGTCCTCTATTTCAGCAACAGATCTGGATGATTGCGTGGCGAAGATTGAGGAAAGAACCGGCATACAATTCCAAGAGGGCGAAGTGGTTCATACCTTTGGCGATGCCAATAATGTAATCAAGATCAATGGTTTGAACGTACCTTATGTTGCCCCATCAGCTATTGCAGAGGATAAGAGAATCCGCGTGGTATTCTTCAAGGAAAGTCTTTCAACCGGATGGGATTGTCCGAGAGCAGAAACTATGATGTCATTTCGCCATGCGACTGATGCAACGTACATTGCTCAGCTGCTTGGACGTATGATCCGTACACCGATGCAGATGCATATTCAAGTCGATGAGACGTTGAATGATGTGCATCTTTATCTTCCGTATTTTAATTCCGATACCGTCAAGGAAGTTGTTGAAGAACTGCAGAATGCTGAGGGTGGAGATATTCCGGCGGACATCTATGGTGAGTCTCTCGATACCAGAGTGATGGATACACTTTCAGTCAGACCGAGAAGCACATCTAGTGGCAGTGGCACGCATCATACACCAGCTTTTCCGAGACAGATGTCATTATTTGATCAGCCTGGTGGTGTGCAGCCGATGGAGTTACATGATGGCGGTGCAGCTCAGTACGGTAATGGTGAACAGACTGGAAGTGCTTCCGACGTTCACGAAATACCTTCTGGAAGTAATAACGGTACAGGAAGCGCGATAGGTGGTACAGCACATCAAACAGCTGAGCAACAGACGGAACATACACAGAATCCGCAGCCAACAGGGAGCAATCCGGCAACAGGTACTTCGCAGACAGCACCTACAGGTAATTCAACACAGACAGAACCGGAATATGTTCAGGAAACGTTTATAGATCCTTTAGACAGAGAGGGAGTGGTGAAAGCTATCAACGATTCCGGACTTCTGTCCTATGATGTGAGAAATGTTCGCATCAGCAACTACCTGAATTCTTTATACAGCCTGGCAAGGCTCCTTAGACAATCAGGTAAATATCAGGATGCGACAGACGATGTTCTGGAAGAGATTGTTAAGATGATCAGAGAGTATGTCGGTGAACTTAAACGTGAAGGAAAGTATGATGACATGGCTCAGAAGATCACGGAATTCCAGATGAAGTCGCAGGTATTTGATGTCTTCGGAGAAACTGTAGATGACAACATCGTCCATATGTTCATGTCAACCACAGATATAGATATCGACCGACAGTTCCGCAGGGCTGAAACGAAGCTTGGAAATGAAGGCGTTGGCAATAAATACGGTCATTACTACTACGACAAAGATGATCCAAATGCCTATAAAATTGATGTTATTCTGTATGCCTCAAATGATGATTGCTATGCCCGCCTCTTGGCTTATGCAGAGAAGGCATTCCATAAGATGAATGATAATTATCGACGCAAGATAGTTGGTCTTGGCGATCGTTTCATCAAACAATATGATACTATTGTTTCCAATGGAGATGTCGTAAGTAAGCATAACTTCCGCTTGCCGGAAACAATTAGTTTGCCTCATGAAGTAAATGGCAAAGATTATGAGGATCATCTCTTTGTGGATGAACACGGAAAGGCGCGCATCAATCTGAACAATTGGGAAGAAGGCGTTCTCGTAGAAGAGCAGGGACAGGCTGATTATGTATGCTGGCTGAGAAATCCTCCGAGAAAGCCTTGGTCTCTCTGCATTCCGTATGAGATGGGTGGAGAGCAGAAACCGGCGTATCCGGATTTCGTGATCATTCGTAAGGATAGTGATGATGAATATGTCGTTGATATTCTGGAGCCGCATGATCCGACCAGAATTGATAACCTGGGCAAGGCAAGAGGCTTTGCTGAGTATGCAAGACAGAATCCGGGAGTGGGACGCATTCAGCTGATCAGAATGTCTAAGGATGCCGTAGGACATAATCGCTTTAAGAGGCTTGATATGGCGATGAGTGCTGTCCGTGATAAGGTGTCTCACGCCATGACAAACGATGAATTAGATCACATCTTTGATACAGATGGATTCTTTATGGAATAAACCGTACAGATAGGAGCTTTACGATGGGTAACGACCAGATTGTAAGCAGGATGAGATGAATGTGCAAAGTGTTAATCTATTAATAATTTTAATTGATAAAGCATGAACTATTATCCGTTTTAATTATTTCCAATGGAGTATACTTATTATGGCAAAGGACGAAGAGCTATATAGAATTCATTTGTTAGAACCAAATGATTTTGCATTTGGTGTATATTTAGATATGTCTATTAAATATATGGATTCGTATGATGATAACAGAGACTATACGGACGTTAATGATGTTATAGAGTTAGATATTGTTAGACAAATCATAAGTAATAAAGTGATTCGGCCAGAGCTTGTTGAAAAATACAAATCTCTGATGCCGGGAATTCAAGCTAAGGTTGCAAAGTTCTTTAATACTATTGCCGATGAGGTTTTTTTATCTGTATCAAATTCTGTGAGTAGAATCTATACTTCTGAGTTCTGGTGTTTGTTTGAAAAATACAAATGTTACAAGAAGGTAGGTTCTGAGACGTTTAAGAAATACTTATCTATGGAACCTATTAATATACATGATATTCTAGCTAATAAAGGAATAGTGAAAGAATATAATGTGGTATTAGCAGATTTTCTAAGAGGCTATATTTTGACGCCGGAAATGATTATTGATAAGTTTATGTCAAAAGGAACACATGCTTATTATTTTCCGCAGTCTCTTGAGAAATCTGAATATGAGGGATTGATCTCTAAATATATTGAATCAGATCATCCAAGTATAGGAAGATTACAGGCGGTAGAAAAGTACTTGAGTGCTGATGGGATTATTATCAGCGATAAAGTGAGATTATGTGCGGGTGAAAAAGCTGTAGAGTTAATCAATAAAAAAGATATTATAAAGATTAATCAAAATATAGTTATTAATGTCAGTTTTAGAGATATTGGAGATGAAATATTTATTTCAAAACCTATAAGTAGCACTGAACATCAAATAGTATATAGTGAAAAATGGATAAGTGAAAATTTGGATTATCCAACATTGCTGAACAATTTTATTTATCTATTTGGTTTTGTTGATATTATGAATAGGTGTTCCTTTGTTTCTGTTGCTTCAAAAATGGGGGCGTTAGAATCGCATATTGGTGTAAAAGGTATTAAAGAATATGAAAGAGGTATATTCTTTTTGGCTAGTAATTTGAAGGCAGATGCTGATTTGGGGGCATATATTAAAGAATTAAAGAAATTTAATATAAGATTGGAAGATATATTCCAGTGGTTCTTTAATGATTATCTGAAAGAAGAATTTGGAATAGGTGATTTTGTTTTTAATGCACCTTCAGCTAGTGGCACGCAGCTTGAAAAATGTAGAAACTTACCGGCTGAGATGGATGGGGTGATTAAACAGTATTCTATGTATTTGGAAGATGGGAAAATTGATAGAAAGCTTTTTGAGATGTCATCTAATCCGATTTCATTTTCCGAATTGTCTTCTCAGATAAAGAATAAGTATGCTTATGCAAATTCTGAAAATATTAAAAAAGAAATACTAGCGTTATTCTCAGATCAATGCATGCTTAGTTATGTAGAGAAATATGGTTCGAAGTACGGCTGCTTATATAATTTACTAAAAAATGAAAGAGTTAATATTTTAGACTATAGAGAAAACTATAAGGAATCTATCGAATGGCTTCGTGAAAGAGGGTGTATTTTCATTGGTGACGATGGATATATTTCTCTTAATAAATGTCGTTCATTCCTTCTTAAAGAGTTGTATGATTATGAAGTCCTTTGTTTGCAGTATTATACAGAGAAGGAATTAGTTGATGAATATAATAATATGATTCTACAAAATGATATATATGTGGATGATACATTATTATCAAAACCAGAGCAGAAATACTTTAATTATGTTTTAAATAAAGCTGAGTTTAGTGATAGTTTGGATCTTAGAAATAAATATATTCATAGTACTTATCCGGTGGATGAGAAAGTGCAGGAGCTTGATTATTTACAACTTTTAAAATTGATGATCATTTTAATTATTAAAATTAATGAAGAGTTTTGCTTAAAAAATCAATAGGATTGATTTCGTGCGGGTATGGGGAAACCCCATCAAGTTGTTATAGTACATTTTTCAAAAACGGCATTTTTGTCATACAGTGCGAAACTTGCTCTTAGCCTTTATATCTTTTATTAGAGCAAGTTTTGCACTGGTGGCTAATAATTCGATTTTGGACTTTGTGCCATTACGATTGTTTTTGAAAAATCTATTAGCCTAGAAAGGTGGATGTTTAATTTGGATATAAAAAATTTGATCGGTGAAGCTACTGATTATGATAAGAAAGTAGCTATTGAAAAGAAAAAACCAAAGAGTTGGTGCAAGAGTGTTTCTGCTTTTGCGAATACTTTTGGTGGTAGTTTGATATTCGGAATTTCTGATGATGATGAATTGATAGGCTAGGACTTATGGAGCGTGAAGGCAGCGGAATTAAGAAGATTAGAAGCAGCTATATAGAAGATCCGCACTATAATCCAGAGAAGCAACCTATGTTCTACTCTGACAGAACTACTTTTATGGTGACATTTCCAAATCTTAATTATGGAATGGATTTGGATATACAAGGGGTGACTGAGAGGGTGACTGAGGGTGAGAGAGAAGTGCTGGAGCTTCTTAAAGAGAATCCTGAATATACGTATTCTGATTTGGCGGACAGATTATCAGTCAGCAGAAAAACTGTTTCTGACAGAATTAAAAAGTTAAAGGAAAAGAATAGGATTGAACGTATAGGTTCTGATACCAAGGGTTATTGGAATGTTATTTAATCAAATATATAGCGTATATATGTATTTTGAGGAGAGTGATTATCATAGAAACTTATTATCTGATTGATTTTGAAAATGTAAATAAAGATGGTCTTGTTGGATGTAATAAACTGGATAAAAATGATACCATAGTTATTTTCTTTACTGATAATGCAAAGAAGATAGATATGAGTGATATTGCTGATCATGGAGAAGCTGAGTTGGAAATGTATAAGATTCCATCTGGAAAACAATCTGTTGATATACATATTGGCTCATATTTGGGGTACCTAGCTGGGAAAAAAGAAGGTAGCAAAACTAGAGTTATTATCGTAAGTAAAGATACTGATTATGATAATGTTATTAGATTTTGGAAAGAAAAGACAGGAATCAGTGTTTCAAGATCAAAACAGATAAAGATAGAAACTCAGAAAACAAAAGAGCCAACAAAGAAGAATACAAATTCAAACGCAGCAAATAAAGTAAGTGGAACTAAGAAGACAAAGCTAAATCAAGAGGTAATGCAGGCTGTAAGAAATGCGGGATATGATGCTTCGGTTGCCAATAATGTGGCACAAATTGTTACCGGTGCATATGGAAATGAACGAATGCTATCGGATGTACATAATGCATTAAAAAGCAAATATACAAATTATAAAGATGTTTATGCTGTAATAAAACCGGTTGTTTCAAAGTATTCTGGAGATGTATCATCAAAGAATTCGGTTAAAAAGTCGGCGGTAAAAAGTAAATCAGAAATAAATTCAGAGATTATGAGGATTCTAAGTAAGGCAGGATATGAGGATGACATTGTAGGGTATGTAGCATCGGTTGTTGTAAAAAACTATGGTTTAAAAAATGGAAAACAACAGATCTACAGAACTATTATTTCGAAATATGGTCAAGGATGCGGGCTTAATATTTACACTCATATAAAGAAACATTTTTAAATCCCAACACATTTCCGACAGTTGCCCTAATGCATGTCCGATTTTTAATCTGTAAATTATTAAGCGTAATAAAGAGAACAAGGTAATCCAGTCCGTGATGGGGCACAGAAACATCGAAACCACCATGGACATCCACGCGGAGGCAACAGAAGAAAAGAAGCAGGAAAAAGGTGTTTGTTCTGATACAAAGTATGTTCCGGCATTACAAATTATATCTATGAAGTATCCGAAAGCTGTATTTACAATGGACAGTGCTTTTTACTATCACGGCTTGACCGACGTAATTCCTGAAAAATATTGTATAGCCACGGATAGGGATGCTACAAAAATTTGCAAATATAATATAATCCAGATTTTCGAAAATAAGAATTTGTTAAATCTCGGAGTTGAACAAATGGAAAGAGAAGGATGTGTGATTAACATATACAGCAAGGAAAGAATGCTTGTTGAATTGTTAAGACACAAAAGTAAATTGCCTTTTGATTATTATAAAGAGATACTTCTTAATTACCGAGACATGATACATGATCTGGATATCCCGCTTATACAAGACTATGCATATGAGGTTCCTAAAACCTCAATGATAATGGAATTATTACAGTTGGAGGTTTTGTGATGATAGATATTGATGCGGATAAGCTCAAAAAGTGTCTTGGAATATATGTATATTTCACAATATACAAGCTATTTGACATGGTATATGTGTTTTATATAGCTATCAAAATGGATAAATTCAGGACATCAATTTAAAATGATTTTTCCTGACTTCGATAAGACCGTCTTTTTTCATTTTGCCAAGTTCCTTTGAGAGAGCACTGCGCTCAAGATTAAGATAATCTGCAAGTTGTTGGCGGTCGAAAGGGATGTCAAATTCGTTGCTGCCCTTTTTCAGGGATACGGAATTCAGGTAAGCCATAACACGTCCGCGGATTGTCTTTGGAGATGTATGAAAACTTCTCCCGGATAAGTGCAGATTTTTGTTAGCGGATATCATGAGAAGATTAGATATCAGCTTAAAGCTCCATAAGTTCATCTTTGATTTTAGTTTTTTTAAACTGCCAACATTAAAAAAGAGGATTCGGCAGTTTTCATTTGCTCTAACATCTACTAATAGAGGTTCGTTCTCAAGCAGGGCATAGGTCTCAGCAAAGAATCCACCCTTTGCTACATTGCTCAGAATAGTGCGGTTTCCCCATGCATCATTGCTTTCTATTGTTACACTTCCTGAAATGACAAGACCTAAAGAGTCTGTAATATCACCGGCACGTAAAATTATAGAATCTTTCGTATATGTTTTCTCTACAGAAGAGAGCTCTTTAAGAGCAAGGTCAATTTCTTCAGGCATCATCCCGTTGAAGATGATGTTATCCTTTAACATATTCTTATCCCAAGACATAAAATTATTCCTTTATTTTTTAAATGTGGTTATAACAACATAATTATTTTTTTAATCATACTATACTTGCATCATGAAAACAAGGAAAGGAATGGTGCAGCGATGATAAGACAGATTATCCATATTGATGAAGAAAAGTGTAATGGATGTGGTATTTGTGCTAATGCCTGCCATGAAGGTGCAATTGATATTGTAGATGGAAAAGCAAAACTGGTTAGGGAGAATTTTTGTGATGGGTTTGGTGACTGCCTTCCGGGGTGTCCAACAGGAGCGATCACTTTTGAAGAAAGAGAAGCACCGGCTTATGACGAAGCAGCGGTGAAAGATAGCCAGAGAAAGAAAGCGGAGATGGAACAGCATGCGGCGCATGCCGGAGGCTGTCCGGGATCAAGATTTATGAAGTTCGATCATAATGATGAACAGCAGGAAGAGCAGGCACTGACCGCCAATGTGAAACCGGCATCAAGACTCATGCAGTGGCCCTGCCAGATAAAGCTTCTGCCGACACAGGCACCGTTCTACGACGGGGCAAAACTGCTGATTGCTGCGGACTGTACGGCATATGCCTATGCCAATATGCATGAGGATTTCATGAAAGGACAGATCACATTGATTGGATGCCCGAAATTGGACGACATCGATTATTCTGAAAAATTGACGGAAATCATAGCAAACAATGATATTAAGAGCGTGACCATCGTCCGCATGGAGGTTCCATGCTGTGGAGGTTTGCAGAGAGCGGCAGAAACAGCATTAAAAAACAGCGGTAAGTTTATCCCATGGCAGGTCGTGACCATTTCACGCGATGGCAGGATCATAGATTGAAGAATGGAGGTTCCTATCATGGCGCAGCTATTCGATAATCTTCGGCTTCACCCTGATGCCTGCTTTACCATCGTGAGTCAGTCAGAACTTTTGCCAGACAAATTTGCAACCAAATACTGGTCTGCCAATGTTTTCAGGACTGTTGCAATCATAGAAGAAGGCCCTGAGAAGCAGAAAGGGATCGAAGCAATTCTTCGTAAATATTCGCCTGAGCATGTGGAGAAGGGGCTAAACTACATAGAAGGAGCGATTCATAAGATTTATGTCCTCAAACTTGAAATACGGGAAGCTACGGGAAAAGCAAGGAAAAAGTAAGGCCGGGCTGAAATCCCGACACTTAAGAGTTTATGATTAGAGACCAATACGAATAAAGTTATATAAAATAATAGGCACTTTCGAGAACAATAAGATTTTAGAAAGTGCTTTTTTAGTAATGTTCTTGCAATGTGTAGTAATGTTTTAGTAATGTTATGCAATGTTTAGCAATTTTTTCGATTTCATGTCGAATCTAGGACATTCATACAGAATCTTAGCATCTAGTAAGGCTTTGATATATCGTGCTATTGTTGCCTCACTGATAGGGGTCCCGGTTTTTTCAATCTTTTTTCCATAGAACTTCTTGATGTCTTCATATTCCTCAAAAGAGAGCGGGAACATTTCAAATTCGATATATCTTCCAGTAAGTTTTGTCATAAGCTCACCGCTTAAAAGATATGAGTTTGAGCCAGCAATGAACGGCATTATGATAAAGTGCCACACTCACAAATGTACCAGAGTAGTGACCCTCAAGAATTTTACAGAGGGGCAGATCCTCGAGAGAACGGAGTCTTTTCGTGCGTTTTGTTTATTGTAACAGACACAACAGTACATCTCTTTTTTCCGGTTCGCCCGGAAAGAAGGAGAAGATGAACATATCTATTAAGGAAGAAACATTAGGACAAAGGATCAGAGCAGCACGGATAAGGATGGGAATGACTCAGGAGGAACTGGCTGAGGAGATGTGTACCACCAAGAGCATGATCTCTTATTATGAGAATGATAACGGTGATATGAAGCAGAGCATAATCGCTGAGTTTGCTGTGATTTTGGGAACTACTGTTGAGTACCTGGTAAGTGCAAAAAGGTGATGCTGAACCCTATGGACCGGCAGAAAGACTAAGCCGGAGAATATATTGTAGTCAACTGAACGGGGATTTGAGTAAAAATCCAAAATAAATGAATGGGGATTTGCGTTAAAAATGTATTTACACGAATGGGGATTTGCGTTATACTCGGTTTGAAAGGACGGATTGAAGTATGGAAAAACCGGTATTTAGAAGGAAAATCTATAGCGAGATTCTTGAATGGAAGGAAAATCGAAGTGATAAGTACGCATTGCTGATTAAGGGAGCGAGACGAGTCGGTAAATCGACTATAGCGGAAGAATTTGCTAAAAAAGAGTTTAAATCATACATCATGATTGATTTTGCTCATACCAGCAAGGCAATCAAGGACTTATTTGATGATACTTATGATCTGGATTTCTTCTTTTTACAGTTGCAGCAATTGACCGGAACAAGATTATTTGAGAAAGAATCTGTGATCATTTTTGATGAAGTCCAGTTGCTTCCCAAGGCAAGGCAGGCAATAAAGTATCTCGTAGCCGATGGCAGATATAAATACATTGAGACAGGGTCACTTATATCAATCAGGAAGAATACGAAGGATATTCTGATCCCAAGCGAAGAACATAAAATATCTATGTATCCGATGGATTTTGAGGAATTTTTGTGGGCAATCGGTGATGAGGTTTCTACCGGGACGATCAAAATGCTTATGGAGAAAAAGAGACCTGCGGGGAATTCTATCCACAGGAGTCTCATGCGGACATTTAGATTATATATGCTGATCGGAGGAATGCCTCAGGCCATAGAAACATATTTAGAACAGAATAATCTGCAGGCGGTAGATGAGATCAAAAGAGACATAGTAGATCTTTACGAAGAAGATTTTACAAAAATCGATCCTTCCGGTCTGGCAGGGGACATATATGATGCGATACCCGCAAACTTAAGCGGCAATGCTTCGAGGTATGTATTATCAAGCGCGAGAGAAGGCACACGTTCCGGACAGGTACGTGATCTGTTGCCGGATATGCTTTCTTCTTACACGGTCAATATAGCGTATCACGCAAATAATCCCGGAGTCGGTATGGCGTTAGAGAAGGACGCGGGCAGATATAAATTGTTTACTTCCGATGTAGGTTTGTTTGTGACGCTTGCGTTCAGGGATAAGAATTATACCGAGAATACAATTTATAATAAGTTGCTTTCCGATAAACTTGAAGCCAATTTGGGATATGTTTATGAAAATGTCGTTGCCCAGATGCTTGTTGCCAAAGGTAATAATCTGTTCTATTACACGATGGAAAGTGATTCATCAAATCATTTGTATGAGATAGATTTTCTGACTTCGGTGGGAAACAAGATTTGTCCTATAGAGGTGAAGTCGGGAAATTACAGAGGACATAAGTCGTTGGATGTGTTTTGTGATAAATTCAGGAGTCGTATATGCGAAAAATACGTTGTTCATACGAAAGATTATAAGAGGGAAAATGGTATTAGTTATATCCCAGTATACATGGTACCGTTTTTATAAAAGGTTGTGACATTATAGCATTGAAGAACTGTTATATTAGGATTGCATGGATGGGCGCTTGCCTTTATGCAAGAATAGAGCCGGATGTTAAAGAACAGGCTGAGGGAATTCTGGCTACTATGAACGCAGAGACTTTGGACATGGAACTTGATCAAAAAGAAAGGAAATAAGAAAATGAAAGTAGACACAATCATCAAAAACGCAAAGATTTTTACAGCGGATAAAGACAATCCGCAGGCAACGGCGCTTGCTGTGAAAGACGGCAAATTTATCTATGTGGGCGACGAAGCGGGGCTCTCGGCGTATGAGGGAGAAATTACAGACCTTGGTGGGAAATTCATTATGCCAGGCATTCTGGACACCCATGTCCATGTGACGACTAGCATAGGCTTCGAGTACGCAGACCTTGGGGTGCCCTTTGAGTGCGACGGTAAGCAGGGCGCTTTGGATTTCATGTCGGACTATATCGCAAAGACCCCGGGCCTGGATCGCTACAGGTTTATGATGGGGCAAAAGTGCCTGAAAGGGGAAGAGCTTAGTAAAGAGGATCTCGACTCGATTTGCCCGGATACAGAGTTGATTATTCTGGAAGAGGAGTGCCACAGCGTCTGGGTGAATTCCAGGATTCTTGAAAACTATGGGATCACAGATGACACACCGGACCCTGTGCCGGGCTTAGGTTATTTTGTGCGCAAGGATGGACATGTGACCGGAAATGCCTTTGAAGGCGCGGCTTGGCCGTTCCTATTTGATGTGAATAGCCTGACGGATGAGCAGATCGAAGCTCCTCTTATGCGACTGGTGGATTATTGCAAAAATACTGGTGTGACTGCGTTATTTGATGCGGGTTTCCCAGAGTATGAAGAATTCCATGAGAGAGTCTATAAGATCCTGCGCAAGATGGATGAAGAGGGAAAGCTACCCATGTATATAGACGGCTGCTATATTCTTACAAGGCCCGCGAAAAAGGAGGAAGCGTTGGAAGGAGTGAAACGCTTCAACCGCGAGTTTACCACGGAGCACCTGAGGGTTCATACTTTAAAGATTCTGATGGACGGCACGCAGAAGATCCATACCGCCGCCATGGTCACGCCTTATGCGGACACCGGTGAGACTGGTGCTACCTGTTTCAATGCACGGGAATTTGCGGATATTCTTAAAGAACTGAATGCTGCGGGTCTGGATATCCATGTGCACACGGTTGGCGAGCGCGCGTCCCGTACCTTGCTGGACGGCGTAGAGCTTGCAAAAAAAGAACTGGGAGACAACTTCCACATGAGAGTAACAAGTTGCCATTTGGAAGTTCAGGATGATGCGGATATGGATCGTTTCGCAAAGCTGGGCGTTATCGCAAACTTCACTCCGTATTGGAACGCCGGAGACCCGAAGGTCTCGAGTTCCTGGCTCGGTGAGGAACGCGCCGCAAAGCAATTACGCTGCAAAACGATCTGGGACAGTGGCGCGCTTGTGACCTGGTCCAGCGACAACGTCGCCTATAGTGATTTTGTGACCTGGAGTCCTTTCCTTGGCATGGAGGTCGGAATGACGCGTAAAATCACAGATAAGTCAAGGGCACCCGAGCACATTAGAAGCAATGAAGTATTTCCTCCTGCTGATGAGAGGATGGGCATTGAAGAAATGCTCCTTGGCTATACGATCAACGGCGCGATACAGCTGGGCATCGAGGACCACAAGGGTTCCATCACCGCCGGAAAGGACGCGGACTACCTGGTATTTGAAAATGACCTGCTGACTGCCGAGAAAGAGGGTTTCAGTCATAATGCGCCGGCAGATGTGTATATTTGCGGCAGAAAGCAAAACTAAAAAATACCGAAGCTATCCCCCCAACCAATCAACAGGAATATCTTTTGAATGGCTTAACAGGCACTTACTTTAGTGAAAACTGGAGTAGGTGCCTTTTTTCGTGCTTGTGGCATTCTCTTGATTTTCTTCCGTGAATGGAATATAATAATAATTCAGTTAGATATGACTAACCGGCGTTTGCCGCCATAACTCGTTATACAGACCTTCCTGGGCGTGAAGGCAAAGCGGTCTTCTTCTGCCCAGAATGCTGCAATAAACATACCTGATTAATTTTTTTTAGCCAAATGGTTAGTCAAGACTAACGAAAAAGAGGACAATATTTTTCACAATCAGGAGGGTAGTATGCTTTTAAGCATTTTTCTGGCAATCGTATTCTGCGCAGCGATGGCAATGATGCTCATATCCTGCGTGGCATTTATACAGGACAATAAGTTCTTCGGCTCGGCCCCGAAGGAAGCGCGGGAAGTGATCATCCAGAAAGAACACGAACTCTTCTACGGTGCCAGAGCAATCGGATGGACACTGTTTATCATCAGCGTTCTGATGATTCTTGGTGTGGGCGTGATTGCTGTCTGGGACGGATTCAGAAGCGGATTTACATTCTGGCAGTTCTTCTTGAGGTTCGTGTTAATCTTCACCATTTATAAGATTTGCGACATGGCCCTCATCGACAACTTTCTGCTTCTGAAGTTTCACTTTTTCCAGCATTATTACCCCGAGGCGACACATGTGATGGAAGGGCGAAAGTATGGCTTCAACATTGTAAGCCAGTTGCTGAAGCTGTTTGTGATCTTTCCGGCGGTATCTGCGCTGGCGGCGTGGATCTGCACATTGTTTTGATCGTATTTATAAGGAGGTCTGAATATGACAGAAGAACAACGCACGAAGATATGTAAACGGATGCTTTGGATCATTCCCGGTATGATTCTGGCCATCAAAAATGACGAAATGGAGGCTTACAGATGATTGCACTAAAGCTCGTTTTGGAAGGCCTGGGACTGGGCTTTTTGCTGTATCTGATCTGTGCGATCGGCATCCGAAACGGCGCGATCGGTATGGTCCATCTGTATGATAAAAAGGTACAGGAGCGTGTCATCGAGCTTGGTCTGACGACCGCGGAGGCAATCCGGAAACAGAGTGTGCTTTTCAAAAGCCTGTGTATTCCGGGATATCTGATCTATGTGCTGATCTGTGTGTACGTGATCAACGGCGCGAGAGGTTTTTTCGCAGGGTTTTGGCAGGGCTTTGTGATTTTGTCCATTATGAATCTGATCGACCGTTTTCTGATTGATGAATACTGGGTCGGTCATACGAAAGCCTGGATCATCCCGGGTACGGAAGACTTAAGGCCGTATATCACGGCAAAAGACAAAAAGAAAAAATGGATCATGGGGACCGTGGGCATGGCGCTTCTTGCCGCCATTCTCTCCGGAATCATGACACTGATCCTGAAATGAGAAGGAGTATGAGATCGTGAAGGCAGAAACGGTCTTATGCTCAGTGTTAAAAAGGAGGAAAGATAGATATGGCACGAAAAGATTCGGAACATCAAAAGAAATCGATGAGCATGCTGTTTAGGGGAAAAGCGATTTTCAAACCGCTGAACACAGGACACATCGATGAGCATGTCAGCTGTGTGCGGGAGTGGATCGCCAATATTTTCTTCTACACGAAGAATGGTACCACCATCATGATCGATGCAGGCTACAACTACGCTCGTCTGCAGGAAAAAATGGGCTGGCTGGATCTGGACCCGGCGACGATTCGGAATATCCTGATCACGCACCAGGACACGGATCATGTCGGCGCTCTGGAGCGGGACAGCGAGCTTCTGTTCAAAGACGCAATGGTGTATATCGGGGAGATCGAAAACCGGTATCTGACCGGCGAGGTCAGGAGAAAGGTGTTCCATGGGGCGTATAAGCTGCCTTTGGTCAAAACGGATAACCAAAGGACTCTCCTTAAAGACGGCGAAGTGTTTCAGATTGGAGACATTAAGATCGAGAGCATCCTGGTTCCCGGGCATACCTGGGGCCACCTGGTCTATCTGATCGATGACGAGTACCTTTTCACCGGAGATACGATCTGGTTCGGTGCGGACGGTGGCTACAGCTTCATCAGCACGCTGGCGGAGGACAACAAGCTGGCAGTGCGCTCCCTTGAGAAGCTGGAAAAGAACATCCGCGCCAGGAAGCAGGCCGTCAAGATCATTACCGGACACACCGGCTGGACGGATGATCTGGACTTTGCCTTCCGGCACAGGACAGAAATCTGTAAGCCGTTCACGAAGAAATATACGGATCCGTCCGCACCTTTCGACGGATACATAGAAGATGATGATACGGAAAAAAGCGCGAGAAGTGTTCTTCTCAGAAAGGTGGCAGTCAAATGAAA
>SVEY01000013.1 GCA_015057165.1 Lachnospiraceae bacterium | reverse complement strand
ACATCTAAGTATCGCACTATATTATTCTTAAGATATATGGAAGGCGGTCTCCAATATCGCTACTCGTGGAGAGAAATTGCTATTAACATAGGATACGCTGAACAATATACCAGGCAAGATTTACACAGATTAGCACTAGAAGAAGCACAAAAAGTCTATGATTCGATAAAAAAATAATAAAAAACATACATTTACATACATATACATACATACTTCTGTGATATAGTATATACATCAAAAAGTGGATAGCGAATGATGGGAGGGTAAGTCTTGTGCTTATCCTCTTATGTTATATGACATTATACCGATAGGTCGAAGAAGCTGTGAAGCCGATGATGCCGAAGAGAAGTAGCAGTGCATGTCTTATAAGTCCGGAGCGGGATGATTGGAGCCGAGGGCAGCAGTCCACAAAAGCATTGGCGAAGAAATGAAATGCCGGTGCAGCAGCTCATTATGATACTGGTGCTATAGAAGAAAGCCGGTGTAGCAGCTCATTATGATGAGCGAGGGCAGCAGGCTGAGGAGAGCGTTATGGCTGAAAGAATGGAAATAAAGGTTGAAGGATTAGAAGATATTCTTTCTGGGCTAGACAAAAGAAAAGAGTATGTTGCCAAAGCTGTTAATTCTACTTGCAAAGAATTTAAAACTAGAGGGCCTGGTTGGATAAGCAAAGCTGTTACACAAGAATATACCATTAAGGCCGGCGAGGTAAAAGACGCAATTATCGGAAAACATAGTATTGGTCATATAACACTTGGTGGAGTTACATTAGAAGATATTTATATTGAATACTCAGGAAGAGTGCTGTCCTATTCACATTTTAGATTTACACCTCGTAAGTCAGATATAAAGTTGCTCAAGAAACAAATACGGATTCCTGGGCAAAGAATATCATCGGATAGACCATTTGTATGGATGCACGCTCATAGAAATCAGAATGTTAAAGTTGAAGTACATAAAGGGCGAAAGAAAGTGCTTAAAGGCAAGTACATGTCAACTCCTTTCATAGCTTCAATGAATGGCTCTCCTGATATGCCGTTTCAAAGAACGTCGCAAAAGAGCCAGAAGGTTAGGAGCATACGCTCGGTATCTATACCACAGATGATTACAAATGAAAAGGTAGCAAAAGATATTAGTGAGAGGGTTAGCACAGAGCTTGGCAAGAGATTACAGCATCATTTGGATAGATATTCTAATAAATAATATCTTGCAATTGGAAATTTTGAAAAATATTTGAAAAGGTACTGTAAAAAGGCCCTAAAACGCTGAGGTGCTGGCGAGCCCAAAACCTGTCTAGATTTTGTGAAAGATTTTCGGAGGTTGGTTTGACTTGATAGAGCTTGATATTGAAAAACCTAATTTTGTATCTACTATTATAGTGGCCAAATTTTTGAACCTGTCAGATGAGCGAGTTCGCCAAATGACCGACGAAGGTTACTTGGTGTGCGAGAAGGACGGCAGGAAGAATAAGTACGATTTGATTCCGACGGTCAATACTTACATTGAGTATTGGAAAGCTAAGGCGAAGATGATTGAACAAAACATGTCGGACGAACAGCGCAAGATCAAAGCCGACGCAGACTGGAAAGAAGCGAAAGCGGCCATCGAGGGAATGAAGAGGGATGAGCTTAAAGGCAGTCTCCACTCTTCCGATGATGTGTTTGCAGTAACGCAGGATATGGTCATGAATATAAGAGCCGAGCTTCTGGCAATTCCGGGAATGTGTGCCGTTGACTGTGCTAATGCCAAGACTCCGGCGGAGGCTTCAGGAATAATAAGAGATGCTATCAATAATATTCTTAATGGATTAACAGAATACGAGTACAATCCAGAAAAATACAAGAAACTTGTTAGGGAGCGCGAGACATGGCTAGTAGGGGATCACGAGGAATAGATAAGAATCTTCTTAAAGTCGTCAATAGCGCATTTCAAGGATTCAAAGCGCCTGAAAATCTTACAGTTTCGGAGTGGGCGGATAGATACAGAAGGCTATCGTCTGAAAATTCTGCGGAAGCAGGGCAATGGAAGACATCCAGGACGCCGTACCTTAAAGAGATAATGGATGCATTTACGGATGACAGGATATATTCGATTTCGGTTGTTGCAAGCGCTCAGGTCGGCAAGACTGAGTGCTTACTTAATATGTTGGCCTATATGATAGACCAAGATCCGAGTTCGGCGATGTATGTATTGCCGTCTCTCGACAATGCGGAAGACTTCTCAAAGAGAAGGCTGATGCCAATGCTGAGAGATACTAAGGTCTTAAAAGATAAAATCGAGACTGACAGGGCAAAAAGCGGAAAGAACACAATACTTAAGAAGATATATCCCGGTGGAATGCTTACATTTGCCGGAAGTAACTCTCCGGTATCTCTTTCAAGTATTCCTTCACGATATATATTCGGAGATGAGATTGATAGATGGTCTAGGGATGCAGGTGGCGAAGGTGATCCGTGGAAATTATTAGAGGCAAGGACGTCTAACTTTTATAACAGAAAGATGGTAGCAGTGAGCACACCGACAATTAAAGGACATTCACCTATTGCAACAGCATTTGAGTTGGGAACGCAAGAATATTGGTGCGTCAAATGTCCTGATTGTGGAGAATATCATTACATTGATTTTAATTCGCTCCGCTTCGAGCCTAAAAGCAAGAAAGTTGGCGGATTTACTCAATATTGGGTAGATAAGGTTGATTATGCATGTCCTGAATGTGGATGTATCAATTCGGAATATACAATGAGACATCAGCCGATGAAGTGGATTGCCAAGGCGCCGGATGCCATTAAGAATGGCCGGCGTAGCTTTTGGATCAATGCGTTTACATCACCGTGGAGAAGTTGGAAAGATATCGTCAGAGAGTTCTTGGAATCCAAAGATGATCCTGAGAAGTTAAAGACCGTATACAACACATTGCTTGGCCAACTTTGGGAAGAGAGAGCCTCGGTTGATGAGGAAGAGATATTATCACACGCTGAAGAGTATGAAGCAGAATTACCGGACGGAGTCCTATGCTTAACCTGCGGTGTTGATACTCAGGACGACAGACTTGAATACGAAGTTGTTGGATACGGATTCCATGAAGAGAATTGGGGCATCGAAAAGGGCATTATCATGGGTAGACCTTCCGAGGATGAGACATGGACGAAGCTCGACGGTATTCTTAATCGCGTATGGCACTTCGCAGACGGAAAAGGACTTAGAATATCACTAACATTCGTTGATTCCGGCGGTCACTATACTCAGGATGTATATGAGAGATGCGCCGCTAGAATAAATAAGCGAGTTTTTGCAATAAAAGGTGCCAATAAAGCTGATACACCTTACACAGCACCGCCGAAAAAGGTGGATATAACAAGACATGGCCGGACGGTTGGCAAAGCGTGGCTCTATATGATTGGAGTTGACGCCGGAAAAGAGCATATTATGTCCGGTCTTAAAGTTGAAAAAGAAGGCGCAAGGCGGTCACACTTTCCCAGTAATCCGGAGAGAGGGTATGACAGCCTTTTTTATTCCGGTCTTTTATCAGAGCGCATGACATATAAAAATGGCCGTTGGAGATGGGAAAAGTTACCGGGCCACGAACGAAATGAGGCTCTTGATTGTAGAAATTATGCTAATGCAGCACTTAAAGTGCTTCATCCAAATCTTGATGATTTGAAGCAGAAGTTAGAGGGCTTAGAAACAAAGCCGGAGAATAAAAAGAAGCCTAAATTGAAAAAGCAAAGGAGACGGAAGAGCTATGACGATTTCTTATGATGCTACCACTGAGAACGGCATAGAGTATGTATCGAGAATATATACCAGGAATTTCGAATACAAGAGAATTGTCAATGACCTTGATGGATTAGTGGTTACATTGTCGGAGTTCTCGCAAGGCTCAGGATCCGTTTCATCATATTCGCTTGGAACTAGATCCGTTTCAAGACAAACAATGTCTTTTGAGGAAGCTAAGAAGTGGTGGGATGAGCTGATGCAAAAGAAGAATCGTATTGAGTCAGGAAGAAAACCAAGAAAGGCTGTCGGAGCAGTTCCGAGAGATTGGTAATAGCATGGCAAACAATAAAGGTTATGGATGGGCCGGAGCTTCAACGTATAAGAGAGCCTTAAGAGGTTTCAAAGCAATATCAACTTCACCGGTCGAAGACATAGACAATAATAATATGACATTGCGTCAGCGTGGACGGCTCATGTACATGGGCTCACCGATTGCGACAAGTGCGATTAAGACTAATCGTACAAATACAATTGGACTTGGTCTTAAGGTCAATCCAAGACCGGACGCTGAGGCGCTTGGACTCACAACAGAAGAAGCGGCTAAATGGACTAGGACAGTTAAGCGTGAATTTGGCATCTGGGCAAATCGCAAAGACGCTTGCGATGCTACAGGAATGAATAATTTCTATGAGATACAACAGATGCTATTCATGAGTTGGCTAACGAGTGGAGATGTGTTCGCGCTTATCGAACATAGTAAAAGGACATTCCTTAATCCATACAGTTTGAGAATTAAGTCTATAGAGGCTGATAGATGTGCAACAGAGACCGCAGGCTATCTTGCATCTACAACCGGAAAGAACCCTGATAACGGGAACACCATATATGACGGAGTGGAAATAGATGAAACAGGAAAGCCCGTAGCTTATTGGTTCAGAAATTCTCATCCATTTGAGTCTAATGTGATTCCGACGGAGTGGGTTAGAGTTGAAGCCTACGGCAAAAAGACAGGACTTCCTAATGTTATTCATATTGTTAATACTGAACGCCCTGATCAATATAGGGGCGTTTCTTATTTGGCTCCGGTTGTTGAGTCGGTGCTCCAGATATCTCGGTATTCAAATGCTGAGGTCATGGCGGCCGTTATAGAAGCTATGCACACAGGATTCGTTAAAACAACGGAAGATCCTTCCGAGATGCCATTCAATGAAACAGGACCATTCGGAGAGGACGAAAGCGAAGATAGATATGATCCGAATGATTATCATCTTGGCGCAGGAGAAATCAATGTAATGAACCCGGGAGAGAGCATAGAATTTCCGATAGCAACTCGACCAAATTCCAACTTTGAGGGATTTGTTAAGGCTGTCGCATCCCAGATAGGCGCCGCACTTGAAATCCCAAGAGACATATTGCTGAAAGAGTTCAGCACAAGCTACTCGGCAAGCCGAGGGGCATTACTAGAAGCGTGGAAGTCATTTAAAATGTATCGAACATGGTTCGTCAATGATTTCTGTGATCCAATATATGAAATATGGCTATCAGAAGCTATAGCGCTCGGACGTATTAACGCTCCGGGCTTTTTTAATGACAGGGCAAAGAGAGAGGCTTGGCTTGGAACTCAATGGATTGGCCCTTCACAAGGTCAGTTAGATCCAACTAAAGAGATTTCTGCTGAGATTCAAGCATGCCAGAACGGATTCAGCACCTACGCTGATTCGGCGCTTAGAATTAACGGCTCTGACTTTGATAGCAATGTAGATGCATTGATTAAGGAATCTGCAAGACTTAAGGAAGTAGAAAAGGTCAATGAAGAGATTCCGCAAGATACAACAACCAATGAAGAGAAAGACAGAATCGAGGTTATAGAAGTCGTGTCAACAGTAAGAGATAAGGAGGATAAATAATGGGCTTTTTCGACAGGATAATGAATGGAATGCCTGCGCCGGTTAAGTCGGTACAGAGTAGGCAGCCTTATACCATCGTTAAAAATGAGGCTGATAATTCCGCAGAAGTAAACCTTTATGGAGAGGTCGTAAGCAATCGCCCTAAAGACTTCTGGACGGATCAGCCGCTTGAGGACATGTTCATCGTAGAAAAAGAGTTCTTGGATGATCTCGACGGACTTAAGTTCTACGACAAAGTAACATTTCGCATTAACTCCGTTGGCGGAGATGCGGATGCAGGCAAGGCAATATTTACTCGCATAAGAGAGATGGAAGCTGAAACCACAACAATAGTTGATGGATTAGCTGCTTCAGCTGCATCGATTATCTTCATGGCTGGAGATAAGAGGCAGATGAGCGTAGGATCACAGCTTATGATTCACGGAGCGTCTACCTTGTTGATTGGCTATTACAACGCCAATGATACCAAGGACGTTCTTAATATGTTGAAGAACTACGACAATTCGTTGATGGAAATCTACAAGGATAGAACCAATAACAGCGAAGAGTCAATCAGCAAAATGATTAAGAACACAACATGGATGACGGCAAGTGAAGCAGTAGACAAGGGCTTCGCTGATGAGATTGTCAACTCAACAGAACCGGCGGTAGCAAAGGTTAAAGGTTGTGACAATGTGATCGTCGTCAATGGTAATCCCATAAATCTTCGTGAAGAGGACAGACCGGCACTTAACTATAACAAAAATGTCGTGTCTATGGAAAAGGTATTCCGCGACAGAGGGTCGCTGAATATAGATACATTTGAGAACTCATCAGGAAAGGAGGAAACCGTTATGGATCTTGATGAATTAAAGGCTCAGTATCCTGAATTTGTCGACGCTATCAAGGCTGAAGCGTTGGAAGCGGCCCGCTCTGAAAATAAAAAGGCTGTAAATGACGCTGTTATGGCAGAGCGTAACAGGATTAAGGAAATTGAGGACATCCAAAACCACATCTCAGACAAAGAGCTTATTAATAAGGCTAAGTATGGTGATGATGTGATGGATGCTAAGCAACTTGCATTTGAAGCAATGAAGTCAGAAAAAAGCATTGAAGAAAATGCTCTTAATGACTTGGATTCTGATGTAGAGGATTCCGGTGCAGCTAATGTTGTGGCTGATCCGGTACAGGGCTCAGAGGCAGAGCAAAATATTCAGGATTCGAAAGATGCAGCCGCACTTTTATCAGCGGCATTAAACAAATAAGGAGGTAAATAAAATGAGCAGCACATTATCATTTGAAAGCGATGATTTCTTAATCGCTAATGCACATGAAGTCCTTCTTGAAACAAAGAAGGTAGCGGCAAGCACGACTCAGGATCTTAAGAGAGGTACATTACTTGCTAATGATGGTGATGGTACATATTCAATTGCTACATCATCAACAATTGGCGATGCAGAGGTCATTCTTGCCAAGGATATTGCACAGGTTGCTTCGTCAACAGACATCTATGCGCCTGTATATGTTCAGGGGTGCTTTATTCCCGAAAAGTTACTCACCGGAAGTTCTACAGCAATTACAACTGCGGCTGAAGAGAACCTCAAGAAGAATAATATTAACTTGATTCACGGCGTGGAAGTATAAGGAGGACAAGAGAATGAATTTATATGATACAAGCACAATGCTTCAGGGCATTAAAGGGGCAAAAAAGGCTCCGTCTTTTTTAAGGGATAAGTTTTTCCCTACTTCACAGGCTGATATCTATGTAACTGAAAAGGTTACAGTAGATTTTGAGAACGATACTAATGAGAAGCTCGCACCGGCAGTTATTTCAGGCGCGGTACCTGTTCAGAGAAGTAGCTTCCAGACAAAGGAGATGACAGCTCCGCTTATCGCTCCTTCTATGGTTCTTACAATCGAACAGCTCAACAGACGTATGTTCAATGAGTCTATCGCATCAGATATGACAGCTGAACAGAGAGAAGCACAATATCTTGCTGATGATATCAGCACATTGGATGCCATGATTACTAGAACAGAGGAATATATGGCGGCTCAGACGCTTCTCGGAAATGCTTACACAATTAAGCAGTATATCAATGGATATGGCACTAACTTTGCCGAAGATTTTTCGATTGATTTCTTTGGAGAAGGCAACAACAGCAACCAGGCTGTATATACAGGATCAGGATGGACTACATCTTCAACTAATATCTTCTCTGATGTTAAGGCTATGTGTGACATGCTTTCTAAGAAGGGCCTTCCTGCAACTGATCTTATCATGGGTTCAACCGCAGGTAGCATATTTATGAACAACAGCGAAGTTCAGAAGCAGTTAGATAACCGTAGAATCCGCATCGCTGACGAAATCAGACCTGAGTTCGTTATTCCTGGTGTTGCATTCATCGGAAAGGTTGATTTCGAGGGATTCATTCTTAACGTATATATCTATTCTGCATCATACAAGGCTATCAACGGAACAGATACACCTTACTTTGATGTTGACAAGATTGTTGTTACATCTGAGGGCATGGGCCGTACAGCTTATGGCGCTATTTCTCAGTATGAGAACGATGACACACCTCGTACTTATGCAGAAAGAAGAGTGCCACAGGTACTTATCAATCGTGATCAGGGCAACAGAGAGCTTAGATATCAGTCAAGGCCCCTCGTTATGCCTAAGCACCTTAATGCTGCTATTGTTTCTGATGTGGCATAAGGAGGTAGAGGCTTATGATCAAAATAATCAAGGGTACCTATGGATATGTCGGAAAGAATGGCATTCCTATACCTAAGACATGCAATGATGAGCCTTTTTCTGTGAATCCTGAAGAAGAGCAACGCTTAATCGAATTAGGCGTTGCTGTTCATGTTGATGATGAAGCAGAATCTTCGAAGAAGGCTAAGGAAGAACCGAAAGCTGAACCTAAGAAGCAGGCTTCCAAGAAGTCAACAAAGAAAAAGGCAAAGAATAAAAAGGATACTGCGGATGAAGAGCCACCGGCATTCGAAGCAGCTGATCCGGTATGAGTCTTAAGAGCTTAATTGCGTCTGATATCGATGATGTATTTATCAATACAGATGATTTCTGCGACGAGCACATAATCGAGGGAGAAAAAATCAATTGTTCTATCGATAACGATGAGATGTCAAGCCTCTCCGGTGGAGAAGAGTTTGGCGTCGGTGAGTCGGTGCTGAGGATATTTGCAAAGACAGAAGACCTATCAGACGCAGGACTATCTTATGAAGGCTACGGAAGTCACATTAATGTTGACGGACAGATATATACGGTAACAGATTGGCATGAGAACATGGGCATGACAGAGATTCAAATGATTGTACCAGTGCCAAGTTAGGAGACAGAAATGCAACTTAATGAAGTAGTAGACAATCTAACAGCGTGGATCCAGAAGAACTTATGCGATGACATGGAGTTCTTAAGCCCACCAGCCAAGAGTGGAGATATGGAAAGAGAATATAATTTTGTAATTCCAAAGGCATTTGCCCTATTTGTTCCACCTAAAGACCAGCTCCCACCGGAGGTTTCAACTCAAATTCCTTCTATATGTTTACAGCTCGTGAAGGGTTCGGACGATATGGTGTCGAGTGAGCGGAGCCTAGAGTTCCGCCTCTCATTTTCGACCTATCGTCCAGGTTCCTTCGCGGAAGATGAGCAGGGTGAGCTTAAGTTCACAAGGAATGCTGATGGCTGGAAAGAGCTATGGCTATGGATATCTAAGTCCATAAACAAGTTACAGACAGAAATGTATATCGAAGGCCTTAAGGTTGAGAAATCAACACCTATTAAGTATGGACATTTCCAGATAGATGACAATCTAGTTGATGCATACCCTATGTGGTATGCGTGGATAGAGCTGACAATAACCTGCGGAATAAGTCCGAAAGCTAACAATTACAACGATTATCTTTGAAAGGAGAATAAACAATGAGCGGTTACAAGCATGGAGCTTATGGCTCTATAAGCGACAGCGTTATTTCAGCTGCGAATTCATCTCAGAGCGTACCTTTTGTTGTTGGTACTGCACCTGTTAACCTTATTCGTGGTTATGCTAACGCTAACATCATTAATTCACCTGTATACATTACAGATATGGGTGCTAAGAATGTCATTGGTTATTCAGAAGACTGGGATAAGTTCACTCTATGTGAAATGCTCTCAGCTTTATTCGACAATGCTAATGGCAATATCGGACCAGCATTTTTTGTTAATGTGCTAGATCCGGCAGTGCACAAGAAATCAGCTCAGACAACTAAGTCACTTACATTCACCAATGGAAGTGCTTCAATTACATCTGACACAATCATTCTTGATACATTCGCACTTGCAGGTAAGACAGAAGGCACAGATTATAACCTAGATTATAGTTTTAACACAGGTAAAGTGTTAATCACAAGTGTTGATAATGATACACCTCTTACAGGTACTATTCAAGCTTCTTACTATGAAGTTGATACAACAGGCATCACAGAAGATACTATCATTGGTTCTGTATCAGCTGAAGGGGTATACACTGGACTCCAGTGCGGTAAGCTTGTATATCCTAATTATGATGCAATTATTACTTACATCGCTGCACCTAAGTGGTCAGAGCGTAAGGCTGTATATGATGCTATGGTTAATTTCTGTCAGGCTATCAACGACCATTGGTATGCAATGCCTTATGCTGACATTCCTGTTGAAGGAGTTGTTAACGTAAGCGAAGCTGCTGTCAGTGATCACGAGGTAGTAATCGGAGATGCAAAGGCTATCTTATCAAGCGTAGTTGTATACGAGACAGGCACAAGTACAGTAATGAAAGAGGGCACTGACTATACTGCTGAGAAAACAGCAAGCGGTGTTACTATCACATTATTATCAGGTGGCTCTTATTACGCAGCTGACAAGGTTGACGTTGAATACAAGAGCACTGTTGATACATTAGCACTAGCTAAGGATTGGCAGACGAACAAAGGATACAATTCAATGTATACAAAAGTATTCTGGCCACAGGCTAAGACCGCTAATGGTAAAGTATATCATCTATCAACTCTCGCACTCGCTGAGACACTTAGAGTTGATGCATCTCATGATGGTATTCCAATGGAAACATGCTCTAACAAGAGTGTTCCTGTTGCTGCACAGTACTTCGGAGCAGAATCTAAGAATCAGGGCTTTGATCAAAGTCAAGGCAACACACTTAATGCAGTAGGTATTACTACTCTTGTTAAGTGGGGAGGTTCTTGGAGACTCTGGGGTCCTCACACTGCTGCATTCGAGGCAGGTGCTGATGGAAATGCTAAGCCAGATGTTAATCCGTTAGGAATCTTTGACACAAACATGAGAATGCAAGAGTACATCATCAACTCATTCGAAGCTGATCATGGCGACGATGTAGATGAGCCTATGGATAGAAATCTTAAGGATACAATTGTTGAAGTTGAGCAGCAGAAGCTTGATAGCTTAGTAGCCCAGGGCGCATTAATAGGAGAGCCAGTTATCACATTCGTTGAATCTGAGAACACAATCGGCGACCTTATTAATGGTAACTTCACATGGAACATTGTTGATACACCTACGCCTGCTGCTAAGAGCCTTACAGCTAAGGTTGCATACACAGATGCAGGATTCACATCATACTTTGGAGAGGAGGAATAATCAATGAGTAAATGGGTAAACAAAAGAGGACCTATTGAAGCTAATACGATCTATTCCGACGGTGTCCTCGTAGCTACCGATACAACGGTAACACTTCCAGAAGTAACATTCATGACAGCTGATGTTAAGGCTATGGGTGATATGAGTATTCCTTTGTCTAACGCTATCGAAGACATGGAAATGACCATCACTAAGGTAGGCGTTGACAAGAATATGACTAGACTTACAGCACCTGGCAAGAAGGCTGTTGAGATTAGATGGGTTCAAGACTTAATTAAGTCAGATGGAACTACAGCAAAAGAAGGATGCAAGGCCTTCCTTAATGTAGCACCTGTTACATTAGCTCCGGGAGCATCTCTCGAAATCGGAAGTGCTTCAGAGAGCGACCTTACATATAAGGTATTCAGATATAGATTAGTCGTTGATGGCGAGGAAATCTTATTAGTGGATAGACTTGCACACATCGTTAAGGTTAACGGCAGAGACTACTCTAGAGATTATGACAGATTACTGTAGTAATTAACTTATTGACAAGGAAGAGCTTCAATGTGTGTTGAGGCTCTTCTACTTTTTTATGAATAGGAGAACAATAGCATGGCTGAATATATAACATTAAATAACCCCATTATGATCAATGGGAAAGAAGTATCAGAATTCGAGTATGACATTGACTCTATTACTGTAGAACAATACATGGAAGTAGAAGGCAAGGTTCAATTTGACAATGCGTCAAAGGGAATTATGACAGCTACTCAACCTGAGTTCAACTCAGCATTCCATATTGCGCTTGGTTATAGAGCTATCATTAATTGCAACTCTGCAATAGATATTGAAGATCTAAAACGCATCAAAGGTAGAGACATCCACAAGATCAGGAGGATAGGTAGAGATTTTTTCAACGATACTGCGCAGGAGGAAGACCAGGAAGAGATAGCCTCACCGCAAAAGAAATCAGAAAGCTTGTCAGAAGCTACTGTCGTATCTATGGAGAAAGTCCCAAAACTCTCAGACAACTAGAGATGAGAGCGTTTATCCAAGAGATAAGCGAAGCGGGAGAAGACCTAAAGAGAGAAAAAGAAGAACAGGAGCGTCAAGTACGCAAAGAGAAAGCAAAGGCTTACAGTAAGTCGCATCGTAGGAGATAAATCATGGCACAGGGTAAAGAGTTAAAAGCGCTTGTATCTATATCCGGTAAAGTAGATCCAGCTCTTAATAAGGCAATTTCATCAGCTTCATCCTCAATGAAAGGCTTCGGAGATGTGGCTAAGACCGTATCTAAAGTAGCTGCAGTTGCTGTTACCGCGATTGCAACAGGAACAATTGCAGCAGGAAAAGCGTTAATAGATGTAGGAAATGATTTTAAGGCAGCTCAAAACACAATCCGCATCGGCACTGGCGCAACAGGACAAGACCTTCAGGACCTATATGGCACTATGAAGGAAGTATATAAGAGTGTTCCTACTACTCTGGAAGATGCATCAACTGTAATTGCTGATTACAATACAAGACTTGGATTAACCGGAACTGCGCTTCAGGGATTATCTACGCAGGCTCTTCAAGTATCGAAGATGCTTGGAGAAGATGTTGCGGGCATCGTCGAGGAATCATCACAAGCATTCCAACAATGGCATGTATCAACTGAAAACATGGGCGGAGCTATGGACTACATATTCAAGGTATCACAGTCAACAGGCGTAGGCTTTACGGCTCTTATGTCTGATATGCAGGGATATGGAGCGCAGCTTCAGGATCTTGGATATTCATTCGAAGAGGCAGCAGCTTTAATGGGTCAATTAGATAAAGCCGGCGTTAATTCCGGCGAAGTCTTAAAGGCCATGAAGAAGTCAGTCACAACAATGGCTAAGGAAGGCAAATCCGCGTCTCAAGGTATGAAAGAATATACCGATGCCATCAAGAATGCAGGAGATGCAACAGAGGCTACAAGGATAGCATCTGAGGTCTTCGGAGCTAGAGCTGCTTCTACAATGTCAGCAGCTATTCGAAACGGAACACTTGATGTTGAAGGTCTTACCGCTGCGCTTAAAACATCGAAAGAGACGATAAATAGTGCGGCGTGGGATACATATACATTCGCGGATAAGTGGCAATTGGTTAAGCAAAATTTAGAGACAGCCATTGAGCCTCTGGCGACATCTCTCGTGGATGCGCTTGCCGGTGCTATGCCATATATTACACAAGTAGTAGAGGATATGGCACCAAAAATTGAAGAGTGGGCGGCTAATCTTGGGCCTCGTATCCAAGATTTTGCAGAAAATAAATTACCTACACTTGTAGAGGGCATTGGAGATGCTATCTCTTGGCTTGTAGACAATTGGGATATTATCACAACAGTAGGTCCTATAATCGCGGGTATTGCACTCGCAGTTGGGCCATTGTCATCAGCAATAAGCGGTATAAGTGGAATGGTTGGTGGACTAAGCAGTGGAATTAGCAGTGTCTCGGGAAGTATGGCCTCTTTTGGCTCTTCCGCATCAGGCGCAGCGAGCAGTGCCGCTTCAGCTTCATCTTCATTCTCTACATTAGGCGGTCAGGCACTATTGCTATTTGCAGCCGGTGCAGCAGTACTCCTAATTGCAGCAGGTATGGCACTTTTAGCGCAATCTGCTATTGCACTAGCGGACGCAGGTCCTGCAGCAGTTGCTGTATTCGTATTAATGGCAGCAGTAGGAATCGGAGTTGCAGCCGCTATTGTAGCAATAGGTGGCGCAGCAACGATATCAGCAGTCGGATTATTAGCACTTGGCGCAGCAGTATTCCTAGTTGGCGCCGGTATAGCAGTCGCAGCTATGGGCGCGGCTTTATTCTGTGAGCAGCTACCAACGATAGCAGAGTATGGATTAGATGCAGCCCTTGGTATAGTAGCACTTAGCGGTGCGATATTGGTCTTCTCAGCTGCATTGCTTCTTATGGGCGCAAGCCTATTAGTAGGAACTGTGGCTATGGCAGCCTTTGGAGCCACAGCTTTAGTCGGTACAGTAGGAGCTATAGCCTTTGGCGGCGCAATGATGATGGCTTCTATTGGATCCTTTGCTATGTTGTTAGCGTTAACAGGCGTTATGGCTGTAATGGAAGTTATTAAGAATGACGCAATAACTGCAGCAGGAGCGCTTCTATTAATGGTAACAGCTGTTACAACAGTGCAGGGTGCATTAGATACACTAAAAGATTTGGCATCAAGCGCCGTATCTTCTTTTCTTGCGGTATTTGAAAGTGCTGTAGGAACAGCACAGTCAGATGGAGCTGCTCTAGGGATGGGATTAACCGCCGGATTTACATCTGGTATATCTGGATTCATGGCTGCTTTTTTTGCATTAAGAGTAATGGCAGCAGCACAGCTTGCAGCACTTCAAGCTCAATTTGCTAACACTAAGCTGGAACTGAATAGAGACATAGCATTACCACACTTCACACTAAGCGGAGCACTGGACGCGCAGAACAATAGAGTGCCTAACCTGGATGTTAAATGGTATGCGACAGGTGGCTTCACCGATGGACTATCCATTGCCGGTGAGAACGGAACTGAGGCAGTCCTATCATTTGACCCAGCATATCGTAAGCAGAACATAAGCTACTGGGCTAAAGCAGGTCAGATGTTAGGAATTGACACATCGTTCATTGATTTATTGGCAGGTAAAGCCTCTTCCGGAGGTAATACATCAATTAGTCTTGGCGGTATTACATTCAGTCCAAATATTAACATCAACGGTAATGCAAGCAAAGAAGATGTAATTGCAGCGATTAGAGAAGAAGAGCCTGAGTTCTTCGACCTCTTAGATCGTTATATCGAAATGAAAGGTCGTGAGGCTTATGGCTTTAATTTCTAGCTATACAAATTATGTTACTTCCGCAGGTGATACGTGGGATTCAATCGCATATAAGACCTGCGGAAGTGAATTATTATCGAGTGAACTAATGGCTCTTAACAGACCATATATAGGTGTAGTGATATTCGGTGAGGGTGTAACTCTTACAATACCAGTATATGATACAGCTACTGATCCAGAGACGCTTCCACCTTGGAGGAGATAATATGAGCGCAAAGATTGAATACAAGGGAACAGACATAACGAGCTCTGTTGAAGTAGATAAGTGCTGGGTAGACCAATATGCCGAAGAGCATGGAGATACTATTAAGATTGTATTCAATGACATCAATAAGCTCTGGGATAAGTGGTCTCCCCAGATAGATGACGAGATAAGAGTATATTGCGATCATGCTGATTCAGGTGTCCAATATGTAAGAGGCTTCTATCCAAGAGCAGGTAAGTATGAGCTTACAGCTTGCTCAATACCTGCAAGCGCAGAAGTAAAGCACAATGGTGGATGGCAACAAGTGACCAAATTACAGTTGGCAAGGGATATAGCGACAAGACATGGGCTTAATCTTAAGACATATGGCTTAACAGACCATAAGTTCTCATATCTCAGACAAGACAGCGAATCAGACCTAACATTCTTCCAGATGTTATGCAACCTGGAGGGTGACTCATTCATTATATATAATGGAGATTTTATTCTATATAACAATGAGTACATAGAGAGTGCTAGTTCTAGTCAGACTATAGAAATAAAGGCTGAAAATAAGCCTGACTACTTCGCAGAAGAACCAGTCACAGCTGTTACCGTCAGGAATAGCTCTATGGAGTACACATATGGCTCTGATATGTCGAGGCAGAAGCTTGTCAGCATTCCGGTCTACATAGACAGTAAGGGTACAGCAGAAAGGTATGCTACTAATCTGTATCATTACTACACCAAGAAGCAGAGAGGCGGAGTGTTCTACGCATCACCAATTGCAGAAGGCTATGCTGCTGGAAGCGTAGTAGAGCTGAAGACAGAAGGCGCAGAGTCATTCAATGGTAAGGTGCTAATGTACCATGTGCGCCACGACATGAAGAAGAATAAGACAAAGATTTTCTTTAGGAATATATAAACGATGATTAGAAAAGGCAAGATAACTAACATATATGACGATGGTACATATAGAGTAGAGTCAATAGATATTCCTGGCGATATATCGGCACCGATTAAGGCTCAGGAGGGCATTGACAACGAAGGCACTCCTCTTGTTAAGGATGACGAGGTGGTCTATGTAATCTTTGATGATCAGTCAGGATTGATACTTGGGAGGTTATAAGTATGGGCTTACAATGTGCATGGCGTGATAGGACTTGGGAGGTAGATCCGAGTAGGATTCATGGCATAGATAATATGAGTTTTAGCTTTGGAATAGATGAAGAATCAGGAGCGTGGAAGAAGCAAGAACTCACCATCGCATATGAGGTGTTTAAGGGCACCGGAGTAGACGTGGAATGGGAGGTGGCTATCTGGCCGTGGTACATAGGCGCAGTTGGTCGATTGTATATAGGCTTCAACGAGTTTCTCGCACCAATGAAGCTGATGGGTGTAGATATAACCGACATCGAAGTAATGACGGATGGTGGTTGGATAACACACGCTAAGATAACATTACATTTTAAGGAGCCATAACATGAGAAAAAAAGGCAACAGTAATGTACAAGTTTGCATGGATAACTTGCTTAAGACAATACAAGGCGAAGTGCCTTATGCAAGAGAAAAGGGCATTAAGCGAAATATTGTGGACCTTCCATCTGACACCGCGAAGCTTCAGATGGTTATGTCAGCTAATGAGTGCATAGCTACTTATGAGCCTAGAGTGGATGTAAGAGAGACAAGGGCTGAGATAGTAGAGATGAATGGTAACTTATCATATGAGATTAAGACACGTCCTAAGATAGGGAGGTAAGGCATGGGAATATTCGTATCTGAGACAGATGCAAGCACAATAATTACTACTGTACTCAATAAATTGCAGATAGATGTAGGCGAGACATTATACCCAGGAGATGAGCGTAGGATATTCGGCGAGGCTATGTCAGCGTTATTAGTTATTGCGTTCAATGAGATGGATGAGACCGCAAAGAATAGCTTACTCAAATATGCCATCGGAGAATGCCTCGATTACATAGGAGATTCATACGAATGCAAGAGACTAGACGCGGAAAAGGCATACACGACTCTTAGATATAGTCTTGGAGAAGCATATGCCACTAATATAACCGTTCCTGCAGGCACAAGAGCTACAACAGGAGACGGTTATTATTTTGCGACCGATGAGGACTTAATTATTGCAGCAGGAGAAACCTATGCTGATGTGACAGCTCATTCAATAGAGGGAGGCACAGAGTTCAATGGCCTTCTTCCGGGCACTGTTACAACGATGGTTGATCTAATATCTTATGTTGATGCAGTAACTAACACAACAGCAACTCAGGGCGGTACCGATGAAGAGTCTGATGATGACTACAGAGAGCGCATCAGATTAAGATTATCGAGCTATTCGACCGCAGGTACTTACAATTCATATAGATACTGGGCGCTGTCAGCTGATAATGATGTAGCAGATGCCTTTATCGTTACACCATCGGCTAATGTTATATATGTGTATATCATCACAACATCAGGAGAGCTACCGAGCGCAGAGCTTATTGCTAAAGTACAGTCAGTAGTTGGTGCTGATGACGTGAGACCACTTAACGATAATGTCACAACAATGGCTCCTACAACAAGCGACTATGACATAGAGCTTAAGTATTATGTCAGTTCAGAGAATGAGGATACAGTTGTTGAGGCTATTGAAGGTGAAGGCGGAGCATTAGAGCAGTACAGATTGTGGCAGGATACTGTAATAGCAAGAGATATCAATCCAGACAAGCTGAAGAGATTATTACTCGACGCAGGAGCTGACAGGGTAGAGGTTACTTATCCTGAGTACACATCTCTTACCGGAGCTATCGTCGCACACTACGATGGAGATGATATTACAACTAATGTGACACATGAAGTATATGATGATAATTAAGGAGAAAAGGCATGGATGATATAAGACTTGATGATGTCGATTTCCAAGAGCTTCTTCCTGGTTTCATGAGAGAAGATGCTACTGATGTAAGTCTAGCCGACTCAATAAGTGATTACTTCAAGGATATGTCATACTCAATGGCTGTCCTAGAGAAATGGACTGATAAGGCTATAGACCGAATGAGTGAAGCTTATCTGGATCTAATTGCCTATGAGCTGAATGTGACATGGTATCTATATGATGCAGATATAGCACAGAAGCGCGAAATTATTAAACACGCAAGGCGAATACATTGGAAATTAGGCACTGTATGGGCTATTGAGCAAGTGTTAGCTATATATTTCACTTCCGCAAGTGTAACAGAATGGTTTGAATATGGCGGAACGCCCGGACATTTCAAGATATCAACGCAGTATCCGGAGCTCTATGTAAATGATGCTAATTTCATCAAGGTGCTTAACAGCGTTAAGAAGTATTCCCAGATACTAGATGAGGTTAGCTTATCGAATGAAGTTAAGCATACAGCCTATGCTGTAGCATGTACGACATCGACATTAAGGAACGCTATCACTGATGTATTCAGCATTAATGAAGTTATAAATCAAGATGTATACGGAAGTATAGGACAAGGCGGAGGCTTTGCCGTAGTGACTATATCTTAAGGAGGAAAAACGTATGGCAGAATTTGGTAGTGCAGTCATAACCGATGCCGGAGCGGCGCTCTTAGCACAAGTTATGGCAGGCAGTAAGAAGTTAGAATTTACGGCCTTAACTGTAGGAGATGGTTCTTACACGGCTGAAGAAAAGACACAGACGGCGCTTCAGGCTATGACGGCCATGAAGAACCAAAGATTGTCTTTCCCATTTAACAGTGTAGCACCTTATAGTGATACTACAGTTAAGTTGAAAGCGGTGATTACCAACGTAACAGTAACAAGCGGATTTTATATCAATGAGGTAGGTATCTGGGCGAAAGATGCATCGGATGCTCTCGCGGATCCGATTCTATATTCTATTGTTGTTGCTAACACACCTGACTACTTACCTGCTTACAATGGTTCGACACCTTCGACTATTGAGCAGGATTGGTATACGACATTAAGTAACGACGCATCGGCTAACATTATAGTAGATGAATCCGCTTATACCTTACTGTCGGACTTTGAAGAGTTTAAGAATGAGACAGCTAAGTGGGAATTTGAGCACGTTTATAATCTATGCAACAAGACTACGGTAATAGATTTTGATGCGATAGGTAACAGAGAAATCACGGAGACGGATACAGATAACTCTATTACAGCTGTTACAACATTCGTTGATACATCGCCAACGACTAAGACTATAACAACGGTCGTTACGCCGGAAGACGATGACTATTATTATACCAAGACAACGGTTATAACTGAGACGGCAAGCGGTAAGACCATATCAGAGTCTTACACGAAGAATTTACAGGAATAAGAAGGAGGTAAGAAATGAGCGATTTTGTGGCAGCACAGTACGCTGTGGATGAGATATCTAAAATACTTAACGAAGAAAATGTATATGGCTTTGTTGAGCATATGGACGTGTTAGATCCGGATGAGAGGATTGACTATATCGGTCTTAATAAGGCATATAGCCCTATAACTATTACTATGGGTGGTGGCTTTTCTCTCGGAGATTGGTCTGAGTTCCCGGTTCTTAAGAATAACAAGCCTTATATGGTTAAGAGCGACGGTTATGTTGACTATGAGCTGTCCTCTACGGATTATACTAAAAAGGTTGACGGAGAGACCGCTTCAGATGTAGCCAATACATCATATGACGGTGGTGCTTTCTCTTGGCTTCAGAAGATATATAAGAAAGAGTATATCGTAGGAAGTGATAGATATGTTAAGTTTTCTCTTACTCCAAGAGATGGCTTCGAGCCAGTAGGCTTTATTGACTCTGATGATAATGAGCTTGAAGGCGTATGGCTCCCTATGTTCTACGGTTCAATCGTTAATGACAAAATGATGTCTGTATCAGGTACTCAACCTGTATATGGTAAGACAACGGCACAGGAGAAGGCCGCTATTGATGCATTCTCGTCAAGAGCTAAATTCCTTGGCGGTGCTATTATCAACACTATTCATGACCTCCTTATTCTGTGGGGCAAGACCTCAGATATCCAGAATAAGTATGGTTATGGTAATTGCTACGGATATGACGCGTCGCTGTCTCCTACTTATGGTGTACTTGCCAATGCGGTTGTTGGTGGCGGTCAGTTTTATGGAACTGGAAGTGACGATAAGAAGCATCTTAACAAGATACTTCATTCTGTCGTACTTGGCTCATGGCAGCAGTGGCAGAGAGATCCATATACTCAGAGTGTTAACGGAAGGGTATACGTGTCTCCTAACTATAAATACGATATAACTACACCGGCAACAACATATAAAGACACAGGTATTCAATTAGCTGCAGCAAGTGCTAACTATCCGCATAAGTACGCTGTTGTTGAAAAGTTTGGAACGATACCTGTTCCGCCTTATGGAGGAACATCATCAACAGGTGGATGCGATGGTCTTTGGGTCAACGCCACGATAACGGCGGTGGCCAGTCGGTTCGGCGCTTGCAACGGTGACCTCATTGATGGCGTCGGCGCGCTGTCTTTGAACTATGTCTCGACGACTGCGTACTGGAACGTCGGCGCGTCCGTTCTTCTGCTACCACCTGTCGGCGCATCTCCAGATGCGGCGTAGGGGGTGTGGGGGCATTCCCCCACAATAAATTTTTGTAACTATGTAAACTAGGGGATGAAGCTACGACTGTACGGCGGCGTCCGTTCGGTACGGCGGTGGCCATTCGGTTCGGCAATTGCAACAATGACCTCATTGATGGCGTCGGCGCGCTGAATTTGAACAATGTCTCGACGAATGCGAACTGGAACATCGGCGCGTCCTAATTCTATCCAAGACAATATTAACCCAATGTAGACTTCATTCAATTACACCTCTGGGCGTTGAAACACGTCTTATCCGCCATTTATTGGTTAGGGGAGTGGTAATTATTCCGATACAGGGCGCACGGTAAAGCGGTCGCACCTGCCTGTGCGTAGGAGATAGAAGAAAAAACTATCTTATATTTATAGAACTATGAACTACTTTGAAACTAAAGGCAAGAAACAATATAAATATCTGTATTCTAAGATGCTAGACAAGGATCTTATTAGACTAGCATACAAAAAGTTACGAAAAGGAAAAACAACAAGAAGAGAAATAATATATATCGACGAACATCTAGATGAAGAAGTCGATATGATGTATCTAATGATACTAAACACAAAACCGGAAGGCGTAGAAGTTCCTAATCCGGAGCTTGCTTATAAGCCGAGAAAGAGAACGCCAAGGATTATCTATGAGCATGGTAAGGAAAGAAAGATATACATGCCGGAAATCCATGAGCAATGGCTTCATCACATAATTATTTTGGTGTTAGAGCCAATAATTACTCGGACATCATATCCGTATTCCTGCGGTAGTTTTCCGAAACGTGGCGCGCATATGGCTAAAAGAAGGTTGGAGCGTTGGATTAGACATGGTAAAGGTATAAGAAACTTTACTAAAGCTGATATTAGACATTTCTATGACAGCATAAGACTTCCTATCTTGATGAGGGAGCTTCGCATTCGAATTAAGGATGAATGGTTTTTATACATAATCGAGCTATGCCTGAAGGGATTCAAGAAAGGTATTCCGCTTGGATTTTATATAAGCCAATGGCTTGCTAATTACTTGTTAGAGCCTCTCGATTGGTTTATGTATGAAAAGTTAGGTTTCCATATATACATAAGATATATGGATGACATTACCTTTATGGCCGACAATAAGAAGCGGCTACATGAAGCACTAATAGAGATTAAGAAGTTCATCGGAAGACGATTCCGGTTGAAACTAAAGAACAATTGGCAAGTTGCAAAATTTGTATATCACAAGAGTAAACGGACTATTGGCCGTTGTATCGATTTTATGGGATTCGCTTTCGGTAGAGGTATAACTACTATCAGAAAAGGGATCCTTATTCATGCAACGAGACTTGCCAAAAGAATAAAGAGACGAAGAGAAGAGAATAAACTTGTATATTCAAAACATATGTGTGCGATCATCTCTTATATGGGATGGTTCAAATGCACAGATACTTATGACTGTTATCTATGTGAGATTAAGCCCTATGTAAACATAGGCTCGATGAAGAAGATTATATCAAGGAGGACAAAGAATGAAAGCATGGAAAGAAGAACGCTCTGCAGAGCGGCCTAGTGAACTTCAATTGATATCGCCGGAAACTTATATCCAGAGGCGCAACATTGAAGAAGAGCATCACGAAGCTACCGAGGATATGGAAGCATATACAGATTATGTCTGCGAAAGCAGGATCATCACTGTATCAGAATATGAGATGCTTAAGAGCATTGAAGAGATAGACTCGTCTGAAGCAATAGACGCATATACAGAAGAGTTGATAGAGGAAGGGGTGCTGTAGAATGAGGACATTGGTTGAGAGTCTAAAAAGACTCTATAAAAAGGGTAAAGTAACAAAAAAGAAGCTCCAAGAGATGGTTGATGCCGGCACTATTACTCAGGATGAATATAACTACATTATAGGTTAGATATGGATAAAGACTTATATGATATGACAATCCCGGAGCTTCTCGAACTAATCTTAGAGATAGTGCAAGTGATAGAGTTAAAAGCGATGGAAAAGGCAGGTGAATAATTATGAGTAAGTTAACTAATAAGAGCTGGTGGCTCAAGGTTGCAGAGCGTAGTATCAAGACGTTTTTCCAGACTTTCGTTGCAGTAATAGGAACTGCATTCGTTATAAGCGATGTGGACTGGATCCAGGTATTATCTGCATCGGCATTAGCAGCGATACTCTCTGTTGCTACCAGCATAGCAACAATTCCGGATCCGGAATCTACTAACAACGAAGATTAAAATGAAATAAGGAATATATATTTTACCCTATATTTCAGAAAAACAGTGATTTATTAGAATTAGGAGGCGATTATATGAGATTTAATGTGCATGCAGGTCACAATGCAGACGGACACATCGGCTGTGGTGCCGGTGGAGTCTTCACAGAGTCAACTGCGGCAAGGCAGGTAAAAGATGTCGTTATAAGACTCTTAAGAGAAAATGGTCATGAAGTATTCGATTGTACTGTCGATGATGCGCCAAGCGTAAATGATAACTTGTATCAGATAGTGGCAAAGTGTAACGCTAACGCTGTTGATCTTGATATATCAATTCATTTCAACGCATCAGATGGAAATGGTCACGGAACAGAAGTGTTGGTGTATAGTTCTGCTTCAGCTTCTAACGATGCAGCTCAGAATATTGTTAATTCTATTGCAGGGCTTGGCTTTGCTAATAGAGGCGTAAAGGTTAGGGATGGTCTTTATGTCTTAAAAAAGACCAAGTCTCCGGCTCTCTTAATCGAGTGTTGCTTCTGCGATAACTGGGATGATGCTAATCTCTATAACCCCGACTCAATGGGAGCTGCTATTGTTAATGGTATATTAGGCTCTAATATTCAGACTGACTATACAACTCCTGCAGAAATTCAACCCATCGTGGAGAATCAGCCGGAACAGAATATTGATTGGAATTTCCTCGCTCAATTCAGATCAGAATGTATAAGAAAAGGCCAGATTGAAGCAAACGCTTTCGTTGGCCATAGCAAAATCAAAGTTGATGGCAAACTCGGCCCGGAAACCGAAGCCATGAGAATTGCTGTTTTGCAACACGCAATGAATCTTGATTACTGTGGAGACAATGCTTATGTTAGAAATTGCTTCAGTGAGAGACTTGCGGAGGATAAAGATTTTGGTGAAAAGTCTGACGCCGCACTTGACAACCACTATATTGAGTACGGTGAAACACAGTTCATGATCACAGCAATGGAAATCATTGCTTACATGAACGGATGCTTTCCGAATGGTATTGAGAGACCCGGTACTTATGGCGATGGCATGAAGGCTTGCTACAACAATCAAGATAGAATCAACGCTAACGAGATTAAATTCTGCGTAGGCGTACAATAATTAAGTTTTGTACTTTGAAATAAGGCGGTGCAGATCATGGATAGAGTATGGGTAGTAAGCTATTATGACAAAGGTGATCCAGAAGCTACTGTCACAGTATTCAGTGACAAGAGAGCAGCTGCAGATTACTATACGCATATACTTAATAAGCACATGAACTTATCACTGGACGAATGCCCGGTATACAATACTTTTGTGAAGGAGTCATATGAATAATGATTACAACAGAGATACTGGTACTGGGCCTCGGCTTGGTGCTAACAATCCTTAATATCGTCGAAAGGATTATCTTATTCAAAGATAAGCTAAATAAGCCACATCTTCAACACGAGACCAGAATAAGTACTCTAGAGGTGGAAGTTAGGGACCTGAGAAATCAGCTGACAGATGATAGCGAAAGAATAAAAGACTTGGAGGAAGGCACTAAGGTGCTAATGAAGTCAATAGGAGCGTTGTTGTCGCATGGTATCGACGGTAATAATACAGAAGAAATGGTGGAAGCCAAGAGCGACCTGAACGAATATCTGTATGACAGACATTAGATATTAGCCTTATCACTATAGCCATGCGTGGTGGTAGGGTTAATAATATAAGCCGGCCTAGGATATTTTCCTAGACCGGCTCTTTTTTATTTACACATCTAAAATTCTGTGATACAATAGCGCACAAAGGGAGGGGTTTTAGGGGAACTAAGCCTCTCTTATTTTTTATGTTCTCACTATCCTACAATAGTAGTATAATATATACAAAAGACCACAGGGGAAATTGTGCAAGGTGGCAAAGATGCACGAATTTGTTGAAAAGGCTTTACATTATACTACAATAGTAGTATATTAGAATCAAGAAGAGGGAACAACAAAGGAGGACAAAGATATGAAGATTAAGGATTTAAGTTTTGAGAAAACTCAGAGTTATGACCCTTACAATGAAAGGGCAAAGGCTAACGGAATGGTTACCGAGTGGGTTGCTCGCAACGAGTGGGGAAATGCAATAGCATTCGGATATACTAAAGCAGAATGTATGAAAGATGCAAGGAGACAATGCAGATAAGAGGAAGGGCAACAAAGCCCTTCCAGAACAGGAGGGAAGAATATGAAGTATGAAGTAATTTGGGTAGCAGGCAGAAGAGACGGAGAGACATTGGCAACATTTGATGATGTAGCAGATGCAATCAATTTTGCATCGGACTTTAGCGAGGAACACGAGAACGAGTTTGACGAGTTCAATGGTGGTGGTGTTGCAATTATTGACGAGAACGGAAAAGACGTAGAATGGTAAGGAGATGAAATTATGATAGTGATTAGGGATAGAGAGGCAGGAAATATCATTGAACAAGTGAAAAGTTATGACGAGGGAGCAGAGGTTCTCTCTCTCTTCGAGGCGAAAGACAAGGAAGAAGGCATCTATGAAGAAGATTTCTATGAGGTAGCAGATGTCGGCTTGAGGGAAGTTAGGAGTTGGAGAGGAATGTCGCAATCAGACTTGTCGAAGGCATCTGGAATATCAGTTAGAACAATCCAAGCCTATGAGCAAGGAGCAAGGAAATTAAGTGGTGCATCTTATGACAATTTGAAGCGATTAGCTGATGCACTTAGAGTAACGATTGAGGAATTGGTTAGTTAGGAAACTATGGATTGAGACTAATGGTGAGAATTGCACCCAAAATTGCACCAAGATTTTTGAAAAATACGCAATATCAAGGGTTAGAAGGGCATATAGTATGGGTTCGATTCCCCCGTGTCTCACTTTTCAAGATGACGTAAATGCGTATTATAGCGTATTTACGTTTTTTATTGTACATTTCCCATGATTTTATGTACAATAATCTTAGTTACAAATATTTGATAGGGGGGATATTATGTTAATTGTACTTGGTATTATTGTGGTAATAATTCTTATATTGATTGGTATGTCACTTAGAATTGTGCCACAGACACAGATTAGTATTGTTGAGAGACTTGGTAAGTTTCACGCAGAATGGGGAGCGGGTGTGCATCTTAAAGCACCACTTATTGATGCTGTTGTTAATAGAGTGTCACTTAAGGAACAAGTGCTTGATTTTCCACCACAAGGTGTAATTACGAAAGATAATGTTGCTATGCATATTGATTCCGTAGTTTATATGAAAGTTACAGATGCAAAGCTCTTTACTTATGGCGTTGAGAATCCACTTGCAGGTGTTGAGAACCTTTGTGCTACTACACTTAGAAATATTATTGGTACAATGGACTTAGATACAACACTTTCTGGTAGAGATCAAATTAATTCACAACTAGAGGCAGAACTTGATGCGGCAACTGATAAATGGGGAATTAAGATTAATAGAGTGGAAGTTAAGACAATTCAGCCACCACAGGATATCTTAGATGTAATGAGTAAGCAGATGAGGGCAGAGCGTGAGAGAAGACAAACTGTTCTTGAAGCAGAAGCTCACAAGGAAGGTGCTGTTAAGAGAGCTGAAGGTGATAAGGCAGCTAAAGTACTTGCTGCTGAGGCTGAGAGAGATGCGCAAATCGCACTTGCTGAAGGTAAAGCAAGGTCAATAGAGCTTGTATATGAGGCTGAGGCTCAAGGTTTAGAGCGACTTAATCAAGCGCAGCCTACTAACCAAATCCTTCGTATGAAGAGTATTGAGGCTATGAAAGATATTGCAAATGGAAATTCTACGAAAGTATTTATTCCAAGTTCAATTATGGACTCTGTAGGTGATAATATTGGCAATATGTCAGTAATGGCAGAAGCCTTTGATTTAAAGAATCAGCAGGAGATTAATAGAAAGCCTAAAGAAGTAAAAGTAAGCAAGGATGTGTGTGCAAAGCCAGATAATAGTAAGGTTACAAAAGAAGTTCGGGTAAAAAGTGAAATGCAGACAAATGAAGTAGAACAAAACTTCGAGAATATGGACTTCAAATATTAAATATCTTAATAATATAAAAGTGCTTCATTTTCATGAAGCACTTTTTCCTTTACTCAGGCTTTTTAGGTGGAGTTCCTTTAGAGGATTGTCCATCGGAAGGTTTGCCCTGGCTGTCTCCTTTTGAGTCGGATTTCTTTGCATCTGAGCTTTGTGAATCGCTAGTTTTTATTTCTATTGCACTTCCTGTAGAAATGGTATTTTCATTATAAGCAACGCCATTTACATATAGGGTGTGCCCATTTAAGTTAATTGAGTTGACATCGCATGTAAGGGAAGTTACATATGAATCGGCTGTGAGAGTCCATGTAGAACCGTTCTTTAGTTCAACATAGACATTTCCGCTCTGGCCGTCAGGATTAATAGCACCTGTAAATGTTGAATTATCGTTTAAATACAGGTTGAGGGTAGATATGCTGTCAACAATCATATTGCCGTTAATCGTCTGACTTGAGGCTTTGAGGTTTACTTTACCACCATTTGAACCAGATGTACCCCATCCTGCAGCTGCAGCTCTAAGGAATACTCTGTTGGCATCGTTATTGGTGATGTTGGCGTTAGATAATGATATATCACTAGATGTGTTATTTACGAAGAATATATCGCCATTTACATTAGTGAGGGAGCCGCCATTCATTGTAAAGCTTGAAGTTCCTTCAGAAGCATCACCTGACATTGACTGATATATCATAACTGCCTGATAATAATCAGATTTGTTACTGTTCTTCGTGTTGTTGTTGGCCATTAGATTAGTATTGTTAAGTGTAACTGAGTTTTTGCCTTCAACAACTACGCCCTGAGATGCAGTAGATTCAAGATATGAATCATTAACTGTAATATCAGCAGTAGAGTAAATAGTTGGTGAACCTTTACCACTTGTTTTGTAATTTCCACCATTAACGGTAACAGTACCACCTCCACGGTCGGAACGAATTGTTGCAGAAGAATTACCTGTGGTTTCAGCTGTTACGTTTGTTGCATTCATAGTGCCACCACCAGTTGTCATAAGGGCACCAGAACAGTTCCCAGAGGTTGTTATATAGGAATTGGAAATGTTAACTGTAGTTCCATCTCCATAGCTAAACACACCATTTGCATGTGCTCCGTTAGTATCCACAACCATCTCGCTCATATCGAGAGTTCCCTTATTTGTTGCAAATATCGCCGCATTTTCACCATAGAAATCAGCTTCGTCTCCATCGCTATCTCCGGTCTTGATTACTTCTGTATTAGAATAATTCTCTGTAGTACCATCAACTGCAATTACGTGTTCTCCGTCGCTGTTATTTTTTAGAGTTTTACTTGTATTTATGTCTTGGCGAGACAGCTTGTTTTGTGAAAATGTACTTGCTGTCGAAGTCGTAGTCTCATTTGTTGTAGTAGTGGTTGCTGTCTTTGTACCGCATGCTGTAGTAGCACCCACAAGACAGAGTGCGATAATCGGAATTGTAATTTTCTTGTTAAGTTTCATTAAATCATCTCCCTTCTTGAGAAGATTATAATATGTGTACCTTAAATGAAACTAAAAGATTAAAATAAATGTGAAAATATTTAATGGGGATGACAGGAATCTTTATTGTAAAGCTTGACAACCTTTCTAGAAATTGTTATCATATATCAAAATGATATATCAAAAAGATATATTAAAATTAATGATAGGATGGTATATATGGCAAGAGAACGTAAAATAGACATGGTAATTCTGGGGCTGTTAAGTCATGAAGATTTAACTGGTTATGATATCAAAAAGAGGATTGACGGTGCAATCAGCTTTTTCTGGAAGGGGAGTTTTGGAAATATTTATCCGGCATTGAAGAATATGGAGACTCAAGGCTTGATAACGAAAAGAGAGATATCGGTAGGTGAGCGAGGAAAGAGCATTTACCAAATTACGGAGAATGGCAGACGCTTACTTGGAGATTGGCTAAAAGCTGAACAGGTACATAATGAACTTAGATATGAGACGCTTCTTAAACTTTTCTTTGGTGGAGCAGGTGGAAGAGATGTATCGATTCATAACATAGAAGTGTTTGAAGAGCAGATAAGGAAGGATTTGATAGTTCTAAAGCGGTATCAGGAGACGTTGGAAAAAGCCATTGAAGTGGAAGATCATGTATACTATTTGCTAACGACATCCTTTGGTATTGAAACATACGAAGCATATCTGAGATGGTGTACTAAAGCAAAGAAAATGTTAAAAAACTACTATAAAACATAAGATGACTTGGGGGTGAGATTATGCATTTTGGGTTTTCCTATGTTGGCTTGATTTTTCTTTTGATGTTGATTGTGCCGAATATTATTTGGACCAGATACCAACCGATAGATTATGATAAATATGTCTGTAATGAAAATAAGGTTCTAAAAGTATTCGAAAGAGTAGGCGAAGTATCGGTTTCATGCATTGTGTTGATATTCGAAGATTTTAATATAAATATATGGTCAGGCTGGTCATGGTGGCTTATTATGGCTTTTGCACTGATGATTCTATACGAAGTTTATTGGGTTAGATATTTCAGAAGCCCGAAGAGTATGGGGGATTTCTACAGAAGTCTGCTTGGGATACCAGTTGCAGGTGCAACACTTCCAGTCTTGGCTTTTTTGATGTTGGCGATATACGGTAGGAACATTTTATTGGGAATCGCTGTGATAATTCTTGGTATAGGTCATATTGGAATTCATTTAATGCATAAAAAGGAAGTTGAAAGGAGCAAAAAATGAAGGATTTAATAGTTTATTATTCACTGGAAGGAAATACAGAATTTGTTGTAGATAAGATTAAGGCTGTGACGGGAGCAGATAGTTTATCTCTTCTTCCTAAGAAGGCTTACCGCGATAAGGGTTTTGCGAAATTCTTTTGGGGTGGCAAGAGTGCGGTGATGGCCGAAAAAAGAAAAGGATGCTGAAATTGAAGCATTCGCTGAGATGCTAAAGTGAGTGTGGAAATATGACCTAGATGGTACATAGTTAGATAAGATTGACGGGGATGTTCATTGCCTGATCTTAAGCGCCCATAATGTTGACAGGGGACGGTCCTTTTGTCAAGGTGACAGAGGAAAATTAAAAATTCAAAAAAGCACTTGACTTTTTTTAAATATGCCGATAATGTATTTGTAAAGACAAATTTATATCTTTTGAGAGTAGAAGTTTCATATGGATGACCCGCTAGGAGTCTGTCCACATGGAACTTATTTTATTGCAACAAATTGTGTTGCCGCATCTCAAAGGAGGTACAATATGTCATATTACATTCCAACACCTAAGTTCAAGGTTAACAAGCAACAAAGCTTCGAATACGCCTTATACGAGGCATTTTCGGAGTGCTTCGACAGGGTAACTATATCTAACAATTCAATAATTTCATCTATGCGCATCAATTATCTCGAGACTAGCAATAAGCTACAATCGATGATGGAATCTCTTTGCAGAGAAGAAGCAAAGAGACTTGAGAGCGCCATTCCACACACATTCAGAAAGAAAGCAAAGGTTTCTATTATTAGAAGCGAAGAATATTACACCGAAATTCGTTTTACCAACGACAAGTTGGTAGTACGCATTACAGGTGCGTTCAATTATAACAACTCTCAGGTTAGAATTAACATTTCTATCCTGGAGACACCACAAAAAAGTTAAAAAAGTTTTGTCGGACTGAAGAAATTTTATCCATATCAATATCTTATCTTGTGTGGCTTAATTGACTATAGTTTTGACTAACAATTTGATTAGCAAAACATTAAAAAACTACTTAAAAAGACGAAATATGATGAAATTTGACGAAACAACTGAATGTTCAATAAATGGCTTAAAATCAACAAAAAATGGTGTTCCACCACACAAGATGAAACACCATAAAATCTAATGCGGATGACAGGAATCGAACCTGCACACCACTAGGGCACAAGAACCTAAAAAATCTTCGTAATCGCTCATATGGTGGGTTTTGTTTTTCTTAAATTTCTTTAAATCTCTTAAAAAATCGTGGTTTTTCGAGTGTAGTATTCTGTATTTTTCTCTGTGCTATGTATTTCAATGCTTTGAAAAAATTGATAGTAAAGTGGAATTATCGTGGAATTATTTGATGGCTCCACTTTGGTTATTAAAGTTACTAAGTGCTTCCTTTTTGTGCATCTCATCAGTCTTAACATATATGTCTGATGTAGTGCTGATGTTAGAGTGACCAAGAAGATCTGAGACAACTTTGATGTCCCCGGTATAATTAAATATTACGCTACCGAATGAGTGTCTGAGATCATGAAAGGTTATCTTTCGAAGATTATTATCTTCAATGAGTTTTGTAAAACGTCTGGAAAGATTATCGGGTTTAATTGGCTTGCCGTCATCCCATACGCATATAAGGTCTGTATCAATATATCCTTCGCCTAAGAAGTTTCTGAGGTGATTCTGACGAGCCCTTAATACTAACAGATAATCATATAGGTCATCCATCATCGGAACTTTTCGCCTTGACTGTCTCGTCTTAGTGGCTTCGGCGTACACTATCTTCGTGCCGACCTTAGTGCATGTGTTTTGGATGCGTAATAATCTGTTGTCAAAATCAACATCCTGCCATCTCAGTCCGAGAACTTCTTCTCGTCTAAGTCCGGTGTAAATGGCAATAATAACAGCTGCTTCAATATGAGTATTTGAAGCAAGTGTTATTTCTTTAAGAGCCATAAGTTCAGACCAGGAATATGGTTCGACCTCATGGACTACTTTATATTTGTTGACCTTTTTTAGCAGACGCTTCTTTATCTTAGGTACCGGATTTTCGATAATTGCATTTTCCTCAACAGCAAAGTCAAGCATACTTGATAAGGTGTTAAGATGCTTCTTAATAGATTGCATATAGTTCGACTTATTATTTTTCATCTTATCAAGACAGTCGTTGAATTCCAAGTCGAAGAAATATTTAACCGTATTAAGGTTAAAGTCTTTAAGTTTAACTTCTCCCAGTATGGGAATAATGTGTGCGTTAAGTTCCTGCTGATAAGACGAAGCAGTGCTGTCTCGAACCTCGTGGCGTATCTCGTCCATCCAATGAGCAGAATAATCGGCGATGGTGTATAAGGAATAATCTATACCATTCCTGATACCGACAACGCGAAGCTTCTCGTTCTCAAGTTCACATAAGAACTCGTTCTTTGCCTGAACACCGATTGCTTCTGCTCTGGACATTTCTCGTTTTGATGTGTGGTTCTTAGGTACGTTAGTATTGATACTTTTGCCACGTTTCCTACCGTTAGCATCTATGTATTCAAATTGATAGTACCAGTTCTTACCTTTTTCTTTTTTGACTAATCCCATATTATGCGCCTTTCCCGTAATTAAGAGTGTGATTCAAGAATTCAATCAATGCTGTCTTAGGTATCTTATATAGTCTGCCAAGTTTTATGGCACCTAATTCATTAGAAGCAATTGATTTCCTGACAAGTTGTTTGCCAACGCCGAGGATCTCAGCGACTTGTTCAACGCTTAATACAGGTGGGTAATCTTTTAATAATTCGTTCATAACTGTTTTCCTCCCTTTGGTAATTGATGTGAAATGTTGTAAAATGTACGCATAACGTTATCGTGATTTACAATCACGTATTAGTGCTTATAATAATATATCATGATATTTTGTCAGCGTCAAGCACAAAATTGTGATTCTATAAAATTTTGTTCTTGTAAAGCTCATTTTTGTTCTTTTTATTTGTATAAAACTATGATAAAATCATTGTAGATGAGTAGAAAACACTTGGTAAATCGGAGGATAGATAAGATGCTTTTTAACGCAGAATTAAGAAATGATGTAGAAGCGTTTGATTCCAATAGCACTGCAAAGCGGATGGGCAGGAGAATACGTAGTATCAGAACTGCCAAGAATCTGTCACAAGCAGAACTCGGTGAACTTATCGGCTTAAATGCGGATAGAGTTCAAAAGTATGAGAATGGCATTAGAAAGCCTAAGACCGATATGCTTATTAATATAGCGAATGCATTAGGCGTTAGTGCATATGCCATTATGGATCCTGACATAACAACATATGATGGCGCTATGTATGCTATGTTCGAGTTAGAGCATCTTTTCAATATGGAAATAGAAGAGCAGGAAGATGGTAAGCCACCGAGATTTTGCCTTTCGGCTAATCACACGGAAGAAATGTATTCGCGTATGGAAGAGTGGTATAAGGTTTACACTCAGACAAAATCACAGCTTGAAGCGGCAACATCAGATGAAGAACGTGAAGAAATAATGATGTCATATCGTATGTGGCAGTGGACATATCCTAAAGCCTTGGTTGATGAAACCGATAAGGCACATAGGAAGGCTCAATTACAGAAGCAAATTGATAAATTACAACAGATGAAAGATGAATTGGATTCTTAGGGAGACAACATTTTATAATACTATCCTATTATCAATTGATATATGTTATAATATATGTGGTAGTAGGTAAAGATAATAATATTGGAAGAGTTGATATAAAGAACGGAGATTATTCACTTGTCGGAATTGGAACAAGCAAAGAGAAAAGACAAAAAAGTATATATTACAGATATTGCAATTAGCAAAGTCCCATTCGTTAAGTACAAAGGCTTTGACGATAGCAAGAACGAAATAATGAGGAATCTTGCAATGGATTTACTTTTGGTTTCTAAGGATGAAAATGATAGTAATGAGGTTGCGTTTACATGTGATTTGAGCCGTGAGAATCCACTTGATGAAGTCGGAGTTGCTTTCGGAAGCGAACACGAAATCGATATTTTGTCGGATACGTTATCTAATCACTTGATTGTTTCTGAAAAGCCGGTAGCGGTGGTAGTATTACATAATCATCCATCTACTCAAACTTTTTCTTTGCAAGATATACATTTTTTCTTACAATATACAAAGATTGCTGTTATGGTTGTGGTGTCTAATCAAGGGAAGATACATTATTTAATGAGAGATGATAATTATAATTTGGAAGATGCCTTTGAATTATTTAAAGAGTGTATACATGAATTAGAACCAGGGTCATCAACCAAAGATTTGTATTTGTCTGCCTTGTCTTTTTTGGCAAAATGTAGTGAAGTGGGCTTGTATTATAGTTAAGGAGGTTCAATATGAGTAATACAGCATTGAATGATATGAAGTATAATTTTGAACCATTACAATTGTTTGTTCCGTCAAACGATTATAGAGTTGATGAGGATAAATTAAAAGCAAGTATAGAGAAAAGTAAAAAACTATTTGCCAGCCTTGAGGAAAAGAGAAAGAGGCTTAAGGATATAGGTTCCAGATCAATCTATGATGATACTAAATGATACTAAAACAATCTTTTAATTTATGTCTTCTGCAGGAAAGATTGATATTGATGAAGATGCGATAAAGCTGTTTCGAGAAAGGAGTATGGTTTGAACACAATTCCTGTGTGAATGTGTAATTCAATAGCTTTCCTTTCATTTTGCTTGTCCGCCTGGAACGTAAAAATACAGAGGAGTCAACTCCGTAGCCACCATAGGTGGTGCGAATGCAGAGTTGACGCCTCTGTATTTTTATGTAAAATGTGCGAGGCAAAATGAAAGTAGGAGCTAAAAAAAGCTACATTTACAATCTCTTAGTTGACAGCATATATATAATGGTTTATATAATTTTTTTAAGGGAACTAATCGAAAACAATGTGTGATTAGTACTTATATATTAAGGGAACGGAAGAAACTCATTTTCATTGCCGGTTGCTATCATCTGGAAAAGTTTGAAATTCCTATTAATCTTAAGCAAAATATAGAATTTGGTTATTCGAATTATAAGCAAGTTTAATTTGCAAGGGCAGATGACCCAAGAAACGACGATAGAGGAAGAAGAAGCTATGTGGTATTTGAATGAGGGGTTCTCTTTGAAAAGGAATAATAATTGAAAAAAAATAAAAATAGGGTTAAAATCACAGATAAAATATCCGATATACAAAACGTATGAAGCTAAGGACTGGCTATTTTATGATATAAACCATGGAGGGTGTAGAAACACTCTCTTTTTTTATGGAAATTTAATTCTATAGAACGAGAGAAGAACATGAAAGAGCAATAGGGGGTAAGTTATAATGGAAGTAGGATTAAATACGGTATCAAATGTTACAAATGAAAGATTAACCTATGAAAAGACCGGAAATAAAAAGATCGACGATTTTTATTCCGGAATGTCTGCAGCAGCGGAAAAATCAAAATCTCATGCGAAAGGAAATGCGCTGGCATTAACGATGCTTCCGTATTCGGATTCTATGAGTTATGGAATGGCTGCGTTTGATTCTGATATGTCGACGCAGGAGGATCCTATTATAAAAATCTCCGTAAACTATGGGGGTGAACAAAGATATTACGATGTTCATGTGAACGAGGTGGATCCAAGAAACGCGTCTGCGGTTGAGATGTTTGCGTTTTCTGCTTATATGGATGAAAACGGAATGACGGATCGGGGAACGTTCGGTTCATATAATAAGATGAAAGTATATGGGCAAAATGCATCAGATTTTGGTGACTTTCCGGATTTACAGAGCGTGGATGGTTATAACGTAAGAACGGATTGGATTAAAATGCTGCGACAAATGGCAGAGGCTTATTTGGGCAATCCAAATACGTATGAACAATCATTGGATGCAAATAAACTGGCAGACGTTTTAGAACGAGTTAGTGAAAAACAAAAGGGAAAAACATACGCAAATGAATTGGAACTATATATGGATCTTTGTAAGGATTATCCAAATGTTAGTTTTCGGATAGATGATTTAAATGGTACGAATAATATATCGTCTGAATTTTCGTTTCATCAAACCAAAGATGGCTTCTCACAGCCTGGAATTCCGAGTATTACGCTTGATAAAAATCTTCTGATAAAAGCTTTAAACGATAAAAAGTTTGAAAAGAGCTTGAGAGGGTATTTAAAAACAGTTGTTTATAATTATGAAAATATCACACGCAGAGATTTGAATGATCCACCATATTGCGCGGTAGATATTTTGGAGTGTGATGGACATTTTCAAACAGGCGTAACAAGAGCTTATTCCCAGTTTTCTACGGATGAACAAATACGTCAGCAGGCAGGCCTGACAAAGAATTTAAGTGAAGAAAAAATAAAACAAATCATAAATAATGCCAGACAAAGAACCATGGAAGAATTATTTGAGATACGGACGTATAATCAGGATAAAAAACGAATGTGATATAGACGTTATGGAGGGGAAAACATGACAATATCAAATGCTATAACAACAAATAACTATACGAACACGGCATATCTTCGTATGCAAACGGAAAAACAAAACCTGGTGGGAAGTTTTTGTGATGTGTTGAATCAAAAGACTGGGGAAACAAGGCGTAAGATTCATTAATAATCAGAAGATTTGAGGACGGATTACCAACATCCGTCCTCATTTACATGGGAATCCATTAGCAAATTAATATAATTGCATTAACGATTGTAATTACTACACTATACACGAAAAGACCAATCTCAATTTTATGCCTTTTCTCAAGGTCTTCAGTATATTTTTTCTTCTGCTCCTTTAAAAGAATTTGTAGCTCTATGCGCTTGTTATAAGCTGAGTTCGCTTTCTCTTGTGCGTATGATTTTTGGTGGCTTAGAATCACATAATCTTTCCGCGACACGTAATTTTTCTTGAATTGAGCGATTTGCTTGTCTTGAGAGCGTATTATTTTGTCGACTTCTTTCAGTGTTTTCTTTAGATTTGAATTCTCGGATGTGACTGCCTGAATCTCTTCTTCGTATTCGATTCTTTGCTCTACCAGTTGCGTCTTTAGAGTTCTTATGGCTTCCGATTGCTTTCCCAGTAGTTCTGCTGTCTCCAACTGCTGACTCGATTTCTCTATAATATCTGTCGAGTTCTGCGTCTTGGTTTTCTGAGTTGATTCTTCCGGATTTGATTTCATTTTGTCTTGTAAATTCATATTCCAAAGCCTCCTTATTAGCTTTCATTCCGATAAACGTTTTTTCTATATTAGTGTCACGAACTTTATCCCCGTTCTCATTTGTATAGACAATATGCTTGCGATTATCAGTCCATTTGACAGCCCATCCAAGTTTTTGCATGCCTGATATAAAATCATCTCGAGAACGAGAATTAGGAAGTGTATTAACTATGGCGATGGCACATTCAGCAACATAACTCTTCTTGGAATCGCTCGTGAGTAGGCTGTATTTGTCCCTGCTCCAAGATGTTATTTCACCTTGCGCAATTTCAGAACCGTCGAAGTGATGACCTTTTTCTGCGACTGTAAGTCCACGTTCAAGACAGAGGTTATTTGTAAAGTCCTTTTGCTTCTGTAGATCGTGTTTGGTCTGATGAAGTTTCATGCCATCTATATAGGACACGCTATTGGTGACGATATGACAATGCAAGTGATCTTTGTCTTGGTGTACGCTAATAACACATTGGTGACCATCGAAGAATTTATCTGCAAATTCTTTCCCTATATCAAGAACTTCACAGGGCGTTACTTTTTCGTCCTTATGAAATGAAATAATATTATGAGCATACATCCTGCCATTATCTTTATCCCATAGCCTTTTTTCTTCAATCCAAGACTGATATATTTTTTTGTAATCAATTTCGTCTTCATTATATGGTCCGGTAACTGTAACATAGCCTTCTTTGATTTTCTCATCTTGAAGAACATATTCCAAGACATTGTTCATAGCACCATGACTTTTCACGGATGTATTGACGACCTTATTAATTGCCATACCTGTTCACCATCCTTTCGGATGTCGCTAATATCTTTTGATAATTGATTAAGAGTATTTCTCCCGGGAAGAAATCCTTGACTGTTGGCGACACGTGCCATCTGGTTAATGTTAGTTGCGATTCCTCGGACTTGTTTTACATATTCCGAAAATGTTTTGCTTATATTTTTAAGAACAACAATTTCATCATTAGATGTAATCTTGGCTTTTTGGATTGCATCTATGACATAAGATTGTTCTGTGAGTCCGGATTCTTTAACTCTGTTTTTGAAGTCGGAATATTCAGAATCATTCATACGGATAGTGACGGATCTATTTCGTTTACGCTTTACTTCACCCATAGTGTGTTATCCTTTCTGTAAAATGTGATACGAAGCCGGGGGTTCCAAGGGGCGAAGCCCCTGGCAAGTTTAGCGAAGCGAAAAGCCGAAGGCTTTTTGCTGAAGCTAAGCATAGTGGCTTGCCACTATGCGAAACTTGCCTTACTACCCCAAGCAGTTTGCCGTAACCGGGTATGCTGCGCCGGGGTAGTAAGTGAACCCCGGCTACGAAGACAGTAAGCGTCTCTCCATGTCGGCAAAGTCTTCGGAAGAATACTTTCGTCCGGAGAATTTGTTAAAGGAATTGACCTTCCGTATCTTTGCTTTCTTAGAGAGTCTGTAATTGTTTCTGATAGCATGGATTAGCCACCCCGTAACATTGTTTATCTGAGCTTTTTGATCTTCAAGTATGTTTATAGCGGTAATGCATTTGGCCATATTATAATCAGCTGCTTTGGCTATAGCATGAAGATCCTGATCGGATAATTCATAGTCGAATAAGAGTCCTCGGAGTTCTTCAACAACAACATCCTCTTTTTCCATAACCTCGATTTTTGAATCTGATGTTGTGATAATCTCTGTATTAATCTCTGAAGTGGTCTCTGTATATGTGTCTACATTTTCGAAAATGTGTGATTCTGATTCTGTTATAGGGTCATTACAAATATGTAATGAGGTGTTTACATAATTATTAACACCTTTATTTCCTGATTCGTCAGGATAGGTTAGTTCTTTTAATACAAAAGGATTAAGTTCAAGATACATTACATTGGATAAAGTCATGCCACAAACATTAACATTTCTAAAATGTCTTTTGATGACACCAAGATCTTCAAGCGCAATCAGTGCATCTCTTGCTTGCTTTTTGCTGACGCCGAATTTGTCCGTGATCTGATCGTAGCTTCGTTGAAGATAATCATCGCTATTGAATCTCTTAACATATGTAACATTGTCGTTGATTTCGTCTCTGTGTTCCGTAGGGCGATACCAGTAGACAATATCAGCTAGGATTAGAATGGCAAGGACATTTGGTTTGCCGTTCTTATTAATTACAGTATGATACCAAGCTTCGGGAATAATATTTCCCGAAATATTCATCTCACCAACTTTATCAACAATCTTGTTGCCGGTTTTTAATTTAATGTCCATAAGTAATACCTCGCGTTTTTAACTGCAAAGCATCTTTTTGACATAGCAAAGTGGAATTTTAAGTGGAATTATTGATTTTTGCGATTTTTCAATGATTTTTGAAGAAAAGAAAAACAGTGGGAAACCCACTGTTTTCAACGGTTTATGCGGATGACAGGAGTTGAACCTGCACGCCCGAAGACACAAGAACCTAAATCTTGCGCGTCTGCCAGTTCCGCCACATCCGCACGTGTTTTTCACACGAATGATAGGATACCATAACTTAATCAATTATTCAACACTTTTTTTATATTTACGTAGTAAAAATAATTATAGAGTAATATACCTTTCTCAACTAAGCAAAGCTTAACGTTTCGAAAGGCATATTACTCTATAATTATGTAATAATCTGTGCTATAATATGTTAGTTGTGTAAGGAAGGAAGTAAGTCATATGGCTAATAAAGTAGGTCTTCTTGTTGAAGGTGGTGGCATGAAATGCGCATTTTCGGCAGGAGTGTTAGATGTATTCTTAGATGAAGATGTTCACATAGATAGTTGTTATGGAGTATCTGCTGGTTCTGCTAATGCAGCATCCTTTGTTGCAAAGCAGAAGGGGCGCAACAAGAGGTTTTATTGTGAACATTCAAAGGACCCAGAATATTTTGGGGTTAAGAGCCTTGTAGAAAGCGGATCTTTATTTGGACTACAATACATTTACGGAGATTTATCTAATTCAGGTGGCAAAGATCCCTTAGATTATGAAGCTTTAGTTGAAAACCCATGCCAACTTACGGTTGTTGCAACAAACGAGAGAGGGAAAGCTACTTATTTTGATAAGTCAGATATGGAGAAAGATAATTACGAAGTGGTTATGGCAAGTTCAGCTTTGCCGGCTCTTTGTAAGCCTATTGAGATAGATGGAGTAAAATATTTTGATGGGGGAGTTGCAGATTCTCTTCCTATTAATAAGATGATTGAAGATGGCTGTGATAAGTTTATTGTGTTAATGTCTAAGCCTAGAGGCTATGTTATGAGACCCCAGAAGCATAAGCGCGTTTATACACGTTTCTTAAAGGAATATCCTGATATAAAACGTGCCTTAGACAGACGACACCTTAATTACAATCGTTCCCTTTATAAGATTAAGAAACTTGAGAAGGAAGGGAAGGCTTTCGTATATTACCCTTCGCCTTTGATTCCCCTTAATACTTATAAGACTGATACTGAAGTTATGGAAATGTTATATGATAATGGAGTTGCATCGGCGAAAGCAAAGATGTCAAGATTAAGAGAATATATCAATAAATAAAGTGAGATTATATTATGAATGAACAAAATAGAAATGGATTAGGCCAAAACGAAAGCTTGCTAAAGTTTATTTATCCAGTTGCTATAATGGGATGTGTCCAAATATTGGTACAGCTTTTTGCGGGGCAGTTGTTATTCTTCTATAAAGGATATACTTATTCAAGTGGATCATATGATGATTTTATGAATGGTTATCAGACATCCCTTGCTTCAGATAAATTTACACTTCTTGTTTCTGTAGTAAGTACATTTATTCTGGTAATAGTTTTTTTACTATGGTATAGAAAAGAGATAATTCATGCAGCTAATGTATCTCTTAGGAATAAAATTAAAATCATAGGACAATTAAACTGGAAGATTATACCAGGAGTTATACTAATATCTCTTGGGGTAGGAATATTCGCAACTTACATATCATATTTTGTTGCGTTGGTTAAGCCTGATTTATTGTCTGGATATGTAGATATTGTTTCGGTAATTAGCAGTGGTGAATCTGGAATAATGAATGTAATTTTTCTCATTTATTTTGTGGTTTTATCTCCAGTATGTCAGGAACTTGTTTTCAGAGGTTTGACACTGGGTTTTGCTGAAAGAAGAATGAATTTTATGGCGGCTAATTTAATGCAAGCTATTCTCTGCGGCATATTTACAATGAATGTAACACAGATGATTTATTATTTCTTGTTTGGGTTAATTCTTGGATATGTTTATTATAGAACGGAGAATATTATAATTCCAATAATATGCAATATGTTATTCTCTGTAACAAGACTTGTATTTTATGATGTAAGTATAATAGGTAGTTCACTTGTTGCATTTTATCTAATATTCTTTATGGCAATGGCTGGTGCGTATCTAGGCGTAGTGTTAGTTAAGAAATCTAAGAAAATAAAAACTAATGATAATGCCTAGCATTGTCGATAATAATAATGTAACTTAATATGCCAAGGAATGGCGAGATCATGGAAGACCAGGGACGGGTTTATCCCGTCCTTTTTGCGTGTTATTTGTGACTTTATTCTATAGTTTCTCATTTGTTCTGTATTGCAATTCGCATAAAGCAAGGAAGCATAGGCACGGATGCCCATTATTATAATGGGAGGGAAGAATATGATTATTAATCAAAGCCAGGTGGCAATGTCTAGCCAGAGAACATTTATTAGAAGGCAGACAGATACCTTTAGTGTATCAAAACAGCAAGTGGAGCCGGAGAAGAAGGGTTTCAAAGATTTTATTGAGCAGCTAGGAGGAAATGGACAACAAGAGGAGATAACAAATAACTACGCCCCAGGAAGTATAGAAGAGGCGAAGTTTGACTACGATGGACTATCTGAGGATGATCTTACACTTATCAGATTTCAAACTATGAATTTTCTGTTTAGATTGCTTTTTTATAAGCAAATGGGCGGAAGTACAGAAAGTCTGGCTGAATTAGAAGCAAAATACAGTATGAACACACCAAAGCAATATATGATAAATATGAATCATACAAGTAGCTATTTTGAGAGTGAAACAACTAGTTTCAGTACTCAGGGAAAAGTTGTTACTGCAGATGGAAGAGAGATTGATTTCGGTATTGATGTAACAATGAGTAGAAGTTTTGCTTCAGAATATAGTGAGAGTGTATCCCAGGGACTAAGATATATAGATCCACTTGTTATAAATATTGACTCTAATCCAACGAGTGTTGAAGATATGAAATTCGAGTTTGATCTAGATTCAGATGGAGAAAAAGAGGAGATTTCAATGCTTGGTTCTACAAGTGCTTTTCTTGCCCTTGATAAGAATGGCAACGGAGAGATTGATGATGGAAGTGAACTGTTTGGAACATCATCAGGAGATGGCTTCAAAGATTTGTCTGCATACGATTTAGATAAAAATGGTTGGATAGATGAGGCTGACGAAGTGTTCGATAAACTTAGACTATGGCAGGTAAATGCCGATGGAACTAAGACTTTATATACACTTAAGGACAAAGATATTGGTGCATTATATCTGGGAAATGTTGATACAACATTTTCTGTAAATAATGATAATAATGAAACTAATGCCTTAATTAGAAAGACAGGTTTGTTCCTTCATGAAGATGGAAGTGCTGGAACAATGGCGCATGTTGATTTGGTAAGCTAAATCATGGTCATTTACTATGTGTAATCACATAATATAAAGTCACAAAATGCAAGACAGAAATTAGTTAATTAAATAACAATCCGGAAACTGAAATAATAGAATTAGTTTCCGGATTGTTTGCGTATTTACGCAATTCTTTTAAGGTGTCTTTTATAATAAGTTTTTTAAAAAAAGTGTGAAAATTTTTTGTATTTTTTGTTATACTATTTCTACAGGGATAACAACGTATAAGTTGAATAATTAATTTAGGAGGTTAGTTATGGGAGGAATTAGTGAGAATGGTGTTAAGACCATTAACGAAATCTGTGACAGATATGTTGATGAGAAGACACCGCTTATGATGATCTTAAGTGATATCCAGAATGAATATGGTTATATTCCTTTGGAAGTTCAACAGATTGTCTCAGACAAGACAGGAATCTCAGTTGCAGAGATTTATGGCGTGGTAACATTCTATTCGTTTTTCTCTTTAGAGCCAAAGGGAAAATATATTATTGGATGTTGTCTTGGAACTGCGTGCTATGTTAAAGGTGCACAGCAGATAATAGACAAGTTCTCAGAGGTATTAGATATTAAGCCTGGGGAGACAACTAAGGATGGTATGTTTACTATAGATGCCCTTCGTTGTATAGGTGCGTGTGGTATCGCTCCTGCTGTATCTATTAATGGAAAAGTATATCCTAAGATGAGTGTTGATAAAGTTCCTACAATTGTAGAGTCATATAGGAATGCAGGAGGTGCCGCGTAATGATTAAGAGTAAAGAAGATTTGAATAATGTAGTACATGATTGTACTAGCGCATTTGATGCAAAACTATCTGGCAAAAATGGTATGCGTGCCATTGTTTTATGTGGTGGTACAGGTTGTCTTTCTTCTAAATCTGCTGATATTAGGGAGAAATTTGAGAAATTAGTAGAGGAAAAAGGATTATCTGATAAAGTAACAGTTAATCAGGTTGGATGCTTTGGTTTTTGCTCACAGGGACCATTTGTTAAGATTTATCCAGAAGACACATTATATCGTCTGGTTAAGATGGAAGATGTTGAAGAGATTATTGAGACAGATATTATCGGTGGACAGGTAGTTGACAGATTGTTATATGTTGATCCTTCAACTAAAGAAAAAGTTGCAAAACAGGATGATATTAATTTCTATAAGAAGCAGCGTCGTGTTGCACTTCATGGCTGCGGCGTTATTAATCCGGAGAATATAGACGAAGCCCTTGGATTTGGAGGATTCCAAGGTCTTAAGAAGGCTCTTTCTATGAGCCAGCAAGAAGTTGTGGATGAAGTGCTAGAAGCAGGACTTCGTGGTCGTGGGGGCGGTGGCTTCCCATCAGGTCGAAAGTGGCAGTTTGCTCTTAATCAGGATAATGATGAGAAATACGTTGTATGTAATGGTGATGAAGGTGATCCGGGAGCATTTATGGATCGTTCAATCCTAGAAGGAAATCCATTTGCCGTAATTGAAGGAATGATTATTGCAGGTTATGCAATTGGTGCATCTAATGGATATTTCTATGTTCGTGCTGAATATCCTGTAGCTGTTAATCGTCTTAAGATTGCAATTAAGCAAATGGAAGAAAAGGGCTTACTTGGCGATGACATTATGGGTTCAGGCTTTAGTTTTAGAGCTCATATAAGACTTGGTGCTGGTGCTTTCGTATGTGGTGAAGAGACAGCTCTTCTTAACTCCATTGAAGGAAAGCGTGGTATGCCTCGTCCTCGTCCTCCATTCCCAGCAGTTTCTGGACTTTGGGGCAAGCCAACTATAGTTAATAATGTAGAGACATTAGCATGTGTTCCATTTATACTTAGAGAGGGTGCTACTGAGTTTGCATCTGTTGGAACAGAGAAGTCTAAAGGAACTAAGGTATTTGCCCTTGGTGGTAAGATTAATAATGTAGGACTTGTAGAGATACCTATGGGAACTACTCTTAGAGAACTTATATATGATATTGGTGGCGGAATTCCTAATGGTAAGGAATTTAAGGCAATTCAGACAGGTGGTCCATCAGGTGGATGTCTTACTAAAGAATTTTTAGATGAGCCAATTGATTTTGATAACCTGGTTGCTAAGGGTTCTATGATGGGTTCTGGTGGAGCTATAGTAATGGATGAAGACAACTGTATGGTTGATGTTGCTAAGTTTTATATGGAATTTATCTGTGATGAGTCATGTGGTAAATGTTCTCCTTGTCGTATTGGTACTAAGAGAATGCTTGAAATTCTTACAAGAATTACAGAAGGCAATGGTACCATGAAAGACTTAGAAGAACTGGAAGAATTATCTAAGACTGTTAAAGCCAACTCCTTATGTGCTCTAGGACAGACTAGTGCAAATCCTATTAATTCTACACTTGCTCATTTTAGAGATGAGTATCTTGCACATATTCAAGACAAGAGATGTCCTGCTGGCGTATGTAAGAATTTGATGCAATATGCTATTGATAAGGATAAATGTGTAGGCTGTGGTATGTGTGCTAAGGGTTGTCCGGCTGACGCTATTTCGAAGACGGATTATGTTGCACCTGGTAAGAAATTACCTGCAATGGAAATTGATCCTGAGAAATGTGTTAAGTGTGGCGCTTGTATTGCAACATGTAAGTTAAAGGCTATTTATAAGAAATAAGGAGGGGAGAAAATGGCTAAGATAAATATTAAAATCGAAGGCATCCCATATGAGGTAGAAGAGGGACTTACAATCCTTGAAGCTGCCAAAGAATGTGGTTATGAGATCCCTTCACTTTGTACTTTTAATCATGGAGAATGTAACCAGGGCTCTTGTAGAGTTTGTCTTGTTGAAGTGGTAGGAGCAAGAGGGCTTGTTGCATCTTGTGTATATCCGGTAAATGACGGTATGGAGATTAAGATATCGTCTCCTAAGGCATCAGAAGCAAGAAGAGCTTCAGTTGAATTACTCCTTTCTAATCACAATAAGAATTGTCAACAGTGTGATAAGAATGGTAAATGTGAACTTCTAAATGTGGCATATGCTACTGGCGCTAGAGAAGATAGATTTGAAGGATCTAAGACACCTACAACTTATGATGATTTAACACCTTCTATAGTTAGAGATACTTCAAAATGTATTCTATGCGGACGTTGTGTAGAGAGATGTAAGAATGCACATGGTCTTGGAATTCTTGGATTTGAGAATCGTGGATTTAATACAATTGTTGCACCTGCAGAGAATCGTTCAATGAAGGATTCGCCATGTATCTTATGTGGACAATGTGTAAGTGTATGTCCTACTGGAGCACTGATGGAGAAGTCAGAGATTACTAAGATTGATGAAGCTATGAAGGCTGGCAAACATGTTATTGTACAGACTGCACCTGCTGTTAGAGCAGCACTTGGTGAAGAGTTTGGAATGAAAGTGGGCACTCCTGTTACTGGTAAAATGGTTGCTGCTCTTAAGAGGCTTGGATTCGACAAGGTATATGATACTGACTTTGGTGCTGACCTCACAATTATGGAGGAAGGAACAGAACTCCTTGGAAGAATCAAGAATGGCGGAGTTCTTCCTATGATAACAAGCTGTTCTCCTGGATGGATTAACTATGCAGAGTATAATTACGGTGATCTGTTAGATCATCTGTCATCTTGCAAGTCACCTCACGAGATGCAGGGTGCAATTATCAAATCATACTATGCCAATGAGAAAGGCATTGATCCTAAGGATATATTCGTTGTATCGATTATGCCTTGTACAGCTAAGAAGTTCGAGAAAGAGAGAGAACAAAATGCGGCAGTAGACGGACTGCCTGATGTTGATGCTGTTCTTACTACAAGAGAGCTTGCAAGAATGATTAAGAGAGCGGGAATCTTATTCGACAGACTTCCTGATGAAGAATATGATTCTGATATTATGGGTGACTATACAGGTGCAGGAGTAATATTCGGTGTTACAGGCGGTGTTATGGAAGCTGCTCTTCGTACAGTTTACTTTGTTCTTACAGGCAAAGAGCACGAGGCTATTAAGTTCGAGGCTGTAAGAGGTTTCGAGGGAATTAAGGAAGCTTCGCTTGATATTGACGGAACTGTTGTTAATGTAGCTGTTGCTCACGGTATGAAGAATGCCAAGGTACTTCTTGATGACATAAGAGAAGGCAAGAGCAAATATCACTTTATAGAAATCATGGGATGTCCTGGCGGATGCGTCAACGGTGGTGGACAGCCGGTTGTTAGAAGTTGCTTCCTTCCTAATGAAGACAATGATATTGTTGATACATACAGACAGAAGAGGGCGGATGCACTTTACTCAGAAGATGAGAGAAACACACTTCGTCAATCACACAACAATCCGCAGATTAAGGAGCTGTATGATAAGTTCCTTGGTGAGCCTAATTCGCATAAGGCACATGAACTTCTTCATACAACTTATGAAGCAAGAGTTGGATTTAATTAGAATTGTGCTTCAATGAAAATAAATAACGCATAATTTAAGCTCTGTACTATTAGTAATTTAAGACTAATAAGTGCAGAGCTTTTTTATACTAATATAATAGACTGACTATAGAACTAATTATAGCAATGGTGCTATAAGTCTAAGCAAGTTATCAATGAATCTGTGAAATGCGCTAAAGTTCCAGTTCTCTTTTACTATTTCTGTACATTCTGATTGCGTCTTTAAATAGTCATTCTTTAAGTCAAAGATTATCTTTGATTTATAGAATATACTTGAGCATTCATAATGAAGGAAAAGGCTTCTATAGTCTAGATTAACAGTTCCGATTCCTGCAACTATGTCATCACAAATCATTGCTTTTGCATGAACAAATCCAGGCGTGTATTCGTATATTTTAACACCTGCATTAAGCAGGTCCTTGTAATAAGACCTTGAAATTCTATGGACTAGTTTGGAGTCTGAAACTCCTGGCGTAATAAGTCTTACATCAACACCTCTTCTGGCTGCTCGAATAAATGCATCAAATAGAGAATCTCCCAGCATAAGGTATGGCGTATAGAACCATACATAATCTGTTGCCATAGTAAGAATCTCTGTATATAATACATTACTTGTATGATCGTCTCTTTCTGGAGAATCATAATAAGGAAGTATATATCCATCATTTTCTGGGATATCATTTATAATATGACGATCCTTAAGAGATGGAGGTTCATTTTTAATAACTTCATCTTTGTGTTTGCTTGAATTCCAGAATTCCAAGAACATTAATTCGTAGCTATATACAGCTTTGCCTGTAAGTCGGAATCCTATGTCTTTCCACACACCATAAGGGTGTATTTCGTTAATATATTCATCCGCAATGTTAATGCCACCGCTATAGGCAATCTCTCCGTCTATTACCATAATTTTTCTGTGGGTTCGATTGTTTAACTGTGTTCTGATTAGCAAAAATGGGTTAAATGGAATACATTTTATTCCTTTTTTCCTAAGACCTGCAACATCTTTAACAGAATATGTTCCTATACTGCCAAGGTCATCATATATTACACGAACATCAACACCTTCTTTTGCTTTTTTTTCAAGTATATCTGTCAGAGTATTCCAGAATTTACCTTCCTGTAGAATGAAGTACTCGATGTATACGTATTTCTCGGCTTTCTTCAAATCTTTACACATATCTTCAAATACTAATTCACCCATAGGATAGTATTTGACGCTTTCATTATGTAACATTGGAAAGTGGGTGTCGTCGCATATGTGAGAAAGGGACTGAAGAAGCCTTTTGGCTTCGTATTTTGAAATGTCTATTTCTTCTAGTACATTTTCCTCTTTGCAGAACTTTTTTCTTTCAAGAGCTTCTGAAGCAACTTCTATATTCCTATCTAGGTGTTTTCCTGTTCTTTTATTTCCTAAGAATAAATACAGAATTGAACCAAGTATTGGCATAGCCACAATTACGGTAACCCACAATAGTTTGTATGAACTTTCATCTCGCCTAGAGATAAGACTTGCAACAAAAATAACGGCAAGGACTGAAAAGATAACATGTATAATATCGGCTAGATGATAATCAGAAAGGTAATTAATAAACCTAAATACCAATAAATACCATAGAACTTGTAGTGCAATTGCAGGTAGGACAATAACTACTCGCCCAAATATTTTTTTTGCCATATCTAATCCACCTTTTTTTATATTTTTAGAATAAAAAAATCATATACTTGTAAACTATTATATGAAATGATTAAAGGAAATTCAACGATAAGACGTTAGGCTTAATAATACTTTTTTGAAAGGAAAAGTGAGTAAAATGCATCAAAAACAAAACAAAAGAGAATGATAATGGCTCGATTATAGTAAGTTTTTTGGTAAATGTTGTATATTTAATAAGGTGTGGTATACTATATATAGTTTTTTGCAAAGAGTATTGCATGTAAAAGGAGGAGAACACATGACTATATATGAGAGACAGAAGATAGAGAAAGAACGATGGATCTTTTTGATTCGTACGGTATCTTTAATTGTTTTTGCAATTCTTTCATTTGTGTATATGGGAGAAGGAATTCATGGGATTATTAGAACAGCATTTATGGGGGTGGCTGCTTTATTTTGCCTGCTATGTTATATAATGAAGAAAAGCGGTGAAGCGCTTTCTAAGATTTGCCTGGTTATGATGGCGGTTTCATTTACGTGGCTTTTTCTTACGGTTAATCAACCTTATTTGTTCGTTCTTATGTATCTAATGATATACATTGTTATATTGGATCAGGACAAGAAGACATCTATTATTTCAGCGATTGCATGTATTGTTGTTAATACTATATATCTTGTGCTTTTCTTCTTTATTGGAGACAAGTCATTAATGCTTACAGAAATTGTGTGTTATATATTCTGCGTATCCTCTGCTATTCTTGCTTTATTTATTACTAATTTCATGGAAAAGCAGGCTAAGGAGATGCAAGAGTATCTTAAGAAGCAGACAAGAGATCAGAGTGCTGTTGCAGAGAATGTAATTAATGAATCTGGAGTTATTCTTGAGAAGCTTAATGAAGCAACAGATATTGTTAATCAACTAAATGCTGGTATTGAAGGAAGTAACGATTCCTCATCTGATATATCCAATGCTATTCATAATACTGCAGAAGCAATCGGAGAGCAGACTGATATGACTTCCCAGATTCAGCAGAAGCTAGTAGAATCTGAACAAAGTGCAAACAGTATGAAGGAAGCCAGCGACGAGACATCTAAGGCTGTCGAAGAAGGTGTTAGCTTACTTAATAGACTTAAGGAGAAATCTATTGAAACAGCAGATATAAATAAGATAACTGTAGAAGCAACAAAGCGTCTACAGGATAGAATTAAAGAGGTCGAGGAATTTACCGGAGCAATACTTAATATTTCTAATCAGACTAATCTTCTTGCTCTCAATGCTTCTATTGAAGCGGCGCGAGCAGGTGAAGCAGGTAAAGGCTTTGCTGTAGTTGCTGATGAGATTAGAGAACTTTCAGAAGGAACAAAATCTTCCACTGAGAAGATTACAGAGATAATATCCAAACTTGCACAGGATATGGAAGACGCCACAGGCAATATGATTAAGACTTCTGATAGTATCATAGAACAAAGTGATATGATAGAGACAACTGGTGATAAATTCGACGTAATTAATAATAATATTGTAGATCTTATGAGATCTATTAATGAGATTACAGATGTAATACGTGATGTTGTTGAGGCTAATTCTAAGATAATGGATTCAGTAACTAATCTTTCTGCAACAACACAGGAAGTTGCTGCGTCAACAACTAATCTTACTAATATGAGTAATGAAAATGTAGGTCGTATGAATGAGATGACAAATAGACTTGATACTATTAATGAAGCGGCAACCAAGATGAAAGAATGTCTTTAGTTTTCCACGAATTATAGGCTTTGCATAGTATTTTTTGACAGAAATAATGTGAAGTGCTATAATAAGCAAGCATGTTTTTTGAAAAACACGCGTTAGGAGGAAAATTTAAATGGAACATTCAGATTTCGATAAGGTTCGTGCATCTGTAAAACAACAATGCGGAAGCAAAGTTATTATTCAGCTTGATAAAGGAAGAAACAAAATTGATATTCAGGAAGGAGTTATCAAGGGAGCGTATCCTAGTGTGTTCACTATATTAGTTGAAGATAAGGATGATGAGAAACCGGCACAACTATTATCATTTAGTTATACAGATATAATTACTAAAGATATTAGGATGAAACTGTGTTAAGGGTTCATATAGGTATTATATATGTCTAAAAAGAAAATTAAACAACCATTAACGAAAAAACAGAAGCGCAAGAAGAGAAGGAAAATTCTTATTATAATAGAAGTAATAGTTTTAATTCTTGTAGTTTTATTCTTGATTGCTTGGTTGAAGTTTGGACTTATTGATTTCAATAAGCTTAAAAACATTGGAAAGAATGATTTGGACGATGAAACAATTGGTTTACTACAAGGGTATCAGTGTATAGCGTTGTTTGGAGTTGATAATCGTTCTAATGGTGATTACACAACAGGTCATTCAGATAGTATAATGGTTGCCTGTATTAATAATGAAACTAAAGAAGTAAGAGTAATATCACTCTATAGAGATACTTCTCTTATGATGAATATTAAGAATAAGGATATGATTCTTAAATGTAATTCGGCATACCAAAATGGTGGACCTGAGGCTGCATTAGAGATGCTTAACAGGAATCTTGACTTAAATATTCAAGAGTACGTTGCTGTTGATTTCAATGCTCTTTCAGATGTAATAGACGACATTGGAGGAGTAGAGATTAATCTTACAGCTGAAGAATGTAAGCTTATGAATAATGATTACATTGGTGAAGTTGCTAAGATTACAGGTAAGTCATCTAATGGTGTAGCTCCTGGACTTCAGACTTTGAATGGTGTTGAGGCTACAGCATATTGTAGACTACGTTATACTGCTGGTGGTGACTTCAAACGTGCCGAGAGACAAAGAACTGTCATGTCTCAGATGGTTAATAAGCTTAAGAATATGAGCGCAACACAGGCGCTTAAGTTAGCAACAGATGATAATGTATTAAAGGAGATTTCCACAAGTCTTTCTCCTTCAGAGATTGCGATTTTAGCAAAATCAATGAGAGATTATTCTCTTGGTGCAACAACGGGATTCCCATTTGACAAAGCTGGATATGATGGAGGCCAGTCAAAGGGATATTTACTTGTTCCTTGTACATTAGAGTCTAATGTGTCAAAGCTTTATTTCTTCTTCTTTAACAAAGAGAATTATGTGCCTTCACAAGAGGTTAAGAAGATAAGTAAAGAAATTGTTAATATGACAGGTAAAACTGAGAAGAGTGCAGAACCAGATTAAAGCAGTGATAAGATATTTATAATAAGGTGACATTTATATGTCACCTTATTTTTATACTATTAACTACACATTTTTATCACATATTATATTTAAACTATATTTTGTACAAAGATTATACAAAGGAGCGACTAGAAATATGTACTCAAATAATGGATATGGGAAAAAAGTATTAAAAGCAGTTATAATTGCGGTAATATTTGGTTTAGTTGCTGGTGGAGTATTTGCTGGAGTAACTTATGCAGCAAATAAGATAACCGGTACAAAAAGTACAGCGCAAGGCAGTACAATTCAAGGAACGGCGGTGTCTACAGCTACAACTGTATCGGATGTATCTGATATAGCAAGCAATACTTTGCCGTCAGTGGTATCTGTTACTAATGTTTCTCTGACTCAATATAGAACATTATATGGTAATTTTGTGCAGGAAACACCTAGCGCTGGAACGGGTGTAATATTTAGTCAGGATAGTGATAATTTATATATAGTTACTAATAATCATGTTGTTGAGAATTCTAATTCTCTTACTGTTACATTTTCAGATGGAGCAGCAGTTCCCGCAACGATAGTTGGAAAGTCTGACTCTGCCGATATAGCTGTAATATGTGTTAAGGTCAGTGACATAGATCAGGGAACGCTTGCGGTAATAAAGGTTAGTGTCATGGGAGATTCTAACGAACTTGTAGTGGGAGATGGAGCAATTATTATTGGAAATGCTCTGGGTTATGGACAATCTGTAACTACAGGAGTTATATCTGCTATTAATAGACAGATAAATACAACAGACTCTAGTGGAAAAACTGTAATGAATAATCTTATTCAGACAGATGCAGCAGTAAACCCAGGTAATTCCGGTGGTCCGCTTCTTAATATGAAGGGTGAAGTAGTGGGAATTGTATCAGCTAAGTATGCTTCTACGGGAGTAGAAGGTATGGGATATGCAATACCTAGTTCATCTGTTACATCTATTATTAATGAAATAATGGGAAGCAAGTCAGATGGAAATGCTGTTGAAGATGCCAACGCCAAGGGCGCATATCTTGGAATCGCCGGTATGGATATATCTCAATCCACTGCAAAACAATATGATATACCTACAGGAGTATATGTTGCAAAAGTATATGAGGGAAGCTCGGCAGAACAGGCAGGTATTGCTAAAGGAGATGTTATAACAGGATTTGACGGTGCTAAGGTTACAAGCATGTCTCAGATTAAGAATATACTATCAACACACAATAATGGTGATGTTGTTAAGATAACGATTTCTAAAGCTGATAATAATTATGAAACCGCCAAGGTTGATGTAAAACTTGGCGGCTCTAATTAAGAATATTTAGCTTTGCTTAAGTATTGAGAATAATTGAGGTGTTTTCCTTTTTATAGTTGATATTTTCTTAGCCAGTGAAACAGTTTTCTTTGTATTTCGTTCAAGCATAGGCTTATATAAAGCCTTTAACTTTGGACCTACATTTAGATAATCATGTAATATAGCATAAAGCACTGAATTATATTCTTTTGCTAAGAATGTCCTCACTTCATTCTTTGGAATGCCTTCGTTAAGCTGCCTTTCGGCGGCAGATAATAACCATCTAAAATATTCTTTAGCAAGAACACATAGGGCATGCTCGTCGAGTGTGCCCCATCTTTTTTGTTGTTCATAGAATTCCCATATACGCTTACATTGTAACTCGAAATAATTAACAAGATATTTCTCTGTAAGTCTGTTATTAGAAACATTACGATAATGATATAATTTATCTTCAAGCACTAATAATGATTCTATATATTCAAATGCTTCGATATTAAACAGAATATCTTCAATGTGTTCAACATCTGTAAATGATGCTCCAGCTTTTCTAATATAGTTAAGGTTATAAGCCTTGTTCCATGGATAGCCAAGCATTGTCTCCTCCTCAAGGAGTACAATAGTGTGATGTATATCGTCGGCATCTGTTAAGTATTTTGAAGGAATAGAATGGCTGAATCTATGAATTAAGTCTCCTTTTGCATTGTAGTATTCTTCCCATAATGAATAAACAACAATATCTGGATTTCTTGGGTTGTTAGCATCATCACCAATAATGCCAGAATAAACCTTGCTTAAGAGATCATTATCATATTCGTCATCAGAATCCAGAAATAGAATATAATCACCTGTTGCCTTTTTTAAACCTTCGTTTCTTGTAAGTCCAGGGCCTAGGTTTCTTTTGTTATGTATTGCGATGACGTTGTCGTATTTTTTGGAGTATTTGTTACATATCTCATCTGTTCCATCACAGGATGCATCATTTATTAATATTAACTCGTAGTTGTTATAGTCCTGAAATAGGATGTTTTGAATACATTTGTCAAGTGTATCAACTCTATTGTAGATGGGTATAACTATTGAGAACTTAATACTTTCCATAAATGCCTCCTTATTGTTCTAATCTGTAGCTTTCTACAAATCTGTGCTTTCCCATGATTGATTCAAATACACGAATTTCACAATTGGTAGGGCGAGGTCTCCAAATAAAACCTCTCTTTTTATTCATAAGATAACCGCACATTGGCCTTATTATTCCGCCGTGACATACAACCAGGACATTATCATAGTCTTTTGTCTCTAATTCTCTAAGAAATGAGTGGCTTCGTTCTATCATTTCTTCAACTGTTTCTACAGATGATGGAGCTTTAAATATCTCAGGGAACATCCAGTATGATGTAAGCTTAATTCCAAGTCTGTTATATTGTCTTAACTCATAATCACCAAAGTCAGCTTCTATAATTCTAGGATCAACAATGATTTCTTCCTCTGGTATATTGCCAATTATAGATGCAGTTTTTTTTGCACGAATAAGTGGGCTAGAATATACAGCGTCAAAATGAACGTTCTCAACATTTTTTCTTGCCATTTCTGCTTGTTTTATTCCCGTTTCATTAAGAGGTTCATCAGTTCGTCCTTGCATTAATTCCTGCTTATTTAGGTTTGTTTGTCCATGTCGTGTGAGATAGATTTTCATGTATTCTCCTTTGAAAAGTATTTATATTGTTTTGTCTTTTGAATCACATAATTTGTTAAGTGGACATATTTCGCACTTAGGATTTCTTGCGTAGCATATATTCCTGCCAAATGTAATTATTTGAATATTATATAGTATCCAGTGCTCCTTGGGGAGTATAGACATGAGGTCTTTTTCTATGATGGTAGGATCAGTGTTTTTTGTAAAACCTAGTCTATTTGATATTCGTTTTACGTGGGTATCAACTACAATGCTTGGAATATTATATATATTTCCGAGAATCACATTGGCGGTCTTTCTCCCAACACCATCAAGAGTTAGAAGGTCTTCCATTGTATTTGGGACTATGCCGTTGTAGTTTTTTATTAATTTATTAGCACAGCCTATTATATTCTTCGATTTGTTCTTGTGAAAGCCTATAGAATAGATGTCTTTCTCTAATTCTTTAGGATTAGCACTTGCGAATGCTTCAAGAGAAGGATATTTTACGAATAAATCTTTCGTTACAATATTTACTCTTTCGTCAGTACACTGGGCGCTTAGAATAACAGCGATTAACAATTGCCAAGGTGTCTCGTGGTTTAGATAGCATATATAATCTCTGCCATATGTCTCGTCAAGAATATGGAGAATTTGTTGTACACGTGTAGAGTCAGTACTATTATTCATTTATTAATATGTCCTTCTATGCTTGAAAAATGTTCCTCTCCATATGCTTGGGTGGAATAGCATCAGCATTGGGAATAATTCTAATCTTCCTGCTAGCATATCAAATATTAGAACCCATTTACAAGGTGTACTAAAGAATTGGAAATTCTCAGTAGGACCTACCAGGTCAAGACCAGGGCCTATATTGTTAATAGTAGTAGCAACTGATGTAAATGTTGTCACTAAATCGTGACCATCTAATGCAATTAGAAATAGTGATATTACAAATAAAAATGTATAAGTTATAAAATATATTGTGACACTTCTAAGTGTCTTTTTATCAACGATTTTGTGATCAATTTTGATTGATTTTACCTCTCTAGGATGAAGGAAGGAATTAATCTCTCTAACAAATACTTTAAAGGCAATACATATTCTTGAAGTCTTAAGTCCACCTGCCGTACTACCGGCGCAGCCGCCTGTAAACATAAGCAGAACAAGAACAACTCGACAAATCGTGGGCCATTCATTAAAGTCCGTTGTAGAGAATCCTGTTGTTGAAATAATTGATGCAACCTGGAAAGAGGATTTTGTCAGAGAGTCAAAAAATCCTTCGCATGTGTTATATATATTAATAGTTATAATTGTTATTGATGTAGCGATAATAGCGAAATATGTAATAACTTCTTCACTAGATAAGGCATTTTTGAATCTTCTGAAAACAATTAGAACATATACATTAAAATTAACTCCAAATATCATCATGAAAATTGTTATAACCCATTGTGAGGCAATAGGATATGCACCGCATGAAGAATTAAGTATTCCAAAGCCACCTGTTCCAGCTGTACCAAATGCCATACAGATTGAATCGAATACAGGAAGTCCAGTTATTAGTAGAAGAACAAATTCAGAAATAGTAAGTACACCATATATTATATATAGAAGTCTTGTTGTGGCTTTTATCTGAGGGAGAGATTTGTCCACCTGTGGTCCAGGTGATTCTGCCTTCATAAGATTAACATTTGATCCACCTGTAAGAGGTATTACGGCAAGAAGGAAAATAAGTATTCCCATTCCACCTACCCAGTGTGTGAAACTTCTCCATATAAGAGAGGTGTGAGATAATACTTCCACATCCTTAAGTATGCTTGAACCAGTGGTAGTGAAACCTGACACAACTTCGAAGACTGCGTCTGTAAATGAAGGGATTTCTTTAGTGATAATAAAAGGAATTGCTCCGAGTACAGAAAGAATAATCCAACATAGAGCAGTTGCGACGCAACCTTCTTTTATATAGAAGATGTTATTCTTTGGCTTCTTAAATGTAATGAGCATTCCTACTATAAACAGAGAAAGCGCCATTATGCCATAGACTATTCCCTGGCTTTCTTGATAAAAAACTGAAGTAATAGTAGGAACGAGAAATAAAAGTCCTTCAATTTTGATAATTTGTCCAACAATATAGACGATCATTCGAAAATTCATAATATAGTCCTCTCGACAAAACGTGCAACTAGAATTTTAGCCTAGAATATATAACTAGTCAATATGTGCAGAATATGAAAAATGAATGTAAATTACGCTCTTTTTCGGTCATTTATCAGTTTGATAATTGCTATAAATTGTGATAAAATTTCAAAGAATATATGTATTTTTGGAGTTAAATAAGAAAGGAAAATTAATTTGTCTTATGAAAAGACCAAAAGTATCAATTATCATTCCGGTATATAATGCAAGTGAAAGAATTATTAGAACTTCAGAGAATCTAGTGAGTCAGACATTAGACGATATAGAGGTTTTATATGTAGAAAATGATTCTTCTGACGATTCTTCTTCTCTTGCTGGTATGCAAGCGAATAAATATAGACAGATAAGATTTTATAAAGAGTTTACACCAGGTGTATCAGCAGCAAGAAATCTAGGGATAGAGAAAGCCAAGGGCGATTTTCTGATATTTATGGATGATGATGATTTGCAAAGCGACGAAATAACAAGGTGTTTGTACAATGCTATTGAAGGAGTTGATATGTCAATTTGCGGATGCGAGATAATAGAAAATGGCAATAAGGTTTATTCTACACCAGAAGAAATGTTCAGGGTACTTGATGGCAAATCTGTAGTAAAAGGGATGTTTGCTGGTGATGAAAGTCTTAGATATATTTGGAACAAGATGTTTAGGAGAGATATTATAGATGAGTATAATATTCGCTTTGAAGAGGGAGTTCATTATTATGAGGATGTCCTTTTCTTGGTTGAATATCTTACCCATTGCAAGAATGTAAGACAGGTTCCTTATGTTCACTATACATTTTTTAAGGGACAGTCAGAAGCGGCAAAGTTACAGTTCAAAGATGGAAAGCCAACAGAAAGAGCTCTTACTGCCATAAAGGGATATTTTGAAATCCTAGGTAAAGTAAAACAATTTGAAGATGATGAAATGATAGACTCAGTAAAGAAGACTATCGTTAAATTGGAATTAGATTTAATGGATAAGATGCTTGATAATACAGACTATCAGACTTATAAGAACTCTCCATTTAGACAATATGCTAAAAAAAGTCTGAGATTTCGTTATAAGCCTGAGAATGATAAGGAAGCATTTTTATATAACAAGCTAAAGAGATATATATTAACAGGTAACACAAAAAGAGGTTAGAATAGTACTAAAACACATAACGGAGGAAGAGGAATGAAGTTCGATTATCTAGTTGTTGGGGCAGGACTTTTTGGAGCAACATTTGCATATGAGGCAAAGAAACGTAACAAGAAATGTCTTGTTATTGATAAGAGAGATCATATTGCGGGAAATGTGTATACGAAGGAAGAGTCTGGAATAAATGTTCATGTATATGGAGCGCATATTTTCCATACTTCGGATAAGAAGATTTGGGAGTATATTAATCAATTTGCGGAGTTTAATAATTATATTAATTCTCCAGTTGCTGTGTATAAAGATGAATTATATAATTTGCCATTTAATATGAATACATTTAGCAAAATGTGGAATATTAAGACTCCTGCTGAAGCTAAAGAGATAATAGAGAAGCAAAAAGCTGAGTATAAGATAGACGAGCCAAAAAATCTTGAGGAACAGGCTCTTTCGCTTGCTGGTAAAGATGTATATGAGAAACTTATTAAGGGATATACAGAGAAGCAATGGGGGAGAAAATGTACTGAACTTCCTTCATTTATCATCAAGAGACTTCCAATGAGATTTACTTATGATAATAATTATTTCAATGATAGATTCCAAGGTATTCCTATGGGAGGATATACTAAGATTGTTGAGAAAATGCTTGATGGAATTGATGTAAGAGTTAATGAGGATTTCTTTGAACTCAAGAAGAATGGAAAATTGTCAGATGGAACAGAAGTTGAATACGACAGAATTTTATTTACAGGTCAGATTGATGAGTATTTTGATTCTAAATTCGGACCATTAGAGTATCGTTCCGTAAGATTTGAGACAGAAGAGATAGATACTGATAATTACCAAGGGAATGCAGTTGTGAATTATACAGAACGTGAGGTTCCTTATACTCGTATTATTGAGCATAAACATTTTGAATTTGGAACACAGCCTACTACTATTATCTCTAGGGAGTACTCATCTGAGTGGAAGCCTGGAGTAGAACCATATTATCCTGTTAATAATGATAAGAACAATGCTTTATATGAGAAATATGCTGCTGAAGCTAAGAAAGAAGGTAATGTAATATTTGGTGGCCGTCTTGGACAGTACAAGTATTATGATATGGATAAAGTTCTTATGGCAGCATTAGATTGTGTAGAAGAGGAATTTGGTAAATAATGAATTATTTATATGCAAAATATAAATACTCAGATAAAATAAAACTACTTAGAATGGTGGCAGTTGTTGCTGTCGCCATTGTTTGTTTCGCAATTGGATGTGTCCGCATATTCGGACATAACCCGGATGCTAGTACAGGCTTTAGAGTATTTTCGTGGTTCGTTTTAATTGTTGTGGGAATCCTTGTAGTAGTTGTTGGGTATCTTGAGATATATAGAGAGATTAAGATAGAAAAGATATATCCTGTGATTGCATTGACTCTCGGTATAGTGTATATTGCTTTGATTCCTGCATTCGAGACGCCGGATGAACATACACATTTCAATACGGCCTATCTGATATCAGATGAAATAATTGGTAATGACTACAATCCTCAGATTAGTACAGATGAGACAGGGAAAACTATACTTATTAGAGATGCAAGATATGTGGATGCGAATTTTCCGGATTCTAGTTTTCCTAATAGGATAGATACAAGTCAATATGAGAGTTTCATGAATTCCTTTGGCTTAATTGATAAGTCTCAAGATATTACTGTAAGAGCTATTTGGAAGACTTCGTCGGATGGATACTATATGTATTTTCTTCCTGCTGTTGGAATTACAATAGCAAGAGTTCTGGGAATGAATTTTTCGTGGGTATATGCCTTTGGAGCAATGCTTAATATGCTATTATATGTTGCTATGACAACATATGCTATTAATAAGATGCCATTTGGTAAGAGAGTTTTACTTGTAATATCACTTCTTCCCATAACATTGCAACAAGCGTCATCATTCTCTTATGATTGTATTGTTATTGCGTGTTGTATGGTGGTATGTGCTCAAGCCTTTTTTCTTAAATATGGTGATAGAAGTACTAGACGTAGTTGGAAATGGAATATAGAGATACCAGTTGTTAGAGTATCAATAACAGAACTACTAATGTATGTGTTTTGTGCTTTTTGTCTTCTTAATGTAAAAAGAGGGGTTTATATAATAATATTTCTGTTACCTATTATCCTTTGCGTAAACAGGAATTGGTTTGCAGGAAGAAAAAAATATATTAGCATTTTAGTAATATCAGTAATAGTTGTCCTTGCTGTGTTATATATAGTTTTCTTTGGTGGATATGATCGAATTGTAGCGTTTTTGTGGGGGGTCCCTCAGAATATTAGAGAAGTTAATGGCGTAAGTGGGGTGGCACCTATTGAGTATATTCAAAATCCATCCAGATTATTTTCACTTCTTAAGAATTATATTATTTCCGAGAAAACCCATATTTTTAACCAACTAGGGGGTGGAGTTCTTGGGTTTTACAGGATATTTATAACTAAGAAAATAGTCGCTTTTAATTTGCTTTTGCTTCTATTATCTATGATTAGGTATAGAGAGGAAAACTATGTTTTCTCTGCGGGAAATAGAATATTTGCTTTTTTAATAGGATTAGCACCAGTTGTTATTACTTTTCTAGCAATGCTTTTATATTGGACTTTCCCATGGGATACAAAGGTTGAGGGATTTCAGGGGAGATACATTATACCTACCCTTCAAATAATGATGCTTTCGTTTGGTGGCTGGAAAAAAATTAGAATTCCTAATGTGGATAATTTATTTATTATTTTAATAACAATATCGAGCTACGTGAGTTGCGTTAGTGTTCTTGGATTTGTATAAGGAGAGAAATATATGAATAGACAGTACCCAAGACCACAACTATATAGAGAGAATATAATGCTTCTTGATGGTAAATGGCTTCTTGATGGAGATGAGATAAATGTGCCTTATCCACCACAGAGTAAGCTTAGTGGTTATTCGAAAGAAGTGTCAGATAGATTTACATATTCTAAGGCTTTTAGAGTGGATGAGCTTTCGTTTGATGAGAATAGTAGGTTTATACTGCATTTTGGGGCCGTTGATCAGATTGCAAAGGTATATGTCAATGATGTACTCCTAGGGGAGCATAGAGGTGGCTATTTATCATTTCAATTTGATATAACTAATGTTATAAATGTAGACGGTATTAATAAGATTGTTGTAGAAGTAACAGACAAATTAGATCTAACTTATCCCTATGGCAAACAATGCAAGAAACCTCATAGTATGTGGTACACTCCTACATCAGGAATATGGAAAAGTGTATTCCTTGAAGTAGTATCTAAAGAGTATATAAGTGATGTTAAAATAACGCCAAATGATATTTTCGTAAGAATTAGTGTAGACATCAATTCTTCTGTAAGCCATGGTGAAACTAACAAAAATGAAAATGACAAAGTTACATATAAAGTATATGAAGGAGTAGTACTTAAGCCAAAAGAGTACGATTTGTATAGTTATATACAAGAAGATCGTTTAATCTATTCTAAAGAGTCAGAGGGAGATGTTGTCATTGATGAAGATGTAATATCAGATTATCTTAATGAACCATATGAACTAAAGCTTTGGGATGAACATTCCCCTACTCTTTATCCTGTGAAAATCACATACAAAGACGATTCAATATATACTTATATATCATTCAGAAATATATGTATTATGAATACAGATGGTGTGCAAAGGCTTTGTATAAACGATAAGCCAGCGTTTCTGCATGGTGTATTAGACCAAGGGTATTATGTTGATGGGAATATGACTCCTCCTGATTATATGGAATATGACAGAGATATTCTCAGGATGAAGAAGCTTGGTTTTAACACTCTTAGAAAGCATATTAAGATTGAGGCGGCGCAGTTCTATTATTCCTGTGACAGGCTTGGTATGTATGTTGTCCAGGATATGGTTAACTCAGGTAAGTATCACTATGTGGGTGATACAATACTTCCAACATTTGGTGGAAAATATAGAAGAGATGATTTGAGAAAGAATAAGGATAGAGAGCGAAAAGATTTCTTTATAACTCATTGTAAAGATACAATAAAAGAGCTTTATAATTATCCAAGTATTCTGTGTTATACCATTTTCAATGAGGGCTGGGGACAGTTCGAGGCAGATAAACTCTATGATATTCTTACTAAGGAAGATCCTACCAGATTATATGATTCTACCTCGGGTTGGTTTCATCAGAAGAAGAGTGATTTTGACAGCAGACATGTGTATTTTAAAAGTAAAGAATTACATGTTGTTGATAAGCCATTATTTTTGTCAGAGTGTGGTGGCTTCTTGTACGTAGTAGAAGGTCACATAAGCGAGGGTACAAGTTATGGCTATGGTGCCTGCCCAAATGAAAATGCGCTTACATATAAGATATGTGAGATGTACGAAGAAATGGTATATCCTGTCATAGAGGAAGGTATGTGCGGTTGTATTTACACGCAACTATCTGATGTTGAAAATGAAATAAATGGTCTCTATACATATGATAGGAAGAGAAGAAAAGTGATTCGAAAAAAGATGCTTGAGATTAGAAAACGAATAGATGAAGAAATCAGTAAGTTGTCATAAAATCTATTAATAAAAGGAGATAATGAGGATGAAAGAAACAATGAAAGCAATAAGGTTTGATATTTACATATCGGCAATAATGTCTCTTATTATGGGTATACTATTTATGGTGTTCCCAGTAGAGTCAGGATCAGTTATATCTGTTATTGTAGGTATTATAGTTCTTATTTTTGCAATATTTATGCTTATAGGAGCAATAGCAAATAGAATGGGGTTATCGGTACCTGCAATCATTCTGGCAATACTTCTTGGAGCAATAGGTATATGGATTATTGTTAATCCTTTGAAATTTGCAGTAATAGTATATATTGCAGTAGGAGTTATGCTTGCTGTTCATGGTATTCAAAGTATCATTTCTGCATTTACCGTTAAGTCAATGGGAATAAAAACATGGTGGCTAATGCTGATTGTTGGTATTTTTAGTGTTGTTTTTGGATTCTATTGTATCTTCTGCTCCTTTGGTGCGTTCACAGCAGTATCAATTGTTGTTGGAGTTATGCTGATTCTAGATGCAATAACTACTATAATCGTTGCTATTCGTGCTTCTAAGTATAAGAAGAATGTGTATGGCGACAGAGAAGTGGAATCGAAGGTGATTAAGTAGTGAGGCAAGAGGAATTTAAAATGGAAAGGGAAGGTCTTGTTACAAAAGGGCAGGTTCTTCCCATTACAGAAAGTAAGCTTCCTAATTCATATTACTATACTTTAGGTAAAAGCTATGCAATGTCTGCTAATTTCAAAATCACCGAGAGAATTAGTAGCTCAGAAGGAAAAGTCGTTGATATTAAAGAGACTGAAAAAGGCTTTTATGTTGTTGTGGAGTTTGATGAATAATATAGTGCTTTTCCTTTTGCCCCTTTTAAGCCATATTTTCTCTAAAATGTGTTATAATAATGTATAAGGATAATTCTATCCTTTGGGGTTAAATATTTTGACAAATGTCTTAGTTGTAAGAATAACAAGACATGTTACTAGAGAAAGGGGGAGGCTTATGGTTAAGAGAGAACCAATTAGGGGAGAATACAGTAAATATATTAATGAGACAAGAAGAGCAGTACCTACGCCAAAGAGTATGGTGAGGCCAGATGGTAGTTGCGAATTTGGAACATTTGACAAAGAGTTTGAAGAGATGGAACTTCTTAAATTAAATGGACCTACTGCACTGCCAAATGCATTTAACAGACTAAAGCTTACCCTATGGGAGGCAACAGAAGTACATTTTGATAATGGAATACTTCTTGCTGTTGTATGTGACATGGGGATTTTTGGCAAGACATTAAATGTGTTCTATGATAAGAGAACTAAAACCACTTATTGTTGGGATACTGATCTTAAGAGTAAAGACACGCAGATAGCACCTAATCTAATTAAAGGATCTGTTGCTTTTGCAAAGACGGATGTTAGTTTTGTAAAATATGTTAATACCTTTGATGAAGGTAAAGCGCATCTGTCCGGTTCACATAAAGGTAAGTGCCTAATTACAGTTCCTAGAAAAGATAAGACAGCAGTTGCTGCTATGAAAGAAAATGTAGGTGAAGCGACTATCGACTATGATGTCGAGCTTACACGTATATCGGATCCGTGTGTGGCAAGTATTCCATTTGACAAGAAGAGACCACGTCCTTTATACTCACAAAAGGATTTCTTCAAGGCTGAGGGAGAATTAACATTTAACGGTGAGAAAATGGTATCTAATGAGAATACCGTTGCAATAATTGATGATCATAGGGGCTATTATCCAAGGCGTGCTCATTATGATTGGGTTACAACTCTGGGCAGATACAATATTGATGGAGAAGATATGTATCTTGCATTCAATCTAACCAGAAATCAGTCCATTGATCAGGCAAGATATAATGAGAATATTTTGTGGTTGGAAGGAACATCAAGTATACTTCCACCTGTTAAGTTTTCGAGAAATCCTGAGACGAAGGACTTTAAGGATTATCAGGAAGTTTATATCAAAGACCAATATGATATGGTTAATTTGACACAAAAGGTGTATAGTATAAATCCAATGATAACGCATGCTGGAGTTGTTAATATTGATTATTATATAACTTTTGGCGAGTTAGAAGGATACATCCGTGACGAGACTGGTAAGAAATATGATCTTACAGGTTGCGTTGGAATGGGTGAAGACAAGACATTATTATTATAGGTGATTCTTCGTATATACACACTTATATGCCCTCGCTAATAGTTCTTCGCTAAGAGAATATATATGATTAAGGTATCGAATAATATATAAGTTGGACAGAGACCAGTTCTCAATCCGACATCCTGTCGGCTCGAACTTATTCGTGCCCTCCTTGGCACGAATTCTCTTCAATGACTTAATCATGTATATTCTCTAAGCTTGAACTAATGCTTCGGACATATAAGTGTGTATCATGAAGAATAACATATATATCAAATAAGGAGGACATTACATTATGAAGGGAATCATCCTTGCAGGAGGTTCGGGAACAAGATTATATCCGTTAACAAAAGCAATTTCAAAACAGATAATGCCAATATATGATAAGCCAATGATTTATTATCCATTATCTACTTTAATGCTTTCTGGAATAAGAGAGGTACTTATTATTTCTACACCAAGAGATCTTCCAGTCTTTAAAGAATTACTTGGAGATGGAAGTCAGCTTGGAATGAATATTGAATATAAGATTCAAGAAGCGCCTAATGGACTTGCAGAGGCTTTCATTATAGGAGATGAATTTATTGGCAATGATGCTGTGGCACTTGTTCTAGGAGATAATATATTCTATGGTCAAAGTTTCTCTAGGGTACTTCGTGAGACTGCTAATAGAACGGAATCTGAGAATGGTGCAACAATATTTGGTTATTATGTAAGAAATCCTAGAGAATATGGAGTAGTTGAATTTGACGAAAATGGAATCGCTATTTCAATTGAGGAGAAGCCAGAACATCCAAAGTCAAACTATGCTGTTCCTGGATTGTATTTCTATGACAACGATGTTGTTGATATTGCTAAGAATGTTAAACCTTCAGCAAGAGGTGAATTAGAGATTACATCTGTTAATAATGAATATCTAAGTCGTGGCAATCTCCATGTTGAGACACTTGGTCGTGGATTTGCATGGCTTGATACTGGTAATCACGAGATGCTCCTTCAGGCCGCTAATTTCGTTGAGACATTCCAGAAGAGACAGGGGCTATATGTGTCATGTATAGAAGAGATTGCATATAAGAGAGGATTTATTGATGCTAATCAATTAAGAAAGCTTGCAGAGCCACTTATGAAGACAGATTATGGAAAATATCTAATAGATGTAGCGGAAGGTCTATAGAATAAGTGCATACTTTGTCATCAACTATGTACTTATACGCTAGTTCTTCGCTAAGCCTATGTAAGTAATTGATGATTCAATCATTCCAACATTTCGCTTCGCGAAATGTCGCCGTGTGATAAGGAATCCACCATGCTTCGCATGGTCCCCCCTTACCACATATGTCGGGAACCAGGTTTCGACAGTCATCCGGACCACTCAACCTTATTCGTGACATCCGTGTCACGAATTTCCCTCACTGAATCAATTACTAACATAGTCTAAGCTTGTACTAATGTATAAATACATAGTTGATGACAAAGTATTACGTAATTTTATACCTTAATGAATAGATAAGATTATAGGAGGATGAGATGGGAAAAATCACAGTAGAACATAATGTTAATGGAATTGAAGGACTTCACGTAATTACGCCAACTGCATTTGGTGATGAGCGTGGTTACTTTATGGAGACATATAATTACAATGATTTTGCAGCGGAAGGAATTGATCACAAATTTGTACAGGACAATCAGTCTGCATCAAAGAAAGGTGTTCTTAGAGGACTTCATTTCCAACTTAATCATCCACAGGATAAACTTGTAAGAGTAATAAATGGTGAAGTATATGATGTTGCTGTTGACCTTAGAAATGGTTCACCTACTTTTGGTAAATGCTATGGTCTAGTATTATCTGCAGAGAACAAGAAACAATTCTTTGTTCCAAAGGGATTTGCTCATGGTTTCTTAGTAATGTCTGATTATGCAGAATTCTGCTATAAAGTAACTGATTTCTATCATCCAAATGATGAGGGCGGACTTATGTGGAATGACCCGGATATTGCTGTTGAATGGCCATTTAATGATAGTCTTACACCTGATGATGTAATATTATCAGATAAAGATAAAGTTAATCAGAGTTATAAAGAGTATTGCGCAGGGAAGGGCATGAAACTAGATTAGGGTAGACAGGAGTGCCTATGAAAAAAAGAAATATTAAGAGAGTAGTAGCTGTAACGATGGCTCTGGCATTAGTGTTAGGGCTGTTTGCTGTACCTGAGTTTAATGCGTATGCAGAGGAAGAACTTCCAACAGGGCTTAAAGAGCCTGTAGTTGAAACTAAGGATGTTACAGAAGAAGAATTTAATGAACTTACTGATGAATCTCAGAAGGCTGATGCAGAAACGTTTGTTGAAAAGTATTACAAAGGGACAGATGCCTTTTGGACTCAGTTTAGTTCGCCATATTATAATTATTCTTTTAGCAGGTTAAATGCTAATCAGAGGACTTTATATAATGACTTATATAACAAGTTGTTTCCGCTAATTGATGGTGGAGCAGACTTTGCTTATTATAATGATGGAGGGTGCTATTTAACACCAATTGTAACTTATTCAGGGCTTTCAAATGATGAAGCGCTAAATGTTGCGTATCTTTTGCTGTATGATACACCTGAATTGTATTATCTTAGCGAATATGTTGGTGTATTTCATGATGGTTCTTCTGGCAAAAAAGCAATACGCATTGGAGTGTATGATGGAATGCAAACAGGCACACAACGTGCAAACTACGCTTCTCAAATAAAGTCAAAGATTAACGGGTATCTAAGCCAGGTGAGCACCAGTGCTAGTGCATATGATAAAGAGAAGACAATTCATGATTTGCTTATTAATAATTGTTATTATGGTAGTTTTGATACACCATATGATCAAAGTTGCGCCTCCGTATTTCTAAATCCAGGTGGTGAAACAGTATGCGCAGGATACTCTGAAGCATTTGCACTTCTTTGCTACGCCCGTGGAATACCTGCTATGTCAATAACAAGCGAAGGTCACGAATGGAACCAGGTTAAGCTTGGCAATTTCTGGTATGCTGTTGATGTTACTTGGGATGATACCGCATCATATAAATATAAACATTTTAATAAGAGTGATAGTACGATGCTTTCACTAGGTAGAGCTGCTCATACTCTTGAAGGCTTTTGGAGTTCTGTGGGAAGAGAGAGTTGTCCTTATGATTATGGGAGTGAACCCGCTAGTGGCGGCACAACATGGTATAATGGTATAGATTATAGTGCTGTATACGAATATAATTATTATATTAATAAATATGGAGATCTAAGAAATGCATTTGGTAATGATTCTACTGCAGCTATAGCACATTTTGTTAATTACGGAATGAACGAGGGAAGACAAGCGAAGTCAACTTTTGATGTGGTGTCATATAGAAATCAATACTCGGACTTGAGACAGGTATTTGGGTGGAATAATCTAAGAGCTTACTATGAGCATTATATGAATTGGGGAATAAAGGAAAGCCGCGTAGGAACAGGCTGTAACACGTTGCAGAATCCGTTACACTCTTTTTTGGGAATAGATTGTTCATCGATATATAATTATCAGTATTATATTGATAATAATCCTGATGTTAAGAATGCATTCGGTGGTGATGATGTATCGGTATTTATTCATTTTTTGACATGTGGGTTAAATGAAGGAAGAAGTAGTTGCTCAAATTTTAATGTTTATTCTTATAGAAATCAGAATCAGGATTTGAGACTAGTGTATGGATGGGATAGGCTGAGCGACTATTATATGCATTACTTAAACTACGGACGAAGAGAAGGAAGAAAAGGGACAGGATGTAATTCATTGCAAAATCCGATACATGTATTTTTGGGTGCGGATTTTTCACCTGTGTATGATTATTATTATTATATAGAACATAATCAAGACGTTAAAAATGCCTTTGGCGGAGATGATAGGGCAACATTTATACATTTTTTGACTAATGGTTGTAGAGAAGGTAGACAAGGGTGTAAAACATTTAACGTTTGGGCATATGCTAATAATAATTTAGATATAGTAAGAGCCTATTCTTTCGACCTTCCAAGTTATTACTTGCATTATATTAACTACGGAATGAGGGAAGGAAGAATAGCTGTATAAAAATGGATTATTTTATGATTTTTAGTTAATAATATGCATGGACATAATTTTAATTGGTTGGTATAATATCAAAGTTATAATTGTATGCTGAGTTAACATGTAGTAGATCATCGAACGGACGTTTGGAAGGAGAGCATTTTGAAAAAAAATATTATATTTATAATAACAACGATCTTAATGGTCTTAGCTTTAGGAATAATAGGTTTTCCTAGCGAAGCTAGAACAAAGAGTTTGTTTGCTCAAAAACCAGTTTTTTCTGTACTAGGAGATTCTATTTCTTCTTATAGTACCTATAATGAAGGCTTTCCTTGTTATGGTCCTGGTGCTGCGTATAATATAGATAAGGAAAAGATGTGGTGGTCTATATATAGTAGTGAAAGTAGTAGTCAAATGGGGTGGTCCGCTTCAACTGGATATGCACAAGTTACATTAGATGATAGTGATTTTCTGTCCTTTCTTTATCAAAACAGAATAAATAATCTAGACAATAATGGCTCTCCAGATTATATTGCTGTTTATGGCGGAACTAATGATTCTAATGCTGCCAAGAGTGCGTCTCTTTTTTATAGTAGATATAATCAATTAGTAAGTAAATTACACAACCTTTTTGATGGTGTAAAACTGATACTAATGGCACCAAATTATTTGACTAGTAAATATGATCCAACATCATCAAAGAATACCTTAGTTAACTCATATGCAAATTACATTAGTAATATTGCAGATAGTAATGAGGATTATTTTGTTGATTTGAGAATGAGATATGGAGAAGAGAATACGGTAGATGGATTACATCCTAGTGAGTCTGGGCAACAAAAGATTGCTGACGTAGTTATAGCTGCATTATCAGCAAAAAGAGGAGAAAAAACGACTGGGATAGACAGCATAAGAGCAGATCTTGATTATGATCATTATATAATAAAGATTAATGCTTATGCTCCAAATTACGATAGTCTTAATTTCAAGTTCAAACTTACAAGCTCAAGTGGAGAAGTAATTTATGATGAGAACTGGTCAAAGAATAATTGCTTCTATTTGGATGAAGTAGATCCTCGAGCAACATATACAGCTGTTGCTGAAATTGATAGTAATAATGATGGTATTGTTGATGATACCATGACAAGGAATATAAGTAATCTCGTTTCAAAACGTACTGGCGGTTCAGTATATAACGGAGTAGATTATAGCGCAGTATACGATTTTAATTGTTATGTAGAACATAATGCTGATTTATATGATGCCTATAAGAACAAACCTTACTTAGCATTAGAGCATTTTGTTAAATATGGAATGAATGAAGGACGCCAAGCAAATGCGACATTTGATGTAGTATCATATAGAAATCGATACCGAGATTTAAGACAATTATACGGATGGAATAACCTTAAGGCCTATTATGATCATTATAGGTTATACGGAAAGAAAGAAGGAAGAAATGCTTTAAATTGTCCTACTCTTCAAAATGGAGTGAATTCATTCTTTGGGGTGGATTTTTCGCCAGTATATAATTATAATTATTATATTGAGCACAATCCTGATGTTTACAATGCATATAATGGAGATGAGACACAAGTCTTTATTCATTTCTTAACTACTGGAATGAAGGAGGGTAGACGTGCGTCTGAAGGATTTGACGTGTATTCATATAGAAATCAATGCGCTGACCTTCGACAAGTATATGGATGGAATAACCTACCAGAGTATTATACGCATTATATTAAATATGGTTATAATGAAGGTAGAAAAGCTGTTGGATGCAATACACTACAGAACCCGATTCATTCGTTCTTTGGAGTAGATTTTTCGCCAGTATATGATTATTATTATTATATAGAGAATAATCCTGATGTTTATAGAGCATTAAATGGAGACGATGGAGCAATATTTGGTCATTTTCTTGTTGATGGAGTAAAAGAAGGCCGACGTGGATGCGAAGGATTTGACGTGTATTCATATAGAAATCAATGCGCTGATCTTCGACAAGCCTATGGATGGAATAACTTACCAGAGTACTACATGCATTATGTTAAATATGGTTTTAATGAAGGAAGACAAGCTGTTGGATGTAATACACTACAGAACCCGATTCATTCGTTCTTTGGAGTGGATTTTTCGCCAGTATATGATTATTATTACTATATAGAGCATAATTCGGATGTCAGAAATGCATTCAAAGGAGATGATGTGGCAACGTTTATACATTTTTTAACTAATGGATGTAGAGAGGGGCGACAGGGCTCTGCGACATTTAATGTTTGGGCATACGCTAAGAATAATCCTGATGTTGCAAATGTATACTTCTTTGATTTGACTAGTTATTATGTGCATTATATTAATTGGGGAAAGAAAGAAGGAAGAATTGCTATTTGAAATTAGGGGAATAAAGACATAGTCTAAAGCCATAACGCACATTTGGTTATATAATATTAAATGTGTATTATGGCTTTTGATGTTTATATATGTTAATAATATTACTCCATAGTATTATTAAGTAATTGGTGTAAATTGGTTTTATCATATACAAAAATGATTTTGTAAAAATATGGAAAAACTTTTAAAAATATAATATACTATTATATGTTTTTGTTTTTGATAAATAGGTCACGTTGGGAGGCTTTAATGTTGGATTATAAATACATGAAAAAACATAATTTGGATGATGATAATGCTTTATATAAGTATTATATTGATGATGTTGACAGAGATGATGAATATATCTTGCTGAGAGGATGGGTATTTGATTTAAAGGGTAATCCCATTGAAGTCAAACTTGAATATGGTAATAATATAAAAATCGATGATTGCAATATATGGAGAAAAACACGACATGATGTAAAAAAGAAGTTTGATTTGGAAAACGATCATAAAAGCGAGTTTTTGATAAAGTTCAATAGAAAAAGTATTAAAAGCGAAAAAATATATATTGTTTTTTCTTCGAAGGACGAAGAAGATATGTATGTGTGTATTAATACTAAACAACTTGACGAATCCTTTACAACATGGGGGAAAGTGTCTGAATTCTTGACTAATCAACCAATTAGGAGAACAGCCCGTTTTATCAAAAATAATCCTAAAAAAATATATAACAATGTGATGGCTAAGTTTAATGAACCAAAAGATGATTACACGATATGGCGTGAGAACAATTTGCTATCCACCGCTGATTATAAGAAACAACGTAATGAAAAGTTCGATTATAATCCATTAATAAGTATTTCAATTCCATTATATAATACGCCAATGGCGTTTTTTGAAACACTTATAAAGTCGATAATGAATCAGACATACTCTAATTTCGAACTATGTCTTGCGGATGGTAGTGACGATGAAAGATTGGGGCTATATTTAAGTGAGAAATATCCGAAGGATAAAAGAATTAATTATGTTCATCTAGAAAAGAATCTTGGTATTGCTGGAAATACTAATAAGGCGCTTGAGATGGCAACAGGTGAGTATGTAATGTTGACAGATCATGATGATTTGTTGGAGATTAGTGCGCTTTATGAGATTGTCAAGGTATTAAATAGTGATTCGAGTATCGATATTATTTATACAGATGAAGATTTAGTTGACGCAAGTGGAATGATATTTAGCAATTATAGGTTTAAGCCAGATTTCAATCTTGAGATGCTTCGTCACCTTAATTATATTTGTCATATATTCTTTGTTAGAAAGTCAATTATGGACGAAGTGGGTGGTTTTAGAAAAGAGTATGATGGTGCTCAGGATTTTGATATGATTCTTAGATGTGTTGAGAAGACAGATAAGATATATCATATCCCCAAAGTGCTATATCATTGGCGTGCACATGAGGATTCGACTGCAGGAAATGCTGATTCAAAACAATATGCTATTGATGCTAGTGTTAATGCTCTTAAAGCGCACTATGACAGGACGGGTATTGATGCGGAAGTTGAAGCCACAGACATATTTATTATGCTTAAGACAACAAGAAAACTTAAGGAATCCCCTCTTGTTTCAATTTTGATTCCTAATATGGATCATATAGAGGATCTTGATAAGTGTATACAGAGTATAGTTGATAAAACTATTTATAATAATTATGAAATAATTGTTATAGAGAATAATTCTACAGAAAAAGAAACCTTTGACTATTACAATCGAATAACTGAAGAATACGATTTCATTAAAGTGGTTAAGTGGGGAGAGGATTTTAATTATTCTAAGATAAATAATTTTGGTGCTCAATATGCAAAAGGTGAATACTTTATTCTTCTTAATAATGATATAGAAGTAATTGCAACTGATTGGATTAATAGAATGCTTAGTTATTGTGTAGATGATTCAGTAGGAGCTGTAGGTGCTAAACTATTATATCCAGATGACACAGTTCAACATTGTGGAATAGTTATAGGAGTAGGAGGATTTGGAGGTCACATACTTACAGGACAGGGTGTGGAAGATGTAGGATATTTTGGAAGACTAAGAGTCCAACAAGAGGTGTCGGCTGTTACAGCTGCATGTATGATGGTTGACGCTAAAGTATTTAAAGATGTAGAAGGATTTGATGAAGAATTTGCTGTAGCATTAAATGATGTGGATTTATGTCTAAAGATTAGAAAAGCCGGAAAGAAAATTGTTTTAGATCCTAACGTTACTATGTATCATTATGAGTCAAAATCTAGAGGATATGAAGAATCACCTGAAAAGATTTCTAGGTTTAAAAAAGAGATTAAAAGATTCAGAGATAAGTGGGCCGAAATAATTGAAGATGGAGATCCGTATTATAGCCCAAATTTGACACACGATAGAGGTGATTGTTCACCAAGAAGACCTGATGAGAGATTTATTATAGTTGAAGAAATCGAAAGAGGAGAGATGTAGTATTTTAATGTAAAATAGAATAACGTATAATACCAAAATGTTAAAAAGAATTTCTGTTTTAATTAGAATAATACATATGAAAAATCAAGAGAATTATTTCTTGAATATAAAAGAAGGTTAGAAATGAGTAAAAGAGAAAGATTAAAATATGTTGACTTATTAAGGGTAATTGCTGTTATTTCAGTTGTTGCTTGGCATTGGACAAGAGAATGTGACAATGCAGGTGTTTTGTATGTTAATAGTATTTTGCCAGATGAGATTTTTTCTGTGACACTAGGAGACTTTGGTGTTGCTGTATTTTTTGTACTATCAGGAATATCTTTAATGTATACTTATTCTGGGAAATTGGATATAAAAAGATTTTTTTTTAGACGATTTCTTGGTATTTATCCTATGTTTTGGATAGCATGGATAATTGCTTTTTGCTATTATTTTTTGGTTAACCACAGCAGATATTATACTAATGCTCCTAAATGGAAATTAATATGGAGTGTGTTAGGGTTAGATGGATACTTTGGGTGGTTTGGACAAAACTGGTATCTTTTGGGCGAGTGGTTTCTTGGTTGCCTGATATTTTTGTATTTGCTGTTTCCTATTTTGAAGTGGGGGATTGAAAAGCACCCTATTATTACAGGGGTAGTTGTTATAATTATGTACTCGGTTTTATCAGTCCTTTATAAAGGTGTAATACCTAGGAATAATTTTTTCTTGTTAAGAATTCCAGAATTTGCTTTCGGAATGTATTTCGTTAGATACTGGAAGAAACCTAATTTTGTTTCCGGGATAATTGCTTTTGTATTTCTTATGTTTATGCAACTGTTTCCTTTTCATTTAATATTCAGTGAAGAGACGTTTCGTTATACTTCTATATATAGAAATACCCTAGTTGGAATAGTAACTATTGTTTTTACTTGTTGGATATGCTCATATATAAAGTCTGAGAGATTTTTTGGATTTTGTGCAAAGATATCTAAATATGGATATGCTATTTTCTTAACCCACCATGTTATAATAATTGAGTATACGAGGAGGTTATCTGGATACGATTTAGGCATAGGTCAGAATTACATAGCTTTTTTGATTGCTTGCGTTTTCACAGGAATAGCGAGTGTATTACTATATAGAATTGATAAGAGGACGAAAAAGATTTTTGCTTGAAAGAAATAGAGGGGAGTAAGCATGAAAAAAAAAGATGTATCAGTACAACTTTTAAGGTGTATTGCATGCCTAATAGTAGTTTTTTTGCATAGCAAACCTAACATGCTGATTCCAAGTGAGGAACCATTTGAAAGAATAGTATTATCTTGTCTTTTGTCTGATGGAGTGTCTATTTTTTTGATAATAACGGGATTCTTCTATATGAAAGGTGAAAAATATGGTGTTGTACTAAAAAAAGGTTTTCTTAGGGTGGTTGTTCCATCTATGTTGTTAATGCTTTTTTGCCTCGTTTTTTCAGGTTGGTTAAACGGAAAAATGAGTATTGCTCAATCAGTACTAAGTTTTAATTTGCTTGATATAAAATATATTTTCATAGAATTATTATCGGGAAATGTGACATTAGTGACCCATTGTTCGCACCTGTGGTATGTATGTGCTTACATTTGTGTTTTGTTATGGTTTCCGTTGATAAAGAGATTTGATTCTAATGATAAGGAAATTTGTATTCAGAAATATGTTCTTATGGCATTATCGTTTGCATATATATTGCTTACCACATTGAGCGATAGACTTGAATTCTTTATGTTAGTTAATTTGAAAAATTATAATGTTATACCTACTACGATTTTGTTTGTTTTAATTGGTGATGAAATATATAGAAATATTGAAAAAATAAAGAGAAATTGGCTTGCTAGAATTGGCGGTTTAGTAGTGTTTATAGGATTTAATATTCTCAGAGCATATGATTATTACAATTCTCAAGTTTTTTTACAAAAGGGAAGTAATGTTTTGCTATGGAGTAGTGTATATGGTGTGATTTGTGCAACAGGTTTTACATTGTTTATTCTTTCTTTTGAGATAAGGGAAAGTTTTTTTGAAAAAGTTATTATTTGGATAGCTAAGTATACATTTCCTATATATTTAATACATTTCGTTATTTTAGGAACACTTTATTGTTATAATAATTCTATAAGGTATGTTCTATATGATTATTTTGTGGGTGATTCATTATCTTTTTCGCGCTATGTGTTATTTGTAATAGTGTATGGTTTGATTATTTTTGTGATGTCATTGTTAATTGCGATTATTATTGATTTAATAAAAAGAGGTGCAAAAAATTTAGTTAATAAGATAATTGTGAGTAATAAAGCAATGAATAATGAATAATTTATAATTTAGAAGTATATTTTTAATTATCAATAGTATTATTTAGTGAATAGTCTGCTATAATATGAGTATTATAAGATTAAGGAGAATACCAATTGTCTAAAGCAAACATTGTATTTCACAAAGTAAGAGAAAATGCTTGTAGTGATAAGTTTATTACTATTGAAGCTATAGAGGTAGATGTACGCACTCCAATGGAGTGCGTTGTCGTGTTTATTGATAACGAGAAGTTTACATATGAAGGGGTTGATATTCTTGTTAGAGATGATCGCTTTATATGGGATAAGTACGATGTGCCAGGACATAATCCGATAGCTGAAGTATTTATTAATATTCCTAAGATGCTAATAGATGGCAGAGGAAAAGTATCTGTGGCTATTTGTGATGAAGAAGGGAATGTAATTAATAGATGCTTTGATATTAGTGTGACTAAGATTAAGAATTCTCTCGGCCAAGGGATGGTTAAGGTGGATTCTGTTGATGTTTCTAAAGACTCAAGTGATGTTTCAATACGAGGATGGGGTGTGAATACAGAGTCATTAGAAGTGTATATAGCTGATGAAGTAGGTAATAGAATAGATTCAAAAACAGAATATGTGGTAAGAAAAGATATTGAGACTCAATTTCCTGAACTTAGCCATATTCCAGAAGGTGAACGTAGCAAAAAGCAAGGTTTTCTATCAACATTTAGCAGAAATAGTAAGAAGGTTAAAGTTCATATCATACGAGATGGTAAGGAAAATGTGGAAGTAGTTGATCTTGATAAAGCACTGGCATTTGATCCAACTAACAGATGGCATAGGGCAATGAGATATTATAATAATAATGGCCTCAAATCATTTATCAATCATGGTCTTAAGAAGCTATTTGAAATGACCATGGGCGGTAATGATAATCGCTACGAGAAGTGGATGGAATTATACGATGTCAAAGAAGATGAACTTGAATTCCAAAGAAATCAAATGTTTGAGAATGGTGTGAAATTCAGTATTATTGTGCCATTATACAATACCCCTCTTAATTTCTTAGACCAGCTTGTTAAGTCTGTAGAAGCACAGACTTATCCTAATTGGCAACTTTGCTTTGCTGATGGAAGTAGCAATAATAAAGTAGCTGAACATATTAAGAAGCATATTGATGACGGAAGTTATCAAGGTAGAATAACTTATAGACATCTTGAAGAGAATAAAGGTATTTCTGAAAATACTAACGAAGCCCTAAAACTTGCAGTTGGAGAATATATAGTGTTAGCAGATCATGACGATGTTTTGGCGCCTAATGCTTTATATGAACTAATGGTTCAGATTGATAAATATGGTGCAGAAGTTATTTATTCAGACGAAGATAAGATAGATATTAACGGTAAGGACAGATTTGAACCATACTTTAAGTCGGGATTTAATATTGATTTGCTTTGCTCTAATAATTATGTATGTCACCTTTTCTGCGTTAAGAAAGAAATTGCAGATAAAGTAGGTGGATTTGACTCTGAATATGATGGAGCGCAAGATCATGACTTTATACTTAAATGTGTAAGTGAAGTTGATAATGTATATCATATTCCTAAGATTTTATATCATTGGAGAAGTCATAAGAATTCTACAGCAGAGAATCCAGAGAGTAAATTATATGCATTTAAGAATGGTAAGAAAGCAGTTAAAAAGTATTTTGACACCAAGGGAATTGAAGTAGAGATGGAGGATGGAATTCAATATGGTCAGTATCATGCTAGACATATTGTCAAGGGCACCCCTCTTGTGTCAATTATAATTCCAAACAAAGACCATACGAGAGATCTTGATATGTGTCTTAAATCAATTATGAAAAATACCTATGATAACTACGAAGTTATTGTGGTAGAGAATAATAGTACTGAGCCTGAGACTGAAGAGTACTATAAGAATATTACAAGCGTATGTCCTAAGGCTAAGGTGCTAAGATGGCCAGGAGAGTTTAATTTCTCTAGTATTAATAACTTTGGAGTAAAAGAAGCTAAAGGCGAATATCTCTTGTTCCTTAACAATGATATCGAGGCAATTAATAATGATTGGCTTGATAGAATGTTAGGCTTCTGCCAACGAGATGATGTGGGAATCGTTGGCGCACAGCTTCTTTATCCTGATGGAATAATACAGCATGCTGGTGTTGTGATTGGATTTGGCGAAATTGCAGGTCACGCTTTTGTAGGCCTTCATCCTGATGAATGTAAAGCATTTGGAAGAGCCATGCTTACACAGGATTATAGCGCTGTAACGGCTGCTTGTCTTCTAACTAAGAAGGAAATATTTGATAAAGTTGGAGGCTTTGACGAGGAGTTTAAGGTTGCGTTTAATGATATTGACTATTGCCTTCGAGTAAGACAGCTTGATAAGAAGGTTGTGTATAATTCTTTTGCTGCCCTTACCCACTACGAATCAAAGAGCCGTGGTGCAGAAGATACTCCCGAGAAGAAACAGCGTTTTGCTGATGAGATAAGGATGTTCCAAGAACGATGGGCAGATATTCTTCGGGATGGGGATCCGTATTATAATGTTAATTTGGCCTTAGATAGAGCTGATTTTGCTATAAGGCAGAGTTAGATTGTGCCATATGACTATATAATATGTGCTGGATGTATTTAATTCTAATAATTTTATTAAAAAATAATGTTGTATAATGTGCAGGATGGATTGATACAAGTATGTATAGGAGAAATAACAGAATATGAATAAGAAGAAAATTGTTGTTGGAATACTGTTCTTAATCATAATGGCTGGAACAAATATCTTGACTGTCTTTCATAAGGAAAATATTCAAGAAATTGGTATAGCACTTCATGTTGTTGCAGAAGTTGAAAATGATACTAATATTCAAGCATATTTCAAACAAGTTGACTATGAAAACAAAGAAGAGTTCTCACAAAGCCACGTGGTTAGTGTTCCGGCAAAGGCAGAAGAGGGTGTTAATGATTATGAATTAGCACTTCCAGCTGATACATCATCTATTAGAATTAATCCTGAACATGTTCTTATGGATAAAATAAAATATGAAAAGGTTTATCTTGCTTATAAAGATAATGTAATTGAAGAGTATCAATTATCATCAGATAACTACAATGATATTGAGAAATACTATTCATGGAAGGTGGATTCTGCAAAGAGTGCAGAAGTCGTTACAAATGCAAGATATCTTCGCAATTTGATAATGAAGATTCTTGTCTGTCTAATTATAGATATTTTACTTATTGTTATTTGGATCAAACTAGATAGTATTGCCACTATACCTAAGGATGTAGTTTCTAATAGAAAACTAATAGGGAGCCTTGCTAAGAATGATTTTAAGCAAAAATTTGCAGGCTCGTATCTTGGAACTGTCTGGGCATTTGTTCAACCAATTATAACTGTACTAGTGTATTGGTTCGTTTTTGAGAAAGCACTAAACGTTGGAACTCAATCAACTAAAGCTGGTATAGGTATTCCTTTTGTACTTTGGTTAATAGCAGGTCTTGTTCCTTGGTTCTTCTTCTCAGAAGTATTATCAAGTGGAACAAATTGTCTCATTGAATATAACTATCTAGTTAAGAAAGTTGTGTTCAAGATAAGTACACTTCCTGTTGTAAAGTCAATTTCAAGTTTATTTGTACATATGTTTTTCGTAGTGTTTACTATAATACTGTATAGTTGTTATAGTTATTTCCCTTCTTTATATACATTGCAGTTATTGTATTACTCCTTCTGTATGTTTGTGTTGAGTCTAGGACTAATATATGCGTTTTCTGCTATAATGGTTTTCTTTAGGGATTTATCGCAGATTGTAAATGTATTGCTTCAGATAGGAATGTGGATGACACCTATAATGTGGAATATGGATGCTATGGCTAATAGAATTCCGGGATGGGCAATGACAATACTTAAACTGAATCCGATGTACTATATTGTTAATGGTTATAGAGATGCTTTATATAATAATATGTGGTTTTGGGAGAGACCGGGTATGACGGCGTATTTTTGGATATTCACCATTGTTGTAACGATAGGTGGAATGGCAATATTTAGAAAACTACAGCAACATTTTGCAGATGTTCTTTAAGGAGAATTAAGATGTCAGATTATGCAATACGTGTAAAAGACGTAAGTAAGATGTATAAACTATATAATCGGAATCGCGACAGAGTAATGGATGCTTTTGGGTTATCTAAAGAACCTAGATATAGAGAGCATTATGCTTTAAATGAACTGTCATTTGATGTAGAACGTGGTGAGACAGTAGGAATAATTGGAACTAATGGAGCAGGTAAATCTACTATTCTTAAGATAATCACTGGCGTACTTAATCCTACTAGTGGAGATGTAGAAATTGACGGTAGAATTTCGGCATTATTAGAGCTTGGTGCGGGATTTAATCAAGAATATACTGGTATTGAAAATGTGTATCTTAATGGAACTATGATGGGATACACAAGAGAAGAAATAGACCAGAAAATGGATGATATACTGAAATTTGCAGATATCGGAGATTTCGTTTATCAACCAGTCAAAACATATTCTTCGGGTATGTTTGTTCGTCTTGCTTTTGCGGTAGCAATCAATATTGATCCTGAAATATTAATTGTTGACGAGGCATTGTCTGTAGGTGATGTGTTCTTTCAAAATAAATGCTATAAGAAATTTGACGATTTTAAGAAGCTTGGTAAGACCATTCTTTTTGTTAGTCATGATTTGGGCAGTATATCTAAGTATTGTGATAGAGTTGTTCTATTAGATCATGGCAAAAAGCTTGCAGAAGGTTCACCTAAAGATATGATTAATATCTATAAGAAATTGATGACTGGAACTGCTGTGGAGGATGCTTTAGCAATAAGCAAAGAAAATGATATTAATGAAAAATTGAGAGAGACCTCTGGTTCTACCGTGGGTTTAACAGATGGAGATTTGTGGAGAAGTCATTTTGTTATCAATCCTAACCTAAATGAATATGGTTCTAAGAAGGCAGAGATTATTGATTTTGCAATAGTTGACAGTGATGGGCTTCTTACTAATTCGATTATTAAAGGTGATTTGTTTACAATTAAATCAAAAGTCCACTTTAATGAAGATATTAAAAATCCAATATTTACCTTTACATTTAAAAGTATTAAGGGAGTGGACATAACTGGAACAAACACTATGTTTGAAAAAAAGTATGTTGAAATAGCAAAATCTGGTGAAGAATATGTAGCAAGTTTTACCCAGGAGATGAATCTGCAAGGTGGTGAATACTTGTTATCAATAAGCTGCACTGGATATAATGATGCAGGCGAACTTGTTGCATATCATAGATTGTATGATGTATTAAATGTAACTGTAATATCTGATAAGAATACAGTAGGCTTTTATGATATGAATTCAGATACAAAGGTTGAGAAGGTGAAATAATACTGTGGCGGAAAGAAAATATTATTTAGATGTGTTAAGGGCTTTATCTGCAGTTGGCGTAATAATAATACATGTTTGTACTAATGGATGGTATGGAAATGTTTGCTCTTTTAATTGGGTTGTAGCAACTGTATTAGAATGTGTATCTAGGGTTTCTGTCCCAATCTTCTTTATGATATCGGGGAATTTGTTTTTGAATTCGTCGAAGGAATACAACTATCCTGTGATGATAAAGAAAATACTTCGATTAGTGGTGTTTCTTTTGACATGGTCTATTGTATATAATGTGTTTTCTTTTTTTGAACAGAAAAATTATTCTAAAGGCGAATTTTTAAAATGCTTTACTAGTATTTTATATGGGGACACTCCTCATCATTTATGGTATATTTATGCGTTGATAGGTGTATATTTGTTTGTGCCAGTTCTTCGGATGCTATGTAACAATATAGACAGAAAAACTTTTGTAGTGCTTTTAGTATTACTTGTTATACTTGGCGGGGGATTTCAGTTCTTTTCCTATTTCCAACAATTAGATTTTATTTCAATAAACATAAATAAGATTAATAAGGGCTTTTCTGTAGGTTATTTTGGCTATTTCTTGTTAGGTGCATATTTGGGGAAATATGAAGTGAAATATAAACGTGCTATATATGTATGTGGAATAGTTGCTACACTTACTACAATAGGCCTTGTAATTGCGGATAATATGTTTGTGCAAGCAGCTAGTGAGAGGTTTTGGGTATATACTATGCCGGCGATTTATCTTTCTAGTATTGCATTTTTTGTTTTTATTAAAGATTTGTGCTCAAAGCAGCGATTTCATTTTAAAATAATAGAATTAGTATCTAAGGAATCATTAGGGATATATGGATGTCATGTGTTAATTATTCATATATTGAGTTATTTAGGACTAGATATTAATATTTGTATATATTTGATTTCTATTCCACTACTTGTGTTGATTGTTTTGTGTATAAGCACATTGGTGTCTTATCTATTAAAAAAAATACCTTATATTGGGAAAATGATTTCTTGATAATTGTTTTTTGGATATGTGAATCTATAAAAAAGGAGGCTGTAAAAATAGTCTCTAAATAGCAGACCTGCATTGGCCATTGCCAATGCAGGTCTGTTTCTTTATATATAAT
>SVEY01000012.1:68485-82915 GCA_015057165.1 Lachnospiraceae bacterium | reverse complement strand
AACCACCTTAAAATAGTTAAATCATTTATGAAGTTTTAAACGTGTGATAAAGGGAAATCCTTAACTTAATGGCATTGGGACGGTCCTTTTGTCAAGGTTGATAGAGAAGTAAACATTTTGATTAGAGGTGGGCGAGTAATCGCCCACTTTTTTAGTTCGTGAATAAACGATATACAGTGAATAAGAAATGGCTATTGCGATTTCATTTTAGTAATGATACTATAATGATGAGCAGATAATTTCATACATTTTCTATTAATTATTAAAGAATCTATTAATTCAAATCAGAAATTCCTGCTTACAATATCCATTTTACAATTCAAGCAGGAGTTAGTAATCATAGGCCACGATGCTCCTGGTTATTATGAAAGGAGGTAGAGCCTATGGGGAGTAAGATTAATAGTATGGAAGAAAAAGAGTATTTAGAGGAAATATCAGCCATTGTAGACAATATGTCTCTTATGGATGATGAGTTGATGGCAAAGGTTTTTGATGAAAACTTGCCTGCAACGACTTTGTTACTTAGTACAATACTTCAGAAGGAAATAGAGATTGAAAGTACTAAAGGGCAGTTTGATATGAGAAGTCCACTTATAGGTGGAAGGAGTATCAGATTAGATGTTCATGCAAAAGAAAAGAATGGTGAGCATTTTGACTGCGAGGTGCAACGAGCAAATGAAGGTGCATCACCAAGGCGTGTGAGATTCCATTCTGCAATGCTAGATGCGCGAATGCTTAAAGCTGGACAGAGTTTTGATGAGTTAAAAGATTCATATGTAATCTTCATTACAGAGAATGATTATTATGGTGAAGGAAAGCCTTTATATTATGTTGATAGAATAGTTGATGATAATAAAAGGTTTCAAGATGGTAATCATATAATATATGTAAATGCATCATACGAAGGTGACGATGATTTGGGAAAGTTTCTTAAAGACATGACTAATAAGAAAACGAGTGGATTTTATAATAAGGAGCTAGAAGAAGGAGTAAGACATTTTAAGGAAACGAAAGAAGGGAGAGAGATTATGAGTGAAGCAGTACAAAAGTTTGCAGAAAAATATGCGAAAGAATATGCGAAAGAATATGCTAAAGAATATTCTGAGGGTCAATATGATAAGGGTATAGTGGACTCTATTAAGAACATAATGAAAAACATGAAAATGTCTGCTGAGCAGGCAATGGATGCATTAGGAATACCTAAGAGTGAACACAATAAATATATGACAATGCTATAGAAGAAAGGAAAAACCATGAGTACATTAGTAACATTTTTTAGTGCAGAAGGCACAACAGCGAAGGTAGCAAAGGAATTCGCAGAAAGGATTGGAGCAGACATTTTCGAGATTGTTCCAGTAGAACCTTACACAAAGTCTGATATTAATTGGAAGAATCCTGTATCAAGATGTAATAGGGAGCAGATGGGCGGCAAGGATGTGCCTGTTGCAGATAAGATTGATGACCTAAAGCAGTACGATACGGTGTATATTGGATTCCCTATTTGGTACGGCCAGGCGCCTAGAGTTGTGTATACATTCTGCAAGGATTATGATTGGAAAGGAATTACAATTCATGCATTTGCTACTTCAGGAGGAAGTGGCATCGGTAAGACAGCAGATAAGCTCCAAAAATATGTTAACGGAGCCGAGTCTGTAGATGCAAAGCTAGTTAGAAGTGCAAGTGAATTATAGGCGAATCAAGAATCAATGAAAAATGCGAGGGGGTAAACTACTATGAAGAAACGTATTGTGGCAATTGGTCTGGTAATGATTCTATTAGTCGCTTCATTATCAGGTTGTTCCTGCTCGAATTCTACAGCAAACAATACAACAACCACAGGTTACAAATGTGATTTTAAGAATTCGGACATTGCTATTCCAGAAGGAACGAAGCTTACAGACAATGGTCTTGAGGTTACAGATAAAGCAGATGCATTAGTTAAGAATGTATTAGATGTTGAGAAACAGTTACCAGCAATGATATCTCGTGATGGTGAAGAAGACCCTGCAGTAAAATACATGAAGGAAGTTAACGCTAAAAATCTTAGGTGGAAGAACTATAATGCTATATCGGATTATACGGCTGATACTGTTAACCAGATTGACCCTACTATGGGAAAAGTGGCTTCATTCGGAAGTAGTGTATTTGATGTGGTCAGAGCTTATTATACAGGAGATGTTGGAGCTGCTCTTGAAGGCGTAACTGGTGTATTAAAGATATTTGGAATCTTTGGAGGCGGCGGTGGAGTCTCTAACGAAGAGATTCTAATGGAAGTACAGAAGGTATACAGTGCAGTCCAGGAAGTTGCTCTTGATGTGAAGGATATACAGAGTTTACTATCAGTAATGACAAGTCAGCTTGATGAAGCTACGATGCAATCATATCGTAATGGATTACAGCCCTTTGATAATGCCATGATAGCTCTTGATACTGATGCTGAGATTCTGCAGCAAATGTTCGTAACAGGCGCTTTAATATTGCAACAACAGGGAATTAATGCTCCTGCAGAAAATGCTACAGATGCTGAACGACAGGAGTATATTGGAAAGCTTGTTTCTACCATGAAAGAACAGCAGAATTCTAATCCAGATCTTAATACCTTTGATAGCCTTATGTCTGATTTGGTTAGCAACTATGTTCTTGTAGCGGGAGAACTAGGCAAGACTAAGGATTTTAGCCCTATAACGGCATTTGATTCATATTGGGATACATATTTTAACTGGGAGAGTCAGGGCTATGCCTTGAAAGTAGCCTATAGAGCAAACTCAGAGTTCCAGATAAAGCGTGCTTATGCATTAATAGCACTATACTATAATATTGGAGCTGGAAACACTGCTGTAACCTATCAGAAATACGGTCAATTATTAAGCAGTGCCCTTGATTCTGTAGAGCAAAACAGTGCCGGAATTAGTCCGCAAACGGTGGCGAGCACACATGAAACTGTAAGCTATGATCCGGATAATAATAATTGGCCACATACTCATACCTGGCTTATTATTCACTTAGACGGAGGTCTATATACATCAACATTTGACAAGAGATTAAACGAGATATGGATGTTCAACCCGGAGGAGTATAATGATGATGCCAAAGATATGTCTTCAAAAATGCCAACGGAATTAATGGCAAAATATGCAAGTAAGCTTCATGGAAGAAGCTTAGAGCAAGATCTGAAGCTTGCAGGACTGTATCATGATGGAATGGGAGGAAAAGGACTTGTATCTAATATGAGTAAGGATGGTGTTAACAAATATATGAACTTTGTTGCTCCTGATGGGTCATTTAATGAAAAATATCAAATTCAAGAAGAGGGTATGAAGGTAAGTGAACTTAGTTATGCCGGTCATGATGATGACAAGTGGTATGAATTTACCTACCAATTCATGCTTCATTTTAAATAGTTTCATCTATGCCCATTTATGGCGCTGCCCCTGTGTTAAGTATACACGGGGTAGCGTTCTTTTTTATTTTTGTGATAAAATAAATAATGAAGGGAAATTATAACTGCGGAGCCTGCGAGAGCTGGCGTAGCTATATCTAGAAGGTGAATAATATGAGAAGACTTCTAATATCATTAATCTTAATACCTTCCTTCTTGTTAGCAGGGTGCAGTTGCAGTAGCGATAGTAACAAAACCAATGCGACACTTAATACATCTGAGTACGCTACCCAGGGACATGAGAATAGTGTTAATAAGCAGGAAGCGGTAAGTGGCAAGAAGAGCATAATCGATTTGTCTTCCATACCGCCATATTCGGGTAGCCCTTATGTGGAAATAAACGGCAATGAACCTTTGTTTAGCGAAGAAGATAAGATTAACACAGGGGCATTTGAGATATATAGTAACCTTGATAATCTGGGAAGATGCGGGGTGGCTTATGCTAATATCTGCAAGGAACTTATGCCTACAGAGAAGAGAGGGGAGATTGGGCAGATTCGCCCGTCGGGCTGGCATACTGCTAATTATCATGAATTAATCGATGGTAACTATCTGTATAATCGTTGTCATTTAATCGGATACCAGTTGGCAGGGGAAAATGCTAATGAGAAGAATCTCATTACAGGTACCAGATACCTTAATGTTGAAGGCATGCTACCCTTCGAGAACAAGGTGGATGATTATGTAGAAAGAACTAATAATCATGTATTGTATCGGGTTACACCAATATTCGACGGTAACAATCTTGTGGCGTCAGGTGTGCTTATGGAGGCCTACTCTGTGGAGGATAGTGGCAGGGGAATTAGATTCTGTGTGTATTGCTACAATGTGCAGCCTGGAATAGACATCAATTATGCCAATGGTGATAGTCAGGTGTCTGCAAGTGGCAATGCAGTTAATAGTGAAACAGCAAATAGCCCAGCTAACACCGAAAATGTGACATCAGACTACATTCTTAATACTAACACCAAGAAGTTTCATAGACCAGACTGCTCTTCTGTATCTAAAATGAAGGAGAAAAATATTGACAAATCATAAAAATCGCATTACTATATGATTATAGACGTGAGTGGCAATTCACGAGGGGCGGTTTTTATGTATAAGAAAATGGATGATGCAAGTCTAGAAACTCTTCTAGAAGCGGGAATAGATGAGTTTTCGAAGAAGGGGCTAGACAGAGCTAACATTAATAATATTGCAAAAAGTGCAAACTTCTCTGTTGGTGTTATATACAAGTATTATGAGAATAAGGATAAATTCTTTATTGCTTGTGTAGAGCATTCTCTTAGATTGCTTGAAGGCATTATGACGGAGATTTTGTCTAATGAAGAAAATATAATTAGTTGTATATCTCTGCTTATTGATAAATTATTTGCAGAGTCAGAGAATCATGCTAATTATTATGTAATGTATAATGAAATCACATCACAAAGTTGCAGTAAGTACGCAGAGGAACTTGCGGACAAGATTGAGACTAGTACTGCACATATATATGAAGGTATGTTTGAACGTGCACAGAAGAAGGGACAGATGAAGACTGATTCTGATCCTTACATGTGTGCGTTTTATTTTGATTCACTTCTTATGATGTTACAGTTTTCCTATAGCTGTAAATATTATAAGGAGAGAATGAAAATTTTCTGCAAAGAAGATGTGTTTGATAATCCTATTAGGACGAAGGAGAGTTTCTTACAGTTTGTAAGCGGGGCATTGGGACTTAATTAGTAGGAGGGGTTTATGCTTAATGTTATTTCCTATGATATTGGAACGACTGGCCTAAAGGCATGTCTGTTTCAGATTGATGAACGTATTAGACTTGTTGGGGGAGAGTACGAGACATATGAATTATATGTATTAGAGAACGGTGGAGCCGAGCAAGATGTTGAAGAATGGTGGAGCGCTATGTGTAACTGCACCAGAAGACTTCTTGATAAGACGGATGTAAAGGCAGAGGATATAGACGGAATATCCTTCTGCTCGCAGATGCAGGGACTTGTCTTAGTTGATGAAGAAGGGAATGCCATAAGACGTGCTATGAGTTATATGGATCAGCGTGGTGAAGCTGAGATGAAAGAAGTTCAGAAGCACGGAATCACTGTGTCTGGCGTTAATGCATTGAAACTTAATAAAAGTATTCATCTGACATCAGCGGCATCAACATCTGCAAAAGATCCAATCTGGAAATACAAATGGGTTGAGAAAAATGAGCCTGTTTCATTTGCTAGGATATACAAATGGCTGGATGTTAAAGAATATCTAATATGTCGTATGACAGGCGAATTTATAATGACTCCTGATTCAGCATATGCAACTCTTCTATACGATTCTAGAGTTGGACATGAAGGTTTCTCTAAATCATTATGTAAGATGTATGGCATACAGTACGAACATTTGCCAAGAATAATAAAATGTCACGAGGTGGCTGGAAGGCTTCGAAGAAAACAGGCAGAGGAGCTTGGACTTGTAGAAGGAATTAAAGTATATGGAAGTGGAGGAGACGCAACTCTAATCGGAGTTGGTGCTGGAGCAACGGCCCTTGGGGATACTCATATATATTGTGGAACCTCTGGCTGGGTTTCTACTGTTATTGACAAGCAGGAAGTAGATATTATATCTATGATAGCAGGAATTGTTGGAGCCACTAAGGGGAGATTTAATTACTTCGCTGAGATGGAAACTGCTGGTAAATGCTTTGAGTGGGTAAAGGATCATTTGGCACTTGATGAAATAGATATTTATCTAAGCAAAATGAATGTTGAGGATTCTCCTGAATCAGAATATATAAGCCTTTATGATTATCTATCAGATGTTATTGATAAAGTAAATCCTGGTAGTGATGGTGTCATATTTACACCTTGGCTTCATGGCAATAGATGTCCATTTGAGGATCCTCATGCTCAGGGAATATTCTTCAATATAGGAATTAACACAGGTAAAAGTCAGATGCTTAGAGCAGTTATAGAGGGAATTTGTTTTCACTTAAGATGGATGCTTGAGTGTTCTGAGAAGAAGATTAAGACATCAGATGAGATAAGATTCGTGGGTGGTGGCGCATTATCACCTGTATCCTGCCAGATTTTATCAGATATATTAGGAAGGAAAATAATAACCATAGAGAATACAAAAGATGTTGGAGCTATTGGTGCAGCTATGCTAGTAGCAGTGGGAGAAGGATATGCTAGTGATTTAAACGAGATTCGTGAATTTGTAACAGTGAAGAAAGTATACGAACCTAATCTCAAAAACAAGAAAATATATGATAAACACTTTGTAGTGTTTAAACAGTTGTATAAATCAAATGCAAAGAATTTCAAATTGTTAAATGCATAAGGAGGGGTTAAATGGATTTGAGACAGCAAGTAGTTGATACGGGTCTACTATTACTTGAGAAGAAGTTAGTAGCTCGTACCTGGGGAAATGTTAGTGCTAAAGTAGATGATGAACATTTTCTTATTACACCAAGTGGACTTAGTTATACTAAGACGACACCTGAGGATTTAGCACTGTATGACATGGTAACTGGCGAGTACGAAGGTAATTTCAAACCTTCAAGTGAGAAGGGTATTCATGCTGCAGCTTATAATGCCTTTGATGATGCTTTGTTTGTTATTCATACACATCAGACATTTGCATCTGCATTCTCACTTACAGGAGTCGATGACATTATCATGACAAGAGAGGAGGAAGAGAAGCTAGGAGGGATCTTAGTTGCAGGCTATGGCCTTCCGGGAACGAAGACTTTGAAGAATGAAGTTGCTTCTTGCTTTAATAAGGGTGCTCATTGTGTACTTATGAAACATCACGGAGCAGTAGTTGCAGGAACAAGCAAAGAGGATGCTCTAGAGAGAATACAACTTCTTGAAGATGTATGTAAGAGAAGTTATGAAGGCCACAAACTAGATGAGAAAGCGACCGTAGCTTACTCTAGACTAGGTATACCTCTTAAAGCACAACTCGATGATATGGCGCAAATGATTGGGCCACAAATTGATGTTATTACAGGAGATCCTAAGAAGTATCTCATTAAGAATAATAAGAATGCAGTAATTGTTCAGAATAAGGGAATAGCTGTAAGAGGAAAAGATAAAGAAGATACTGAGGCTCTAAGGATTCTGGTTGAGAAAGCGGCGGTAAGTGCTTTGCATACAAGATGCTATGGCGAGAAAGCAACCCTTGGCTTCCTAGATACTAGATTAATGAATTTTGTGTATAACAAGAAATACTCGAAGAAAAAGGAGGCGAAAGGATGACAGAGGCAATAAAAAAGGAAAAAGGTAATGCAGAAGAATTAGAATCTTATCAAAAGAATAATTCTTCTAAACTAAAGGAATTCATACGTGTGCTCAAATTTATAGGTTTTTCGGTTTCAGCAGGAGTAATTGAGATAGTTACATTTACCCTGCTTAACGAATTAGTGGGGTGGCCTTACTGGCCGTGCTATTTGATAGCTTTAGTGTTGTCTGTTCTATGGAATTTTACATTTAACAGAAAGTTTACATTCAAGAGCGCTAATAATGTGCCGATTGCTATGCTAAAAGTCGCTGCATATTACGTGGTATTCACACCGGCAACGACACTGCTTGGTAATTTCCTCGCTGAGTCTGTTGGCTTAAATGAGTATCTTGTAACAGGAATTAATATGGCACTAAATCTTTCGACAGAATACCTATTCCAGAGATTCGTAGTATTTAGAGGAAGTATTGATACTAATATCAAAAAGAAAAAAGATAATGAAAAAGAAACTATTAATAACAAGGAGGAAATTGTAAATGAGTAATTGTGGAATAAGTCGTTGGGATGATCCTAGAAAAATCAACAAGAAGTTAAAAGAACTTACATCTCAGCCTATATGGGAAGTGGATGATGACTATTATGAGAATGAAGTAATGCCTTATTATAATGAGAAATGTAAGAAGTCATACCAGGTCTTTGAAGAATCACAAAAGTATATCCCTGGAGGCGTACAGCATAATCTTGCATTTAACAAGCCTTTCCCTATGTGTATGTCTAAGGCAAAAGGCCCATACCTATATGATAAGGATGGTAATGAATATATTGATTTCTTACAGGCAGGTGGTCCTACAATACTAGGAAGTAATTATGAACCAGTAAGAAAGAAAGTATTTGAACTTTTAGAAGACTGTGGACCAGTAACTGGACTTCTTCATGAGTCAGAAATGCTTATCGCTAAGGAAATTAATAAGCATATGCCAAATGTTGAGATGTTTCGTATGCTAGGTTCTGGTACTGAGTCAGTTATGGCTTCTCTACGTATTGCAAGAATTGCAACAGGCAAAAAGCATGTAATCAAAATCGGTGGTGCATACCATGGTTGGTCTGATCAGATGGTATATGGACTTAAGATTCCAGGAAGTCGAGCACTTCTAGAGTCACATGGTATCCCAGGAAAATGCTTTAAGTATACAGACGAAGTTCGTCCAAATGACTTAAACATGCTTGAAACTATGCTTAAGAGAAATCGCTTAAGAGGTGGTACAGCAGCAGTTCTACTTGAGCCTGTAGGTCCTGAAAGCGGAACAAGACCTGTTGCTAAGAATTATAACAAGGGTGTTAGAGAATTATGTGACCGTTATGGTGCACTATTAATCTTTGATGAGGTTGTAACTGGATTTAGAGTAGATATAGGTGGAGCTCAAGGTTACTTTGATGTTGTACCTGATCTTACAATATTTGGAAAGATTGTAGCTGGTGGATATCCTGCAGCAGGTGGTGTAGGTGGTAAGACAGAATATGCATCTCTTATGGCAGCAGGTCTTGCAACTGGAAAGCATAGAGCATATGTTGGTGGTACACTTTCTGCTAATCCTCTTAGCTGTATTGCAGGTTACACTGCAATTCAAGAGATTGCTAAGCAAAATGCCTGTGAGAAGGCTGGTAAGATGGGCGATAGATTATGTGACGGATTGAAAGAACTTATTGACAGATATGGACTCCCATATGTTGCATATAACCAGGGTTCTATTGTTCACCTTGAGTGTACAGGTGCAATGAGCTTCGACTTCTCATCTATGTCCTTTGTTAAGTCAGCTCTTGGCTTGTTAAAGAATAAAGAAATGATGTATGTAAGAAAGGATTCAATGGAGAAGATGGGAGCAGCTTATATGGCCAATGGTATTGTTACACTAGCTGGTTCTCGCCTATATACTTCAATGGCTGATACGCCAGAGATTATTGATGAAGCTCTTAATAGATTTGAAAATGTATTCAAACATGTTAAGAAGACAGACAAGGGACTTGTATAATATGTAATTATAAAGAACGGGGGTGGCTATGATATGTGTCCAGGATTCTGGGTACATATCATAGCCACCCCCGAGTTATTTATAGACTATTCTTATCTTTCTTTTATTTCTTTTATCTTGTCTTCTATTATCTTATTAGCATCATAGCCATCAATATCTAACATATCAACATAGATAAGTTCTGTCTCGTCTATTCCAAAGTACTCTGTGGCCAGTTTATCTATATACCCATAACTAAAATCTGGATTATATGGACCACCACTTGTTGTAACATAATATAATTTCTTTGCTTTACAAAGTCCAATTGGAGCACCATTTTCATTATATTTTGATACAAGACCTGTAACATATATATTTTCTATATATGATTTTAGTGCAGCTGGGAAAGACAGGTCCCAATATGGTGCTGCAATTACTATTGTATCTGCAAATGCAAACTGTTTTGCATAGTCAAATATAGGATAAGAGTAATTGCTCTGTTCTATAAATGCCTCTCGCATTATAAGAGTATCTCTATCTAGAGGAAGTAAGTTCTCTTGTACGATATCAAGTACTTCATAGTAGTCACCTAGGGTCTCGAGTAAAGCAGTAGCTAGTTTATCAGTTCTAGAATCACTTCTTGGACAACATTTTACATATAAAACCATTCGTGTAATCCTCCCCATAATTCTTCATCGAATAAAGTGTATCTATAGTAAGTTGATATAATAAAAAATCATATTAAGTATAACACTAATAATGCCATTATGGTATACTAAAAAAAATTATATGTAATACAGGGTATCAAATTTATATTGTAATTATAAAGGAAAGTATATGTATAAGAAAGCGCAAAAAAGATTAATAATAAGTATAATAATCGCAATACTGATACTTGCAGTAGTGGGAATTATTGTAGTTGTTATAAATACAAAAGAACGTGGGAAAGAATATATTGATTCTGCCACTGGAATGTCCATTAAGGATGGTATGCCTCAACCTATATATAAAGTGACTGACTCTATGACAGACGGGTATACTAATGAAGGCAGCGATATTCTTAGATTTGTTGTATATGTGGAGACTGATTACGATACTGACCTTGATAACAAGAGAGACCTTGTGAAAGCTGTTGTACAAGTGCCAAGAAAGGCTGCAACTGGCGAAGTTAAGGTTCCTGTAATATATGAAGGAAGTCCTTATAAAGCAGGTACTAATTATAGCGATTTTAATAAAGATGAGAAGTCTCAACTTACAGAAGATAATTTGAAGAATTCTCCGGCGCCTCGTGTGGCTACAGGTAATAGTGATACCTTAACCCAAGCAGCTAATGCAGACTATCGTAGTTGGTATTATACATTTTCAGATGATTCTTCAGAAAGCGATGAACCAGAGATATGTATAGAGGGAATGAAGGATTATGACGATAGTCTTAGCAGGGGATATGCAGTTGTTCAGTCTGCAGGACTTGGAACATATGATAGTGAAGGAATAGAAAGTTGTGGTTCTACTCTTGAACGTGATGCATTTAAAAGTATTGTTGAATGGCTTCATGGTGACAGAGTAGCATATACTAATAAGTCTGATAATATAAGAATAGATGCTAATTGGTCTAATGGGAAAGTAGCAATGACAGGTTTCTCTTATTCTGCGGCTATTGCATATGAGGTGGCAGATACTGGAGTTCCAGGACTAGAAACTATTATTGCCGTTGCAGGACCATATAGTTGGTATGACTATGTTAATTCCCAGGGAATGATTAAAGAAAGAGGAAACTTTGATTATATAAGCTTCTTAAGTAGTCATTGTGCAAGTAGATTCTTTGGAGATTATGACGATGATAAACTTAAGCACTATGAGAAATACCTTGGTTTCCTAAAAAAAGAGGCGGATAAGGCAAGGGCTGACTATAATGAATTCTGGGCTAGTCGTGACTATGTCACTAGTCCTACTAATTGTCATTCATCAGTTCTTCTTATTCATGGGCTTAATGATGATAATGTAACATCTAAACAATTTGATATTGCAAGAGATAGACTAAAGAAGGCTGGATGTGATGTAAGAACAATTATTCACCAGGGAGGCCATAGTGTACCACTAAGTAGTACGTCTCGTACAAATGCCCTTTATGATGGATATACATATGATGATATTGTTAATCTATGGTATGCTCACTATCTATTAGGCTTAGATAATAAAGCAACTGCCTTTGCAGATATTATGTGTCAAAGCAATATAACAGGGGAGTATGCGCTTGTAAGTGAATGGGATAGTGGTGAGAAAAGGACACATAAGTTAGGAGAAGGTGCACATATAATAGATGGTAACAAGGGCATAGGAAGTAATGAAGAATTATTAGAAAATGTGTTAAATGGAGAAAGTAGTGACCTTAGTGCTTGCTATTCTTATAGCATTACAGAATCCGTAACAATAAATGGCAAGATTCCAGTTCATCTTCGTATCAAGTCAGATTATATTGGAGAAGGAGAATTGCCGCTAGAGGTTTATCTTGTAGATTATTGTGAAGAGCCATTCCCAGCATACATTGTGCCAGAAGATAAAGATCAGTACGCTTCATTTATAGGTGAGAATAAAAGTGAGTCTATGGCAGATTACCAAGTGAATGCTAATAGAAAGATAATATCTTCTGGACTAATTGATTTACAGAATAAAGATTCTGGATATGCACCTGCTTCAGCTACAAAGCCTGCACAGCGGATTGATAGTGGAGTGTATTATGATTATGTAGTGTATCTTAAGCCTAATTACTATGTTGTACAACCAGGACATAGATTAGAATTATATGTAACTACTACAAAGTCTGCAGAGAAGATAAATGAAGGTTTCAACATAGAAGATTATTACAAAGTTCCAGAAAAGTGGACTTTGAATATTGATGACTCTGCAAGCTTTATAGAACTTCCTGTAACAAAAGGAAGTTCAGATATAAAGCTTAAATAGGGTGACCAAAGAAATGTTATAATATAAACCATTTGTCACCAGTCTTGGCTGGATATACTTTCTTACTTTTGCCATTGTCATTGTTGTTACTTGAATTGCTACTTGATGGAAGACTAGAATTGTCCTGTTCCCATAATGGAGCAATGTCTTTAAGTAACAAATTGTTTGCTACACTAAATACAGCATAAGCTGCTCCATTATATTGGGCATGTCCTTCGCCTTGACTAGGATCGGCATAGGTGTTAGTCTCCATATTCTTATATATAACATCATTCATACTAAGGAGTGTACCATCTGCGTAAACGGGTATTGCTCCTTTTTTTACTGTAACAAATCTTGCTCTGTAACTACCATCAGAAAGGTGTTCGTATAATAGGACAGGGCATTCACTAGTTAAATCTCTACCCATATCAGATATCTTAATATTACTAGTCATCTTAGAACCTGATGTTGGAAATGGTACTTTAGTATTAGAACATATAGTGCTTCCGAAGTACTCGGCATTAGAATTGGATAATGGTGCAGTAGCATATTTCTCACTTAGTTTTTGTAAGAAATCATATTCTTCAAGATTGTAGAAATATCCATCGTGTTCTATTATGCACCATGTGTGTGCTCTGTCATCTTTAGGTTCACCTGAATCTACAGCCATACTTGTAAGGTTGGATAGATACATTAGATAACAGAACAGACTTGCATGTGGAGCGCATAGTCCCTTATGCCTTATAAGCAACATTGTCCACTGGGTATCTGCCATTTCACAGGAACCGCCTGCGCCATCGAATAAGAAACGTTTGCTATGGTAGTTAGCACCATAGTTAAGAATTGCTGTAAGAGTGGCTTCTGTATTATCTTCGATACTTGCCTTGGCTGGCTCTAGATATTCAGTAAGATATACCTTAAGGTCAGGATTAGTAAGACACAGGTTTCTCTCGATCTCTAATGGAAGTTCCCCAGAATTATATTTTGCTCCCTGATAATAGAAATGTGGATCTCCTTCATATAGATACAGTCCGTTACTTGCATCTAATACTTCAATTGAGTTTGAAAATGTGGATTCATCATAGGTGTCGTTTCCAGGAGTAGTGGCTTTAAGCGTCGCAAAACCTTCCTTATGTATAGTAAGAGTGCCATCGGCGGCAATGCTAATTACATCAGGATTGTCACTACTATATGTTACGCTAAGTTCTGGATAATTCTTATAAGGTGTCCACTTCCAAGACTGTCCTATATGGAGAGTGGTAATATAGGAATCCGAACTGGCATCAGGCTCAATTTTATTGCTGGCAAATGTTACAGTTGGAACAAATGTAAGTAATAAGACTAGAACCAATAAGATAGCATAGATTTTTTTTAATGATTTTTTATTCATATGGAATCTCCCTATAAACTGTTTTTTATACACTATTGTCTTAATGTTATTCTAATATCTCAATTTTTTTATGTCAATTGAGGATGAGCATTATCCTTATGACACTTTTATGACATTTTTATTATAATTCTTTGGATATTTTATATATTTTTTGGAGTATTATATAAAAAACTAAAACTATTTTCATAAAGTAGGTCGGATAATATGATATAATAATAGTAATTTGTGGCACATAGGAAGGAGGCGTATATGAATAAAAGGGGTAAAAGTAGAAATAAAGGATTATTTGCAAAAATCCTTAGTGTTTCATTGTGTGTATGTTTGGTTGTTCCAATGCTTGCATTAACAGGATGTGAACAGACATACGATCAGTTAAAGAAAGAGACGGTACAGTATAATAAAGAGGGAAAATATAC
>SVEY01000012.1:0-68475 GCA_015057165.1 Lachnospiraceae bacterium | reverse complement strand
GCATTAACAGGATGTGAACAGACATACGATCAGTTAAAGAAAGAGACGGTACAGTATAATAAAGAGGGAAAATATACTGTTAAATTTAGTCAGGGAGATATGCTAGATATCCTTGATAATGGCGAAGTGCAGGATACTAGTGCTAAGCCTGCATGTGAATTCAAAGACATTACGAAGGACGATGTTAGTGTAATGTTTGAATACTTTACTGGTGAAGTTGTAACTGATGAACAGGGCAATGCTACTGATGAGCTTAAGGTAGGAAGGAAGAATGCAGAGATTACTAATTTCGTAAATGATGGTAAGGAAATCACTGTTTCATTTGATGATGATGAAACATTTGCGAATAACGTTAATCGTGCTTATGCAATAGTTATTCCTAAGGCTAAGTCTGTTGTTATTGTTCAGCCAAAGCTTCCTGATAATACATTGTCTTCTACTACTAAGGAAGTATCATCAGATGCAACAGAGAATACTATAATAATCGAAAGTAAAGAAGGAAAGTTTAATCCTAACATTACGAAGGACAATATTACTCTAGATTATTCCTTTAAAGATATGCAGGTTGTTAGTCTAGAGCCTAAGGATAATAAGCTTACAATTAAGCTTTCAGGAAAGCCTGTAATTATACCAGAGATATCAACAGTATATACAGCAGGAGAGATTGAGATTGATGTTGATGGATTCGAGAAGGCTGTACTTCCAGAGGAGATTACATTCGATATTAAGACACCTGTAGTTGCGATAGATGGTGATAATATCAAGGGCGGTGATGGCAAGTACACTGTACCTATTAATGTAAGCGGTGTTGATGTATCTAATATTAAAGCAGAAGATATTAGCTTTGGTGATAAGACGAAGGTAACTGATATAGAGAAGAAGGATGGTCAGGTTATAGCCGAAGTTGAAGCGGAGTCTATAGATGACTTAGGCGGCAGTATGAAATTTGGGGACAAAGAATATCTCTCAGGTTTCACACATGCAGCAGCATTTGCATATCCTTTCGATTATGAGAAGTCGGGTGATAATTTCGTAATATCCTTCTATGTATTCCCATACATAGGTAAGATAAGTGATGATTTCAACAAATCGCAAATTACTCTACTAGATGATTTTGCTAATGGTACTGTAACAACGCTTGAAAAAGATAAAGATGATGAGCTTGGTGGCTATCTTCTTACAGTGGAAGTTCCATCTAATGGAGCAACTGTTGATGATATGAACCTTACAGGAACAATAGTATTTAATGAAGGAGCACTAATAGAAGAATGGGGCGATAAAGCACCTGAATTTACTATTACATCAATATATAATAAGGATTTCTTCCAGATTACTAAGGCAACAGATGAGGGTCTTAATAATGACAAGTTTGATCTGACATCACTCCTTGGAATGGTTGCCTATGCTCAGGAGCCACAACAGCCACAGAATAACAACAATAACAACAATAACAACAATAACAATAATAACAACAATAACGCTAAGAAGACGACAGATGCTGAAACGGCACTGAAGAATCAGAGAAATAGAGATAATAAATGGAATGCAGCTGGAAAGACTGTTGATTATGTAGCAAGTAAGCTTACAAATGTAGGTGGTACTGCAGCTGAAGTTGCAAAGTATGGCAAGATTGTATATAACTTTGGAAAAGGTATAGCTACTGGTAATCCAGCAGATATAGTAGCAGGTGTAATCGGCGTTATTGAAGCGATGGGTATATTTGATGGGGAGGTTGACCCTAACAACCCTAGCAACAAGAGCCTTAATGACAAAGTAGATGATATGAATGTTCTACTTAATGCAATGGATCAGAAGCTTGATACTGTTATTAAGAATCAATATAAGCAGATGACTCAAAGCTATGAGAACGCTCTTGATGCTCTTAAGACCGATTGCCTTAGAGCTGAGAAGATGCTTCAGGGTGCTAAGGATATATATGTATCTCAGGGTAACAAGGTGCCAGGTAAGAATGCAACTATTGATGAACTTAAAGCATATAATTCTGCCCTTATTAAGGTAATGATGGAAGAAGAGAAGAAGGGTAATTCCGGATTCAGAGGTTATACAGCACTAATTAATCGTATAGAGAGTAACTATATACTTGTAACTACTGAGACTTCCAAGAACTGGGATAAGAATCCTATATTCTATAACGATAGTGCATGGTCACAATACTTTAATTATGACTCAGAGGGTTATTATCTAAGACAGGCATATAGAAATAATGTAAAGTATAGAATATCTACAGCATATGCTGTGCTTAGTCTCTACTACGAGATTCCTTCAAATGCAGATAGATATAATGACCTAACAATGAGGATGAAGTCTTCAATTGATACAATAGATGCTCATCCTGCTGGACCTGAGCCTAGCGAAATTTATAATTTTGACTACTATGATAAATACGTAGTTTATCCTTATGACAGAACATATAGCTCGACTTTCAAAAAAGTCATAAGGGGCTTTGAATGGCCGGCAAATGGAATTAGTTCGAAACAAGGACAGTATGGAACAATAAATGTTGGATTTTGGAGTGGAGATCCAACTCAAAAGATTACATCACCTATCAAATATGATGCTAATACTTATAGGTTGTATATGAGCAAACTACATGGTAAGAGTGTATGGGATGATTTAGTATTAGCATTCCCATGTATGGCAGTTGTAAAAGAAAATAATTGGAAAGATATGGGTGAGGGTATAGCCTTTGGAGGAGCCTGGACGAAATCAAAGTTTAGAGTTGAAGCTCAAGGAAGACTTAGTTTCCACGACTGGATATGGTATGAACAAATTCTAACATGGAATGGAAAGTTTAATAGTGTTAAGACATATGATACAGGTGAAAAGAACAACCCACAGAAGAAATTTTTACGACCTAGATTTTTGTAAACAATAGTTTGACATAATAATATGCCCCCATTTACTGGGCAATCAGTTAAAGGGGGCATTTCTATTATTTTTGGTGACAGAGGGACTATTTAATAAAGGGGGTGAATGCATGAGAGAAAAGAAAATTAGAAGACCTAAGAAAGGATTGTCTAGTAGAATCCTGGCACTTGTTCTGTGCGTGTGCCTGGTAGTGCCAATGTTGGCATTAACAGGATGTGAACAGACATACGATCAGTTAAAGAAAGAGACGGTACAGTATAATAAAGAGGGAAAATATACTGTTAAATTTAGTCAGGGAGATATGCTAGATATCCTTGATAATGGCGAAGTGCAGGATACTAGTGCTAAGCCTGCATGTGAATTCAAAGACATTACGAAGGACGATGTTAGTGTAATGTTTGAATACTTTACTGGTGAAGTTGTAACTGATGAACAGGGCAATGCTACTGATGAGCTTAAGGTAGGAAGGAAGAATGCAGAGATTACTAATTTCGTAAATGATGGTAAGGAAATCACTGTTTCATTTGATGATGATGAAACATTTGCGAATAACGTTAATCGTGCTTATGCAATAGTTATTCCTAAGGCTAAGTCTGTTGTTATTGTTCAGCCAAAGCTTCCTGATAATACATTGTCTTCTACTACTAAGGAAGTATCATCAGATGCAACAGAGAATACTATAATAATCGAAAGTAAAGAAGGAAAGTTTAATCCTAACATTACGAAGGACAATATTACTCTAGATTATTCCTTTAAAGATATGCAGGTTGTTAGTCTAGAGCCTAAGGATAATAAGCTTACAATTAAGCTTTCAGGAAAGCCTGTAATTATACCAGAGATATCAACAGTATATACAGCAGGAGAGATTGAGATTGATGTTGATGGATTCGAGAAGGCTGTACTTCCAGAGGAGATTACATTCGATATTAAGACACCTGTAGTTGCGATAGATGGTGATAATATCAAGGGCGGTGATGGCAAGTACACTGTACCTATTAATGTAAGCGGTGTTGATGTATCTAATATTAAAGCAGAAGATATTAGCTTTGGTGATAAGACGAAGGTAACTGATATAGAGAAGAAGGATGGTCAGGTTATAGCCGAAGTTGAAGCGGAGTCTATAGATGACTTAGGCGGCAGTATGAAATTTGGGGACAAAGAATATCTCTCAGGTTTCACACATGCAGCAGCATTTGCATATCCTTTCGATTATGAGAAGTCGGGTGATAATTTCGTAATATCCTTCTATGTATTCCCATACATAGGTAAGATAAGTGATGATTTCAACAAATCGCAAATTACTCTACTAGATGATTTTGCTAATGGTACTGTAACAACGCTTGAAAAAGATAAAGATGATGAGCTTGGTGGCTATCTTCTTACAGTGGAAGTTCCATCTAATGGAGCAACTGTTGATGATATGAACCTTACAGGAACAATAGTATTTAATGAAGGAGCACTAATAGAAGAATGGGGCGATAAAGCACCTGAATTTACTATTACATCAATATATAATAAGGATTTCTTCCAGATTACTAAGGCAACAGATGAGGGTCTTAATAATGACAAGTTTGATCTGACATCACTCCTTGGAATGGTTGCCTATGCTCAGGAGCCACAACAGCCACAGAATAACAACAATAACAACAATAACAACAATAACAATAATAACAACAATAACGCTAAGAAGACGACAGATGCTGAAACGGCACTGAAGAATCAGAGAAATAGAGATAATAAATGGAATGCAGCTGGAAAGACTGTTGATTATGTAGCAAGTAAGCTTACAAATGTAGGTGGTACTGCAGCTGAAGTTGCAAAGTATGGCAAGATTGTATATAACTTTGGAAAAGGTATAGCTACTGGTAATCCAGCAGATATAGTAGCAGGTGTAATCGGCGTTATTGAAGCGATGGGTATATTTGATGGGGAGGTTGACCCTAACAACCCTAGCAACAAGAGCCTTAATGACAAAGTAGATGATATGAATGTTCTACTTAATGCAATGGATCAGAAGCTTGATACTGTTATTAAGAATCAATATAAGCAGATGACTCAAAGCTATGAGAACGCTCTTGATGCTCTTAAGACCGATTGCCTTAGAGCTGAGAAGATGCTTCAGGGTGCTAAGGATATATATGTATCTCAGGGTAACAAGGTGCCAGGTAAGAATGCAACTATTGATGAACTTAAAGCATATAATTCTGCCCTTATTAAGGTAATGATGGAAGAAGAGAAGAAGGGTAATTCCGGATTCAGAGGTTATACAGCACTAATTAATCGTATAGAGAGTAACTATATACTTGTAACTACTGAGACTTCCAAGAACTGGGATAAGAATCCTATATTCTATAACGATAGTGCATGGTCACAATACTTTAATTATGACTCAGAGGGTTATTATCTAAGACAGGCATATAGAAATAATGTAAAGTATAGAATATCTACAGCATATGCTGTGCTTAGTCTCTACTACGAGATTCCTTCAAATGCAGATAGATATAATGACCTAACAATGAGGATGAAGTCTTCAATTGATACAATAGATGCTCATCCTGCTGGACCTGAGCCTAGCGAAATTTATAATTTTGACTACTATGATAAATACGTAGTTTATCCTTATGACAGAACATATAGCTCGACTTTCAAAAAAGTCATAAGGGGCTTTGAATGGCCGGCAAATGGAATTAGTTCGAAACAAGGACAGTATGGAACAATAAATGTTGGATTTTGGAGTGGAGATCCAACTCAAAAGATTACATCACCTATCAAATATGATGCTAATACTTATAGGTTGTATATGAGCAAACTACATGGTAAGAGTGTATGGGATGATTTAGTATTAGCATTCCCATGTATGGCAGTTGTAAAAGAAAATAATTGGAAAGATATGGGTGAGGGTATAGCCTTTGGAGGAGCCTGGACGAAATCAAAGTTTAGAGTTGAAGCTCAAGGAAGACTTAGTTTCCACGACTGGATATGGTATGAACAAATTCTAACATGGAATGGAAAGTTTAATAGTGTTAAGACATATGATACAGGTGAAAAGAACAACCCACAGAAGAAATTTTTACGACCTAGATTTTTGTAAACAATAGTTTGACATAATAATATGCCCCCATTTACTGGGCAATCATATTTTTTGATATTTTTATTGACAAACGTGTATTAGTATGATTAAATACTAGATAACTAAATAAGATTGAAACCGATGAGAAAGAGTAAGTAGTCAACTTCCCTATTCTAAGAGAGAGCTGTAGATGGTGTGATTATGGCAGAATATATTTTGATGAATGGACTTTCGAGGGCGAGCTGAAATAAGAATAAAGTAGGCGAGACGGAGCAGACACTTCGTTAACAATGTCAGCATATGATGGTATGCGTTGAGTGGTCGATAGAGAGAAGCTATCGTCAAGCCGGGTGGCACCGCAAGATATTAGATATTTTGTCCCAGCAATCGTAAGATTGCTGGGATTTTTTTTATATGTTGCGTTTTGACGAGAAAGGACGAGAATTATGATACTAGACACAATCGTCGAAGACAAGAAAATAAGACTTAGAGAAGAGAAGGATATAATTCCAGTCTCATTAATGAGAGATAAGGCCTATTCTGTACTAAAGGATAAGACGAGGGATACAACTAAGTTCTATCATAACCTTGCCAAGGATGGAATTAGTATTATAGGTGAATTCAAGAAGGCATCTCCTTCTGCAGGAGATATTAATTCATCAATTGATTTACTAACAAGAATAGATGAATATAATGATTCAGTTGATGCAATTTCCTGTCTTACAGAGAAGGATCATTTCAAAGGAAGCACTGAGTATCTAGAACAGATTAGAACAAAGTCAACTCTTCCAATTCTAAGAAAAGACTTTATGATAGACGAATACCAATTCTACGAAGCTAAGGTAATAGGTGCTGATGCAATACTTCTTATATGTGCCATACTTGATGATGCTAAGCTTAAAGCTTTCTATCAGCTCTCGCAGGAATTAGGACTAGATGTACTAGTTGAATGTCACGATGAAGTGGAGATAGAAAGGGCTCTTGAGATAGAGGCTTCTGTTATAGGAATAAACAATCGTAATCTTAATGATTTTACAATATCCCTTGATACAACCAAAAGACTTAAGAAATACATTCCGGAGGAAATAATTGTTGTATCAGAATCAGGCATTAAGACAGATGATGATGTTCGTTTTCTAAAGGACTTAGGTGTTGACGCATTCTTAATAGGTCAGTCATTTATGGAATCGAAAAGTCCAAGAGAACTTGCAAGAAGATGGAAGGAAATGTGATAGATTCTATTAACAAGAAGTAAGAGTATGTGACATAAGAGAGCAGGTTAAGAAGATGAAGATTAAGATATGTGGAATCACAAGTGAGAAGGAATCAGATTATCTTAATGATAATAAGGTAGATTTCGCTGGATTTGTGTTTTACGAGAAAAGCAAACGGAATATTACAATAGATAAAGCAAGATTAATAATGAACAGACTCGATTCTAATATAAAGAAGGTGGCGGTTATGGTTTCTCCTACGCTGGAAGAAGTAATTGATAAGGAAGATGCCGGATTCGATGTAATCCAGATTCATGGAGAGCTTAAGGAATCAATACTTGATAAGACTAGAAAGGAAGTCTGGTGCGCCATTAATCTATCAGATGAAGAATATGATGATAAGATGCGATGGATTATGGGACTTAAGCCTAACCAATACCGGAGGATAACAGGTATTGTAATTGATTCTAAGAATTTTGGTTCAGGACAGACATTTGACTGGCAGCAAAACAAAGACAAATTAGAATCTAAGGTTTTTAAGGACAAGACATTTATCCTTGCAGGAGGCCTTAATTCAGACAACGTCAGCGAGGCAATATCAATCCTTAATCCAGACATAGTTGATGTGAGTTCTGGCGTGGAAGCTCATATTGATAAGATTGGTAAAGATAAAAGGCTAATAGATAGTTTTGTTTTAGCAGTAAATCAAAAACCTGCGAAGCGATTATACTACTAGAGCAAATGTCTAATTAGCCGAGGTCGGCTTAGCGATTTTCTGTATGAGCGTGCCGACACTCGGTAATTAGACATAATATTAATGGGTGGCAAGCGAGCAGGTAATAGTTACTAGAAAGGAAGCATTATGAACGAGAAAGCATATTATGGACAATTCGGTGGTCAATATGTTGCAGAGACCTTAATGAACGTCTTAAATGAGATTGACGAAGAATTTGAAAAGGCAATAAGAGATGAAGAATTCATCAGAGAATATAATTATTATCTTAAGGAATATGTTGGCAGAGAAACGCCTCTATATCTTGCCGAGAATCTCTCTAAGAAATATGGCACGAAGATATATCTTAAAAGAGAAGATTTAAATCATACGGGGGCGCACAAGATTAACAACGTACTAGGTCAGATTCTTCTTGCTAAGAGAATGGGCAAGACTAAGATAATAGCTGAAACAGGTGCAGGACAGCATGGAGTTGCAACAGCAACAGGATGTGCACTATTTAATATGGAGTGTACTGTATTTATGGGTAGCGAAGATGTTAAGAGACAGGCCCTTAATGTAATGAGAATGGAGATGCTTGGGGCAAAGGTTGTGTCAGTTGAATCAGGCTCTAATACCCTTAAGGATGCAACTAATGAAGCTATTAGGACATGGGCTAAGACGGCAGAAGATACATTCTACATAATAGGTTCAGCAATAGGACCTTACCCATATCCTAAGATGGTTAAGGAATTTCAGTCATGTATCTCAAGAGAAGCAAAAAAGCAGCATTTTGAAAAAGAAGGAAGACTTCCAGATGTTGTAATGGCTTGCGTAGGAGGTGGCTCTAATTCCATTGGAATGTTCGCTGACTTTATTGATGAAAAGGATGTAAATCTAATCGGCGTTGAGGCAGCAGGCAAGGGAATAGATACCAATGAACACGCGGCATCAATGGCAAGAGGACATATTGGTGTACTTCACGGAACTAAGTCATATTTACTAAGTGACGAGGATGGAAATGTGCAGCTAGCCCATTCCATTTCAGCAGGACTTGATTATCCAGGAGTCGGCCCAGAACACGCATTTCTTAGAGATTCAGGCAGGGCAGAATATGTACCAATTACAGATGCAGAGGCTATGGATGCTCTAATGGAATTAACTCGTGAAGAAGGAATAATTCCTGCAATAGAAAGCGCTCACGCAGTAGCATATGCGATTAAGTATGCTAGGAATATGAATAAGAATCAGTCAATGATTATATGCTTATCTGGCAGAGGCGACAAGGACGTTAATACAATTTCAGATTATATTGCCGGTAAAGGATATCTTAACTAAGGGGGTGATTGTTGTGAAAAGTAGAATAGAAGAACATTTATCGAAATTACAAGAAAAAGGCGAGAAAGCATTTATTACATATTACACTGCTGGACTTGGCGGGATGGAGACAACAAGACAAATCATAGAAGCTCAGAAGGGATATACAGATGTTATAGAGCTTGGCATTCCATTCTCTGACCCAATTGCAGATGGAAGTGTGATTCAGCAAGCAAGTTATGAGGCTATACAACAGGGCTCCAGCCTAAGAAAGACATTTGAACTAATGAAGGACATAAGAGATGCTGGAAGTCAGCAACCAATACTATTCATGATGTATTACAACACAATTGTTAATTACGGAATAGAAGCTTTTGCTAAGAAATGTGATGAGTGTGGTGTAGATGGACTTATTATTCCAGACCTTCCACTAGAGGAACAAGATGAGTTAAGAGATGCAATTGATAAGTATGGCACAACAATACTTGTACAATTAGTATCACCAATAAGTGCTGATAGAATACCAACAATTCTTGAGAATGCAAGAGGATTTGTATATTGCGTATCTTCTATGGGAGTTACAGGTGGAAATGCATCATTTCACAGTAAGGTAATTGATTATCTAACTGATGTTAAGAAGCATTCCAAGATTCCGGTGATGATGGGATTTGGAATTAGAGAAGCGAAGGATGTAGAGCCAATGAGAGATATAATTGATGGAGCGATTGTTGGCTCACATTTCATCAATCTAATGAGAGAGGGAAATTATAATCCTGATGTTGCAAGAGAATATGTATCTAAGTTTAAGCGTGAGATACAGCTAAAAACCACCTAAGCACCGTCCCCCTGTCAACCAAGAGGGACATACAATAAAATACATCTAAGCAGCCAAAACCTGCTAAGCGATTTTTTGCATGAGCGTGCAGGTATTTGGTGCTTAGATGTATATGATTACGTAGTAACACTTACCTGAAAGGAGACACAAGATGATTAAAGAAGCTATTGAGAAAATTGTAATGAAAGAAGACCTCACTTATGATGAGGCCTACACAGTAATGAATGAGATAATGTCTGGTGAGACATCTCAGACACAGAACGCGGCATTTCTAGCTGCTCTCTCAACCAAAAGCACAAAGAAAGAGACTGAAGATGAAATACTAGGATGTGCTAAGGCTATGAGAGAGCATGCTCGGAAATGCGATCTAGGTAATCTGGACGCAATGGAAATAGTAGGTACAGGTGGAGACAGAGCAGGAAGCTTTAATATCTCCACAACAACAGCATTTATTGCAGCAGCAGCAGGAATTAAGGTGGCAAAGCATGGTAATCGTGCCGCATCTTCCCTTAGTGGTACAGCTGATTGTCTTGAGGCTCTTGGAGCTAATATAGATAAGAGCCCTGAGGAATGTAAGAAGCTACTTGCTGATACTAACTTTTGCTTCTTCTTCGCACAGAAGTATCATACATCAATGAAATATGTTGGTGCCATAAGAAAGGAACTTGGTTTTAGAACTGTATTTAATATATTAGGGCCACTAACAAACCCGGGATGTCCTACAAGACAGCTTCTTGGAGTATATGATGAATGCCTTGTAGAACCCCTTGCCAGAGTTTTGTCAGATATGGGAGTAAAAAGAGGTATGGTAGTATATGGTCGTGAGAAATTAGATGAAATATCAGCTGTAGGACCAACCTTTGTATGTGAGGTTAATGACGGATACTTTAAGTCTTATGACATTTCCCCTGAGGTATTTGGCTTCGATAGATGCGACAAGGCGGAGCTTGTAGGTGGCACCCCTGAGGAAAATGCTAATATAACCCGAGGCATCCTCAAGGGCGAAATAAAGGGTGGCAAGAGAAACACTGTTCTTATGAATGCAGGAGCAGCCCTATATATTGGTGGCAAGGCAGACTCCATCGCCAAGGGTGTCATTCTTGCAGAGGAGATACTAGATTCTGGTAAGGCTTATGAAGCTCTAGAGAAGTATATTAAAATGTCTAATTAGCCGAGGTCGGCTTAGTTACCGGCGATACCATTTCATGGTATCGCATACGATTTTTCTCATGAGCGTGCCGACGCTCGGTAATTAGACATAAGATTAATTAGTTTTAGAGCAGCAGATATTTGGTGCTTAGATGTATAAGACATAAGAGGTACTATTATGAGTAATTACGACACATTACAGCAATACACTAGAGATTATAATTATATTCCTGTTAAGAAGGAGATTCTTTCAGATGTTACAACACCTATTGAACTTCTTCGAATTCTTAGAGGCGTAAGCCCTCACGTTTTCATCCTAGAGAGCGTTATGGAACAGGAAAGCTGGGGCAGATATACATTCCTTGGATACAATCCTAAGCTATGTATTACGTGTAGCAATAATCACCTTAAGATATACGATGCTAATGGCTCCCTGGTGCTAGAAGAAGTAGTTAGAGAGCCTAAAGCACATCTTAAGGATATATTAGATAAATACAAGAGTCCTAAGCTTAAGGATTATCCTTCCTTTACAGGTGGACTGGTAGGTTATTTTTCCTTTGACTATATTAAATATGCAGAGCCTAAGCTTAACCTTGATGCTGATGATACTGAGGGCTTTAAGGATTTTGATTTGATGCTGTTTGATAAGGTGATTGCCTTTGATAATCTTAAGCAGAAGATAGTAATAATTGCCAATGCACCGGCTGATAATTTTAAGGATAGCTATAAGCAGGCGCTGACAGATATTGATGAGATTATAAGACTTATTCAAAATGGCAAGAAGGCTGACATCCCTAAGGGTGAGCTTTTATCAGACTATAGAGCTTTATTTAGTGAAGAAGAATTTTGCCAAAAGGTTAACAAAGCAAAAGATTATATATACGAAGGAGATATATTCCAGGTCGTACTTTCTAATAGATTAGAAGCAGATTTTAAAGGAAGTCTCTTTGATACCTATAGAATCTTAAGAACTCTTAATCCGTCACCCTACATGTTCTATTTTAGTGGTGACGATATGGAGGTTGCTGGTGCAAGTCCAGAGACTCTTGTTAAATTAGAGGATGGAGTGCTTCATACATTTCCACTAGCAGGGACAAGACCAAGAGGCATGAATGAGAGTGAGGATAAGAGATTAGAAGAGGATCTTCTAAAGGACGAGAAGGAACTCAGCGAACACAATATGCTTGTTGATCTTGGCAGGAACGATATTGGTAGAATCTCTAAGTTTGGTTCTGTTGAAGTTGAGAAGTATATGGAGGTTTTGCGTTTCTCACATGTTATGCATATAGGGTCAACTGTTAAGGGAGAGTTAAATGATAATAAAAGCCCTGTTGATGTAATAGATGCGATTCTTCCTGCTGGAACTTTGTCGGGAGCGCCTAAGATTAGAGCCTGTGAGATTATTAATGAGTTAGAGAATAATAAGCGTGGTATATATGGTGGCGCAATAGGATATATTGATTTTACAGGTAATCTTGATACTGCTATAGCCATTAGAATTGCTTACAAGAAGAATAACAAGGTATTTGTTCGCTCAGGTGCCGGAATCGTTGCTGATTCTATTCCTATAAACGAATACAACGAGTGCATTAACAAAGCTAAAGCCGTAATGCTTTCTATTGAGAAGGCTTCTAAGATGGAGGACTAGTTATGATTTTACTAATAGATAATTATGATAGCTTCTCATATAATCTCTATCAGATGTTGGGAAGTATAAGCTCGGACATTAGGGTTGTAAGAAATGACGATGTTAGCCTATCAGAGATTAGAAGAATGGCAGATCACATAATATTAAGTCCTGGCCCAGGACGACCAGAAAGGGCCGGAATATGCGAGGATGTTGTAAGAGAATTTGCAGGTGAGACACCAATCCTTGGAGTATGTCTTGGTCATCAGGCAATATGCGAAGCTTTTGGGGCAAATGTTGATTATGCAGCTAATCTTATGCATGGTAAAAGGTCTGTTGCAAGTATTGATAATTCCTGTAAGATATTTGCTGGGTTAGACAAAGAAGTAGAAGTGGCAAGATATCATTCCCTAAGTGTATCACGAAAGGGACTACCAACTGAGCTTGAGATAATAGCAAGTGCTAATGATGATCATGAGATTATGGGTGTTAAGCATAGAGACTACGAAGTATATGGATTACAATTCCATCCAGAGTCAATACTGACTCCAGACGGAAAGAAGATTCTAGAGAACTTTATTACGAAATAGAGATATGAATATTGTTTGAAGGCAATTACACATATGTGTAGTTGTCTTTTTTGCTTAAAGCACGTAAATACGCAGGGTTGCCTTAGTGTCATGACACATAACTTTACATTGTACTTGACAGATGTAGCTTTTGCCTTTACACTAGTGTCTAAGCAACCAAACTAAGGGGTATTACTATGGATTTGAAATGTGATGTTGTAATCGTAGGAACAGGAGCAGCAGGGCTATTTTCTGCCTTAAGCCTACCTGATGATATTAACATTCATATGGTTACAAAGAGAAAAGTAGATGAATCAGACTCTTATCTTGCTCAAGGTGGAATATCCGTTCTTCTTGATGAAGACGATTATGATGATTATTTTGAAGATACAATGAGAGCAGGACACTTTGAGAATAAGAGAGATGCTGTTGACGTTATGATAAGATCCTCTCAGGATGTTATTGATAAGTTGATAGAATATGGAGTTGATTTTGAGAAGGATCAGGAAGGGAATCTGTCTTTTACAAAAGAAGGAGCCCATTCTCAAGCTCGTATACTGTTCCATGAAGATGAGACAGGAAGGGAGATTACATCTACTCTATATAAAAGAGTTGCAGAGAAGAAGAATGTAACAATTCATGAATATACAACTATGGTTGATATTATTGCAAAGGATAACACCTGCGGAGGAATTGTGGTTGTTGATGATATGAATGAATTCTCTATTATTGAAGCTAATGATGTAATACTAGCTTGTGGAGGAATAGGAGGCTTATATAAGAATTCCACCAATTTCCCACATATTACGGGAGATGCTATTTCCATTGCCATAAAGCATGATATTGAAGTAGAGAATCTTAACTATGTTCAGATACATCCAACTACTCTTTATTCTAAGAAGCCTGGAAGGAGATTCTTAATATCAGAATCTGTAAGAGGAGAAGGGGCTGTTCTTCTTGATAAAAACGGAGAGAGATTTACAGATGAACTAAAGCCTCGTGATGTTGTTACGGCAGCTATTAGAGAACAAATGAGAAAAGATGGAACAGAATATGTCCTAGAGGATATGAGGCCTCTTGGCAAGCAAACCATACTTCATCATTTTCCTAACATTTACGAGAGGTGTAAGAAGGAGGGATATGATGTCTTAGTAGAACCAATTCCGGTAGTTCCAGCACAGCACTATCATATGGGCGGTGTCAAGGTTGATCTAAACAGTGAATCCACAATGCATGGCCTATACGTAGTTGGTGAAGCAAGCTGTAATGGTGTACACGGTAAGAATCGTCTGGCAAGTAATTCTCTTCTGGAGGCGCTGGTTTTTGCCAAGAGGGCGGCTGAGAATATTATGGTGTCAAATGATACAGGAATAGATGATTATTATGTTGATTTTGAAGAATACAAGAATCTAGATGGACTGTTTGATGAATATCGAACAAGTGCAATTAAGAAAATTCATGAATAGAAAATTCGGAGGTAGATAATTATGGATAACATAACAATGAAACTCAATGCTGATAAGTATTTACTTATGGCTCTTGAGGAAGATATTACAAGTGAGGATGTGTCAACTAATGCAGTAATGCCTGCTTATAAGAAAGGTACTGTTGATCTTATTTGTAAAGAGGATGGAATAATTGCCGGACTTGACGTGTTTGGAAGGGTGTTCCATTTATTGGACACATCTACTGTGATTAATTATAAGGTTAAGGATGGTGAAAATGTTAAGAAGGGCGATCTCTTAGCTACTGTTACAGGTGATATAAGAGTATTACTTTCAGGAGAGCGTGTAGCACTTAATTATCTTCAGAGAATGAGTGGAATTGCAACATATACCAATCAACTTGTAAAGCTTCTTGAGGGAAGTAAGACAACTCTTCTTGATACAAGAAAGACAACACCTAATCAGAGGATTTTCGAGAAATATGCAGTTAGAATAGGTGGAGGCAGTAATCATAGATATAACCTGTCAGATGGTGTCATGCTCAAAGATAATCATATTGGCGCAGCAGGCTCTATTACTAAGGCAATTAAAATGGCAAAAGAATATGCGCCTTTTGTACGAAAAGTAGAAGTGGAAGTTGAGACACTAGAACAGGTAAGAGAAGCAGCCGATGCCGGCGCGGATATAATTATGCTTGATAATATGGATATAGATACTATGAAAAAGGCAATTGAAATAATAGATGGACGCTGTCAGACTGAATGTTCAGGTAACGTTACTAAAGAGAATATTGATAGATTAACAGACATAGGTGTTGATTATATTTCTAGTGGAGCACTTACACATTCAGCACCAATAATGGATATTTCTATGAAGAATTTGAGGGCGATTTAGTAATAAAGTACTTAAGTGTGGAGTAATTATTATGACAACTAATGAGAGAAGAAGGGCAATTCTAGATAAATTAAAAAATGCAAAAGGAGCTGTACCTGCTAAGGAATTAGCGTTAGATTTTGGAGTGAGTCGTCAAATTATAGTCGGGGATATGGCTGTAATAAGAGCTAATACTCCTGAGATAATATCCACTAACAGAGGCTATATTCTTGGTAAAAAAAGCGCTTTTACTAGAGAATTTAAAGTCAAGCATGGACCTGACAGGGTTAAGGAGGAATTGACACTTATTGTTGACTTTGGAGGAATAGTAAAAAATGTTAGTATAAGTCATAGAGCTTATGGTAGAATATCAGCAGAAATGAGTATTAGTTCTAGACAGGATGTTATTGAATTCGTTGAACGTTTGCTTGACAGTAAGTCTACACTTCTTGGTAGCGTAACAAGTGGATACCACTATCATCTTGTTGAAGCATCTAGTGAAGATAGATTAGATTTGATTGAAGAGAAGCTTAATGAGGCGGGATTTCTAGTGCCACTACTGCCTTGGGAGCGTGAGTAGGAGATACATTATATATACGAAAGGAATATGACTATGACAGTAAGGGAAGTTCAAGAAGAAATAATCAGACTTAAGAAAGAAAAGGATGTATGTATCTTAGCGCATGCATATCAGGATCAATCAATATTTGAAGTGGCAGATTATATTGGTGATTCTTTTGGCCTTAGTGTGCAGGGCAGGGATGCTAAGAATGAGAACATAATGATGTGCGGTGTTAGATTTATGGCTGAGACTTGTAAGGTTCTTTCTCCGGAGAAGAGAGTGTTCCTTCCTAATCCTATTGCTGGATGTCCAATGGCAGAGCAGATGTCACTTGAAGATTTGAAAGAATTAAAAAAACAGTATCCAGACCATGCTGTTGTGTGTTATATTAATACAACGTCAGAACTTAAGACAGAATGTGACTTATGCGTTACAAGTTCCTCTGCTGTAAGGTTAGTTGGTGGACTTAAAGAAGATAAGATTCTTTTTATACCAGATCCTAATCTTGGTGCTTTTGTGGCAAGTAAGATGCCAGAGAAGGAATTTGTATATTATAATGGTGGATGTCCAAGACATATTATAATAAGCCACGATGACGTAGTTAAGGCTAAGAAGGCTCACCCAGATGCGCTACTTCTAGTGCATCCTGAATGTAGACCGGAAGTTGTAAAGGAAGCAGACTTTGTTGGCGCAACAACTGCTATTATGGACTATGCTAAGGAGTCTGATAAGAAAGAATTCATTATCGGAACAGAAAATAGCATAGTAGAACATCTTCAATTTGATTGCCCAGATAAGATGTTCTATCCACTATCTGTGAAATTATCATGCATGAATATGCGTGTTACAACACTATATGATATATATAATACTTTAAGAGGTGTAGGCGGAGAAGAGATAACACTTGATAAAGATGTTATTGAAGGCGCCGCTAGATGCATCAATAGAATGATTGAGGGATAAGGATGTCGAAAGACCTTGAGAACAAAGAAGAAACAATTGAAAATGATGAGACATTAGGCGAAGAGAAAAAGGTAAAGAAAAAGAAGCCTATCCATAAAGTAATTCTAGGATATACTGGATTTATATTAGCGCTTCTTTTAATTCTTTATACTGCTTGTATGTTCCTCAAGATGACAGAGCCTGTTAATGTGGCAAGTCTTCAGGGAATATATAAAGAGAAGAATACACTTGATGTAGTTTTAATTGGCGCAAGCGAAGCTTACGCCAATTATTGTGCACCATTAGCTTATGAAGAATTCGGATATACTTCTTATTCTTATGGTGTATCAGGTGTGCCAGGCAGTTTGTATAAGTCAATGATACGAGAAGTTACTGATAATCAGAATCCTAAACTTATTGTTGTGGAGATGAATGGCCTGCTTCAGAAGGATTACTACTATGACAGACAGGGAAATCTTCATGGCTATCTTGACAATATTAATTATGGTGACAATAGAAATGAAGCTATAGAATATGCTGTAGCAGATAAGGATAAAGATGATTTCAAAACTGTTAACTTCCTTAATGTATATCATAATAGCTGGAAGGATCCTGGCAAATGTATAGCGACTCTATTTACAAGAATAGGATTATTCCTTGAGCCTAAATCTAATCTCAAGGGTTACTCTACAAGAGCTAAGACTGCTTCTACAGATGATTTAGATAAAACTAAGAGTAATTATTTTACTGATAAGAGTAAAGCCATATTCGAGGATTTATTAACATACTGTAATGAACAGGGATTACAGAATGTGTTATTTGTTAGATTCCCACACCAGAATAAGGATACTGAACCTGAGATTGCAGCAACTTTAAGCGAGATGGCAGAAGCCCATGGCTATAAATTTGTTGATTTTAGTCGCGCTAAGGAAGAAGCTGGAATTGTTATGGTAGAAGATTACTATAACGACGAGCATCTTAATGCAAGGGGCGCAAGGAAGTTCACATCTTATTTCGGTAATTATCTTATGAATAATTATGATATAAAAGGTGAATATTCTGAAGAACTTAAGAAGAGCTGGGAAGATAGTGTACAGAAGACTGAGGAAATATTGACTAGAGCAGAGCAGGATATAGAGGATAATTTGGGAAGAAATTATTATGAATTAAGTGTATACTTACCAGAGTGGTTAAATGTGTAGATGGTTAAGAAAGGACTTGTTAGATGGAAAATGTGCTTGAGTGGTTAGAGACTACAGTACAAAGACTTCCTGAGAAAGTGGCATTTACAAGCGAGACAGAAGATGGAACAGATGTAGAAGTGACTTTTAAGGAAGTATATGATAAGGCTAGAATGATAGGTTCAACTATTGCTAAAACAGATGATACTACTCCTGTGGGAGTATTCTCTGCGAGAACTGCTACGACACCTATTTTATTCATGGCTTGTGTATATGCAGGCAGAGCATATGCACCTATTGATATGGCTCTTCCAGAGGCAAGAATAGGTAAGATTCTAGATAACCTTATGCCGGATGTAATTCTTGTTGACAAAGAAAGCTTTAGCAGTTTTGCAAAGTTATGCAAGGATATTTATCCAGATGAGTCTTGGGATGTTGTTGTAGTTGATTTCGAAAATGCAACAATTGAAAAATATAATAATTCAAATTATGAATCACCTGCATCTGAGAACAGCTTAGAGGATGATTTAATAAAAAGTGATTTGTTACAAAATGTTCGAGAAAAGGCAAAACCTAGTGATCCATTATATATTATTCATACTTCTGGTTCATCAGGAAGGCCAAAAGGCGTTGTAACAAGCCATGAATCACTAATTAATTATATTGACAGCTATGGCGATGTTATGGGAATTGAAGAAAGTGACAGGTTTGGTAATCAATCCCCATTAGATTATATAGCAGCAATTCGTGATATTTATTTGCCATTTAAGTATGGAGCAAGTTCATATATTATTCCAAAGAAATATTTTATGGATCCTAATGCTTTATTTACTTATCTAAATGACAAAGAAGTTACAGCAGTGGGTTGGAGTGTATCGGCTCTTACAATTCCATTAAGCCTTGGAGCTTTCGAGGAAGTTAAGCTTAATACACTTCGTAAAATATGCTTCTCTGGTTCTGTTATGCCTTGTTCTGCACTTAAGGTATGGCAGGAGAATTTACCAGATGCATTATTCGTTAATCAATATGGACCTACTGAAGCCACAGCAAGTTGTACATACTATGTTGTGAATCATGTTGTGGATGAATCTGAAGTTCTTCCTATTGGAAAGGCATATAATGGATACGATGTGTTCTTGACAGATCTTGAATGTGATAGTAAGGTTATCACAGATGAGGATACTGAAGGTCAGATTACAGTAGCAGGTATATCTCTTGCTATTGGTTATTTCAATGATCCTGATAGAACAAATGAGAACTTTGTAGAACGTGAACTATCTGATGGAACAACTAAGAGGATATATAAGACAGGTGACATAGGTACTATTCATAATGGAGTCTTCGAATTTCATGGAAGAATGGATAGACAGATTAAGCACATGGGACACAGAGTAGAATTAGATGAAGTTGAATGTGCAGCTAATTCTGTTGAAAATGTTGCAGAAAGCTGTTGCATTTATAAGAAGGAAAAGGAAAGTTTAATCCTTTACTATTCTGGTGATGCAACAAAGAGAGATTTGTCCCTAGCCCTTAGAGAATTAATACCTGGATTTATGGTGCCACGTAAGATAATTCAATTAGATGAGTTACCAAAGCTACCAAATGGTAAAATTGATATTAAAGAATTGGAGGAAAGGTAATTATGGAAACAAAAGAAACTATTATTGAGATTTTAGAAGAGATTAGACCAGATGTTGATTTCGAGAATGAGACATCCCTTGTAGATGGAAATGTATTAGAATCATTTGATATTGTATCTCTTGTATCAGAATTATCTGATGAATTTGATATTACAATTAGACCAAAAGACCTTGTGCCAGAGAATTTTAACTCTGTAGATGCAATGGTTAAGCTTGTTAATACTTTAGTAGAAGAGTAATTCCTGATTTAGTGAAGTTTACCAGAATGGAGAGATCATGAATACACCTTGTTATGTTTTTGATTTTGATGAATTTGAGAATAGAGCCAATACTATAACTAATGCACTTATGGATATTCCTTTGACATATTCAATTAAGGCTAATCCTTTTCTGTTAAATGATTTGCCAGATGTTATAGCACATGTTGAAGTATGTTCACCAGGAGAATTAGAGATATGTAAGACTCTTAATATACCGGGAAGCAGAATAATATATTCTGGTGTAGTCAAGGGTGAAGAGGATGTTCATGAAGCATTAGAGTATGGTGTAGATATTATTACATGTGAAAGTCTTCGTCATGCTGCTTTAATTCAACGGGAAAATGTTAAAGTGAAGACATTACTTCGTCTTACAAGTGGCAATCAATTTGGTATGTCATACGAAGATATTGAATATATTATTGAAAACAAAGATGAGCATTTTTCTAATCTTGATATAATAGGGCTTCATTACTATTCGGGAACCCAGAAGAATCTACGTAAGATTAATAAGGATTTGGAGAAGATTGAAAAAGCGCTTAATTCTCTCAAGTCTAAATTAAACTACGAACCTTCACTTGTGGAATATGGCCCTGGATTATGTGTCGAGTATTTCAAAGAGAATAATGAAGAACTAGAGATGGAACATCTTGAGGAAGCGGCGGAAGTACTTAACAAATTCAAGAAAAAGTTTCCTCTTGGAATAGAAATGGGAAGATTTCTAGCTGCAAGTTCAGGCTCTTTCTTTACTAAAGTAGTAGACTCAAAGAACAGTATGGATACTAATTATATTCTGATTGATGGAGGTATTCACCATCTAAATTATTTCGGACAGAAGATGGCTATGGAGATTCCTCCTATAGATGTAATTCATAATGGATATAAGTATTCTATAGATGAAATGTGGAAAAGTAAGGGAAGTGTTAGAAGTAATTCTAGAGAAAACCCTTATTGTATCTGTGGAAGTTTGTGTACTATAGCAGATGTTATTGTGAGAGAAGTATCTCTTCCAGAGCTTAATGTGGGAGATGTAATATGCTTTAATAGATGTGGAGCATATTCTGTAACTGAAGCTCCTGCCCTTTTCTTGTCTCGCGAACTTCCAAGCATTTATACAAAGAAAGGTGACAAGTTCACTCTTGTAAGAGACAAGATTAAGGCATCAAAGATAAATGTAAAAGGACTGTAAGTTGTGGAGTTAATATCGTTACAATACGCAGCTTTTGTTATAGTATCGGTTGTTCTGTATTATATAATTCCTAAGAAATACAGATGGATAGTTCTTCTTTCAGGAAGTTTATTCTATTATGTATACATTTGTAAGTTCTATGTGGGATTTATATTATTTACAATTGTTTCTACTTATACAATTGCGCGAATTATTGATAACAATTTAGTTAAGGAGACTGCCGTAGTTAAGTCCCATAAAGAGGACTGGGATAGGAAAACAAGAAAGGCATATAAAGCAAAGGGTCGTAAGGTACGTGCGACTCTTCTTGTTGTAGGATTAATACTTAATTTTGGAATTCTTGCATTCCTAAAATATATTCCTTATGCCTCTATGCTGGGATTACTTCTTCCTCTTGGTATATCGTTTTATACATTCCAATCAATGGGATATCTAATTGATGTCTATAGAGAGAAGACGAAGCCAGAGACTAATATTGCAAGATTTGCTTTGTTTGTTTCCTTCTTTCCGCAGATTATACAAGGACCAATTGCAGTATATGATGATTTGGCTAAGCAGTTATATGTTGGTCACAAATTCGATATTGAAAATATAAAGAAGGGCGTTCTTCTTATTCTATGGGGAATGATTAAGAAACTTGTTATTGCAGATCGTGCACTTGCCTTAGTTAATCTTGTTACGAAGGATTCTTCTTCTTATACAGGAAGCTATATCCTCTTTGCAGTAATACTATATGCACTTCAATTGTATTGTGATTTTTCTGGAGGAATAGACATTATAAGAGGTGTGGCTAATCTCTTTGGCATTAATATGGCTGAGAACTTTAGACGTCCATATTTCTCTACCAGTCTTACAGAGTATTGGCATAGATGGCATATTACACTTGGTAATTGGTGTAGAAATTACATTTTCTATCCATTGTCAATCTCTAAGAAGTTCCTTAATTTTGGTAAATGGTTAAAGCCTAAATTTGGAAAACATATTGCCAAGGTATTTCCAGGCTGCGTTGCAAGTTTAATTACATTTATTGTAATTGGTGTATGGCATGGTTCTAATCTAAAGTATCTTTATTTTGGATTATGGAATGGAATCGTAATAATGATTTCAGAGCTATTCTCACCAATTAATGAGAAAATAGCAGACAAATTCTTTGGTGTAACTAAGCTTAAGAGAAAGGGTGTTTTTGCTACAGTAGTATCTGTTCTATGGACATTTATATTAGTTCTTGTAGGCTATTATTTTGATGTTGCGCAGAATGCTTTAGATGCATTTAGTATGTTATTTAGAAGTGTTACTGATTTTCATATTAGTAATTTTATCTGGAGTAATTTTGAAGTGCTTCTTAAAGCCAGTGGTTTAGATATATATGACTTCTATATTATTCTTATAGGTACAATTCTTCTGTTCTTCATAAGTCTTTATAAGGAGAAGAAGAAAGTTGAAGACTTGAGAGAAGTAATTCTTTCTGCTAAGACTGGTACAAGACTTTTAGCAGTGTGTGTAGGAATAATAATACTTATATTCTTTGGATATTATGGTTCTGGAATAGATCCAGCTGAGTTTGTATATATGCAGTTCTAGAGAGGGATTATATGGCAAGATTAGATAGAACTTATTGCGATATATGTAATAAGCCACTTCCATCCATGGGCTACTATAAGTTGAAGGATGGATGTATGTGTGCTTCCTGCTCTAAAATAATCTCGCCACTTCTTAAGAATAGAAGGGACAAAACTACTGAATACATAAGAAGACATATTGAGTATCGAGAAGAAAACAAGAAGAAGATATGTAGGTTTCGGGCATCAATAGCTTTTGGGTATGATAAGAAAATATATATAGATCCCTATATGTCGGCTTTTGTTGTGACAAAAAGAAAAGAAGAGGACATATGTCTTGATAATCCTGATATAATTATGTTATCTCAAGTAGTTTCTTGTGATACAGATATAAAGGAATATACAAAAGAAGAATATAATCAGAATGAAGAAGGGGAAAAAGAAAGTTATTATCCACCGCATCTTAGGCATTTCTATGATTTTAAAACTGAGATTGTACTAAACAACGAATGGTTTGATAAGATAGTTGTTGACCTAAACGGAGAAAGTGTGGAGGGTAAAGGCTCTATTAGATATCAAAAGTGTTCTAGCATAGCAAAGCAAATTAAAGACACGCTTTTGTATGATAGGAAAAAATCGGTACTTGGGGTTAAAAGGGAAGATAGTCATTTATTTAGGCTATAAAAGATTGATTATAGGAGACATGTTATGGAATACATTAAGAATCATAAGACGTTATCGATTATTATTGGGGTTGGAATTGTATTAGTTATAGGACTGGTAATCTTTTTTGTAGTAATTGCAAAGAATAACGAGGTTGTAGTCGAGCCTATGACATTCCAGGAAAAATATGCTGAAACAGAGAAGAAAATTAGCAATCTTGTTGCAACTGATGCAGAAAGAGAAGGATATAAAGCTGATTTGGCTACATATTCAGACAAGGTTAAGCAGGATTACAATATGACATTAGATGATAGAGATGCATTTCTAACATTCACAAGAAAAATTGATAAAGCATATGTTGATTCTAAGATGCATGTATTAGCATTCTATGGAAAAGTTAAAGAACAATATGATAAAGATGTTGCTAATAATTATTTTAGAGATGAAATAAAGGCTAGTATGGACACTTTATTTAATGAATATAACCTTTATCTTAGAGAAGGAAAATACCAGGATGCTTATAATAAATTAGATGAGATATCAAAGCATTTGTCAACGAGAGTTAATGAAAATGGTGTTGTAAATGAGCAAGAGCAGGCAGCGCAGGCACAGGCACAAGCACAAGCGCAAGCTCAGGCGCAGGCAGCTAATGGACAGCAGCCAGTTGATCCTCAGGCAGCTGCCAATGTTAAGGGTAGAGCATATCATCCTGAAGCAACTGCAGGACAACAGATTAGTGATCCGATAAATGGAAATCCAGGTGTGGTTGCTCAAAATGGTATAGAAGTTTACAGACTTCCTAATGATACGACTTACTCATATCTTACCAAGGAAGAATTTATTGAGATGAACATTAGACAGGGAATGCCAGAAGCACTAGTTAGACAAATGGCAGATTCTCTGGCAAATGCTCAAGGTTTGATTACAATTGGCGTGGAAGATGATGGAACATATGAATAAGGAGTTAGTATATGAGCTTAGCAGATAAATTATTTGTAGAAATGTGTCAGGATATAATTGATAACGGTATAAGTACTGAAGGTGAGAAAGTAAGACCAATTTGGACTGATACAGGTGAAAGTGCTTATACTATTAAGAAATTTGCTGTTGTAAACAGATATGATTTGCAGAAAGAATTTCCTGCCCTTACTCTTAGAAGAACAGCAATTAAGAGTGCGACTAACGAAATGCTTTGGATATGGCAGAAGAAATCCAATAATATTAATAATCTTAAGTCTTCTGTATGGGATGAATGGGCAGATTCTGAAGGTACAATCGGTAAGGCATATGGCTATCAGATAGGTAAACCTTATGCGCACCATTCTTATATAGAAGGTGAGGATTTGTCTGATTATCCATCAGCATTAATTAAGGATGTAGATTGTGATACAGATAAAGGAATAGTTAATAAAAAGTATGTATATCTGGACCAGATTGATGGCGCAAGATATGACCTTAAGAATAATCCTTTTTCTAGAAGAATAATCGTAAATATGTATAATCTTGAAGAGTTACATGATATGCATTTATATCCTTGTGCTTATTCTATGACATTTAATGTGACAACAGGTGATGGTGGTGAGTTAGTTCTTAATGGGATTCTTAATCAGAGATCTCAGGATATTCTTGCAGCTAACAATTGGAATGTATGTCAGTATGCAGTTCTTCTTCATATGCTGGCAAGAGATTGTGATATGAAGGTTGGAGAATTAGTTCATGTTATAGCAGATGCACATATATATGACAGACATATCGAATTGGTTAAAGAGTTGATTGGACGAGAGCAATACCCGGCGCCTAAATTCACTCTTAATCCGGATAAGAAGAATTTCTATGAATTTAGTGAAGATGATATTACATTAGAGGATTATAAGACTGGAGAACAAATAAAGAATATACCAATTGCTGTCTAGTAAGAGATAAGGTATCCCGTAGCGAAAGATACTTTAACTTAGATGCAGGGAGGGACCAATGAAATTAATTGCGGCTGTAGATAAAAGATGGGGCATAGGCCTTAATAATAAGCTTCTTATAAGCATTCCAAATGACATGAAATTCTTCATGGAGACAACTACTGGAAATGTTGTTGTAATGGGAAGAAAGACATTAGAAAGCTTTCCAGGCAGAAAGCCCCTTAAGGATAGAATTAATATAGTGCTTACTCGTGATAAGAATTATAAAGTGGATGGTGCTACGGTGTGTCATACAAAAGAGGAAGTGCTTGAAGAAATTAAAAAGTACGATACAAATAATGTGTATATTATCGGTGGGGAAAGTATTTATCGCCTGTTTGAGAGTGAGTGTGATACAGCTTTAATCACTAAGATTGATTTTGAGTATGAAGCAGATACATTTTTCCCTAATCTTGATGAAAGTGGATGGGAATTAGTTGAGGAGTCAGAAGAACAGACATATTTTGATATAATATATAGCTTCTGTACTTATAAAAAGAATTAGATTGGAAGAAAAAGATGAGTATTACAGGAAGAAAACTATTTGTAAAAGCATTACTTGAGGAAGGTGTAGATACTGTATTTGCATATCCAGGTGGAATGGTTACAGATATTATTGATGAATTATATAAGACACCTGAGATTAAGGTGGTACTTCCACGCCATGAACAGGCACTTATACATGAAGCGGAAGGGTATGCCAGAGCAACTGGGAGAACTGCTGTGTGTATTGTTACATCTGGACCTGGTGCAACTAATACAATAACAGGTATAGCTGATGCTTTCTATGATAGCATTCCCCTTGTTGTTTTTACAGGACAGGTGCCTCAGGATTTAATTGGTAATGATGCATTTCAGGAAGTTGATATTGTAGGAATGACCCGTTCTGTTACAAAGTATGGTGTTACTGTAAGAGATAGAGATGCTTTAGGTAAGACAATTAAGATGGCATTCCAAATCGCCCCAACAGGAAAGCCGGGACCTGTTCTTATTGACTTACCTAAGGATATTCAAGTTGCTACAGGAGATGGCGAATACCCTTCATATGTAGATATTCGTGGATATAAGCTTAATAAAAGCGTACATATAGGCCAGCTTAAGAAGGCATATAAACTTCTTAAGAATGCTAAGAGACCAATGATACTTGCTGGTGGTGGAATCAATATTTCCGATGCTAATCAGGCATTGAAAGAATTTGTTGAGAAAACTAAGATACCTGTTGTCACAACAATAATGGGCAAAGGCGCACTAGACTATGATAATGATTTATATATAGGCAATTGTGGTATGCATGGAAGATATGCAGCCAACAAGGCGGTAGTAGGATGTGATGTGTTATTCTCGATTGGTACAAGATTCAATGACAGAATAACAGGGGCATTATCCGAATTTGCTCAGGATGCAGCGATTATTCATATAGATGTTGATACAGCATCAATCTCTAGAAATGTTATTGTGGATGTTCCTATTGTATGCGATGCTAAGGCGGCATTAGAGAAATTAAATGAATGGGCTGAGCCACATGATACAGAAGAGTGGCGTAAGAGAATTGCAGCCTGGGATAAAGAGAATCCACTTGAGATGAGAAAAGATTTGGGACTATGTCCACAAAGCATAATGGAAGGCATCAATGAAGTATTTCCAGAGGGGATATTTGTTACGGATGTTGGTCAACATCAGATGTGGGCTACGCAATTTATTAACCTTAACTCTAAGAAACAGATGATAACATCTGGAGGATTAGGAACCATGGGATTTGGCTTTCCAGCTGCTGTTGGTGCCAAGATTGGAGCGAGAGACAAGGATGTTGTATGTATCACAGGTGATGGCGGAATGCAGATGAATATGCAGGAGCTTGCAACATCAATTATTGAGAAGGCAAATGTAACAGTATGTATTCTTAATAATCAATATCTTGGCATGGTAAAACAGATGCAGCAGCTATTCTATGGTAAGAGATATAAGATTACATGTCTTCGCCGTAATATAGATTGTCCAGATGAATGTAAGGGGCCACAAGGAAAGTGTCCACCATATGTGCCTGACTTTGTTAAATGGGCAGAGAGTTATGGCGCTGTAGGAATTAGAGTTACCGATCCAACACAGATTGAGGACGCCCTTAGAGAGGCGAAAGCAAATGATAAGACAACAATTATTGAATTCTTAATTGCTAGCGATGAACTTGTTCTACCAATGGTAAAAGGTGGAGATGCTATGTCGGAGATGATACTACCAGATAAGCCAAGAAATGGAGCATCTTCGAAGAAAAAGTCATCTAAGAAGCCGAATAAATAATAGACAGGCAGTTCTTGTAATAAGATATGCATTATAGAGGTAAATAATATGTACGATATGTATGATATACGTGACAGGATTCAAATTAAAGACAGATGGATTGCGTTATATGTGGAGAACCAGGTAGGTGTTCTTGCCAAGGTGTCAGGACTGTTCTCTGGAAAAAGCTATAACCTGCAAAGCCTAACAGTAGGAACGACAGAACATGAAGATGTATCAAGAATGACCATCTGTGTAAAAAGTGATGACATAACATTTGAGCAGATTAAGAAGCAACTTAATCGCATGGTAGAGGTCATAAAGGTCATTGATATAACTTCTGCGCCACTTCATATGAAGGAACTTCTTTATGCTAGAATTGATGATGTTACTCCAGAGGATATCGATTTGATTTTCCATCTTGCTGAGGTATTTAAAGTTCGTGTATGCGATGCAGGAGAGGATTCGTTAATTCTTGAATGTCTTCTTACAACTGAGTCTAATGATGAATTAATTAAGCTTCTTAAGAAGAAGTTTAAGAAAGTTTCAATTGTAAGAGGTGGAGCAGTTGCAATGGAATCAATCTCTATATGTAAGAGATAATTTATAATACCTAAAAAAATGTGAAATTCCTTGAATTATCAGGAATCACAATGTATAATAGTGTGTAGGAAGAGGGTAGTTGAACTTTTATTAAACTACTCTCTTTTTATGTAAAGAATTATCTGCTGTATGCCGATATATACAAGTAGTATGTTTATAGTGCGAGGACATATATATGAGACAACTGGGACTTAAAAGGATAGTGTCATTGTTAATAGTGGCTATAATGATTTGTTCGAGTTTTTCTATTGTTGGAAGAGCAGAGACAATCAGCGACTTAGAGAAGAAGAAGCAACAGGCTGTTAATGAAAAGGATGCTATTCAAAGTGAAGCTAATGATCTTAAAGCAAATTATAACGATGTACAAAGCACATACAATGATTTGAAGGCCAAAGTAGATGCTAATGATGCAGCTGTTACAGCAGCTTCAAATGATATAGCTACATTAAGCCAGCAGTTATCCGAAGCTAAGACTAGTCAGGCTGAAATGGAACAGGTTATGAAATTGCATATCAAGTATATGTATGAGAATGGTTCTATGAATATGCTGGAGACGCTTCTGGAAAGTGGCTCTTTATCTGAATTTATTGAGAGATTTGAATATCTAAGTTATATTGTAAAATATGATAGAGATATAATGGATAAATATAAGAAAGTACAGGAAGAAGTTACAGCAAAGACTAATGAGCTTACTGCAAGAAGAGCTGAACTAGAAGCAAAGTCTAATGAACTTGACAAGCAAAAACAGGAGTTAAAGAGCCTTGTTGATAGTGCAGGATCAGCTCTAAGTGATAAGAATGCAGAGCTAAAGGATGCTCAATCAGAAGTTGATGCGTATGATAAGAAAATAAAAGAAATGAAAGAATATGAGAAGCAGCTTGCCAGAGAAAACGCTGCAAGACAGGAAGCACTTGCCAGTCAGGTTGGCGGCAATAATGAAGATACATCAGGTGCTTTAGAAGGATATTCTCAGGATGATTTGTATCTCCTTGCAGCAATTATACATGCAGAAGCAGAAGGAGAGCCATATGAGGGTAAGATTGCTGTGGGTTCTGTTGTTATGAATAGAGTCTTTAGCTCGAAATTCCCTAATACAATATCCGGCGTTATATATCAGGCTAACCAATTTGAGCCTGTTCGTTCAGGAAGACTTCAGATGATTATGGATAGAGGCCCCAATGAAGATTGCTTCTCAGCAGCAAGAGAAGTACTTAATGGAAGAAGAAATGTTGATAAATTATTCTTCTGGGCATTATGGCTTGCCCAGCAACGTGGTAAGACAGGTGGAATTATAATTGGAAAGCAGTATTTCTATTAGAGAGTTGGACTGTGTGAAGATTAAGTTGTTATAAATTATTCCCAGCATAAATGCTGGGAATATTCAAGATTGGAGATATAATGTCAGAACCTATTGACACATTATGGCTTGATGAAGAGGCTAATGAAGTAAAATATATAGACCAGACGAAATTACCAAACGAACTGGTTGTTAAGAGCACAATTAACCTTGACGAAATGTATAGGGCTATAGAAAAACTAGAGGTTAGAGGAGCACCAGCAATTGGTGTATTTGCCGCTCTTTCTATGTATGTAATAGCAGCAAATATTACTGCTCAGACCCTTGGTGATTATGTGAAAGAATATATAAGATGTTCAAATCATCTTGAAACTGCCAGACCAACGGCCGTTAATCTGTCTTGGGCATTAGGCGAGATGATTAAGGAACTTAACAGATTTACAAATAATAGATTCGATTGTAGCTTACATAGCAAGAGTCTTGATAGTATTGAACTTGATGATACATTGAGGGATAGTATAATTTATGTCCTTAAGAAGAAAGCTCTTACAATATGGGAAAATAACATTAATGAATGTAAAGCAATCGGTGAGAACGGACTTCGATTTATTCATGATGGAGACGGTATCTTAACACATTGTAATGCAGGAAGACTTGCGACTGTAAGATACGGAACAGCTACGGCGCCTATATACTTGGCTCATGAAAAGGGTATGAATATAAAGGCATTCTGTGACGAGACAAGACCACTTCTTCAAGGTGCGAGGCTTACAGCTTATGAATTAACAGAAGCAGGTATTGATACAACTCTTCAATGTGATAATATGGTGGCATCTCTTATGGCATCCGGACAGATTAATTCTGTATTCGTAGGATGTGACAGAATAGCATCTAACGGAGATGTAGCCAATAAGATTGGAACAAGCGGTGTGGCAATTATTGCCAGACATTATGGTATCCCGGTATATGTATGTGGTCCCACATCTTCAATCGATATGAGCATTGCAACTGGAGAAGACATTGTAATCGAGCAAAGAAATGGTTCGGAAGTTACGAAAATGTGGTATAATAGCGAAATGTCACATAAGAATGTTAAGGTATACAATCCTGCCTTTGATGTTACAAGTCATGAATTGATTACCGCTATTATTACGGAAAAGGGCGTTGCTTGGCCTGATTATAAGAGTGGACTTGAGACATTAATGGGACAGGTTAATAATATTAGGAGGGAATAACAATGAGTGAAGAAAGAGATAATTGCAGCAGTGCATCAAGCTGTGACAGAGACAGTTGTGAAGGATGTCCTTCAAAAGAGAAGACAAGTTTCTTGGAAGATATGAATCCTATGTCTGATATTAAGCATGTTATAGGTGTCGTATCAGGTAAAGGTGGAGTGGGAAAAAGCTTCGTTACTTCTACACTTGCTGCAAAGCTTAGAAAGCAGGGTAAGAAGGTGGGCATATTAGATGCTGATATTACAGGACCTTCAATACCCAAGATGTTCGGTGTTCACGGACCTGCTGAGGCGGTTGAAGAGGGTACATATCCAATAGAAGCAGAAGACGGAACCAAGATTATGTCTATCAATCTTCTTCTTGAGGACGAAGAAAAACCTGTTGTATGGCGTGGTCCTGTTATTGCAGGAGCTGTTAAGCAGTTCTGGACAGATATTATCTGGGGAGAACTTGATTATCTTCTTGTAGATATGCCACCGGGAACAGGTGACGTACCGCTTACTGTATTCCAATCGCTTCCAATTAATGGAATTGTAATTGTGACATCTCCTCAGGAACTTGTTCAGATGATTGTTAAGAAGGCTTATTATATGGCTGATATGATGGATGTACCTGTACTTGGAGTTGTAGAGAATTACAGTTATATTAAGTGCCCTGACTGCGGTAAGAAGATGCAGGTATTCGGAGAAAGTCATATAGACGAAGTGGCTAAGGAGCTTGGCATAAAGGTTCTTGGCAAGATGCCTCTTGATAGCGCATTTGCAAAAAAAGCAGATGAAGGTAAGATATATGAACTTGATGTTGATTACATTGACGAGGGTGTTGAGGCTATAGAGAATATTTAAATCAGACGAAATTGTCGATAGATGTATAATCTACTTTTATTATGAGATCATATTTATGCGGTAGGCGCTTGTTCTGGCTGCGCCTAATATTCTTTGGGCATAGACATAGAAATATATGCTAAGTCCATATGAGACAAAGCCTAAAAGTAAAATAACAGGAATTGTCCATATATAAGTGATTCTTTCACCTATTCAAAAGCCTTAATGGAGACGTAGAGGTATATCCATGTTGCGATACTTTGCAGGTTAATGATTACAGCAAGTTCGATATGTCAGGTTTTAATGAAGCACATAAGAAGGAAATGAGGGAGAAGAATTTCCCTAACGATCTGGAAAATGCATTTAAGCTGGGCGTTAAGCTTTGTTCATAACTATTAGAAAGGAAGCTCCTTAAAGGGAGCTCTCTTTTTTACATTATATATTGACACTGCGTCAGAATGGGTGTATAATTCATTTTGACACGGAGTCAGAATAGATTTTGGGAGGAGTAAGCATTATGAAGTACACTAAGCTTGGTAATTCTGACCTTAATGTATCCCGTATCTGTATGGGATGCATGGGGTTTGGCGATTCGTCGAGAGGTCAGCATAGCTGGACAATTGATGAAAAACACAGTAGAGATATAATCAAAAGAGGATTGGAACTGGGAGTGAATTTCTTTGATACGGCAATCGGGTATCAGAGCGGTACCAGTGAGCAGTATGTGGGCAGGGCTCTTAGAGACTTTGCTAAGCGCGAAGATGTAGTGGTTGCCACGAAATTCCTCCCAAGAACAATAGAAGAGATAGAAAGCGGAATCAGCGGGCAGCAGCATATTGAAAATATGATTGATACAAGCCTTAGTAATCTTGGTATGGACTATGTGGATTTATACATTTATCATATGTGGGACTACAATACGCCGATTTATGATATAATGGATGGGCTAAACCGTATAGTTAAGGCAGGAAAGGCAAGGTATATCGGTATCTCCAATTGCTTCGCATGGCAGCTTGCCAAGGCAAATGCATTAGCTGATAAGGAAGGCTTTGAGCGATTCGTATCTATTCAAGGTCACTATAATCTAATCTTTCGAGAAGAAGAAAGGGAGATGGTGCCGTACTGCGAAGAAGAGAATATTGCTCTTACGCCGTATAGTGCCTTGGCAAGTGGAAGGCTTTCAAGAAAGCCGAAAGACGGTAATACGAAGAGGGCAAAAGAAGACAGTTATGCCAAGTTTAAGTATGATCCAACTGCCACAGCTGACTCGGCAATTATTTCTCGTGTAGAGGAAATTGCTGATAAGTATAATGTATCAATGACGGAAGTATCACTTGCGTGGCTTCTTACTAAGGTCACATCACCTGTTGTAGGGGCGACTAAGCTTCACCACATAGAAGGAGCGGTAAAAGCTGTGGAGTTAGAACTTAGTGAGGAAGATATATTATACCTTGAAGAACCTTATGTGCCACATCCTCTTGCAGGTGTGATGGCGCAGAATAAGAAAAGTGACGCAAATGCCAAGCACGTATGGACTACGGGAGACCAGAAGATTAAGAAAGGATAAACTATGCCTAAGGGTTCAAAGGAATTAACACAGGCACGAAGAGAAGAGATTATTAATGCCTGCGAGAAGTTGTATCAGACAATGAGTTTTAAGGATATCACTATAAAAGAGATTGGAAATGTGACATCCTTTACAAGAACATCTATATATAATTATTTTCAGACAAAGGAAGAAATATTTCTTGCGCTGTTTGAGAAGGAATACATACGATGGAATGAAGAGTTAGAAGATATACGAGGTGAGGAAGATGAGTTGAGCAAAGAAGAGCTATCAGACAGAATTGCCGCATCTCTTGCAAGAAGAGAGCAACTCCTTAAGCTTCTTTCTATGAACAATTACGATATGGAAGCAAACAGTCGTCCGGAACTTCTAACCTCCTTTAAGAGAGCATATGGTAAGTCGATAGAGAATATTGAATTGATTCTTGAGAAATTCTGCCCTGATATGTCATCTTCGGATATTAAGAGTTTTATATATATTTTCTTTCCATTTATGTTCGGAATCTATCCCTACGCAGTGGTGACGGATAAACAGCGAAACGCAATGAAGGAAGCGGAAGTGGATTTTGTATATCAGTCAATATATAATATAACAAGAAGCTGTATTATGAATATTCTATAAAGTAATGTTTTGTCTCCTATATTAGAGAGAACATTTTATGGCTTTCATAATAGATTTCTTTTGTGATTCCTTTTTCGGAAAAGGCGGCTAAGTAGACTGCGTTCATTAGCTTCTTTATTTCTTCTTCGTTTAGTTTTATATTGTTTTTGCCATCTGATTTCAAATGTTTAATAAGGCTTTCTTCAACTTCCCTGACAGAGGGATTATCAGACGTAATCAGTTTTTTCTTTTTCCACTTGGCAAGTGCTAGTCTGTATTCAAGAAGAAGTGCTTTATTATACTCCTTCTTTTTTATATAGTTCTTTATTCTTATTATGTTGACAGCTCTTTTTCCAGCTAACCATATAATAAGAATTATTATAATTACAATAATCATCCAAAAAAATGGAAGAAATAGATATCCAACACTACTTACAAATTGTTTGATTATTCCCATGATTGAACCTGATGAAGAGTCATTTAATGGGTTAGTCGTTAGAGTGTCGGATAATGTATCAGACAAATCGTTTTGGATGGAATTTCCATCTGTATCATCAATTAGTCGTTCTGTCGGATTAAATAATCTGGCAAATACACCCCAAAATCCGATGTTTGAAGAGCCGCTTTCTGATTCTTTGGCAGGAGGAGTCATTTCATAGGGAACCCAGCCGTAGTCTTCTAGATATATTTCCAGCCATGCGTGTGCATTGGCATCTGAAAGTTCTGCTCTGTAGACACCAATAGAGTTAGTGACATTATCAGAAAGAGGTGTACCATTATTGACCCACCCATTAATATCATCACTTATTTTTGTGTTAGAAGTAGTATTGCCATAAGAAAGCAAATATCCTTCGCAATATCTTGCGGGTATATTCATATATCTAAGAATAAGTGTTGCAGACGACGCAAAGTGTGCGCAGAACCCATTTCTATTCTTTGTTAGAAAATGTTCAACCACATCAGAGTCTACAGGTGTTGCACCCGGTGTCATAGTGTAATTAAATTTGTTTTCATAGAATCTTTTTAGTGCTTCTGCAATCATAATTGATCTTTTATCAGAATCGTATGAATCGAATTCTTCTGATGTAAGATTTGCTTCGTTACATATATTTGCAAGAGTATCATTAAGATATGAAGGATAAGATAAGTAAAGTGTCTTATATTTATCTAAGATTAAAGAAGAGTTCATATCGTTATTGGAATTTGCATTTTCAAGGTCTTTTATAGTATATTTTTCATTTCCTGTAATCGGAGTAAAGATTGTTTCATATGTATTGTCTTTTGGATTTGTTGACAGTAAATGGATTGCATCATTATAATAAATACTCCTAAAAGGGCTTATACCGGTTTTTGCAGGGCTACCATTTATTGTTGTTAATACGGGTATATAGGGTTGATAACCATATGTATTGTCAGCATTAACATTTTCAATACGCATTTTATAGTAAGGTGTATTATTGTTAGCATCTTGAAGTATATAATTATCCCCCATTATTATTGCATCGGCATTAGAAGATGGGGAATTGTCTAATGTATTGTAGAAACGGTTGTGTTCGTAACGTACGCCTGTATACGCTTTTAGATATATGTCGTCTTTGCTGTATGGAACATATTCAACGATTAAGTCGGTTTGATAATCGGGATTAACACTTCTTATTCCTCCTAGTTGACCTTTTGAGAGTCCGCCTACAGCGTCGTAACGATTAAATAAAGACGTAATACCGCTTACAACAACAGTTTTTACATATTTATCTGTGATATCTTTTACTGAATTTGATATTTTTTTTGTAGAGAAATCTGTATTAAAAGTTCCTCCCACAAGAAGCATTATTATAGTTGATAGAACAACACTTATGCCCATCATTTTTAGCATGCCACGTCCACTTGCATGATAGAAATGTTCGTCTCTGTTTTTCTTCCTTTTTCGGCCGTATGGTATGTCTTTCTTGTATTTATAGGGAAGAGTATAGTGACCACTTCGCCCTAGAATAGCAACCGATATATATACCGAAAGAAGCATAACAAGATATATCATAGGAGGAACAATATCTATGTAAAATGCAATCTGGAGTGGAAGAAATGATACAATGAAAGTCATAGGAAGATCCATATATCCGGAAATGGTTATATTAAAAAATATAGAGAATACTCCCCCTACAAATATTAACATAGCACTTACAGAGACTGTACGATCAGCAATCTGCTCCTCGGCAACGCGACCTGATACTATACTAAAAAACGTTTCGTATCTGCTGATTACTTCATTAAGAAAGGCTTGAAAACCTGAATTAATATACATATAGAATGCAAATGCCATTATAATTAGAATTATAAATACAATAACATAGCCACTATAGAAAGTGATTTTGTTATAGTATATGAAAGACGAAAAGAGTGATAGAATAAAAAGGCTAGGAGCAACAACTATATGAGATATGGGGAGGTCGAATGATGCTGCCAGACCAATAATTGTTCCATATACAGCAAGAAACAGTAAAATTGCGCGTACCAAACAAAGGAAAAGCCTGTTGTCACTTGAATCTTTCTTGATGTCAAGTAAGGCGATTCCATACACGTTTTGGTCATGTATTCGTGCTTTTTCTTCTTTTCTTTGCTGCCTTTTATTCACAGATTTCCTTTCTTGTAACCTTGCCGTCTTCTATAAGAATTATACCTTCTGTGCTTTCTTTGAACTTTTCAGTAAAACGTTTGTATGCTCCGTCATAACCTTTTGTATCGACGCGGTATAATTCATATAGCGCCTCATATAATTCGTTTTCTTCAGTTACTATTTTCATTGAAAATGTGTCATCTAAGCTGTTATAAATTAGAACAGAGAAAGGTTCTTTCTCTTTAATTAAATCTTTCCCGATTGATAGAAATACTTCTAAAGTTTTTTGCAAAGTGTCTTTTGATAAATCAACATCAACTTTCATATTCTCATAATCAACTGTATTGAAATCTGATGAAAGAATGGGAAAGACCAGATAATAGAGTTCTTTTATTTCTTCGTATTCTTTTACCATTAGTTCATCTGTCTTGGCACTTAATTTCCAGTGAATATCTTTTATACTGTCCCCAGAGCGATATTCTCTGATTTGTTTTGTGTCACGTGTTTTTTCTCCACCTATTGTAGTGATTTCTGTAGGATCACCTTCCTTTTTAGATGCTATAACACGTCTCTTGTCATAAGAAGGAACCTCTATATCATCCGGAAGTATTGGAACTTCAATTTGTATATCGATTGGCCTTGTAAATGTATACAGATGTAGATAGTCTGTGACATTTAATCTATCTGCTTTAAGGATGAACATTCCGGCTTTTGTTACAGAAAAGGGTAATAAGAATTCGTTTTTCTTTTTCTTATCTGCATGAAATACAAATTCCTGAGGCTTTTTATGAGGATAGAACAGGTTCTCGTATGTCATGTCTATCATGCAATTTAGGAGCGGAATTATACCTTCGTATGTTGCTGATATTTCAACATTAATAATGCCATTTTGAAAAGCATTTATTCTTTTTATAGAAGCATTTACCCTTAGTTTTTTGAATTCGTATTTTGTGATAAATATAGAAATTACAGGTAATAAGACAAGGAGAAGTAAAAGTACTGATAGAAGTGGCTGCCTGTAGAATATGGCACCTAAGAGTACAAGAATAATCTCTAATATATATGTTATTTGATATGGTATATTTCTTCTTTTCATATATTACTTATTGATTTTTGGCTGTGGTACATCACTTAGCAAGTTTTTTAGAAGAGTATCAATATCTTCACTTGCCGCAATGCTTTGAGTTGTCTGTTTGATTCTGTGTTTTGACACAATCAGGAATATATCATGTATATCTTCCGGTATTACATAACTTCGATTATTAAGATATGCATTTGCTTTAGCCATCTGAAGTATGGCAATACTTCCTCTAGGGCTTAGGCCAAGGGATAATGAAGGATGATTTCTAGTCTCTTCACTAATGGTTACCACGTAGTCATATATACAATCGTCCACATAGAGATTTTGAACTTCCTTTTGCATTTTATTTATCATGTCTGAATCAGCTATAGGAGATATATCTGACAGGTCTTCTCTTGAGTTGCCTTTTAAGACATTAATTGCATCCTGATGATTAGGATATCCCATTGTAAGACACGTCATGAAACGATCTAATTGTGAGTCAGGAAGTCGTTGGGTTCCAGATGAGCCAAATGGATTTTGAGTTGCAATTACGAAGAAAGGATTTGGAACCTTTCTCATAACTCCTTCAACGGTAACTTGTCTCTCTTCCATTACTTCAAGGAGTGCAGATTGAGTCTTAGGAGATGTTCTATTGATTTCGTCAGCAAGAAACAGGTTGGTATATATGCTACCTTCCTGGAATCTAAAGTTACCTGTCTTTTTATCATATATTTGGAATCCAACCAGATCGCTGGGAAGAACATCAGGTGTAAATTGGACACGACGATAAGATAGGGATAATGCTTTAGAAAATGCCACAGCAAGAGTTGTTTTGCCAACACCAGGGATGTCTTCTAGCAGGACATGTCCGCCTGCGAGAATGGTGGCAAGGACATTTTTTATAACATCATCTTTGCCATGAATTACTTTTTTGATTTCATATATGATTTGTGAAGTGGTCTCATTTGTCATGATCCTTCTTTCTCCATTCTTTGTATGCGTTTGTAAATAGATTAATTACAGTTTCTTCTAAATTATCTATTTTATCCAGATATTTCTTATATATTATACCACCGGCCATTGTTGGATGACCACCACCGTTTCCAATGTCTTTTAGTGCTATTCTTATAAGGTTTCCCACGTGTACATTGCTGTCTTCACTTCTTATTGAGAATTTAACAACATCATCTAGCTTTGAGAATACAACTGAAATTTTCACTTCTTCTGTTGATAAAAGAAAGTCTGAAATAATCGCAACAAGAGTAGATGGACATTGAAATGGAATATAAGCAAAGCCAAATTCGTCAACGGTTTTAATATTATTAATAGCAGCCTTAAATGCTTTGAAATCATCTAGAACCAATTGATTCTGATTGATATAAGTAACCTGTTCATAGTCACAGTAATCAAATACTTCATTAAACATTTCAATGTCGAATTTCGTGCATCCTCTGTTGAAATCATTAGTATCCATTTTGAGTCCATAACATAGTGCAGAAGCAACGTCTCTAGACATTTTGATTCTAGATTCAACGAAGTAGGATATAATGATGCTTGCACAAGCACCAACTTGTCTTATGTCCTGCCATTTATAATCAGCTTTCGAGAAAACAGGATGGTGATCTATACAATATACATCCTCCCCACAGTTAAAAACGATGTTGGCATTGTTGATCTGAGAATCAACTAGTATATTTACAGCATTAAAAAATTCGTTTTCGTAGTCTGTTCTTGGGCTTGCTTCTATGTTGAATACTTTAAGCATTTGAATTAGACTTAATCGTTCAATTACACCGCCATAACAGATTACTGAATCAATATCATAATGACTAAGCAAATTCTGAAGACCGTATGCACTGGCAAATGCATCTGGATCAGGGAAGTCATGTGTGTGTATAAATACTTGTTTTGTCTTGAAGTGTTCTAATAATTCTTTCGTAAACATATGATGATAATAGCACAAAAAATACTTGATGAAAACCTTTATAAATAGGTTTAATTGTGATATAATCTCATAAGATGTGAAAAAATGCTTTTTAATAAGGAGAGATATTATGAAACATATTAAGACACTTAATACAAAGAAGCTTTCAAATACTATCAAAAAAGGCGGTTGTGGCGAGTGCCAGACATCTTGTCAATCAGCTTGTAAGACAAGTTGTACTGTAGGTAACCAGAGCTGTGAGAGTAAGAATAAATAATCTGTTATTCTAGGACGATTATTTAAAGAACTGACCGATGCACTATGTGTTATGTGATATACATATGCTCGGTCGGTTTTTGTGCTATTTAATATAATATTAAACTAACACAGGATTTATACTATTTTAGGAAAGAAAAATAATGATACATCAATATAAAAACAATGGTTACAACATAGTATTAGACGTTAATTCTGGTGCTGTTCACCTTGTGGATGATACTTCATATGACATGATAGGGTATATAGAAGATAATTTATCAACCAATATGTCTGATGAAGAAATAATAGAAGGTTTTATAATTAAGTATCCTAAGTATTCTGATATACAAGATGAGTTGATGGAAATACTTGGAGAGATTAAAGAATTAAAAGATAATAATGAATTATTTACAGAAGATATATATGAGAAGCCTATAAACTCATATAAGGACAGACCAACTGTTGTTAAGGCGTTATGTCTTCATATTGCTCATGATTGTAATCTGGCTTGTAAGTATTGCTTTGCAGAAGAAGGAGAATACAAAGGCAAAAGAGAGTTAATGAGCTATGAAGTCGGTAAGAAAGCCCTTGATTTTCTCGTAGCTAATTCTGGCAGCAGAAAGAATCTGGAAGTTGATTTCTTTGGTGGCGAACCATTAATGAATTTTCAGGTTGTAAAAGACTTAGTTAAGTATGGTCGAAGCATAGAAGAAAAAAGTAACAAGCATTTTAGATTTACCCTTACAACCAATGGAGTCCTTCTTAATGATGAGATAATGGAATTTGCTAATGAGAATATGGACAATGTAGTCCTTTCTATAGATGGTAGAAAAGAGATTCATGACATGATGCGACCATTTCCAAGTGGAGATGGAAGCTATGATCTTATTGTTCCTAAGTTTATTAAGTTCGCTGATAGTAGAAATCAAGAGAAGTATTATGTGAGAGGAACATTTACTCATAACAATCTTGATTTTTCCAAGGATGTACTTCATCTGGCAGACCTTGGTTTTAAGCAGATATCTGTAGAACCAGTTGTTGCAAAGGATACAGATGATTATGCCATTAGAGAAGAAGATTTGCCAAAATTATATGAAGAATATGATAATTTGGCTAAAGAAATGGTAGAACGTCATGGAACAGATAGAGAGTTTAATTTCTTCCATTTCATGATTGATTTAGAAGGTGGACCTTGCGTATACAAGAGACTTAGTGGATGTGGCTCAGGAACAGAATATCTAGCAGTAACGCCTATAGGCGATTTGTATCCTTGTCATCAATTTGTTGGGGATACAGATTTTCTTATGGGAAATGTTGATACAGGTATTAAGAATACTGAACTTCAAAGTGAGTTTAAATCCTGCAATGTATATGCAAAAGAAGAATGTAGAAAGTGCTTTGCCAGGTTCTATTGTAGTGGCGGTTGTGCTGCTAATTCATATAACTTTAAGGGAAGTATATTAGAGAATTATGATGTTGGTTGCAAGCTTCAGAAGAAGAGAATTGAGAATGCTATTATGATTAAGGCTGCAACTGGTGAATAGAGGTAATATTTATTATTGATAAATTATAATACAGAGGAGAGAGAAGATGAAGAACATGAAGAAAGGTCAAGCTGTTGCTTGGCTCCTTGCCTTTTGCATATTAACAGGTCTTCTTATATATGAAGCAACGTTAATTCTTTCATCAACTGGCAAAGGCGCAGACCAGAATATTAAGCTTGGACTTGATTTGGCAGGTGGTGTGAGTATCACATACGAAGCAGAGGGTGATACACCTACTGAAGAACAGATGAAGGATACTATCTATAAGTTGCAACAACGTATAGAAAAGGATCTTGGAAGTTCTCAGACAACAGAAGCAAGCGTCTATCAGGTAGGAGATAAGCGTGTTACTGTAGAGATTCCTGGTGTTACAGATGCTAATGCAATTCTAGAACAATTAGGAACGCCTGGTGATTTGTATTTCATAGCCCAGACTAATTCTAGTGGTGAACAAAACTATGGTTATGATTCAACAACTGGTGGTTACAAGCTTAATAAGGATATAGCTACATTAGAACAGGAAGGTTCTATTGTATTAAATGGTTCTAAAGTTAGTTCCGCTACATCAGGCTACAATACTAATCAGCAGACTAATGCCAAGGACCCTGTTGTTTCAATTACATTAAATGAAGAGGGTGCCCAAGCTTTTGGTGAAGCAACAACTAAAGCATTCCAGGCTGGAGAATCTATAGGAATTTATTACGATGGTGAATTTGTAAGCGTTCCTAAGGTAAATGCGGCCATTACTGATGGTAATTGTATTATTGAGGGAATGTCTTCTATTGAAGAAGCAGAGAAGTTAGCTTCGTATATTAGAATTGGTGGACTTGATATTAAGCTGAGTGAAGTTCAATCTCAGGTTGTAGGTGCACAGCTTGGTTCTGATGCATTATCATCAAGTCTTATGGCAGGTCTTATAGGTCTTATTGCAGTAATCATATTTATGATTGTAATGTATAGACTTCCCGGATTTGCATCAAGTCTTGCACTTGTATTTTATACAGCCCTTGTGATATTCATTATATGGGCATTTGATATAACACTTACGCTTCCCGGTATTGCAGGTATTATCCTATCTGTAGGTATGGCAGTTGATGCTAATGTTATTATATTTGCACGTATTAAAGAAGAAATGGCAGCAGGTCACGATGCAGCATCTTGTGTAAAGGCTGGATTTAAAAAGGCGTTATCCGCTATCTTAGATGGTAATGTGACGACACTCATTGCAGCAGCTGTGCTTTACTTTATTGGCTCAGGTACAGTTAAGGGATTTGCTGTAACACTTGCAATTGGTGTAGTTCTTTCAATGTTTACAGCACTTGTTGTTACAAGAATACTTCTTAATGTATTTGTTGCATTTGGTGCAGTCAGTCCTAAACTTTATGGAATGGCTAAGAAGAGAAAACCAATTAATTTCATTGGTAAGAAAGCAGTATTCTTTATTCTTTCTGCAGTTATTATAGCAGCAGGATTGATAGGAATGGGTGTAAATGCAGGAATGGGCAATAAGCCTCTTAACTACAGCCTTGAATTCTCAGGTGGTACATCTACAACAGTAAATCTTGATAAAGAGTATACACTTGCAGAAGTAGACGATGAGATTGTTCCTCTTGTAAGTTCTGTTACAGGAGATAACGATATACAGACACAGCTTGTAGATGGCGCTAATCAGGTTGTGATTAAGACAAGAACGCTTGATTTGGAAGAGCGTGAAGCGTTAAATAAAGCCCTGCTTGATAGCAAAGGGATTCAAGAAACTGACATTTCATCAGAGAATATCAGTTCAATGATTTCTTCGGAAATGCGTACTGAATCATTAATTGCTGTTATAGTTGCGGCAATAGCAATGCTTATATATATCTGGTTTAGATTTAAGGATTTGCGTTATGCTTCATCGGCAATTATAGCTCTTGTTCATGATGTGTTAGTTGTACTTACACTTTATGCCCTCGCAAGACTTACGGTAGGATCAACATTTATTGCATGTATGCTTACCGTTATTGGTTATTCTGTTAATGATACTATTGTTATATTCGATAGAATTCGTGAGAATGAGAAGAATATGATTAAGAAAGAACCAGAAGACTATAAGAAGCTTTGTAATGAGAGTATTACACAAACGCTTTCAAGATCGATTTCTACATCATTTACAACAGTGCTTATGGTTGTTATGCTTCTAATCTTTGGTGTATCAACAATTAAGGAATTTGCTATTCCTCTTCTGCTTGGTGTAGTTGTCGGTACATATTCTTCTATCTGTCTTGCTACAGAATTATGGTATGTAATGAAAGTACATATTAAGGGTAAGAAGGGTGCAAATAATAAGAAGAAGAAGCCAGCTAGTAAGAAGTCTTCTAAGAGTAAAAAACAAGATATAAAAAATGCTAAGAAAACAAATGACGGAATTATGGTTTAAGGAGGAAGAAAAGAAATGTACACATTTGAAGATATAAAAAAGGTTGACCCTGAGATAGCAGCAGCTGTTGTTGCAGAGCAGGAGAGACAATCAAGTCATATTGAGCTAATTGCATCAGAGAACTGGGTTAGCCCAGCTGTTGTATCAGCGCTTGGAACAATCTTTACTAATAAATATGCAGAAGGATATCCAGGCAAGAGATATTATGGTGGATGTGAATGCGTTGATGTTGTTGAAGATTTGGCAAGAGACAGAGCTAAAGAATTATTCGGATGCGATTATGTAAATGTTCAACCACATTCAGGTGCTCAGGCTAACATGGCAGTTCAATTTGCAGTGCTTGAGCCAGGTGATACTGTTATGGGTATGAACCTTGATCATGGCGGACATTTGACACATGGTTCACCAGTTAACTTCTCAGGTAAGTATTTCAATATTGTTCCTTATGGTGTTAATGACGAAGGATTTATTGATTATGATGAAGTTGAGAGATTAGCAGTAGAGAATAAACCAAAGATGATTATTGCAGGAGCTTCAGCTTATGCAAGAGCTATTGATTTCAAGAGATTTAGAGAAATCGCTGATAAAGTTGATGCAGTTCTTATGGTTGATATGGCTCATATTGCAGGACTTGTTGCAGCAGGTTTACATGAATCTCCAGTACCTTATGCTGACATTGTAACAACTACAACACACAAGACTCTTCGTGGACCACGTGGTGGTATGATTATGGCAACAGAAGAGGCAAATAAGAAATATAACTTTAATAAGGCAGTATTCCCTGGAACACAGGGTGGTCCACTTATGCATTCTATTGCTTCTAAGGCAGTATGCTTCAAAGAGGCACTACAACCAGAATTTAAAGAGTATATGCAGAATGTATATGACAATGCTAAGGCTTTGTGTAAAGGTTTACAGGATAGAGGAATTAAGATTGTGTCAGGTGGAACGGATAACCACTTGATGCTTGTGGATCTTACACCATTTGATCTAACTGGCAAGGAAGTTGAGAAGCTTCTTGATGAAGCACATATCACTGCTAATAAGAATACAATTCCAAATGATCCTAAGTCCCCATTTGTTACATCGGGTATTAGACTTGGTACACCTGCAGCTACTTCTCGTGGCCTTAATGCAGAGGATTTCGATAGAGTTGCAGAAGCTATCGCATTTGTAATCAAAGAAGGAGAAGCAGGAGTTCCTAAAGCAAAAGCTATTGTTGATGAATTGACAAAGAAGTATCCTTTGTCATAAAGAGGTAAAGGAGTTTACATGATAGATATAAGATTTCTAAGAGAAAATCCAGACATTGTTAAAGAAAATATTAAGAAGAAATTTCAGGATGAGAAAATTCCTCTTGTAGATGAAGTTATTGAACTTGACAAGAAGTCTAGAGATGCAAAAAAAGAAGCAGATGATCTTCGCGCTAAGATGAATAAAGTGTCTAAGCAAATAGGTGCGCTTATGGCACAGGGGAAGAAGGAAGAAGCAGAAGCTGTTAAGAAAGAAGTTGCAGAAATAAAAAATCGCATCAAAGATTTAGAACCGATAGAGAAGGAGTTGTCTGATAAGGTTACTTCCATAATGATGAGAATACCTAACATTATAGATGAAACTGTTCCTATTGGTAAGGACGATACATGTAATGTTGAAATTGAGAAGTTTGGAGAGCCTGTAGTTCCTGATTTTGAGATTCCATATCATACAGATATTATGGCAAGATTCGATGGAATTGATTTAGACAGTGCCGGTAAAGTTGCTGGAAATGGATTTTATTATCTAATGGGAGACATTGCAAGATTACATTCTGCTGTAATAAGTTATGCCAGAGATTTCATGATTGATAGAGGATTTACTTATTGCGTTCCTCCTTTTATGATTCGCTCAAATGTTGTAACAGGCGTTATGAGTTTCGATGAGATGGAAGCTATGATGTATAAGATTGAAGGTGAGGATTTATACCTTATTGGAACATCTGAACATTCAATGATTGGTAAATTCATTGATACTCTTAATGAGGAAGAGAAACTTCCATATAAACTTACAAGTTATTCTCCTTGCTTTAGAAAAGAAAAGGGTGCTCATGGAATTGAGGAACGTGGTGTATATAGAATACATCAATTCGAGAAGCAGGAAATGGTTGTTGTATGTAAGCCGGAAGATTCTAAGAAATACTATGATGTTCTATGGAAGAATACAGTAGATTTATTTAGAAGCCTTGATATCCCTGTTCGTACATTAGAATGTTGTTCTGGAGACTTAGCCGACCTTAAGGTTAAGTCATGTGACGTTGAAGCATGGAGCCCGAGACAGAAGAAATACTTCGAGGTAGGTTCATGCTCTAATTTGGGTGATGCACAGGCGAGAAGACTTAAGATAAGAGTTAAGGGCGCTGATAAGAATAAGTATTTTGCACATACACTTAACAATACGGTTGTTGCACCCCCAAGAATGCTTATAGCTTTCCTCGAAAATAATCTTAATGAGGATGGTTCTGTCAATATTCCTAAGGTATTACAACCTTATATGGGAGGAACAGAGAAACTTATACCTAAGAAATAATTAATTGATGTCGCCAATATGATTTTATAATAAGTCACTTCATATGTATTAGCTACCCTTATACATTATATCGAGCTTAGAATATGCTAGTAATTGAGTCAGGAGGTAAAATCGTGCCAAGGACGGCACGATTAGGTGCGAACTGGCTGAGCCAGATTGAGCACCGATTACCGTCATATATACTAAGAGAATTAAGCTTCAATTACTTACATATTCTTAGCGAAGATGTATCAGTATAAGGGTAGTAAACACATATGAAGTGACACTATAATACAATATGAATGGCGACATCTAATACATTTATAAGGAGGATTATAATGGTTATTGCTGTAACTCATGATAATGGTAATGTAGGTAAGCACTTTGGACATGCCAAAGAATTTAAACTATATGAGATCGAAGATGGTAAGATTACTGATAGTGCTGTGGTAAATAATTATGGCGAGGGCGGCCACGAAGCAGCTTGCATGCTTATGGATGATTACAATGTGGCAGTTCTTATATGCGATAGTATTGGACAAAGTGCTATTGACGGATTGCAGGAAATAAGTGTTTCTGTTATTCCAAGTATAGAAGGAAAATGTGACGATGCAGTAGAAGATTTCCTTAGTGGAAAGCTTGTTGCACAAATTCAAGGTGCAAATTGTTCGGCATGTGGAAGCCATGACGAAGGAGGATGTTGCGATCCATCTTCTGGTTGCGGTGCAGGATGTGGTGGATGCTGCGGTTAATATGCCACACTTATAGAGAAATAATGGGCGCTACTAGTTTCCTAGTGGCGCTTTTTTAGTGTTCTGAAATAAGTGCAAAAAAGCACGTAAATGTACGGATTTAGATACAATACACCCTCGTGAATGGGTTTTTACACGAGTGATAAGTTTCGTCGCTAAAAATGATAGTTTCCAAAAGGGTCAAAATATACAAATTTTACAAATGTGCATTTTCGGGGCATTTCGATATTTACAAAGAAAAAATACGGGTTTATAATCGGGCTATAAAATAGAGTAGTTCCTCGAGTGATATTGGGAGTTTCCGAGGAGAGTGTTAGGTGTTTTTTAAAAATAGGAGGGAAAAGTAAAAAATGAGAACAAAATCTAAAGTTCTAGCAGTAGCACTTAGTTTGACAATGGCAGTTTCGGCATTTACATTAGCAATGCCAACAAATGTTGAAGCAGCAGGAAAGAATAACTCAAGTGTAGAACTTGACAAAGCTGTAGACTTACAAGGAAATGTATACGTATCAGAAGAAGCAGCAACAGATGGAGATAATGTAACAGCAGAAGTTGAAGAGGGATTAGCTCAAGACTTCAATTTATATGCATTATCTACTGATTACAATGAAAGAATCTTCTCACAGATCATTGGCGATGTAGTTAACAGAAATACTGTTACATACGATAAGGCATCAGATTTAGCAAGAATCGTAAATCTTGGATACTCATGGCATAATGACAAGGGACCTATCTCAGTATCTAAGGCTGTCTTAACAAAAGAAAACACATACACAACAGGATGGTTATGGAATAAGAAGACTGTTACAGAGACTACACAGGATGATATCTATGTTGTAGGTTTATCAGGAACAGATGTATTAGCTCTTAATAGTACAACAAATGCTATCACAGATTTATTCTCTGGATTCGAGCAGGACAATATGTATGTAAGAAACATCAAGAAAGTAATTCTTGCAAACATTCCTGAAGGATCTAAGATTCTTATTTCTGGTCACTCACTAGGTGGTATGGTTTCTCAGCAGATTTCAGCTGATCCAGAAATCAAGGATAGATATGAAATCGTAAACGTAGTAACATTTGGTTCTCCACTTCTTTGTGGTGTTAACAGAGAAGGAGAAGTTCAAAGACTTGGTGATACATCTGATGTAGTACCTTATCTAAGTGTTAACACATTTACACATCTTCTATGGCAAGTATTTGGTCTTAACAGAGAAGATGGTGGATACTTCGGAAGATTCATCACAGCACACTGCCAGAGTTATCAAAGAGATGACGTATGGGGTGGATATGACGTAACAGGTGTTAAGGGTGGAAATGCTACATTAACAATGGATTATAGCACAACACAGTTCTTCTCATCACCAATCGTTGTATTTAAATAATTAGGTTATTCATAATATCTCCCAATAAAATAACAACCAATTCTGACTTTTGTCGGGATTGGTTGTTTTTTATATGTATTATTAAATTATAAGGTCTTCTTAGGACTTGTTTCTAATATAAGCTCTCTTTCTTTCAGTAGGATCTAGAATACGTTTTCTGATTCTAAGAGACTCTGGCGTTACTTCAAGAAGCTCGTCTGTATCAATAAAGTCAATTGCCTGTTCTAAAGAAAGGATTCTTGGTGGTGTAAGAGTAAGAGCTTCATCTGCTGAAGATGAACGGGTATTAGTTAAATGCTTCTTCTTACATACATTTATTTCAATATCCTCTGCCCTTGAACAAGAACCAATAACCATTCCTGAATAGACTTTTTCACCAGGTCCAATAAATAGACTTCCTCTATCCTGAGCTGAGAATAATCCGTATGTTACTGATTCTCCAGTTTCAAATGCTATAAGAGAACCAAGTTGTCTATATTCAATATCACCTTTATATGGCTCATATCCATCAAATATTGTATTGATTATTCCATTTCCCTTAGTGTCAGTAAGAAAATCTCCTCTGTATCCAATAAGTCCACGAGAAGGGATTTTGAATTCTATTCTTGTATATCCACCGGCAATTTGTGACATGTTACGAAGTTCGCCTTTTCGTAATGAGAGCTTCTCAATAACAGCACCTGTAAATTCTTCTGGAACATCTATATATGCTATTTCCATTGGCTCTAACTTCTTGCCATTTTCATCTTCTTTATATAATACTTCTGCTTTTGATACAGCGAATTCATATCCTTCACGTCGCATATTTTCAATAAGAACAGATAGATGTAATTCTCCACGACCAGATACTTTATAGCTGTCTGGAGAATCTGTTTCTTCTACACGAAGAGATACATCTGTGTTCAATTCTTTGAATAGCCTGTCTCTTATGTGACGGCTTGTTACATATTTTCCTTCCTGTCCTGCAAAAGGAGAGTCGTTAACTATAAAATTCATAGAAATAGTAGGCTCAGAAATCTTCTGGAATTCAATTGCCGAAGGGTTATCTACAGAGCAAAGGGTATCACCAATCTGTATGTCGGAGATTCCTGATATTGCAACAATTGACCCGATATTTGCACTTTCTACATCAACTTTGTTTAGCCCGTCAAATTCGTATAGTTTAGATATCTTAACCTTGTCGCATTTGTCAGGATTATGGGCATTAACAACAGTTGCTTCCTGGTTGACTTTGATTGAACCATTATCAACCTTCCCTATTCCAATTCTTCCTACATATTCATTGTAGTCGATAGTACTTATTAATACTTGTGTAGGGGCATCAGGATCACCTGTTGGAGCAGGTATATATTTGAGGATAGTATCAAATAATGGACACATATCCATATTATCATCTTCCATATCATATCTTGCAAAACCCTGCTTTGCTGATGCATATATGAAAGGAAGGTCTAATTGCTCATCTGATGCATCTAAATCCATAAGAAGTTCTAACACTTCATCAATTACTTCCTCTGGTCTTGCTTCTGGTCTGTCTATTTTGTTGACGCAACATATAACAGGAAGGTCAAGTTCAAGAGCTTTCATTAGAACGAATTTGGTCTGTGGCATTGCTCCTTCAAATGCATCTACAACGAGGATAACACCATTTACCATCTTAAGTACACGTTCAACTTCACCACCAAAGTCGGCATGTCCTGGAGTATCTATAATATTAATCTTAGTGTCTTTATAATGAACGGCGGTATTCTTAGAAAGAATTGTAATTCCACGTTCCTTCTCTATGTCGTTAGAATCCATTATACGTTCTTCTACTTCCTGACCTTTTCTAAATACGCCACTTTGTTTTAATAATTCATCTACCAAAGTTGTCTTTCCATGATCAACATGGGCGATAATAGCAACATTTCTTATATCATCTCTTGATTGTATCATCTTTATTCTCCTAATGTTTTAATAGCACACTTAAGCAATTATATAGATTTTGGGGGAAAAAGACAATGTAAAAAATGGTAAAAAAGATAGGCTCTAAAGGCAGTAATATTGTAAAATTATTAAATATGTTATATAATTTAGGCTGTGCGATGACTAGAGGGAGGCATCTATGGATAAAGGCAGAGTGGTGGCATATTGCGGAGATGGAATTGGCAAAACGAGTGCTGCTTTAGGTAATGGAATAAAGGCTGCTGGCGAAGGAAAACAAGTGTATGTTATTCAGTTTATGAAGGGTCAGCTTAGTAATGATTTCCTTGATAAACTTGAACCAGAGATTAAGATTTTTAGATTTGAGCAGTCTGTAGGTTCTTTTGATGAAATGACAGCATTAGAGAAAGAAGAAGAGCGCAAGAATTATACTAATGCTCTTAATTTTGCGAAGAAAGCACTAACAACAGGTGAATGTGATATTCTCATATTAGATGAAGTACTTGGAGTTATTGAAGAGAAAATGGCTTCAGAAGAAGATGTACTAGAAGTTATTAGAAGTAAATCTTTATTTGCAGATATTATTCTTACGGGAAGAAATATTACAAAAGAAGTTAAGAACGTATGTGATACTGTATATATTATATCTAAAGAGAAATAGTAAAGTGAATTGGAGGAAAGAGTATGGCTATATTTAAAGGATCAGGTGTTGCTATTGTTACACCAATGAAAGATAACTTAGAGGTAAATTACGACAAATTAGAAGAACTTGTTAATTTTCATATTGATAATGGAACAGATGCTATTATTATCTGTGGTACAACAGGTGAGAGTGCAACACTTTCTATGGAGGAGCATAGAAAAACTATTAAATCCTGTGTTGAATTTGCTAAAGGAAGAATACCAGTTGTTGCCGGAACAGGTTCTAACAATACTAAGATAGCTATTCGCCATGCAAAGGAAGCAGAAGAGGACGGAGCAGATGCAGCTCTTATTGTTACGCCTTATTATAATAAAGCAACACAAGCAGGCCTTATTAATCATTACAGTATGATAGCCGATGAGACCAAGCTTCCTATTATTCTTTATAATGTACCAAGTAGAACAGGTACTAATATTGCACCTGAGACAGTTGCAGAACTTGTTAAGACCAAATCTAATATCGTAGGTCTTAAAGAGGCCACCGGTAATATGGCACAGGCTTCTAAGACAATGGCTCTCTGCGATGGTAATTTAGAACTGTATTCTGGAGAAGACGGACTTGTTGTTCCCCTTATGTCAATAGGAGCAATTGGTGTAATATCAGTTATTGCTAATGTGGCACCTAAGAAGACACATGATATGGTGGCTAATTACTTGAATGGAAAATGCGATGAGGCTCTTAAGACACAATTTGAGGCATTACCACTTATTGATGCTTTATTCTCAGAGGTTAATCCAATTCCAGTTAAGAAGGCGCTTAATCTTATGGGTATGAATGTAGGTCCTCTACGTTCACCTCTATGCGAAATGTCTGACGAGAATGCTAAGGTGTTAGAGCAAGCTATGAAGGCTTATGGATTGTTGTAAGAATATTGCGTATTAAGTTAAGGAGTATAAATATGGTTAAAGCAATAATGCATGGCTGTAATGGCCATATGGGAAGAGTTATTACTGATATATGTAGTAAAGACGATAATATTGAAATCGTAGCAGGAATAGATCCTTTTGATGGTGTACCTAACGATTATCCTGTTTTTCCATCAATTGATAAATGTGATGTAGATGCAGATGTAATTATCGATTTTGCCAGTGCCAAGGCTGAAGATGCTCTTGTTGATTATTGTGTCAACAAACAGATTCCGGCAGTACTTTGTACTACAGGTCTTAGTGACGAGCAGATTGACAATATTAAGAATGCAAGTTCTAAGGTTGCACTCCTTAAGTCTGCTAATATGTCTCTTGGAATTAATACAATGATGGATCTTCTTAAGAAGGCGGCTAATGTATTTGTGGAAGCAGGATATGATATTGAGATTGTAGAGAAGCATCATAACCAGAAAATTGATGCACCATCTGGAACGGCTCTTGCTCTTGCAGATTCTATTAACGAAGAATATGACAATTCATTTGAATATGTATATGACAGAAGTACTAAGAGAGAGAAGAGAAGTAATAAAGAAATAGGAATTAGTGCAGTTCGTGGCGGAACAATTGTGGGTGATCATGATGTTATATTTGCAGGAACTGATGAAGTAATTACATTTTCACATTCAGCATATTCAAAGTCGGTATTTGCCAAAGGGGCAGTTGAAGCTGCTAAATTCTTAGCTGGTAAAGGACCTGGACTATACGACATGAAGGATGTAATCGCTTCAAAATAGTATGTATGTATTAATAGTATTGCTAATTCTCGTCATAATCTTCATAGGATATATATCAGGTGTCGTCATTTATGGGCTGACACTGGTTAGGAAGCATCCTATAGAGGCTTTGTATAATGAGATATCTAAGGAAGAAGATTATGCCGGAATTGATATGATTCCAAAGAAGCTTATACAGTATATTGTCCAGATGGAAGATGAGAACTTTTATGAGCATAAGGGCTATGATATATCGGCAATAAAGAGAGCATTTAATAGGAATCTTCATGCTAAGAAGATGATGTATGGTGGAAGCACTATTTCACAACAGGTTGCGAAGAATCTGTACCTTAGTTTTAAGAAGAGTTATTCAAGGAAGCTTGCTGAATTAGTCATTGCATTATATATGGAGAAGCGTTTGAGGAAGGATGACATCCTGTCTTTGTATATTAATACATCTTATTTCGGAATGGGAATATATGGAGTAAGCCACGCCGCTTTATTCTACTTTAATACTGGATTAGAAGATTTGAGTAATAATCAGATGTTCTTGATAACGTGTATGCTTTCCGCACCGACTAAGGGTAATCCGGTTACTTATCCTGATGCATTTGTAAGAATAAGGGATATAAGGCTAAGTTGTTTACTTGAAGCAGGTAAAATTGATATACAAGAATATAATAATATACTTGCAGGTCAAAAAGATTGTATTGATGAAAAGCTTCGGTTAAAGGATGAATTTTGTTCCAACTATTCCAGGGATATTCCAATATATAATTATAGATTTGGACTACATAGAGACTATAGTAAAGTAACAATACCTTAGTGCATAGCACTAAGGTATTTCTTGTATATTGTGATATGATTATCCTTCCTGATATAGTTTTCTGTATTCTTTTGAAGTCTTAAGGAGCTCTTCATGTGAGCCTTCTGCTATAACTTTTCCATTAGACATTAAGAACAATTTATCGCAATTTATAACTGTTGATAATCTGTGTGCTATCATTATAAGAGTCTGTTTTCCACGTAGATTCTCAATAGCAGATTGTACTTTGGCTTGCGTCATGTTGTCAAGAGCTGAGGTTGCTTCGTCTAGCATTAGAATAGGGAAATCTTTAAGCATACTTCTCGCAAGTGCAAGTCTTTGCCTCTGACCTCCTGATAGCGTCACGCCTCCTTCCCCTACAACTGTATCATATCCCTTGGGGAGAACCTTGATGTCATCATGAATGCAGGCTAATTTACACACCTTTATTATCTCTTCTTCAGTAACATCGTGCTTAACGATTGAAAGGTTATCTCTTATGCTCATGTTGAATATATAAGGAGTCTGGCTTACCATAGCAATATTGCTTCTGATAGAGTCCTGATCTAACTGCCTTATATCGGTATCGTCAATTAGAATTGAACCAGAGTCTGGATCATATAGTTTAGTAATCAGAGACAATAGAGTACTCTTGCCACATCCACTTTCTCCGACAAATGCAACACTTTCACCAGGATGTATATGAAGACTTACATCATTAAGAACTGGAACTGAACGCTCTCCAATTCGTTGATAAGCAAAGGAAACAGATTGAATCTTGATATCTCCAGTTACATTGTCTAAGTGTGTTGAGCCAAATTCTTCTTTGCCATAGTCTTTACCACCTACAAGCTGATATATTCTCTCTGCTGATAAGTGTATATTATATATAGTATCAGTTATTCTCGTTATTGCATTAGCGCTTGTATATACTCTTCCATTGTAGTTAAAGAGGGTAAGAGCAGTTGCAGGCTGCATTCCGAAGAATACCATAAGAAGGGCAAGGATTCCCATATACATAAAGTCTGTTACACCTACAAATGAGCTTCGAAGCATAATGTATTTCATTGATCTGTAGCGCATATTTGTATTGGCATCTACATTGTTATTAATGCTAAGTCTGATATTTTTCAGAAAACTTCCTTCACTATGGAGAAGCTTAATGTCACGATGACCTTTGACCATTTCACCTACAAATCCAGCCTGTGTTTCGGCGGTTGCCTTAACAATTCTAGACTCGTCAGTAAGAACCTTAGATTGGACGATTTGAATAATACAATATATGCCGAATACAATTGCTTCAAATACGAACATTACAGGTGATATTACGAGGAATGCAATTAGCAGACTTATAACACGAAATATCTCAGTGGAAGATGCAAGGAGAGCATCGAAATGGTCTGCTAACTGGTCAGTGTCAGATGTAAGTCTTTGGGTGAACACACCGTGGCCCTTGTCTGTCATATAGCCTGTCTTGATTCTAAGTACATTCTTAGTTGTTTCGTATTGAATCTCTTTGATCATAGTTGCAAAAGATTTTCTTAAGAGACGGGAAGCAGCCCATGTAATGAAAGCTGATAGAAGAGCATTTCCCATAATGAGGGCAGCGATTATTATAATCTTTTCAATCTGTGAACCGGAATAAGCAACAATTATTGCAGCAGAAAGTAGTGGTTCAATAACTGCTAGAGCCATATTAACAAATCGAAGTACGACACCACCGATAAGTGCTGCTTTTTCTTTTAGAAGATGTTTTTTTACAAAGTCAAGAGCTTTCTTGTTGTCTTGTATAATTATTGATGTGAAAATGTATATATTATATCCATTTGCATATTTATACACAGGATATTTATCGAATTTTTCAATATTACTGAATTTGAAGAAATCTTTATTTTTTTCTATATAATCACATTTTGAGCCTTTGATTTTAAGAATAACATCAACCTTGTTCCATTTACGTTTTGTCTTTATTGTGAAATTAGTTTCGCCTTCGTCTCTACAGTATGCTCCCATTAAATCTTCAATGAGAAGACAGTGCATCAGCTGACGCTCTTTATCTATTTCGTTAGTTTTAAGAAAGTTATTTAATTCCTTTATAGTTGGAGCAATTATTTCATTTGTTAGTTTCATGTTACTACCTCATAATCTGAATGAACTATTTATTCATGAGTTATCATAATCTATAATCAGCTCGGCGATTCTGGTTGAATGGATAACATAACTACTATGGGTTTCACCGGGAAGTATCTTCATGGTGGAACCTTTAATATATTTGTTTAACTTCTTGGTGTCAGATGATTTAACCATATCTCTTGAACCTGCAAGAATATATGTGGGTACGTCGATTTGTTCTAATTCAAAGTCAAAGAAGTTGGGTTCTTTAAGCATTAGCCCGATAAGCGGATTGTAATCACTTTTTTTATATTCTTTTTTTATCATTGAGATTGCAGAACCTTTAAGTCCTTTCGGCGAGAGATTGACTCCGCTTATTATGAGCTTGGATAACAATTCTCCATTAAGTCTTGCTACATGTAGTCCTATTATTCCACCATCGCTAAAGCCATATAGTATAGGCTTTTTTATTTTTAGAGATGTAATAAAGTTTATTACATCATATGCCATATCGATGTAGTGAAATTCCTTTGGGGTAGCTGACATTCCCTGTCCACGAGAGTCTATGGCATAAACAGTATAAGTATCAGAGAGAACCTCTATTGCTTCATTGAATATTTCATGGCTTTCGTTGTTGCCATGAAGCATAATAAGCGGTTTCCCTTCACCAGTTTTCTCATAATATAATACCTGTCCGTCTAATTGGATATACATACAGTATCCTCCTGTCATACTAATACAATGTCGAAGCAGCAAAAGACTGGGACTCGATTTTCATGAGAGTATAGGTCTTTGGTACTTTAACATTTAAATTGTACTTTAGATATGCTTAAATGTCTAGGTGAACAATAATAAGTTGCTTTAGTAGATCCTAAGAACTACGCATTTATATTGCTATCTTACATCATAAATGATAAAATATTCTAGTATAGTTTATGATACTATACCTATAATCATTATTAAATTTTTTCGGGGGGATTACGAAGATGAAACTTAAGACATGGCAAACAATTAGAGTAGGATTTGCATTTCTATCGATTTGCGCATTCTGGCAAATGTATAATGGAATTATTCCTTTAATTCTAAAGAATACATTTAACATGAATGAGACTATTACCGGTGTTATTATGGCAGCGGATAATGTGTTAGCACTATTCCTTCTTCCATTATTTGGAGGAATCTCTGATAAATGTAAATCTAAAATGGGTAGAAGAAAACCATTTATTCTATTTGGAACGATTGCAGCTGTTATTCTAATGCTTATGCTACCATTGATTGATAATAGTTATTTCGCTAACCCATCACTTGGCAAAGAGATTTTGTTTGTAGGAATACTTGGAGCATTGTTAGTCGCTATGGGAACTTATCGTTCACCTGCTGTAGCTCTAATGCCGGATGTAACACCTAAGCCACTTAGAAGTCAGGGAAATGCCATTATTAACTTAATGGGAGCTGTTGGTGGTGTCCTTTATCTTGGTATTTCCACAGTATTATATAACTCTAAGAGAGTGGCTGGTCTAGAGCACGTAGATTATTTCTTATTATTTGCAATTGTTGCTGGTATTATGCTGGTAGGAATGCTCATTGTAATGATTACTGTTAATGAAGTTAAAATATCTAATGAAGTTAAGGCAATAGAAGCAGAACATCCAGAATGGGATCTTACTGTTGATGATGGTTCTGGTAATGCCAAACTTCCTGCAGATGTTAAGAAGAGTCTTGTTTTTGTTCTTGTATCAGTTGCGCTATGGTTTATCGCTTATAATGCTTTAGAGACATGGTTTACAACTTTTGCATCTGTAAAATGGGATATGGCACTTGGTGATGCTAATCTATTCCTTACAATTGCAACAGTAGGAGCAATTGTATGTTACATACCTTCAGGATTAATTGCCAGCAAAATAGGAAGAAAGAAGACAATACTTATTGGCGTTGCAGTTATGACAGTATGCTTTATTGCAGCATTTATCTTTACACTTTCTTTCTCAGGTGAATTCCAGATGGCTGAGAAGATATTCTTCTATGTACTTCTTGCTCTTGTTGGAGCAGGTTGGGGATTCATTAATGTAAATAGTTTGCCTATGGTTATTGAGATGTGTAAAGGAAGTGATGTTGGTAAGTTTACAGGATACTATTATACATTCAGTATGGCAGCTCAAATTGTAACACCAATTATTTGTGGCGCACTTCTAAGATATATATCTTATGATGTATTTTTCCCATATGCATTCGTATTTATGGGTCTTGCATTTGTAACAATGCTATTTGTAAAACACGGTGACAGCAAGAATATTGAAGTTAAAAAAGGCTTAGACGCATTCGAGGATATGGACTAAGCAGTTACTCTGCGAAGCAGAGTGACTGCACGACGAGCGCTTTCGACGAAGTCGAACCAAAATGCGCGAGTCTCCTTGTGAGAATTAGTTACTTATTGGGGGTAGTGTATGCGAGATGACGTTGCTTCTTTAATGATTAAAGAGGATGAATTCAGGGGAGTAGTTGAAAGTACAATTGAACCTTGGGTCGAAAAAGAATTTGTGAAAGGACATTTCACAAGCTTTGATAACACAAAGTTAGCATATTATTATATTGTTAATCCTAAGGAGAAGGCTTCTGTAGTTATGTGTCATGGCTATTGCGAGTTTTTTCCTAAGTATTATGAACTTGCTTACATTTTCTATAATATGGGATACTCGGTATTCTTCGTGGAGCATAGAGGTTACGGTTTCTCAGAGAGAGCAGTACCAGAATTAGACTACGTATATGTCAGAGATTATGATGACTATGTTGAAGACTTTCATGAGTATATGAAGCAGATAGTAACTAAGGAATCTAAGTCTAAGCAATACGTATTATTTGCACATTCTATGGGGGGATGTATTTCGACATTGTTTATGGAGAAATATCTTAACTATTTTAAATGTGCTATTCTATCATCACCAATGCATGAGATGAAGCTTGGTAAATTCAAACCATGGCAGGTTGAACTTATTAGTGGAATATGTGGTGTATTTGGTCAGGATAAGAAGCTTGCAAGTGGGCAGAAGAGATTTGATGGTGTAAATGTATGGGAGAAAAGTTCTTCCATGTCTAAAGCAAGATATGATTATCAATTTGATAAGCGTTTATCTGTTCCAGAGTATACGACATATGGAGGCACATTTGCATGGGCTAAAGCAAGCGTTAGAGCGTCAAAGAAATGTCTTAGAAATGCTGCAGTTATTGAGACACCTATATTACTTCTTGAAGCAGGCAAAGATACGCTTGTAGATAATGAGGGACACAGAAAGTTTGTGGAAATGACTAAGAATACCACTTATAAGATTTTCCCAGAAAGCAAACACGAACTGTTCAATGCGACACAAGACATTAGAGAAGAATATTTCGAAGAGATATTTAATTATCTTGATGAAATACTTGAATAAGAAATAAGACAAGAAAGGGTTAGTTTATGTCTAATAATGATTTTAGAGAAGTGGACGAGTCTGGAGATGACGTTGTTGATACAACAATTGTAGAGTCTGATGCTTCTGATGTAAAGTCTGAGAATAAAGAATCAGACAAAAAGGATGACAAAAAGGAAAGCGAATATGAGAATATATGCTTTATCTGCCACAGAACAGAGAGTCAGGCTGGTCCTATGATTAATATTGGAAGTGGAGTTTGCATTTGTAATGAATGTATGCAGCGTACTTTCGATTCTATGAATAATTTCAATAATACACAGGAAAATACTGGAGGAGCATTTGATTTTAGCAAGATGCCTAACATTGGCATGATTAATCTTGCTGATTTTGGTATGCCTAATTCTCAGAAGATTAAGAAGAAAAAGAACAAGACCAAAGAAAAGACAAAGGCAGAAGGTAATGCTGAGAATTCAGAGGAAGATAAGCCTGTAATAGATATTAAGAATATTATTCCGCCTCATGAGATTAAAGCTAAGCTTGATGAGTATGTTGTGGGACAGGATTATGCTAAGAAAGTTATGTCTGTTGCAGTATATAATCATTACAAGAGAGTGGCGAATGATCCAGAAGACGATATAGAGATTGAGAAATCTAATATGCTTATGATTGGACCTACTGGTTCAGGTAAGACATATCTTGTTAAGACATTAGCGCGTCTTCTTGATGTGCCTCTGGCAATTACTGATGCCACATCACTTACAGAAGCAGGTTATATTGGCGATGATATTGAATCAGTTGTATCTAAACTACTTGCAGCTGCTGATAATGATGTTGAGAAGGCTGAATGTGGAATTATATTTATTGATGAGATAGATAAGCTTGCTAAGAAGAAGAATGCTAATCAGAGAGACGTAAGCGGAGAATCTGTTCAGCAGGGAATGCTTAAATTACTTGAAGGGGCAGAGGTTGAAGTCCCTGTTGGAGCAAGCAGTAAGAATGCAATGGTTCCAATGACAACCATTGATACGAAGAATATTCTCTTTATCTGTGGTGGGGCATTTCCTGATCTTGATAATATCGTTAAAGAGAGACTTAATAAGACAAGCTCAATGGGATTTACAGGTGAGCTAAAGGATAAATACGATAAGGACAAAGATATCCTTATGAAGACAACTACGGAAGATCTTAAGAAATTTGGTATGATTCCAGAATTTATCGGCCGTCTGCCAATTCTGTTTTCTACCCAGTCTCTTGATGAGGAAATGCTTGTTAGAATATTAAAAGAACCTAAGAATGCTATCCTTAAACAATATCAGAAGCTTCTTGCACTTGATGAAGTTAAATTAACATTTACAGATGGAGCACTTCATGCTATTGCAAGAAAGGCTATGAAAAGAGAACTTGGAGCAAGAGCACTTAGAGCTATTATTGAAGAGTTCATGCTTGATATTATGTATGAAATACCGAAAGATGATAATATTGGAGCTGTTGAAATTACGGAAGAATACATCGATAATGAAGGTGGTCCTTCCATAACTATGAGGGGTGCAACAGCTATAGAAGACAAAAACAACTAGGCTAGAAAATTAGGAGAAGCATCTATGAGATATGTATTGTTAGATGAGGTTAAGCCAGGGATGGTGTCGACAGGTAGCCTGTATGATTATTATGGCGAGATTATTGTCACAAGTAAGACTGAGCTATCACAAGAAGATATTGATACAATTAAAAAATACGGATATCATGGCATTTATATTAATGATGAATTGTCTGCTGATATAGACATAGAAGAAGTTATATCTCCGGCTCTTAGGGCTGAAGGTCTATCATGTGTAAGAGCTCGCGATATTGATGGCTGTAAGAAAGTCGCTAAGAGAATTGTAGAACATATAGCGTCTAAGGGTAAAGTTTCTATTGATATGACTGACCTTAGAACATATGATAATTTTACATACTCTCATTCCGTAAATGTTGCTGTGTATTCCTGTGTGATTGGAATAGGATTACATTATGATGAGCATGATCTTAAAATGCTTGTGACAGCTGCTTTACTTCATGATTTGGGAAAACTCTCAATACCTGAGGATATTATTAATAAGCCTGGAAGACTAACGCAGGAAGAATACAATCTTATGAGAAAACATCCTGTTCTTTCTTATGAACTTATAAAGGATGATCCGAAAATTGCTGATGAAGTAAAAGAGGCTGTTCTTTCACATCATGAGAATGAAGATGGAACAGGTTATCCTAATGGTACGAGAGGTGATGAGCAGTCCGATTTTACCAAGATACTTCATGTGGCAGACGTATATGATGCACTTGTGTCTGAACGTCCTTATAAGAAACCATATTCTCCATATGAAGCAGCTGAATATATGATGGGAGGCTGTGGAATACTATTTAACCAGAGAATGGTTGAGGCGCTTCTTGATTTTGTTTCCCTTTATCCTAAGGGAACGGGAGTGACATTGTCAGATGGAAGAGCTGGAATTATTGTTGAAAACTCTGGATATAATAATCTAAGACCTATAATAAGACTTCTTAATGGCTCAACCCTTGATCTTACTCTTAAGAGAAATCTTTCACTTACTATTGTTAATTCAAGAGATTTGTCAGGTGAAAATCTTGAGAAGCTTGAGAAGAAGCGTAAGATAATGGTTGAAAATGCTAATAAGAAATTAGTAATGCTTATTGATGATGAGATGAGTCATCTTAATATTCTTGGATTGATTCTTGAGGAACAATATTTGATTGTTGCCTTTAGAAATGGTCGTGATGCTATTAATTACATTTTAGAGAAGAAAAAACCAGACTTAATTATATGTGATCTCGACATGCCTATAATGACTGGAGAAGAGACGGCTGATGAGATAAATGAAATGACTGACTTTGGTATACCAATTTTATTTGTTTCTGATGATAGCGATGAAAGGACGATATCTGCCTGTAAGGAGTTTGAGACAAGAGGATATTTACTTCGTCCATATAATACGACATATATTAAGACTGAAGTTGGAAGAATATTTTCAAATAGTTTGTAGAGGATAGATATGAATACAATAGAAGGTAAATGCGCCTCTGAGGGGGTTGCTAGAGGTCCGGTATTTGTTGTTACTGCACCTAAAGTTGAAGTGTTAGAAAAGAAAACTAAGAATTCTCGAAGCGAGATACAACGTTTTTGGACAGCAAAGGAGAAGGCAAAAGAACAAATAAAGGAACTACTTGATAAATCGGGAGATGATGCTGGCTCTATTGGAGCTAGCATTTTTGAGGCATATATTATATATCTTGACGACGGAAGATTTAAGAATGATGTTGTGAAGATGATATTAAATGAAAATGCTAGTGCAGCGTATGCTGTCAAAACTATTGGTGAGAAGTATATTAAAGTTGTTGACAATATTAAGGACAATCCTAGGCTGAGAGCTCGTATTGTAGATTTAGAAGATATAATTAACAGACTTATACTATGCCTAGAAGATGAAGATGTTAGAGTAGATGTACCTGATAAGCCAAGTATTATTGTTGCGCGTGATTTAACACCTAGCCAGTTTTTCTCAATTGGTAGAGAAAACGTTAAAGGATTAGTTATAGAAAGAGGTTCTTATAATTCCCATCTTGCTATTCTAGCAAGAACGTACGATATACCTCTTATTATTAATGCGAAGAATGCTACTTTGAATGTATCTAATGGGCAGGATTGCGCCTTATATGCAACAAAAGATAAATTTATTGTTCTTCCTACAGATGAGAAGATACAAGAGATTAGAGAAGCTATAAAAAAAGATGATTTAGAAAAAGAGAAGCTACAGCGTTTTAAGGGGCATGATACCTTGACACATGGTGGAGAGCGAATAATACTTTATGCTAATGTGTCTTCGTTAGAAGAAATTGATAAAGCTCTAAAAAATGATGCTGAAGGTGTTGGATTATTTCGTACAGAATACATATATCTTTCTTCAAAGACTTTACCTACTGAAGAAGAACAATTCAATATATATAAGGAAGCTATAGAGAAGGTTGATGGCAAGATTATTGTTTTTCGTACTGTTGATATAGGTGGTGATAAGCAGGCTCCTTATCTTGATCAGATTCCTTGTATTAACCCTTCTATGGGGAGTCGTGGAATCAGATTCAGTATGAATAACAAGAAAATATTTAAGGTTCAACTTCGAGCATTATATAAAGCGTCATACTATGGCAAAGATAATGTTAAAGTAATGTATCCTATGATAACTGCTCCTGAGGAAATAGATTGGATTAAAGGAGTAAGCAAAGAGGTTGAAGAAGAATTAATACATGAAAAGGTAAAATATGCTCTACCTGGGCAGGGTGCTGTAATTGAGACCCCTGCAGCAGCATTAGTTGCTGATATGATAGCTCCTAAAGTTGAATTTATGAGTATAGGAACTAATGATTTATCACAATTTCTGTATGCAGCAGACAGAATGAATTCTTATGTCGATCTTCACGATTATAGTGATGAAGCCATGAGGCGTATTATAAAGAATATAATAAAAGCCGGTGAGAAAGAGGGAATTCCTGTAGGCTTATGTGGTGATTTAAGTAGTAATAAAGAGACATTAAAGTGGGTTATCGATGCGGGAATTAAGGGACTATCTGTTCAGCCAAGACAAATCCTGTTATTTAGAAAATACATTAGAGAATTATAATTTGATGAGGCTTTCGCAATGGCAAAAAAAGGAAGTACTAAGGGTAAGGGTAGAAAAAAGACTTATGGTAAAAAGCAAAAGCAAAGAATACTTAAGATTGTTTTTCAGATAGTAGTAATATTTTTTGCAATAATTGGACTGATTGCAACGATTTCTGTTGTAGTTAAAGGTGTAAGTAGCCTTATGAATAAAAGTGATGGAGATGGTCCTAATGTTACACAAGATCTTCTTACGGTAAACTCTTATTCTAGGCCGGGTATTGCTCTTAATAAAGTAAATGGTATAGTTGTACATTATACTGCAAATCCTGGAAGTAGTGCCAAGGATAATCGTGATTACTTTCAGAATCTTATGATTAGTCACAAAACAAAAGCTAGTAGTCATTACATTATAGGTCTGGATGGTGAGATAATACAATGTATCCCCTTAGATGAGATATGTTATGCGTCTAATTCTAGGAACACTGACACAATAGCAATTGAGTGTTGTCATCCAGATGAAACTGGTAAATTCAATGATAAGACCTACAATAGTCTGGTGGATTTAGTAGCTTGGTTATGCAAAAAATATGGATTATCATCAAGTGGAGTGATAAGACATTATGATGTTACAGGAAAGGCGTGTCCGAAATACTTTGTAGATAACGAAGACGCATGGAAGAGTTTTCTTAAAGATGTAGAGAAGAAGCTATGAGAAAAAGATTTGCTGGAATAAAAACAATGGCGTTTATGCTTGTAATAGTTATGTCTATGTTTAGCTTAGGTGGCTGCATTGGTCCTATAAGCTGTGTTAGTTGTCTTACTATGTTGAGCGATGAGACATTTGATATTACAAGTGATGCACCTCAGTCTGAGTCAACAATAAGCAACGAAAAGTATGCTTATAATACTTTAGATGAGACTCATAAAAAGGTATATGATGAGCTTTATAAAGGTATAATTGATATGGAACTGTCTATTAAGGTTTCTACTACAGATGATAAGGTGCTGTCTGATGTTACAGAGTGCATAGCTGCAGATTACGGGGAATTGTTTTATGTAGACGGATATTCTTATGTAACAAGTAGTGGTATATTAAGTGATCCTGGTTTTAAAGTTGCACCTCAGTATACCATGACGAAGCAGGATAGAGACGCGACACAACAAAAAATAGATGCAGTTGTAAATTCCTGGCTTAGTGAAATTCCTATGACTTCTAGTGATTATGAGAAGTCTAAATGGGTATATGAGACACTTATTAACAGAGTAGATTATGTTGCTGATGCGCCAGATAATCAGAATATTATTTCTGTATTTCTAAATGGACAGACAGTTTGTCAGGGATATTCTAATGCGGCTAATTATCTGTTTAGTAAAATGGGTATACAAAGTATAGTGGTTCCTGGAGCTACGGACGAAGGATTGCATGCTTGGAATTGTGTAAAGCTAGATAATGAGTACTATTATATGGACATAACCTGGGGGAATGCTAATTATGGAGAGTATTCTGATACGAATAAAGTGTCATATAATATGCTTAATGTAACTTCTGAAGAGATGAATAGGACACATCAGATACAAGCTGTTTTCCCTATGCCAGATTGCTATTCAATTAATGATAACTATTTCTATCAAGAAGGTTTGTACTTCGATACTTTCCAGAAAGAAAAGATGGGAATGATACTTCACAATGGATATGTACAAGATAGGGATGTATCAATAAAGTGTGGAAATCAAGAGACATACAATAAGATGAAAGAATATTTTATTGATGATGGGCGCTTTACAGAATATTGTGGTGGACTTAATAAATTAAGATATGTTGCATACCCAGATGATAGGATTATTTTGTATAAATTCACGTAAATATGATATAATAAGCAAGTTTATAGAATGAATTAAAAAAGATTACTAATACATAAGGAGATTATCATGGCAAAGAAATGTTTTGTGACAGAGGAAAAAGTAAGAGAAATAGCAAAAGAGATTCCTACACCTTTTCACATTTACGATGAGAAGGGGATTCGTGAAAATGCGGCTAAGGTTAAGAAGGCATTTTCTTGGAATAAAGGCTTTAGAGAGTATTATGCTGTAAAGGCAAATTGTAATCCTTTTCTAATTAATATTCTAAAGGAATATGGATGTGGGCTGGATTGTTCTTCTATGACAGAGCTTATGCTTTCTAATGAGCTTGGTGTTAATGGAGATATGATAATGTTCTCTTCTAATGACACTCCAGCTGAAGAATTTAAATATGCTGCAGAAGTTGGTGCAACAATCAACTTGGACGATTTTACACATATTCAATTCTTAGAGGATACAATTGGATATATTCCGAAAACAATGAGTCTAAGATATAATCCTGGTGGAGTGTATTCTGTGTCTAATGGAATAATGGATAATCCTGGTGATGCCAAGTACGGATTTACCAAGGAACAGTTAATCGAAGGATATAAGATTCTTAAATCTAAGGGTGTTGAGAGATTCGGACTACATTCTTTCCTTGTAAGTAATACTGTAACCAATGATTACTATCCGACTCTTGCTAAGACGTTATTTGAACTTGCTCTTGAGATTAAAGAAGAAACAGGGGTACAACTTGACTTTATTAATCTGTCTGGTGGTGTTGGTATTCCTTACGAGCCTGATAAAGAGCCTAACGACATCCTTGTTATAGGAGAAGGCGTACATAAGGTATATGACGAGGTACTTGTTCCTGCTGGTATGGGAAATGTGTCTATTTACACAGAAATGGGTAGATTTATGATGGGACCTTATGGAGGTCTTGTAACTACAGCAATTCATGAGAAACATACATATAAAGAATATATTGGTGTAGATGCATGTGCAGTTAATCTTATGCGTCCTGCAATGTATGGCGCATATCATCATATAACGGTTCTTGGTAAAGAAGATGCACCTCTTACTAATACTTATGATGTAACAGGTTCACTCTGTGAGAACAATGATAAATTTGCAATAGACAGGAAGCTTCCTAAAATTGATATGGGCGATATTCTCTTCATTCATGATACAGGTGCCCATGGCTTTACAATGGGTTATAACTACAATGGAAAGCTTAAGTCCGCTGAAGTATTACTAAAAGAAGATGGATCATATAAATTGATTCGTAATGCTGAGACACCTGCAAATTATTTTGCGACCTTTAAGGGACTTGGAATTATAGATAATCTATGCTAAATGATTTGTGTTGAAATGAGCATATTGTTATGATACAATATGCTTTGCGTGCAGGAGTGGCGGAATTGGTAGACGCACCAGACTCAAAATCTGGCGGTGGCGACATCGTGTGGGTTCAAATCCCATCTCCTGTATGAATAAGAAGACTAAAGAGGTTGTTTATAGCCTCTTTGGTCTTTTTTGTTATTCTCGTCAGCGTAGGTCCTCTTTTTTTATAATTAGGAGACAACCTCTTTAGTCTTCTTACCCACACCGGAGGAGACTGAACCCATGCGGGTTCTGTCTCCTCGGCGTGGGGACGCCTCGTCAGTCAGTTCGGCGGGAGTAAGGTCCACTGGACCTTACTCTGAGCCCGCCTCACCCCATCTCCTGCGGTCATGTCGCCAAAAGCAATGAAAAGCCGCCAAAGGCTTCTAAATCATTGCTTTAATCAGGGCTAAGCCCCTAAGTTCTAGCGAAAAAGCAATGAAAAGCCGTCAAAAGCTTCTAAATCATTGCTTTTATCAGGGCTAAGCCCCAAAATCTTAGCCCAAAAGCAATGAAAAGCCGTCAAAAGCTTTAAAATCATTGCTTTTATCAGGGCTACCCCCCTAAATTCCAACCCAAAAGCAATGAAAAGCCGCCAAAATCTTCTAAATCATTGCTTTTATCAGGGCTAAGCCCCAAAATCTTAGCCCAAAAGCAATGAAAAGCCCTCAAAAGCTTCTAAATCATTGCTTTTATCAGGGCTTAACCTGGAAATTCCAGCGAAAAAGCAATGAAAAGCCTCAAAAAGCTTCTAAATCATTGCTTTAATCAGGGCTAACGTAGAGAGATAATAGGAGCATTTTTGCTGGGGGATATAGACATATTGAGGTAAATATAATATAATTATTTTGTAAATATAAATTAGGAGACAAAGTTGTAGTGATAGTTTTTGATTGGGATGAAAATAAGAATCAGAAAAACCAAGTAAAGCATGGAATATCCTTTGAAGAAGCTAAAACAGTTTTTTGGGATGATAACGCAATAATGTTTGACGATGTTGCACATTCAGAGGTAGAGGATAGGTTTCTTCTGTTGGGGATGAGTGAAGATTCTAATGTGTGTATAGTATGTCATTGTTACAGGGAATCAGATTCTATAATTAGAATTATTTCCGCAAGAAAAGCAACAAAGAAGGAGGAAGAGCGATATGTTAGAGGAATATGATATTGATAGTTTGAATCCAAGAAAGAATCCTTATGCCAAAGAATTAAAGAAGCAAATAACAATTAAATTGGCCCCTTCTGTTATTGATTATTTTAAGAACGAGTCAAAAGATACTGGAATACCATATCAAACACTGATTAATTTGTATCTAGAAGATTGTGTTAAGAAAGAAAAGAAGCTTGAAATGGTTTGGAACTAGGATGGTGAACGTGTACCCAAACTTGTTCGAGAGTGTAAATAATTTTGTGTAAATCTCTTAGACTAATGATGAATATCTATAATAGTTACATACAGGTTGTAGTTA
>SVEY01000011.1 GCA_015057165.1 Lachnospiraceae bacterium | reverse complement strand
TTAATTATACCAAAAAGCAGCTATGAGCGCGAGCTCATAGCTGCTTTTCCGTTAGGGGAGTTTTTTTACAGCCCCTTATCATATTAATTAGATATATATTTTTTTATCTTCCACAACATATACAATGGAAGATTATAAACCAAAGTATCTTTCACTTGATTATCTCCAACATTTTTTAACGATACTTTAAATCCAAATCTGGGTTTGTACTTTGCTATAAAACTTGCGAAACTCTTTGCACGCGTATTTTCCGCCGATTTAACCTCAATAGGAATCATATAACCATTATATTCAGAAATAAAATCTACTTCTGCTTGATTACCCGAACGCCAGTAATAGCTTGACATGCTATTATTTACTAGCTCTGTTAGAACATAGTTTTCTGCAATCGCACCTTTGAATCTAATATATCTGTCATCGCCCTCAAGAATAGTTTTATAATATACGTTAGATCTATATCTAAGTAATCCAACATCTGACATGAATACCTTAAATGATGAATCATCTGCCATATAAGAAAGTGGTAATTCTGGTTCTTCCACAAGTTTCAGCTTATATACAAGCCCAGCATCTATTAACCACTCTAATGCATCTTCTAATTCCCTTGCTCTACCACCCTTTTTTACATGAGAAAAAACAAACTTGTTATTATCCTTCGCCAACTGTTCTGGTATAGAATGCCATATCTGCCTTATTTTAGGCACTTCTTTTATTGGGGCATATTTAGCAAAATCATTCTCATAATCTTCTATAATGTTAGACTGAATGCTTTCGACCTCTTCATAACTATGGGTATTAATCCATGCATCAACTGCTGCTGGCATACCACCGATTATATAATAATTCAATAAATGTTTTCTTAGAGGTTCAGTATATAGCTCTGGAATTTCCCTCTTATTATCCATAGAATCCAGTGCATTAATATAATCTCCATCCCCATTAGCAATAACAAACTCCTTAAAACTAAGGGGATACATTGTAATCCTTTCAACCTTTCCTACAGGGAAAGACAATTCTTCTCTATTGAGTGACACTCCAAGAAGGGAGCCTGCTGCAATAATATGTAACCGGGGCATATCTTCACAAAAATACTTTAAGGAGGTAATAGCATTAGGTGATGACTGAATCTCATCAAAGATTAAAAGTGTTTTCCCTGGCACAATTCTTTCGCCTGCGATAAAGGAGTTCAACTCACTTATAATGCGATTAACATCAAGATTATAATCAAACAGGGAACTTAATGCTTTATTTCCTTCAAAGTTAAAATAAGCTACATTCTCAAAGTATTCTTTGCCAAACTGCTTAGCAATATATGTTTTGCCACATTGTCTAACACCAAGTAACATAAGAGGTTTTCTATTACTCTTATTCTTCCACTTAACCAAGTCATTCATTACCAATCTATCCATACAAAACTCTCCCTATTATATTGCATTACAAAGCCATTTCTATAAAGCAAGTATACCACCAACAAATGATAGAAACAATAATAATCACACTTTTCATATGATTTTCTGGCGCAATATCACATTTTTCATATGAGCTTTTGGAAATTCATCACACATTTAGTGTAAATTATCATAAATAAAGAGACCTACTTAAGTAGGTCTCTTATCATTTCACCTGTAAATTCTACTACCGTCTTCCCTTCTGCTTCTATCTGATACAACGCATTAGCAGCAATATGTTCCGCCGCCTGCTCAATATCACGAATACCAGAAGTATCTTTGTAAATGTCCATTAAAGCATCAAGGCCATCATCTGTCATGATGCATTCTTCTTTCTTTAAGCCTATTCGCTTCAAGACTTTAGGCATTGCGTAATCTGTAAATATTACTTTCTTCTCTTCTACTGTATAATCAGGAAGTTCAATTACTGCAAACCTGGACATAAGTGGTGCAGAAATCTCACTCTTATCATTAGCCGTAGCTATTGGATATACACCAGTAGTTGGAATGTTACATTCAATATAGTTATCTGTAAATCCCAGATTATCAAGAAGTGTAAGGAGTACATCGGCCGGATTAGCATTTCCCTTACCAGAGGCTGCCTTATCTAGCTCATTTATAATAAATACTAGGTTAGAACTCTCAGCCTCAGCAAAGGATTCCATTATAAGTCCAGGCTTCGCATTAGAATAAATCCTTGAACTTCCAGTTAACTGTTCCGGATCATTTATAGAACTCATCTCGAGAGTTGCCCAGGGCATCTTAAGAATACGCGCAACTGCATATGCTATCTGGGATTTTCCTGTTCCTGCGGGACCAATTAGTAATAAGCCGTATGCTGGAAGTGTATGTGTACGATTAATCTGGATAATAGTCTCAATGATTCGCTGCTTGACATTATCCATTCCATATAATTCTTCATCAAGTATCCTGCGGGCTTCAACAGGGTCAATTGATTCAAAATAATTATTCTTCCATTGAATACCAAGCATCATGGAGATTGCACGTTGTGCATGTCGTCTTTCTTCTGGTGTTACTTCAGAAGATTTTGCAACAGCCAGATTTCGTCTGGCCCATTGGTTGATATTATCAGGAAGTGTTCTTCCTGCACATGTGAGAAAGTCAGTTATTGACTGAACCGAAGTTAATTTCATGCCATCGCCTTCAATATCTTCTTCCTCGTCAAGTTCAGGTCCTGGTGCATCACTTAAGAATAGTCTCTCCATCATAAATTGCAAGAATCCATCCTGTGCTGAAAGCTTGGCGCCTCGAACATTTACACCAGTTTCTCTTATCTTATATACACAATATCCATTGTCATTATTTCTACCAGATAAAATCACCTGAATATGATTCTCTCCAAGCCACTTAATAAGATTAACGAATCTTGAATCAATCTTAATTATGTCAGACACAAGAACCGTATCATCTACTCGAAATTCGAATCCACTTCCCTTAAGCGGGCTTTGGAACATACCGCTAGAATGATGAGCCCACTCTCTCTTAGAATTATCAATTATTAAAATAGGGTTGTCACAATCGGCGCTCCTTCTATTAGAATCGAACACCTCATATGTAACAACCACACTTTTAGAATCTTTCTTATTATCGTTAAAATCAAATACTGCCATTATTTGTTCTTACTCTCTTTAATCTTTTGTAATATAACAGGTTTTAAATCAGAACATTTATCCTTAATACGACGATTAACTCCAGGTGAAGTAAGAAGATCTGCAACCAGCTTGGCAGCCTTGTCATATTCATTGAAGTACATAGCCATATTAGCAAGCATAAATTGAACTGTCTGCTCATCCATGCCACAGAAAGGAGGCATCTCAGTAGAAAGAACCTGAGTAAAGCCATCATACGCCTGACGATAGAATCCTTGAAGTTCTTCTTCTTTCTCCTTCTTCTGTTCAGGTGTAACATCAGCAGGCAGATTCTCTAGTTCTGCGCGACGAAGCCATGCTATCTTAAGACAAATGTATGCCTTCTCGCTAAGCTTGGCACGCTTTGCCATAGCTGTAACAAGTGCAAGCTTATGTCTCTCAACAGCAAAATCATATGTATATGTATCACCAGTTGGAACAGGAATTGGCTTAAACTTCTCGCATACAGCAGCTCTAATCATCTTCTTCTGACCAGTAGACACATGCTCGAAGAATTTATTAAGCGCTGCATAGCCACAATGATTGCAGAATACCACACCATACTTCGTATCATCAATACCTTCAAAGTTAGGACGAAGATCAAAATCCGGTTCTAATCTCTTGAGCTTAGTTGTAAGAGTTGATTTGTATGTAATCTGTGTAAAACATATAGGACATTCTACTTTCTTGTCAATAAGTAAATCCTTCTCTTGAATCTCTGCCTTCTCTACTACTGTGGCATTCTTAGGCACACTTGTCTTCTGCTTGTCATCTTTTAGGATATCAATACCTTCTGAAGTATCGAATCCAAATTTCTCCATTCCTGCTAATAAGTTGTTCATGTTTACCTTCTTCCCAAAGTTTTCGAATAATTATAATGTATCAATTCTCAAATCACTCTATCAATCCATAAAAAATCCGTGTATTTCATTATAACATAAATCTATACATCATGTATAAAATTATTTTGGCAACTTGAAAGAACTCTTAAGGGACACAATTCTATTAAATACCGGTGCTCCTTCGCTAGAATCCTTGGAATCTACCACGAAAAATCCCTGTCGTACAAACTGAAATCTGTCATATACCTTAGCATCCTTAACAGATGGCTCGATATAGCAGTCTTTAAGAACAGTAAGAGAATTTGGATTCACATTAACATTTCCATTATCATCATATACACCCTTCTCTTCATCAACAAGGTTCTCATATAGACGAACTGTGGCCTTAAAACAATCCGACGCACATACCCAGTGAATTGTACCCTTAACCTTACGACCGTCTGGGCTATTGCCGCCCTTGGATGCTGGATCATAAGTACAATGTATAACAGTCACATTTCCATCATCATCAGTCTCGTAACTTGTACATGTTACAAAATATGCATTCATCAGGCGAACTTCATTACCTGGATATAGTCTGAAATACTTCTTAGGTGGCTCAATCATAAAGTCATCTCTATTAATGTAAAGCTCCTTGCCAAATGGAATCTTACGTGTTCCAAGTTCTGGATTCTCCATGTTGTTAGGTGCTTCAAGCATTTCTATATCATCAGAGGGATAATTGTCAATCACAAGTTTTATAGGATCAAGTACTGCCATTACACGCGGAGCCTTCATCTTAAGGTCTTCTCTAATACAATACTCAAGCATAGCATAATCCACAGATGAATTAGACTTGGATACACCACATAGTTCAACGAACTTCGCAATAGACTCAGGAGTGTATCCACGACGACGTAGAGCAGCTATGGACACAAGTCTTGGATCGTCCCATCCATCAACAGTACCTTCTTCAACAAGTTTCTTAATATATCTCTTACCGGTAACTACATTAGTAAGATACATCTTGGCGAATTCTATCTGTCTAGGTGGTCTCTCAAAGCCCACTTCTCTAACAACCCAGTCATACAAGGGTCTATGATCCTCAAATTCCAATGTACATATTGAGTGAGTCACACCTTCAATAGCATCCTCAATCGGATGTGCAAAATCATACATAGGATAGATGCACCATTTATCACCTGTATTGTGATGAGTAAGATGTGCCACGCGATAAATTATAGGATCTCTCATATTAATATTAGGTGAATTCATATCAATCTTGGCACGAAGGACTTTACTTCCGTCCTCATACACACCATCTTTCATCTCTTGAAAAAGCTTAAGATTCTCTTCAACCGTTCTATCAGAATAAGGATCCTTCTTGCCTGGAGTCTCTAATGTACCACGATACTCTCTAATCTCTTCAGCATTAAGGTCAGATACATATGCCTTGCCATCCTTAATTAACTTAATGGCACATTCATACATTTTATCAAAATAATCAGAAGCAAAATAGAGATGATCCTTGAAGTCGGCACCAAGCCACATGATATCTTCTTTGATAGAATCTACGAACTCTGTCTTCTCTTTCGTAGGGTTCGTGTCGTCGAACCTCATGTGAAATATCCCATCATATTCTTGGGCAAGTCCATAATTAAGAAGAATCGACTTAGCATGACCTATATGAAGATAACCATTAGGCTCCGGTGGAAACCTTGTAACTACTTCATCATACACACCTTCCGCCAAATCCTTCTCTATCTCTCTCTCTATAAAATTCTTAGATACAGTTTCGTTTTCCATATGTACTCCTATTTATCATTATAGTTCTAAGTATGTAGTTATTATATTGATACTTTCTGGTCTAATATATATTCATACTGGTAGTTCTTTGCTAAGAATATGTAAATGAATGATGATGAATTTTAATAATTATTATGGCGAGAACCGCTTGCGACTCACATCCGTGTTCGCGCGCGTTAATTTTGCCGTCCATGGCAAAATTTTCTCTCACTTAATCATTCACTAACATATTCTAAGCTCGAACTAATGTATAAATATATATTAGACCAGAAAGTATCTCATTATAACTTACTTCTTATGCACATGTGTAAATATGTGATTTTCGCAATACTCGTAATTGCCATTACATTTAGAGCAGAATCTAAATGTTAGTTCTGGGTTGGTAACGTCTGTCTTGCCACAAATAGCACACTTATGACGTGCTATAACGTTATTGCGGCTTCTCTTAGGATTGCCTGCTGCAGATTGAGTATTGTTACTATCTGTCCCATTAAACGGTCTAAATCCTGCACCATTACCATTTGCATGATATCCATTTCTGTTAGTCTTAAATCTTGATTTGTTGCGATTTCCAAATGGCGACCACCCTGCTCCACTACCAGCCGAAACGGACTTATAATTCCTAGTGGTAAGCCAGAATAATCCAAAGTTAAGAAGGGATGCAACAATTATAATACATGACATCCAATTCTTCATAATGAGACTTATTACAACTTGATATCCTGTAATTAAAGCATAGATAACTGCCATCCATTTCATCTTAAGCGGTATGAAGAACATGAACAGTATCTGCATATCAGGATAACAAAGGGCAAATGCAAGAAAGATTGACATATTAAGCCAATTAGTGCTCACATAATATCCAATTCCAATTGGCGCTTCACCGCCACCAACAAGATAATACACAAGATATCCAAGGAAGGCACCGCCTATTGTAAATATCAATCCACCGAACATATAAAGGTTAAACTTAAATGCTCCCCATGTTGCTTCTAATGTATTACCAAGCTGGTAATAGAAGAACATCATAATAACCATGAAGAATACACCCATAAGTCCCTGTCCTGATGTTGGTGGCATCAGAACCCATGTTATAAGTCTCCAGAATTGGAATTCATGGATAATATAATATGGTTCAAGTGTCAAATAGCTTAGGATATTAACTCCACTAAAGCTTGATGTAAGATAAAGTACATATCCGATAGCATAACCTATTAATAAATAATTGATTAAGTGTGGTATTGCGTACTTTCCTATCTTTCTTTCTAATTTGTTTAACATATAATAATTCCTTTATTCAATACTTTACGCAGATTATATGAAAATAATCGACCTACTCATTTACAGCCTTCTTATACTCTTCTTCTTTCTCTAAAGTCTCTTTATCAAGATTCTTCATTGCAGTTGATAACATAAGCTTAATTCTGTTGAGCTGATTAACTTCTGATGCACCAGGATCATAGTCAATAGCAACAATGTTAGCTGTAGGATTCATATGACGAAGTTTCTTAATAACACCTTTACCTACAATGTGGTTAGGCAGGCAACCAAATGGCTGAATACATACAATGTTAGATGCACCGGATTCAATAAGCTCTAGCATCTCACCTGTAAGGAACCATCCTTCCCCTGTCTGATTACCTATTGATACCACTGACTCTGCTGCCTTTGCAAGGTCTTCTATGTGGGCAGGTGGCTCAAAACGTTCACTTTCTTCAAATGCTTTTCTTGCTTCTTTTCTAAGCCACTCGAAGAACTTGATTCCGTAGTTACTAAGTCTCTTACTCTTCTTACTCATTCCAAGATTCTCTTCCTTGAAATTATTGTTATAGAAGCAATACAGTAAGAAATCCGTAAGGTCAGGAACTACAGGTTCAGCTCCTTCCTGCTCTAACAGGTCTGCTAAATGATTATTGGCCGCAGGCAGGAACTTAACAAGAATCTCACCAACGATTCCAACACGAGGCTTCTTAATATCGCGAATAGGAAGTGTATCGAAATCCTTGATTATATCTCTACACATTTTCTTGTATTTAGAATGAGATACATATCCATCCTTGGTGATAAATTCTATAATTCTATCTTTCCATTTCTCATGAAGTTCATCAGTAGAACCTGGAATAGCTTCGTATGGTCTGATTCTGTATATACAACGAAGGAATATGTCACCAAATATAAGTGCATATAGTCCTCTCTGAATAAGACTAGGTGTAAGCTTAAATCCAGGATTACTCTCCAAACCACTTAAGTTAATTGAGATAACAGGAACTTCTGGATGACCAATCTTCGCGAGGGCTCTTCTAATAAATCCAATATAGTTACTAGCTCTACATCCACCACCAGTCTGTGATATAAGAACGGCCGTCTTAGAAAGGTCATATTCTCCGCTTGTAATAGCCGTCATAATCTGTCCCACAACAATAAGGGATGGATAACATGCATCATTATTAACGTATTTAAGTCCAACATCAACACAAGTTCTTGCAGGAACATCCGGAATTACAAGCTTATATCCTGCAGCATTAAATGCAGGCTCTATTAATTCGAAGTGGAAAGGTGCCATCTGAGGACAGATTATCGTATATTCTGCCTTCATCTTCTTAGTAAATATTCTTCTATTGTAATTAGCAGGCACAATTTCTCTCTCCTGCTTATTCTTCTCTCTTACTCTAATTGCAGCAAGTAAGGATCTAATTCTAATTCTTGCAGCACCAAGATTGTTAACTTCATCAATCTTAAGACATGTGTAAATCTTACCTGAGTTAGTAAGTATATCATTTACACAATCAGTTGTAACAGCATCAAGACCACATCCAAATGAATTTAGCTGAATCAAATCAAGATTCTCTGTCTTCTTCACATAGTTGGCAGCCGCATACATTCTTGAATGGAACATCCATTGATCCATAACAATAAGGGGTCTCTCAACATTTCCAAGATGAGAAATACTATCCTCTGTAAGTACAGCAATGCCATAAGAATTAATAAGTTCTGGTATACCGTGGTTAATCTCAGGGTCAACATGATAAGGACGACCTGCAAGTACAATACCGCGCTTACCTGTCTCTTCTAGGTACTTAAGAACTTCTTCACCCTTGTCAGTCATATCCTGTCTAAAGGCATTTTGCTCAGCCCATGCCTTGGCTCCTGCAGCCCTTACTTCATTGCTTGTGATATCAGGAAATTCCTTACCAAACACCTTAACTAATTGATTAGTAAGAATCTCCTCTGATGTAAATGCCATGAAAGGATTTAAGAATCTTACTTTACCGGAAGTAATCTCGTCTACGTTATTCTTGATGTTTTCCGCATAAGATGTAACAATAGGACAATTATAATGATTGTTGGAATCAGGAAACTCATTTCTCTCATATGGAATACAAGGGTAGAATATGAAATCCACTTCCTTATTAATCAGCCACTGTACATGACCGTGGGCTAGCTTTGCAGGATAGCACTCTGATTCACTTGGAATTGATTCGATTCCAAGCTCATATATATTTCTTGTTGAACGAGGAGAAAGAACTACTCTGAATCCCAATTCCTTAAAGAATGTAGCCCAGTATGGATAATTCTCATAGAGATTAAGAACTCTAGGAATACCAACTGTTCCGCGAGGTGCATCTTCCACCTTGAGCGGCGGATATGCAAATAATCTTTTGTACTTATATTCGTACAAGTTAGGTATATTGTCCTTATTCTTCTCCTTACCAAGTCCTCTCTCGCATCTGTTACCTGTAATAAACTGCCTATCTCCTGAGAACTTATTAATAGTAAGAAGACAATGGTTATTACAATTCTGACATCTTGTAAGACTTGTCTCAAATGTAAGATTGTTAATCTCTTCTATAGATAAAGTTGTAGTTGTCGGATTCTCTTCGTAGCGCTCCTTAGCGATTAAAGCTGCACCGAAAGCTCCCATAATACCGGCAATATCCGGTCTTATTGCTTCAACGCCTGATATCTTCTCGAAGCTTCTAAGAACTGCATCGTTGTAAAATGTTCCACCTTGTACAACAACATTTTCACCAAGATCAGACGCATCCGATAACTTAATAACCTTGAAGAGTGCATTCTTAATTACAGAATATGCAAGTCCGGAAGAAATGTCTGCTACGCTGGCTCCCTCCTTCTGCGCCTGCTTAACCTTGGAATTCATAAACACCGTACATCTCGTACCAAGGTCAATAGGGTGCTTGGCAAATAATGCTTCCTTGGCAAAATCTCTTACAGAATAATTAAGTGACTTGGCAAATGTCTCGATAAATGAACCACATCCAGAAGAACATGCTTCATTAAGTTGAACCGAATCAACTGTGTTGTTCTTAATCTTGATACATTTCATATCCTGACCGCCAATGTCAAGGATACAATCTACCTTTGGATTGAAATGTGCAGCCGCATAGTAATGTGCAACCGTCTCAACCTCGCCGTCATCAAGCATAAGAGCAGACTTAAGCAGAGCCTCACCGTAACCTGTTGAGCAAGAATGAACAATAGATGCATCTTCTGGTAGAAGCTCATAAATCTCCTTCATAGCCCTGATACATGTATTAAGAGGGCTACCATTATTGTTGTCATAGAATGAATAGAGCAAGCTTCCATCTTCGTCAACAAGTGCAACCTTAGTTGTGGTTGAACCAGCATCTATTCCAAGGTAGCAATTACCCTTATGAGACTTAATGTCTGCAGTTTTCACATGGTTGCTTCCATGTCTCTTGGTAAATGCTTCATATTCTTTATCGTCCTTAAACAGAGGTTCCATTCTTGCAACCTCAAATTCCATAACTATATCTGAACTTAATTTCTCTAATATATCTTCAAGTTCTGTATAATTCTCTTTCTTACAATTCATGGCAGAACCAATAGCTGCAAATAAATGAGAATTATTAGGTGTAATGGCATGTTCATCATCAAGATTAAGCGTTCTTATAAATGCCTCCTTAAGCTGATCTAAGAAATGTAAAGGTCCGCCAAGAAATGCCACATGACCTCTGATTGGTTTACCACATGCAAGACCAGATATTGTCTGATTAACTACCGCCTGGAATATTGAAGCAGATAAGTCTTCTCTTGTAGCGCCTTCATTAATAAGAGGCTGAATATCGGTCTTAGCAAACACACCACAACGAGCAGCAATAGGATAGATTTCCTTATAGCTTTTGGCGTATTCATTAAGGCCACTGGCATCTGTCTGAATAAGTGAAGCCATCTGGTCAATAAATGAACCTGTACCACCAGCGCAGATACCGTTCATTCTCTGCTCAACATTGCCATTCTCAAAATATATAATCTTGGCATCTTCACCACCAAGCTCAATTGCAACATCTGTCTGTGGTGCATAGAAAGTAAGGGCTGTAGATACTGCAATAACTTCCTGCACAAATGGAATCTCTAAGTGCTTAGCAAGTGTAAGACCACCTGAACCAGTTATCATAGGCATTACCTTGATTGGACCAGTTACATCATACGCCTTCTTAAGTAGATCCTGCAGAGTCTCTCTTATATTCGCAAAATGTCTCTCATAATCTGAGAAAAGTAAATTATTATCTTCATCCAGCACAGCAACCTTTACTGTTGTTGAGCCTATATCAATTCCTAATTTATGTAATGTATCTGAACTCATAACAATCCTTTCTATAATTACAATACACACGTATTCTACATTATAGAATAGTATTAGAGTTCTTTCAACACACAAAATGCCTAATTTATTTGCACATTTATGTGTTTTTTAGGCATAATATGTATGCAGAATAAAAACGGGGCTCCCCTTTATATTCAACATAAGCATCTATACACTCTTCTAATGATTGTCCAAAATTTTTATCACCTTTAATAATATATCTGATAGCCTTTACTTTATATCGCTCTTAGCAGAAAAAGGCGGTTGTGCATCCTGCCAACCGCCTAATTACATCCTTGTATTTCTTACTATATATTACCAGTTTTCAGATTCTATCTCAGTTTTTTACATACTTTGTTCCTCTCCCAGAACCGACCTTCCTAATGGATCCAGTTCTTACCATTTGCCCAAGAACAGCTTCTATCGTTGTAGCACTGACATCTGGAAGTATTTTCCCAATATCAGCTTTAGATATTGGCGTTAGGCTATTAAGCACGGTAGCTTCGACCCTTGCCTGCTTGGTCACTTTCTTACTCCCAATTACTGCAAATCTTTTGTCCAGTTCTTTGTAGCAAGCATATACCGTTGTAATAAATTCCATGATGAATGCAGAATAATCCTGATTGTTTTCATGCCACCCCTCAGATGACTTTTGCAGTGCCTCGTAATAATTTCCCTTCCTATTATTAATCTGCTCTTCAAAAGAAATATACTTACCTGCATCGAAGCCATTCCTATAAAGAAGTAGCAATGACAACAACCTTGATATTCTACCATTACCATCCCTAAAAGGATGGATGCAGAGGAAATCAAGAATCACGCACGGAATTAGAAGCAGCTGATTTATATTGGGATTATCTCTTGCTTCCAAATATGCCAATTCCAACTGTTCCATTTCATCTGGTGTATCTGCCGCCGACGTAGGATGAAATCTTACACGCCTTCTTCCATTTTTATCTTCTTCAATGATATCGTTGTCATATTCTTTATATTTACCTGCATATGAGTATCCCGCAATATTCATCATGATAGAATGCAGTCTCAAAATATCGGACTGACGGAAATCCATATCCCCATATCCCATATGAACCTCTGCAAGAGCATCTCTATACCCGGCTATCTCCTGCTCACTATGATTCAATGGTGCACTGTTGCCGTTTACGATTTCATGAATTCGCTCATCTGTAGTAACAATGCCTTCAATCTCATTGGAACTTTTAACTGACTGAACCTTTGCTATCGCCTCCAACTCAGTGAATACATCTATAAATTGTTCTTTCCGATCCAATGCCATGACACGCAATGTATATATATCTGTTGTAATGTTCAATAGTCCTGCAGGAAGAAGTCCGTTTTGTAGAAATGAATAATCAAATATATGCATTGTCGAGTCTCCCTTCTGCATTAAAATATCCTCTTTTATATGCATCTCATTGATTTTCGTGCATATAAAAGAGAATGTTCCAAGTATATATGCTAACTTCCTGTAAAAATGTCCTTCACTCCACATTTTGTGTGACATTTACCCTCGTCATAATACCTGCCCTAAGCGTTTTGTGAGCTTTTACGCCTATAATTCAGATTGAGTTTCAAAAGCTACTGTAAGTCAAAAAAGTATAAGTCGAACTCCCATTTAATCAGAATTTTTCTAGGAAAAATGGATCATTCAGTTTCAAATCCTTCTAGTATTTCTGCTGGTGTCATGCTACAATCAATTTCATTATCTTCCTTAAAACCATCAGCTATGCTATAACCGATAGTTGTTACCTGAAAGATAGGATCTTTCCTGCCAATCTTTTTTATGTACCCTTTTTTTATCAATCTTGCTACAGCATCATCCCACAACGCAAGTTCTCTAGGTTCCTGACTTCTTTCCAAAGCAACCTTACCTGCTTGATATGACGTCCCACTTAGAGTCTGTAAAATCATAATCTGTCCGTCATCTTCTGCTGCATAAAGAAGCATTACACATGCATAAATCGTTATAGTATCGTCACCTTCATCAATAGGAGCAATACTGTAATCAGTTTTAGTTTGCTTCGGTTCCGATGTAATTTCCTGTATTGTGGAAATAAATGTATCTCGAATTCTTTCCCATCTTGTATTACCGACACTTTTCAGTCCGAACTCTGCAACAATACTATCTTTCAATTCTCCAATCCTATGCTTAAGTTCGTCATTATCTCCATCAAGTTTGATGCCTATTTGTGTAGGAGCGATACATCCTGCAATATCAGAAAAGGTAAAGCCCGGAAGCAAAATGCCATCCCATTTCTGTTTCATTGCCCATGCTGCACCCATTTCGTTAAGACAAGCTGCTGATTGGTAATAATTGTGAGAAAGAAAGTATAGCACATGCAAGTCATACTCTTGAAATTTCTCAACCAACCATTCATAAACCTTCTCTCCGAGAGGAATTCCCACATCGGGATATGAAGAACACACTATATCATCTTCATTTAGTCCTATTGCAAATAATAAATCTACAAAAGCTTTTGTGTATTCTTTATCTTGTGTTGAATGACTAATAAATATAAGCTTTTTTCTTTCACTTCCCTCATATTCTATAGGATTCTTAATCTTTTCAACCTTAGTCTGATAATGATCCGGTATTCCAGGAGTTCCCTTATGATATCCTGCATCGATCACCTTATAGTATTCGGTAACATCATTAGGCAATTTCCGTTCAAAATAATCATCCGTTTCAATAGGAATGGAAATATCTTCGCTCATAATAGTTCCTGAAGTTCCAAGCATCCCTTCAACATCATATGTCTCACCTGAAGTTTTATGGAATCTCATGGTTTCAGTTGGAAAATTGGCTAATATAGATCTCTTCATATTCTAGGTTTCTAACTCCTCTATTTGTGAGTAATTCTTTTCCAAAGACAACAGCATCGCTTCAATCTTATCGAGTTTTACCTCCTCACCCAATCCTTTAAATGAATCAAGAACGGTCAGAATATCAGCAACTTGCTTTGAATCCTTTATAGAGCAACTACTAAGATAAAGCCTCATGTCTTCAGCCCACAAGACAAAGGTCTGTGTACTGCTATAACTTGTCATCTGCACATCAGGATTTTCTCCTAGTTTTACAAATAGACTACTCTTTCTTGCCATACTGGAATGCTTTGGATTGTTCTTAACGTCTTTGATTCTCATAACAAGCTCATGAAGCTTATCTGCATCTGTGGCAATGTTATTAGATGTATCCCTTACTATAATATCATTCTTTATCGCATTAATCAGCACACGTACCGATGACAGCGCATCCTTAGTAACAATCTGAATCCGTTGTTTCAATACTTCAAATTCAACTTTACGTATCTCATCCGGATTAATTCTGAAGAACGTATCAAAATCCTGACACAACTTTATCCAACGTTCATCCGTAATCTGAATGTTTACTGAAGAATTATTATAAACTTCTGCGGGATCATCTATATAGTTTAATGCAAGAATTCCTGCTGCATTTATAGACTCTTCCATATCATCACATTGCTGTATTAATGAATCAAGTTCTCTTTGACGATCATACGCCATATTAACCCCTGCCTCATATTATATAGTCATACCCATTCTTTAACTGTTCTTTGGTATAGAGTATGCTGTGGATTGGATTCACCAGCCTACCACTCGATGTTTCAAGAAAGGTTTCACCTACATTCTCTTTGTCACGATGTTAATGTTCCTCAATCACAGTATCTGCCCTAATGACACAAAAGTCCTGCCTAAAGAAGTCCATTTAATAAAAAATTAGAAATCTAATATGTAAATAGCTGGGGCTTTCTACTGCATTAAAATATATCACTCTTTATGCAGAAAGTCAATCCCATATGCATAAAAACATCCTCTTTTACATGCACATCATTCGTTTTATGATGTATATAAAAGAGGATGATTTATGTATATAAAGCGGAAGACATGTCTGCAAATACAAACACACAATCATAACCATATACATTTTCGAATAATATTTTTACTGGGTGTTTTTTCTAGAAACAAAGCCTATACTTCATTAATAATTCCATTAATACATCTGATTTTGTCATTATTTCATAATCATCAACTTGTACAATTCTCCCTGCATCCATAAGTATTATCTGATTCATTCCCTTTAACACAGATTCCCTATGACTGATTACAATAACCGTCTTTTCCTTCAACCTAGTACGTAGCAAGGAATTAATCTGCATTTCTGAAGAGACATCCGCGTTAGATGTTATTCAAGAAAAGAAGATGTCTTGGAGAAAAGACTAGACATCTTCTTAAAAATAGATATAGGTATTACTTATAAAAATAATATCCACATTTCATGCAATAGTATACAATCAATCCATGGGGAACTACATTTTTTTTGGGGATTACACTTAGGGCATTTTGTTAATGTAGAAGAAACATATGCATGAGCCACGATAACGTTCAATCATAGTATTAAAAGCAGCACGCTCATGAGCCTTTTTTCTTCCCTGAGAAGACGACATCATTGTATGTATAATTCAGCAGATCAAACAGGGTATTAATATGTATAGCGTTATATCCACGATTGCCTTCATGTATGAAAGTATCTTCATCATCAGGATTCCGATATATATTTACATTGGAACCATAGACAACATAAATATAATAACCATATAGAGTAGCCTCATAAAAAGATTGGCATGCATTGTTGAATGAGTTGAACAAAAACGCTCATGCCTCAATAAGAATTTTCTCTCTTTGCAGTATGAATGCGGATAATGTAGGGGCTACAACAGAATGCTCAAAAGAATCAAGAATCTCGTTGAGCATGGATTTTCACTGCATCATGATCAGAAACCAACAGGTATCCGTAAAAGAAACCTTTCTGTTACGAGAAAATCAACGCCGGTTTTCTCGATAAAGAGATTGTGGATTGCATCAAGTTTGTTGACACAATCTAAGAGAGTGTTCCTAAGGGTTTTCAGAAAATGATCTTGCATACTGTACTTCCTTTGCAATCAGATGAAAAACACTTCTGATTTACAAGGGTGCCTTGCTTGCTCTACGAGGTGATGTAAGTAAGGCGCACCGCACATATGTCGGTATATGTCAACTCTTTTTGTAACAATTTTTAATTTTTTGCAACATAAAGAAAAGGCCGCCGGATTGTCCGACAGCCGATTTAAAAACATTAACTAAGTGATATTGATATTGTATCTCCCAATGAAATAATTTCATTTTACTTTTTCTCATACATTTTCACACAACCACCATTGGCATCGATTAGCTGCGTTATTTACATATGCATATAATCCTTTGATATGCCGCATACAAATGGCGCAACGACATATCAAGAATAGGCTCAAACATAAAAGAATTTAAGTGGATATTCTCCGGTGTTATCATGGCAACAATTTCCATTAAATCCATATTGGAATCATTTATATATTTCTTATAAGCCGATATCAATTTGCCGCTTTGATTTGACTGCAGACAAATATCTGAAATAATTTCTTCACCATTTGGCACATCGCATATTATTTTATCCTTCATATATCTTTCTGCCTTTTGCCGAAGAGCCATTGCAAGAATTAATTTATTTTCTATTTCAATCTTTTCAACATCACTTATTTTATCGGCTTCAGCAAACAAAATATCAATTATTTTTTCATTTTCTCGTCCTGAAGAAAAAGTCACATTTGCTGTTGTACACCAATAATTATTAAATATGTCTTCTATTTGCTTAAGGGTTATGCTATCAGTATCATCTTTGCTATGTAAAACGCTTGTTAGCAGCAAATAGTCTGGATTATCCACGCCTTCTGTATACTCTATCAAATTTCTTACAAAAGGTATTGAAGCAACTATTATGTTATCATTCCCTGGTATATTTAGTTTTGTTTTATAATATCCAAAGAGATTTCTAGTATACTTTCCTTTATCCAAACAAATCTTTTCTCCATTGAAATAGGCAATAAAAGAATTCCCTTTACTTATCCTAGATGCAATCGTTCTATAAAAGTCAAAATTATGCGTAAGTATAAGTATCTTAAAGCCTTTTTCCCCATTAGAAGTTCGAATTTCTGCAATGTCTTTTATGTATTCTATAATTGCATATTTGTTTCTATAGTCAAATGATTCAGAAACATCATCTAATACCAAGAAACTCTCTCTTCCATTTTTTTGTGCTACCAAAACCTGGAATATCATATTCAGGATATAATATGCTCTACGTTCACCTGTACTTAAAACAGAAAGCATATTTTCCTTAGTAACTTCTGATGATCCTAATTCATCCTTAAATATGTATTTAAAACTAGGCATAGCTTCCTTTAATATAACATCCTCCTGATTAGCCGCTTCTATATCAAATGGTACATAGAAGCGTTGCTTGAATAATTCAAGTGCATTATCCCAATCAGTTTTCTCTTTTTTTGCCGCCTCATTAAGTTTTGCCAATTCACGCTGTGCTTTTTTTACTTCATCTAAAAGAATCTTGGCATCCGCTTGAAATTCCTCAAATGCCTTAATCCATACCTTTTTCTTAAAAAGCTCAACATTTTTATATTCTATAACCAGATTCGGATTTGCTTGTAATAGCGCTGCAAATGCTTGTGTATCTTTATTTTTACTGAATGCTTTATTAATTTTTTCAAACAGTTTTTTTACTGAATCTGTATTCAACACCCTTTCTTTTTCGGCTTTTATAATGTTTTCTAATTCTTCGCTACTATGTACTTCAACTGAACCCGAACCATCCTTTGCAGTTAGCGTGATTTTGTTATTTGCCTCAAAAAAACCATTTGAGCCTAGCGATGTGCTAATAGCCCCATAATTATTATAATCAATAATTCCTCTTTGCATATATGGTGATTTTTCTATTATTTCGTTATATTGCTTTTCATAATCTTCAAGAAACTTCGCCGTATCACCTGTTACAATCATTTGTATTGCTTTTTCATTAAACAAATCATCATATTTTAATTGTTCCACCTTCAATGGACATGACATACCAGCATCTCCGATACAAGAAATAATAGTTTCGATACATTCAAATTCCTCATTTTCACCAACACCCCAATCTGTAAGCATTGCATTTCTAGCATCGAAACCGCTTCGGGCGCCAAATCCAAAACAATTCTTTAAGCCTGAATATAAATCATTTTTCTTATCATCAATGGATTTATGAATAGAAATAAATTTTTTTCGCAACGATTCATTTGCCATAAGAAGTCCCTGACCTTCAAAAACATTTTCATCAAAAGGATTTATTACCATTATTCTTTCTGCATCTATGTCATCGCCATTCTCATCTGAAAATTTATAATTGCTTGGACGACCAAAGATTTTTTCTTCCGGCTCTTTCCCATCATGTACATCTCGAAGCGTTTTTGCCAACGATGATTTCATCGTTCCATTTGGAGCATATATTACTGCAACATTGTTATTGGAATAATCAACAGAAAAATCCATATTTTGTATCCCGTAACAATTTGTTAAGTTCATATTTAATTCGTTCATTTATGTTTTCCTCTCTATATAATACTTTTGTTGTTCTATACTGCCATGTTATAGTTATATATTAGTTTCCTGTTCCATATCCCATCCATCTTGTCTGAAACTAAATGCTCAGAATGCTATCAAACCTATATATTTTTAAGCAAATCAAATATTTAATAAAATGTACCATTTATATTAAGGCCTTCCTTGTGTCATTCGACTTCTTTTTTCGGCAACTCTATATCAAAAATATCTTCACCATAAGGGATATCCAATTTTCGTTGTTCATTTAAAATATATTCTTTTCCTCCGATTTTAAAAATAGAACCCACCTCATACTCATTAAATAATGCCGTTCCACGCTTCACGAACATATCATACGTTGCATCATACTCAAACCGCCTTACAGCAACGCCTGCGTTTCCATTTGAATAGTAATAATCTTGCTTATTATCTCCAATCTGTACAGAAAAAAATCCCTGTGTAATACCTGCATCATTCAACATCTGTTTCTGCTTTTCATTTGAATAATACAAAGAAACACGCATATTAAATCCCTATATAATGTCAGTCTAGAAAAAGATTCTGGATTAGAGGCCATTTTTCTCTTCCATATACCATACGGAGTATCATCACCTTCTAACTCTTCATATACTTTTTTTCTTCTCAATTCTGTTTTTCCATTTCTTTTTGACCGTAATCTTATGACGAAAATCAATACAATATTAAAAATTGGCCACAAAGAAACAATAGTAAGTACAATAACTGGTATAAAATCTTTCATATATTATCTCCAGTAGATTAGTCTTTTAAGCACGAATTATTATCTGTTTCGTCCGCAAAAAGTCTTAACATCTGAGGTGCCACAGCGTTATCGTATATCATATTACTCATGTAATATAATAACCATTTTATTTCTGACAAAAAACTCTTGCCAAATAACTTTGCAATGTGACAGGGCTATCTCAGTATATTATTCCTACGCCAACTGCTTATTTTATTGCTTGATAAATCAAAAAAACTTCCCATATAGCCGCAGTAATCGCAATAAGTAAAGCTCTTATCATAGTAAATTTCCTAAAATCCTTTTCATTCGATGCAATTTTACATTTCCAAATAGCATACGGAGTATCATCACCACCTAATTTTTTAATAATACGGGCTCTTTCTAACTCATCTTTTCCCTTTTTATAGTCCCATTCTCTACTTGCAAAAGCAAAAACTATTATATATATTGGACCTAAATATGCAATACCTACCAAAATATAACCTATAATATCTTCCATACTTCAAATCCTTTCAAACTACTATGAATCTTTTAGTTATTACATATCATTTATAATACACAATCAAATCAAAGAAATGCGTTTCTTTAAAACTACTATTTTTCCTCTGATTGTTCTATTTTTTTATTTACAAGCTTAGCCCATATAACACAACAAATAATACCAAGAATCCCCATTACAACCAAACCTACAATAGCCCACAACTTGAATAAATTATTAGTTATCCATAAAGCAAAAATAAACATCCCATATGCTATAGTTTCAAAAATACATATAATTATAATTGCATTTCTTGATTTTTTTTTATTATCCATTCGATTATACCGTCCTTTCGCTAGTATATCTTAAATTCTTCTCTTTTGGTGTTATATCTATTTGTCAAAAATAGCATTACACATCATTGCGTCAAATACATTGATTACTATCTTCAGAATCACTAAATAATCGATCAATTATTTTTGAAAATGTACCATCATAAACTAATTTTGTCGAATAGTCAAAAAACCATTTAATTTTATTTAATATAAAGTCAACATATAATATTTGTCCAAAATTCATTTCATCAATATATACATCTAATGACTTACCTGTAACGCCTTTAAATACTCCTGCACCAGCCTTAGATAAACCAGCTTGTCCTAATCCTTTTATAGAAGAATTTACATAATCAGAGTGCTTGAGATTCTCTTCAGGATGGTTTAGTTTCTGTGTCAGCAAATCCCCGAATGTACCTCCTACAGCATTTCCAGTAAACCTAACTGCAGTTTTTGTTCCAAGCCCAGCCGCCCCAGAAATCACTCCATCAAGAGTTCCTCCAACATACCCATTTACGAAATATTCAATACTTCCTTCGTTTATCGAATTCTCGAACCCTGAAAATACAGCACCGATGAAAGCCCCCAATGCTCCTATAGGACATATCAAAGCCAGAAGAATTATCGCCTCAGTTGAATATACCATTTTACCAGCATCTGTTCCAGCCATTTTAATATCGCTTTGAGCACGCTGTATTTTAACTTTCTGACCTTGCACCATGCTATCCCATATGAGATTGCTTGCCGTCCTACCATCTACATCCACATAATCTTCCGGTTTGTTGTAACAATACACATAAGAATTAAGAGATATAGGCATAAGCCTATCTCCCTTTATTATATCCTCACTTGTGAATCGTCCTACTCTCGGATTGTATTGTCTTGCCTGAGCATATAGAGAATTTGTAGCAATCTCCTTACGATAGCCTGTGTACGTTAGGCTCTGGATTGGATTAGATACAAGTTCTAGTTCATTACCAAACTCATCATAATCGTATGATTCTATTATGTTGCATTCATTATCTGTAAGTCCAAGAATAGATCCAAGGTCGTCTTGCATATAGTATGATGTAATGTCTTCTATATCAAGAGCTATAGCTCCATTATCATAGTAATAATTAGCTATTCTTTCACCCTTAGATTCTGTAAGCATGTTATTGTATTGCTTGGTAATATCAAGGACATAACTTATCTTCTTCTCTGGATCTTCTGGCGTATTAATAACTTCTCCTATCCTTTGTCCCAAGCCGTTATAAGAATAAGATGATGTAACTCTATCATTATTCTTAACTATAGAAGAACTAATTAGCTGATTGTTAATGCCGTACTCATATCTATCTGTTACTACATCATTAGAAGTTATTGTTGTCAGATTACCTCTCTTATCATAGTCATATATCTTAGTAACACTTGGCATAACTTCTTTAATAAGTTGATTATTCTTATTATAAGTATATATGCTTTCTTCTATTGTATCTTTGTATGATTTCTTGCTAGCTCTGTTACCAAAAGCATCATAGGTATATTCACGAAGCAGGTTGTTATCTTTACTTACAGATATCAGCTGATTAAGTGCATCGTATCCATAAGTGAATGTTCCATTATCTGTTTCATTGAGGCGATGCTTTACAACCTCTGTCTTATTACCTGATAAATCATATCTATAACTTAATGACTCTATCTTATCTCCCAGCTTATGAGTAACACTTGATAATCGTCCTATTATACTATTATACGTATAATCCGATTCCTGTCCGTTAGACATAAGCTTAGTAAAAGGTCTTGCCATCTTATCATAAGTATATGATACTAACCTACTATCGTTCAAGCATTATCTTCATCACTTTTAATAAAACCTCCTTAGATAGTATTAATAACAATCTGCTCAGGATCGTCATAATTAGAATCATTTACCGCATTGTATAGCTCTAGCGCTCTTTTCTTTTCTTCTAACAACATTACAAATACATTACTCTTATAGTTTCTCTCATTGGACATAGTTTCTCCTTTCCGCGAGAATATGATTCCAATGAAAAAATGTAAAAATATCATAATCTCGCTTAACAAATTTTATTATTGGATTTTGCAAGAATCATGAAATCTTGACATATAATTAGAAATTAAGATTATAGAATTTACCCATCTTAAATGTGTGCATAGCACACGATTCTTGCTTTGAATCGTAGATACATCGTAGCACTACAGAAAAGAGATTGCAATATATAATTTGTATAACGACCTCGACTATTTATACAACAAAAAAAGAGTTGCATCATGCAAATCCTAGAATCATAAAAATCTCTCTGCATATCCATTTTAAATTATGGGATTTTTTTCATTTTTTTAATTATATACACAGTCCATATAACAGAACCCACAATAGCCAAAGCAAACCATACACATATAATCACTATAACATGCATTTCTCGCAATTTTTCTGAATTGAAAAAATAAACTGTCAAAAGATACATTATAGGTGCTAAGACCGCGCTCACATCTACTACAACCAGCATAATAATATGTTGTTTTTTCTCTTTCATTTTTCACTCCCCTTTACAAAGAAACTATATATCAAACATGCATTTTATTTTGTGATTCGTTCTATAACATCGAAAAACGGTATGATTTCTAAAAGAAGGCAAAACAACACAAATATCAAATCCCTACATAATGTTAACCTAGCAAAGGATTCTGCATCAGATGCCATTTTTCTCTTCCAAATACCATACGGTGTATCATCACCCTCTAGCTTTTCATATATTTCCTTTCTTTTTATCTCTGTTTTTCCATTTCTTTTTGAACGAATTCTATTAACAAAAATCAAAGCAATAAGAATCAGAGGATACGTATAAACTATAATCAAGATAATCACCGGTAAAATATTACTCATTTTTTACTCCTATATAAATTAATTCTCTAGGCACGAATCATTATTCGTTCTGTCATCAAAAAGGTTTAGCATCTGTGGTGCCACAGCTTTATCATATAGCAAAGTACTTATGTAATAAGATAACCATTTAATTTCTGACAAGAAACCCTTACCAAAAAACTTTGCAATTATATTGTAGATATCATCAGATGCTTCAAACGTTATTAATTTAGATAAATCTTTTCCCGCAACTTTTGTACAGATAGGACTACCAAACAACTTAGGAATTGATTGAATAAATCCTTTTGTAGCCGCATTTGCCCAGTCTCCCTTTGTCAAATCATGTTCAGGATTATCTAATTTATATGTCAGCAAATCTCCCAATGTTCCACCTATAGTACTACCAACAGCCTTTAAAACAGGAATTTTCCCATATTTATCAAATGTTCCACTAATTATACCGTCTATTGCTCCTCCTACCCATCCATTAGAATAACTTCCTCCATTATCCTCATTAATTGCCGCAGATGCTATAGCACTTGCAAATCCTTCAATAGCTACTTCGGGACTTTTTTCCAAAACAGCCACTAGAATAATAAGCTCAGATGAGTATACTATTTTTCCGTAATCTGTCTGTGCTATATAAAGATCAAATTCAATCTTTTCTGCCTGAATGGTTTTACTTTTTACAATACTCGAAGGGAGACTTGGTGCCCTTCCATCCAAATCAACAAAATCCTCTGGTCTATTCCAACAATAAATATACGAATTCAAACTAGTAGGGAACAACCTATCACCTTTTAAAATATCCTCGCTAACAAATCGTCCTATTTTCGCACTATATTGTCTTGCTTGTGCAAAGTACGTATCTCCCACAGCCTCCTTTTGATAACCAGTATATGTTATTGATTGTATATGCGAAACGCCATTTATACCATTAACTTCTTCTCCGAATTCATCATAAGCATACGAATCCACAGCACTTCCGAGACCATCAGATATCCCCATTACCGAGCCTAAATCATCTTGCATAAAGAAATTTAGTTCATCTTCTCTATCAAGTGCAAGTACATTATTGTCATAATAATAGTTCGATTCAAGGTCAGAAAGCATATTATTATATTGCTTTGTGATATCTATTACATATTCAATTTTTTTCTCAGGTCTTTCCGGCATCTTTACTGTCTGTGCTATTCTTTGACCTATACCATTATAAGCATATTCAACTGATTCTTTAATGCTATCCTTATAGTTTACTATCGAATTAACTCTATTATTGGCATTATAAGTATACTTAGCTATTACATTATCGTTTTCTGATACGCTTATTAGATTTCCTCTCTTATCATAATCATATAGTTTTGTTATTTTATCGGATACAACTTCTTTTACAAGTTGATTATTCCTATTATAGCTATATATGCTTTCTTCCGTCATATCACCATATGATTTCTTAACGATTCTATTACCGAATGAATCATATATATATTCACGAAGGAGTCTATTATCTTTACTTACCGATATAAGCTGATTAAGTGCATCATATCCATATGTAAAGCTTCCGCTATCTAATGAATTAGCTCTTTTCTTTATTGAGGATACTTTATTACCGGACAAATCGTATTTATAATTATAAGATTCTTCTATATCTTTTACTCTATGAATTATACTTGATACGCGCCCAATTGCATTATAAGTAAACTCTGTCTCTTGACCATTAGACATATATTTAGAAAGCGGTCTTGCCATAGCATCATATGTATATTCTACCAGCTTTGTTATTCCGTCAACACTTTCATCTTTCTCCGTTTTCGTGCCTATGTCCTTTACAATTTTTCCATCTACGAGCATCATAGACTTAAGAAGTCCATTGTCATCATATTTATAGAAAAGCTTCTTTCCATCAGGATAAGTCATTGATTTCTTCTTATCATCAGAATACTCATATGACACTTTATTACCATTATAGTCAGTTGAAGAAAGTACCCTGCCGAGCACATCTGTTTCAATTCTTGATGTACCATTCATATCCTCTATCTCTTTTAAGAAGCCTAGTTCATCATATGACATCTTAACTTCATTGTCATCTGAATATGTAATTTTTTCAACCTGACCTATAGAATTATAACTTATATTAGTAAAATTCTCATCTCTGTCTAGCTTACTTATCACACGACCCATGCCATCATATGTATATATATCACTATTCATAAGTGGATCTGTAACCTTAGTTACATTACCATTCAAGTCGTATTCGTATGATGTTATCTCATCGAATTCACCTATTCTCTTTACTTCAATGAGATTCCCTACCGTATCATATTTATAGCTTGTCTCATTTCCTTTAGCGTCAATAACCTTACTTAGCTTTCCGTTAGACGTATACTCATAAGAAGTAACATTTCCAAGTTCATCAATAATCTTAGTCATATTTCCTACTTTATCATATGAGAATCTACGTTCTCCGCCCTCAGGAGTAATGATTTTAACAAGCATATCTAGTTTATCATACTCATATCTAATAGTATCTCCAGCAGCATTAGTTTCTGAGATTACATTCTCATTACCATCATATGATAGCTTTGTAACTACTCCCTGACGATTTCTAATTCTAGTAAGAAGCCCATTCTCATATGTATATTCTTCAAATGTATTATCTGAAAATGCTATCTTTCTTCTTTTACCAGAAGGATAATACTCATAAGTCGTCTTCTCTCCAAGTTTATTAGTACTTGCAATTAGTCTGTTGTTATTATCATATTCATAGCTGGTTTCATTTCCATTATTATCGATTTCCTTTATAACATTTCCTAATCTATCGTACTTAAATCGTGTCACTTTACCCAAGGCATTAGTTATACCTATAAGTCTGTTAAGGACATCATACTTATACTTAGTTGTCGAACTATTAGCATCGGTCTCTTTTATTATATTACCATTAAAATCATATTCTACTGACTGGCTCTGTCCCTCTGGAAGGATAACCTTAGTTAGACGATTATTCTTATCATATACATTTTCTATTATTGCACCAGAAGGAAGATGCGTCTTAGTTCTATTCCACATCTTATCATATTCGAACCTTGTTATATTTCCTTCTTTATCTGTAACACTCTCTTCTAAATTAAGATTATTATACGCAACTTCAACAGACTCTCCATCAAAGTCATTGGATTTTATTACTTTACCAAGAAGATTATATTCAAATGAAGCCCTATCTCCTTTGGCATTAACTATACTTGTTATTCTATCATTAATGTCATAGGTAAAGCTTGTCTCATTCCCGTTTCCATCTATTGTTTTAACAGGACGATTGTACTCATCATAAGAAAATCCTACTTTTACACCAGTTGGCTTGATAATAGATATAACATTTCCATTATCATCATATTCTACTATAGTCTTATAACCATCTTCATCTGTGATTGATGTTACATGACCACAATCATCATATGTAAGTTCTCTCTTATTACCCTCAGCATCTATACGACTTATTAGATTAGAATTAGAATCATATGTTGCTTCTAATCTATTTTTACCATCAAGTTGAATTCTTTTAATGTTATTATTCTCATCATAAGATATTACACTTGTTACTCCTAGTGCATTTATCTCCTTTAAAAGCATTCCTCTTTCATTATACTCATACTTTGTGACGAATCCATTCCTATCCTTATTCCATATTTTCTTTCCTTTATCATTATATTTGAATTCTTCTGTAGATTTATCAGGATAGGTTACTTTAGAAGTATTATTATTCTCATCATGTTCATATGTTGTTACTTGTCCATTACGTTCAGTTAGAACAACTTTGTTATTAACATATTCATATGTCATAAATGAACCATCAATAAAGTCTTGTCTTATTATTCTTCCTTTTTCATCATATGTATTCTTTACCTGTGATATTTCATCTCCATTAAGCACTTCTGCTATCTGATTATCTGTTGAATACACATAATGATATCTATTAGAATTAGGCATGATAACATCTACGAGATATCCATCCTTATATTCATATCTAATTGTCCTATCTTTACTAGTATCTACAGATGATATTAATCCTTCATCATTATAGTTAAACTTTATATATTCATTTCCATCATTAAATACATTTATTAGTTTATCATTGTCATACTTAAGTGTTACTCCTACATGATTACTATCTTCCTGTCGAAGCAACAATCCTTCTTCATTAAAGAAGTATCTTATACTATCGCTGTCAATAAGTCGATACTTATAATCCTTATTCTCTTCATCCGACGCTTTAACAAGTGTCTCGTCGCAAGAAAAGATATTATCATATACTCCATCTTCTGTCAGTTCAAAGAAGAGTTTATGGCCATCTGCCATAGCAATAGAAATAGAATCCTCATCATAGTTTGATAGTCTCAGGTTATAATTATGTGTAAAACCAGCGCCAATTACACTATTGTTATTGCATGTTAGTGCATTATAAAATCTTTCTAATCTTAGTTCATAATCTCCTTCTAGTACTACATCTGTCTTCTTGTATATGAAGTTTCCTGTTGATAAATCTACTGGGTCTGTACTAAAGTAATGATTAAGAACCTGTCCCATCCCATATTCTGATAAACATCTTGCAAAGCTTTCAGTATGGTTATACCTACAGATAATCTTATCAAGCTTTGGCTTTACATCATCAAATCTACTCTGATTCTGCGCAACATATGTACGAGAACTTTCAAAAGCAGCCATCATTGCCACATAATTTGGACTCTTTAACACATCATTTTTCTGATAACTATTTATATCTTTGTTGCTATATTCATTTATCAGGTTCGCTACTCCACTAAGAAGAGTAATTACATTGGAAAATTCACCTACGCAGCTATTTTCATAATTAATAACCTTATCTTTGAAGTCACTAATACCTTTCATAGTATCATTCAAATGATTATCATAGTTACCTACCTGAAAAAGTTGATCAAAGGGAAGAATATCAGATACAGAGTTTATTACACTGTTAATCTCATTAACAGAATCACACATATCGTTCTCACATACATTTTGTGTTAACGAATTATAATAATCCATCTTATCTGTGTTAAGTACTGCACCCAGATCTGCATCGACAGAATTCCACCCCCAGGCATAGAATACAAGTCTCATCTCAAGTTCAGTTATACCTTGTATAATTGCATCTTTACACTTATAATGTACATCACTAATATAATCGTCAATTGCTCTACTAGTCTCACCTTCAAGAAATTCACCAGAATTGAACCCTTGCATAGATCCAATATGCGTATCAAATCCCACGATTAGTTTCTCTTTGTACCTCTTAACATTGTCGTACATTACATATATATCTGGATACTTAATTATATATCCCATAATATCCTCCCTTATACATAACACAAATAATATTTACAACGAACCTAGCGACGAAGTTTTGTTGCAACATCTTTATCGATATCATTAATTGCTTGACCAGCTTTCTTTATAGCTATTACAGTCCTTTTGTTTAGCAAACCATATGCATTAATAATACTATCCATCATGTGCATTGCCTCTGCGCATTGTGACAAACAAGGTGATTCTTTTTCATTCGTACTTATTGAAAAACTATATTCTTTCGAGTTCACAATACGTGACCCTGTCCTTGATATATCATCTACTTTTACATTAAACTGCGAGTTATCTATCCTTATTTGTCCCATCTCAATCTCCTATTTACTATTCTTAATAGTTCTTTCTAATTCCTTTATATCATTAGTTATATTTCCAATTGCACGTTCAAAAAGATTTGTTTCGCTCTTAAGCCGCTCAATCTCGCTATTTATATAACCTAATACGAATTCGCGTCCTTGATCCATTCGATTCCAGTCCTCAGTTGCAAAATATAGATTCAACCTAGCAATATTCTTACCAAATCCCTTCCAATCGCCGTCATTTTGCAAACAATTTCCTACGTAATTAGTTCTTTCCTTTCTTCCAGCAATAAACCATCCATATCCATTAAGTTTATCTCTTGCTTGTTCTAAACGTTCTATCCTACCACTTATAGCTGCACACTCATTCGCATAATCAGCTATTGCCGCATTCATCTTTTCAAGTGCTTTTTTATTCTCAATAGTTGTACCCATTGTCGTCATAATAATCACATCCTTCTATAACAAAAAGCAAAATAATCCCATTATTTTTATACACTATGTGTAATAGTATACATTATTAGTATGTATTTTCAAGTATATATACATTTTCAATACATATTGGTATATGTTACACAACTAATTTGTGTATTTTTTGTGAACTTTTTTACGCAAAAATAAGCCAATCTGCCAAGCAGATTGACCTATAAATCTTACTGATTGTTATTACTAGTTAACCCAATTCTCAAGTCGCGTATTTAATCTGTTAATACCTTTTTCTAAGCATCCCCTATCTTTTTATTTATTGCATCAATCCATTGAATGTCATCTGTCTCAAATATTTCTAGTAATTTCACAAAATTACTTGTGCCATCAATATGGTCATTCTGATTCATTTTTTGTACTCTATCGCGCATATCTTTGTAGTTGTCGGCAGTTATGAACTTCATAATCTCCTCTATCTGATCATTTCTACCCTTATAGCCCTTTACACCAGTATACTTCTCGATAAGAGGCGCATTAACAGCCTTTGCCGGCTTTTTAATAACCTCATATGTCCAATGCTTAGATATAATCTGCATGGTACATGGATTTCCGAAAATAACTATTTCGTCAGAAGCATTACGTATTCCATGAAAATCATTTATTTTATGCTTAATATCTTCATACTGTTCATAAGGTTTCTTTTCTGTATCACAAAACACAAACACGACTTCATAAGAACCATTTTGATATCTATCTTGATACCTTGCAGGAATATTTCCATTGCCTTTAGCATTATCCAAAGAAATATCGTAAATATCGTTCCATACATGAATGCTTTTCAGACGTTCCAAGTATTTATACTCTTCATTGCCCTCGCAGATAATACATATCTTATGTTTATCCGAGATTTTAGGACGTCTATTTGTCATCTGAAACCGCCTCCTTTGCATTTCCTTTAATGCTCAGCAACGAATTAATTAGCTCAGGATCAGGTAATGCCGCAAAGGCTCCTTTTTTATATTTTTCTATTAAGTCAGATGTATCCCTAACACCTTTTTCGGCTGTAAAATCCGCTAAAGAATAGACATATACTCCATTTTCATCTTTATCAACAAACCATATCTGTTCCTTTCTAAATAACCGCTTACAATCCATAAGATTTATGTCATGAACAGTAAAAATCATTTGAGCATCAGTATTGAGTTCGTTATTAAACATTGCTACGGTTGCTCTTGTAAGTTTGAAATGTATACTGCTATCCAATTCATCAATAACCAATATTCTCCCCTGTTCAAGAGCTTCTATGACATAGCTTGCCATTGCCGCAATTTTCTTGGTTCCAGTAGAGTCAAAGAGCATACTGGGAACCTGCACACCCTTATATGTTGATACAAGTCTAATCTGATCCATAACTTTATCAGGAATATCTAACACCTTTTCTTCTGGCTTTTTATTTTCAGAATTATCTTGAAACTTAATATTCCCCATCTCTACATATTCATAATTATCCAAATAAAGATCAGCATTTTTGATAAACTCGACAACTTTTTCCTGAAGCATATTCTTATTTTTCATTAGTTCTATGGTATGCTCCATGGGAATATTATTCATATTAATGATGTCTATTTTTTCTGCAAATCCCATAAGTATCTGCTTCATATCATTAAGCGAAGAAAACTTACTTGAATCCATCAAATGGAATATCACATTGTTTTTTGCCACTACAGGTATCATTGTTAAAAGTTCCGTATCAATGCAACTAAACTCATCATTCAAAGTATCTCTTTTGAACCAGCAGATGCTTTTTTCATTATTGTATTTATCTTTAACCACTTCTAAGAATTCTTCATATACATATTCTTCTCTGTCTGAATCATACTTAAAATCATATGCAAATTTTCTACCATTATACAAAAATGTGACACCCAGTTCACATATATCACTGTCAGTAAAAAAATTAGACATAAGAACACTTTTTTTATTTAATAAAACTCCTTTGATTGCTTTTATACATCTTATAAGACATGTTTTTCCCACATTATTAGGACCATATATTCCGGCAGTCTTTAGCACATTAAAGCAATTCTCTTTATAAACATTTGAACCAAATTTTTTGTTTCTCATATCAGCCTTCATCGAAAAAGAAATGGCTTCATCAAATGCAAAACAATTTTTTGCTCTCACTTCAATTATCACAAATTTTTCCTCCGTATAATAATGGATTATTAGAATATTAATACTGTAAACACATTATATCATATATTATTTTTTATGCAATATTTTAGCTTAAAAAATAGGTCAATCTGCCAAGCAGATTGACCTATAAATCTTACTGATTGTTATTACTAGTTAACCCAATTCTCAAGTCGCGTATTTAATCTGTTAATACCTTTTTCTAAGAAGGCAGACAGGTACATCCTTATGCATAAGAATATACTCATTAGCTATTCGTTTTCCCATAAACTAACTCCAAATAATATCTTCTTGTTTATCAAATCTACAATCCGAATTAAATTTTTCCTGGATATCATAGAATTCATCAAATAAGTCTTTAATATACAGCGGAAGATTCTCTGGTTTCACGCCATCCAAATCTTCATTAATGCTAATAACATTTCCTATTGAATCAATTAAAACTCCTGCATTTTTGTTATAATAATATTTTCGACCATCATTATCAATGTATTGTATATTCGTAGGAGACTCTGTCGGCAATAACCTCGCCATCATACGAACGACATAACTTGCAGGAGAATTCTCCCCCTGCTCCCATTTTCTTAAAGTGCTAATAGGTATACCAAAAACCTTAGCGAATTCCTTTTGTGTTAACCCTGTCGAATCTCGAAGTTCCTTTATTGACGTACCCATATTAATTCCTCTCTGTAACCAATTCGGATAGTTATATTGTAACTATACCCAAATGGGGTACTTTTGTCAAAAACCACATTTCATACATAAAAAAACACACGCTAGCATTTAGCTAGCGCGTAGTCCTTGAAAGTATTTATTCTTCTATCTCTTTTGCTAGTTCCTTTATAGTATCTTCACTTTCTTCTAATTCATCTGCTATCTGCGAAATGGAGATTCCATCTTCTTTACCTTCATTATAACTAAGAACCGTCCTACGTTCATATGTATAATCTACTGCTGTCATATCTAACACCTCCGTCCTTCTTTCCCTTACCTAAAAATAATTGCAATACAAATTTGCAAACTATTATTTTTCTATCTACTATGCCAAGCTCATTTTCTTTTTTAGAAACTAACTATTATGTAATCATATATGGCTTCTGCTTTCAAATATTGGCATAAAATCTCTGTTTAGGACTGCTTGGGCTTTCTGGAATAGTTAAACATAATAGATTTTTATCCACTAATGGTTTAATATATTTTTTATGACAGTAATAATTATTTGTTAAGCCCACATATTCTGTTATTTCTGCTCTTGTTTTTGGGCTTATGCAAAATTCGTATATATCTACCCCTTTTGAACCTCCAATTTTATATTTTTCTATATTATTTCTATTTTCCAAATAACCATCAATGATATCTTTAATCTCTTCTTCCGATAACGCAATATTATTACTTTTCTCTATTTCAGAAATATTTAATCCTTTATTGAATGACATTATTACATCTGTTTTCGATTTATGTTCTTTTACAAAATCTATGTTTTTAGTACTACCAACTCTACCATTTATTCTGAATTTGCATAAAATAGGTTCAACATATTGAGGTATAGTATAAATACCCATCATAAAAAACAACGACAATAGAACAGCCGATACAACAAGCATTATATAAACCGAAGTATCATTTAAAGAAATCCTATTTATTATTATTCTTCCGCAGATATAGCCGAGTGCTCCACTCCCTCCGCATAGACTACCCAAAACTGAAAACACTTTTTTATTTTTTTTACTGTTAGACATGTCAGTTTTTTTTATATATATAATTATTCCTATGCAAGCACCTATAAATCCAGCAACCAATATAAAAACAAAAGCTAAAGCCATATTTAATACGCCAAAATACAAACTAAGCAATATAACAATCAATTCTAAAACAACAAATAACACTATGCCTATTGAAATTCTATTTTTTTCATTCTGAATATTTTTACTCATTTTCTCCACCTCGACAAACCTACTATGATGGCTCTTCTCCGAAGCACTTCGTAACTTGTTGAGACCAATCTTCATAATTGTGCCACACTTCTTTCAAGCCTTCTTTTGTCCAATCCTTTAAACTTTTTCCGTCTATTTCAATAAAATCAAATACTAAATACCACGCTAAACTAACAACTAACCCTATCGCAAAACCTATTAACGTTCCAATTCCTGGCGCAACAGAACCAAGCAATGCTCCAGTTACTGCTCCGGAAATCACCATAGAAAGGGCTCCTCCAGCAGCACTAAACATTCCTTCCGTCATCGCATTAATCAATCTTTCATCTTCGGAGCCTTCAGAAGTCATATACTCATCATATGCATCTTTAAGAGAAAATGCGACCACTAACGCACCACCTAATTTTTTTAACATCGCCTCAGCACCTTGGTACTTTATACTTACTTCACTAGCTCCATTTTTTAACGAATCTAGTTTCATATATCTCGCGCCGCCTCTTCCACCTTGATAAACAGATGAATCACTTATTTTTACATATTTTATTTTTGTTGAAGTTCCTTTAACAGGTTTTTTTACAAAATCAAAATTAGGCATCCCCATCTTATTATTGATAATTTGTTCTCCCACCTGATTAAATACTTCTTGCTTTATTTCTCCTAATGTAGTGTTATAAATTCCATTTACAAGTTCCTTGCCTCTTGGTGACAAATCATCCATAAGATTTAACGCATAAACAGCCTCTCTGCCATCTACATCCACATAATCCTCTGGCTTATTATAACAATACACATATGAATTAAGAGATATAGGCATCATCCTATCTCCCTTAACTATATCCTCACTCATAAATCTTCCATGTAATGGATTGTATTGTCTTGCCTGAGCGTATAGTGAGCTTGTGGTAAGCTCTTTACGATAGCCTGTGTATGACAAACTTTGAACCGGATTAACAACCTCTACTAACTCATTTCCGAATTCGTCATAATCATGTTTCTCCACAAATGAACAATCTTTATCTGTTAATCCAAGAATCGAACCCAAATCATCTTGAACATAATATGACATTTCATCTTCTTTATCAAGTGCAATAGCAACGTTATCATAATAGTAATTAGTAACAACCTCGCCCTCTGATTCAGTAAGCATATTATTATATCGCTTTGTAATATCTAGAACATAGTTGATTTTTTGTGCTGGATCCGTCGGCGTATTAACAAGTTGACATACTCTTTGTCCCATTCCATTATAAGTGTATGATGCACTCGTCTTACCATATTCATTTATAAGTGAAGCCCTCGACAATTGATTATTTGCGTTATAAATATACTCATTGGACAATATACCATCTACTATTACATGTGTTAAATTACCACGCTTATCGTAACTATACTTTTTATTTGTACTAGATTTTCCATCAACAATCTCTTCTATCAACTGATTATTACTATTATAAGAATACTTATATGTCACATCATCAACATATGATTTTTTACTCAACCTATTCCCAAAAGAATCATATGTATATTCACGAAGGACGTTTTTACCTTTGCTAACGCTAGTTAATTGATTAAGAGCATCATAACTATACTCATATATACCACTATCTGAGTCTCTATTCTTTACAACAGAAATCTTATTGCCTGTCAAATCATACTCAAATTTTAATGATTCAATTTTACCATTTATATCATGTACAACGGAAGCCAGTCTGCCTACGTTATTGTATGTAAAATCACTAACCTGTCCATTACTCAATGACTTAGACAACACACGTGCCATATCATCATATTTGTACGAAACTAAATTTTCCTTATCTAAAAGAATAGATTCTAATAATCCATTATCATTATAGTTATAATCAAGCCTCTTTCCATCCGGATACACAAGTGATGTCCTTTTGTCTATGCCATATTCATATTGAACCTTGTTACCAAGATAATCTGTTGAAGATATAGTTCTTCCAAGAATGTCCGTTTCTATATTAGTCTTTCCATTTATATCAATTATTTCCTGCAAAAAACCTAGCGAATTATAACTCATCTTCACTTCTGTCGAATCAGAGTACTTAATTAATTCAACCTGACCTATTTTATTATAAGTAATTTTAGTAAGATTCTCATCTCTATCGAATTTGCTTATTACTCTACCTGCTCCATCATATGTATATACATCGCTATTACCTAGAGGATCTGTAACTCTAACAACATTGCCATTTAAGTCATACTCATAGTTTGTGATTTCTTCAAAATCACCTATTCTTCTAACTTCTACTAGATTTCCAACAGAATCATAGCTATATACTGTTTCATTATTATTAGCATCAATAACTCTATTCAACTTGCCATTTGGAGTATACTCATAAATAGTCTTATTACTATTTTCGTCAATTACAGCTGTCATGTTACCCGCACTATCATATTCAAAACAACGCACTCCACCTGTTGGAAGAGTTATCGCTATCAACCTGTTAAGCGCATTATATTCGTACTTAATAATATCTCCGGCTGCATTCACCTCAGAAATAATGTTTTCATTGTTATCATATTCTAATGACGTAATAACACCATTACGATTTCTCACTTTAATTAAAAGTCCTTTATCGTAAGTAAACTCCTCATAGGTTTTATCTGCATATATAATCTTCTTTCTTTTACCAGATGGATAATACTCAAAATAAGTTTTTTCCCCTAACTTATTAGTAATAGAAATTCTTCTATTATTCTTGTCATATTCATAAGAAGTCTCATTTCCATCAACATCTATTACTTTGATTATATTATTATTTCTATCATACTTATACTTTGTCTCTCTTCCTAAAGCATTTGTAATTCCAATGATTCTATTAAGTGCATCATACTTATATCTAGTAACACTTCCCACACCATCTGTTTCACTTATAATATTACCGTTAGCATCATATGTTACACTTTGAGTCTGTCCCTCTGGGAGAATAACTTTGGATAATCTATTGTTCTTATCATATACATTTTTTATAACAGCACCGGAAGGAAAAATCGTCTTACTACGATTCCACATTTTGTCATATTCAAAATGTATTGTATTACCTTCCTTATCAATTATACTTGTTTCTTTATTTAAATCATTATAAGTAACTCCTATAGTATTATTATCATAATCTGTCAAGGATACTACTTTTCCCATTAAATTATACTTAAATGTCGCCTCTTCATCTAACGGATTAATAACCTTTGTTATCCTATCATTAATATCGTACTCAAAAGAAGTAACATTACCATTTCCATCAATAGTCTTTACTGGGCGATTATACTTATCATATTCGTAAGATACGGTCGCACCAGATGGCTTCGTTACTAAAACAACATTACCTCTTTCGTCATATTCAATATTAGTAGCGTTTTTATCTTCATCTATTATACGAATAACATGACCTTTCTCATCGTAACCAAAAGTTCTTTCACCCTTTTCACCATTTACTGACTTAATTAAGTTTGAATTTTCATCATATTCAGCTGATTCTATTACCACACCATCTTCAACAACGGATGTAACATTTCCATTTTTATCATAAGTTAATGCTGTTGAGACCCCCAATGGATTAACAACTTTAAATAACTCCCCACTATTTGTGTACTCATATCTAGTCTCAAATCCATTTCTATCACGACTTCTCACTTTCAAATTCTTATCGTTATATCTGAATTCCTCTGTTGACTTATCTGGATATACAACTTTAGTTGTGCGATTCAATTCGTCATGAATATATGATGTTACAGCTCCATTTCGTTCTGTAAGTTTAACTGAATTATCACTGTATTCATATGTCATATTAGAACCATCTATAAAATCCTGCCTTGTAACCCTACCATAATCATCGTAAACATTTTTTACTATTGATACTTCATCGCCATTAAGAACTTCCTCAATCTGTCCATCAGAAGAATAGACATAATGATACCTATTGGAATTCGGCATAAACACGTCTAATAGATAATTATCTTTGTATTCATATCTTACTATTCTTCCATTACTCGTAGAAATTGATTCAATAAGCCCATTCTGATTATAATCAAAAGATATGTAACCACCATCCATAGTAGACACCTTTTCAAGATGGTTATCACTATATGTATAGTCTATTCCTATGTGATTACTATCCTCTTCTCTGATTATTAATCCCGTAGAATTAAAAATATATCTATAATTATCGTTAATAGATAATACATACGTCTCATCAACAATTGCTAACTTTTCATAATCAGAGAAAACATTCTCATACTCATCCTGTTCATTTAAAGCAAAAAAAATCTTATGCCCATCTGGCATTATAACTTCAATTAACCTCTTATCTTCACTCGCCTTAAGTGACATGTCATAATTATGTACGAATCCATTGCCAATAGTACTTGCTCTTCCGCTTATTAATGCGTTATAGAACCTAGTAAATTCTAATGATACATCACCCTCAACAATAACATCCTTTTTTTGATACACGAAATTACCTGTTGACAAATCAACAGGATCTTCACTAAAGAAATGTGTAAACGCTTTTCCAACGCCAAAATCGCTTGCATACAAGTAAAAGTCCTTAATCATACTATTCTTGCTATAATACTCTTTTGCTAACGCATTTAATGTCTCAGATGTCTCTATATATCTTCCTTTGTTAGCTTCAACATACATGCTAGAAATGTTTAGCGCCTCATTCATCGCAATATAATCAAGATTATTATTTATATCACCTGATTTATATCCTCTCACATTAATACTTGCATACTGAGAAATAACCTTTTTTGCACACTCTAACAACACAAATACATTGTTAAATTCATCCGAAGACCGCTCCTCATATGAATCTATTTTGCTTAAATAACTATTTAACCCGCTATTAATTATTTCAACATTTCCAATATAATCATCTATAGAAACACCTCCACCTGGTATAATATCAGAAATCTCAAATAACGCAGTGTTAATTTCATGAAGAACATTTCCCATATCATTGCGAACATTTTTATCCGCATATTCTCTATAACTATCAATAGTAACAGTATTTAAAATTGCACCAGGTTGGGCATCAATTTCATACCATCCTAATGCATAAAATGCCACTCTATACTCTATCTCTTCTAATGCCCTATTTATTGCTTCAAAGCACTTATTATAAACCTGATCCAAAAAACAATTTATATGATCGGCGGCAGTTCCTTTTATTATATCCTGATCCTTCGCTTTATTAAATGCATTATTATTGATTTGAAAACCTGCATTTAAATCTGCTCTAAAATTTTTTATATTATTATAGAATTCTAATATTGCAGCATAGCTAATAAGATATCCAATTTCTCGACCCATAAACACTCTCCCTAAATCTATACAAAATCTTCATCATTTAATAAGTAATACTACCATCGCTATTCATCATCTCTTGACCTGCCTGTTCTACAGCTTTAGCAATGTTTCTATTAAGTTGCTTATATAAAATAATAATATCGTCAACAGAATCCATAACATCTGCACCCTTCATAAGAAAACTAGAAAAGCTTTTATTATGTAGATTTTTAAAATTATATGTATGTGTATCAATCATTTCATTCCCGGATTTATTAATCTCATCAATTACAATTTTTAATTTTGCATCATTTAATAATATTTCACTCATAGCAATCACTTCCTCAATGTCTCTGATACATTCTTTCTTATCTTTCTTTTATCTTCTTCTAATTTATCATTTAAATTACTAATTTCTCCTACTGCAGCTTCTAATAAACTATGCCCCTCTCTTAATTCCTGTATTTTTGCATCAATAGCAGCCATTAAAAATTCACATAGTTTTAGTATTCTATCCAAATCATCGCTTACTCCTGCATAGACAGCTCTAGTATAATTCTTCCCAATTCCAACCCAATTAGAATCATACTCTAACTCGCCACCCTTCATATCAGTTGAATATTTGTTTCCCCATACAGACATAGAAACCCATTTAATTTTATCTTTTGCAATTTTTAACCTGTCAATCTTACCTTGAATCTCTCCGCATTGTCTACACCAGTCTTCTATCTTTGCATTATTATCTCTAATTTGATTTCCAATATTATTAAGCTCTGTCATAAAATCATTTGACATAACATTCTCCTATAAATAATATAATCTTCTTCGATGACAATACCACACAACTAACACTTCAAAAAAAGACCTCATTAGCACTCGTCTAATGAGGTCACATAATTTTACTTAAATGCATTAGCAATATCTCTATCTGTTTGTTCAAGAGTATCTGCTGTCTGATCTAATGAACGAGCTATTTCATCAATTAAGTTCTGCGCATCTACAAAGGATGGTCTTAATTCTTGGAATTTTGCATCATACGCTTCAACTGATGCACCTTCCCACTCTTCACGTAATTGACTAAGTAGCGAATCCATCTTGCTAATTACATTCTGCACATTGTCTCTCTCCGTACGATACTCATTTGCCCTAGTTCTCATAGTATCTGGAGTCATTCTAATTTGTCCAGCCATATCTTTCTCCCTCCTTGTTAAATATATACATTATGAGTATTATTATACATTATAAATACATATTTTCAAGCAAGTATGTATTTTTAGTACACATTCGTAAACAATAAACAAATTATTTGTGTATTTTTTGTGAACTATTTCAACAAAAAACACGCTAGCTAATGCTAGCGCGCAAATAGTACAGTTACACTCATTATTAATAACTATTAAGCCTACTTTGTTTTATTTATTTCCTTTTCGAACATTTTATCCCTTGCCTCTTTTAGAGCAGGATGCCCCTCATACATTACATCATTTATATTTTCTATTTCATGCCAAGTTTTTTTATTACATTTAGGACAGTATATCTTTTTTTGATACATTTTATAGTATGTTCCACCAATACCAAAACCTGCTGCATAAACCTTTTTTCTTGTCCTATTATACTTTGTAGCGCCACCCATAAAGCCTTTTGTAACATTTTCAATTAGTTCCTCTCTTGTATCACTACAAATTGTACAAGTACAAACCAAAACTGTTCCAAATTTTCTTTTCATAGCTATTTTCATTATTATTTTCATTATAACGTGGCAAACCGCAAATACAATTATCACAAAACCCACACCACAGCCTACAATTAACGCAATATTTGCGCCACTAAGTGCGTGATTTGTATCAACAATATTCATATCATCCACATTATACACTGCCCCATTTTCAGTTTGAGTATGTCCATATTTGCCATCTAATTGCTTTACAGCACTAAGTTTCGCCTGAAAATCCGGCGATTCTACAGTTTTTAGTGCTCCCTTATAAGCAGCAGAGTCCTTATCCTGAGTTCTTAAAGTATTTGCTATAGTAGGCGATATTTGTTCAATTAAATTTATTTCTTCTTCACTCATTACATTCTCCTTCCAATATTGTTTGTACTCAAAAGAACTATTAATTCTTCTTTTCTCCAACCAGCGGAGTCTTAATTCGTTTTACCTCATTACCAATTATATGGTATGCATCCCCTAGTGTTAATCTCTTAGCTTTTTCTCTCATAAGTGAAAGTGGGAAATCATAGATCTTACACAGCTGCAAATCATCAAAGAATAACATATTCGCATTATCTTTGATAAATCTATAGATTTCTGGTGCGCCATAATTAGCTTGCTCGTTTAGTACATTACCAAATATAACCACAACATTCAACATCTTATATTTAGAGCATAACTTCTTAACACACTCTAAAGCGTCTTTGTTCTCACTAATTGTAAGAAGCGCATCTTCATTATTAACCACTATGACTCTAAGACTCTCGTCATATTCCATTTCACTTGCAAGAGCATTGTATCTATATTCGATTTCATCATGTATTTCATTAATCTTCTCTACGATACCAGCAGTGCTTATTGTATACTGTACACGCGAATCAGAAGACAAGTCTTCTAATTTCTTTTTATAATTATCGAACACACATATTCGGGCATCATTTCTTTCGCTTGCAATAGTACGAACAATATATCTTATGATATTAGCCTTACCAGAATTTTCCCTTCCACACACACTTATACAGTTATTCTTAGCAAATTCTATGACATCTGGCGCAACAGTGTCATAATCTAAGCCTACAACAAGCTGACCGTCATTATTAGTAGCATATTCCTCACTTAAGAATCTATCCGTCAGAAGCTCTGGTATCTCTGGAATAGGAACCGCTTTCATACCCTCGTATTTTGAATCCATAAGTTCAACGAATTTAAGCATATTGCTAACTCGATTAATCTCTTTCTCACCTTCAAATGCAAGATATGTCTGACATTCATATATTGCTTTATCAATTTCCACAAGGGCTCTTCCAGGTATCTCATCCGGGTATAAATTGGTTCTTCCAAGTAGTCCGCTATACTCACTCTTATCATTATTAAAGAGGGCAATCTTCTTAGCAAAATTAGCAAGATATCTGTATCCGACTCCTGTCGTTGCCGCATTTGCTACAACAAAACTTATACCGACAGACAGACCTTCTCTTGTAAGCGGTAGCAATTCATCTTCCTGTTCAAAATATAATTCCTTAAGTGCTGTAAGATTGTCCACTAGAATAACAATCTGCGGTAAATCATCATGTCCAGCCTCTTTATATGAGACAAATGAACTTACACCTGCCTCTAACAATCTATTACGTCTGTATTCTACCTGTTCGTACAAGTATTTGAACAGATTCTTCACACGCTCATCTTCAGATGGTACTACTACCCCTCCCACATGGTTTAATTTCTCAAGATTCTTAAGTACCATTGATGCAAAATCAAATACATATATATTGACCTCATTTGGAGAATATATACTTGCAAGATTCTTAACAATGTCTGCTAGGAGATTTGTCTTACCATATTGAGATGAACCAACAATAAATGTATTAGAACTAGCTATATCAATTGTTGCAACATCCTGATTCTGTCTATCAGGATCATCATATATTCCAATTGGACAAAGCATTTCATTCGTCTTGCCAATTGTAATATCATCGCATACTACAGTTTCAGGAAGTGGCGGCATACATATTTCTCCAACAGTATCAACACCATTTTCCTTACAATAATTATTAATATAGTCAACTACAGCTTCTAATTGTGTCTTGTTATTCTTGCTGTTATCTTTTTCAGAAGACTTGTATATTGTCTTCTTACCATTAAATTCAACCTTCGCAATAGAATAATTCTTCTTATTAACATCGACTTTCTCTGGAGCACCAGAAAATCCTGATTGGAACAACTCGAATATCTCATTATTACCAACCTGTATATATGCTCGACCAGGCTCCTTAATCTCTGCCGCAAGGGGTGATTTTAAGACCTCATTACTATCTTCCTTAGTCTGAACCTTGAGACATATCTTGAATCTAGAGTTAGACCAGATCTGATCATCTACCTGACCAGATGGTTTCTGAGTTGCAAGAATCAGATGCACTCCAAGAGATCTACCAATTCTTGCAGCAGATATAAGCTCTTTCATAAACTCGGGTTGCTCTGCCTTAAGTTCAGCAAACTCATCAACAATTATAATAAGATGTGGAAGAGCCTCAGAGACCTTACCATCTCTATATAACTTAATATATTTATCAATATTATTAACTCCGGCCGCTGCAAAAAATTCCTGTCTCTTAAGAAGTTCTGCCTTAATTGATTTAAGGGATCTATCAATTGCCTTTCCATCTATGTTGGTTATAGCACCTAGTAGGTGTGGCAAATCCTTAAACTGATTAACCATACCACCACCCTTGAAGTCAATAACAAGAAATCCTATCTCTGTAGGTTTAAAACGTGCAGCTGCCCCCAGAATATAAGATTGTAGAAGCTCAGACTTACCAGAACCTGTTGTTCCCGCAACAAGTCCATGAGGCCCATCAAATTTCTCATGAAGGTTCAGATACACTATTTCGTCTTTTACATTTATTCCAATTGGAACTGCCATTGATTCATATATCTTCGAATCTCTCCAGACATCACCAACATTTAGATCCTTTGCTTCATAAATATTAAGTAATTCGAATAATGTAATACTCTTTCTAAGAGAACTATCTAAGCTTATGTCTTCAATAGTGACAGGCGTTACTCTGTCCATTAACATTTTCTTAGCAACACTATTAATTTGTTGGAATCTGAAGGCACTCTTATTAATCTTATCTTCTGTACTATATATCACTCCATCTTCATTAGAGTTAAGCTTAATAATATATGAACAGTAAAGTGGTAATAGTTCCTCTTTCTCTTCAAAGAATATAAAGGATGTATTAAGTTTAGAAGCATTCTCAATAAATCGAGAAATAGGATGGCTCTTAATACCATGCTCTTTCTTAACAAGGATTACATTATGCTTTCCACCCACATTCTCTGATTCACGATATGATAATTGCTTATATAAGTATTCAAATATAAAATTCTTACTATCATTATCATCAACAATAGTTCTTATTCCTTCTTCATTATTGAAATAAGGAAGTAGTCTAATCCAACTGAATTTATCTTCGTCTTCTTCATCCATCAAGAAGTAAATATCTATATCACCATAGTATTGTCTTGCCATAAGATCAACAATGATATTCTCAATTAATATATTATTATATGCATCATCTCCAACAACACCTACCACATTAGCTTCTCTTAGCTTCAACACTATAGGTGCCTTCTCTATATATTTATATTGATTAGCAAGATTCATTGGTATCTGAGTTATATTATCCTCAACATCCATTGTCTCTTGATGCTTATAATCAACCTGTCTCTTTGATACAATTTTTCCTATTCCAAGATAGACATCTAGGAAATCATCATCCTCAGGTATTCTATCGAACAGTCTACTATCAAAATCTTTAAAGTGCTTAACATCTTCTTCAATGCTATAATATGTTTCTCTCAGATTCTCTAGTTCTTCATTACGACATTCAATAATCTCTTCTTCCTTACGTCTAGAATACATTGAATAGTCTTCTTTTCTCTTCTTACATTCTTTCCTGTAATCTCTCTTAGATGTAACAAGACTTGCTACAGAAGTAAGTACACCAACTCCCATAGAAAGAACTGCAAATATAGCAAAAGATCCACTTGACCCCATTACACCACGAAGTACAAATGTAAGTCCAAGCATAGCAATAGCTGGAAGTAGTGAGGTTACAATATTAGTTGTTGGTTTATTAGGTTTTGCAGGAGGATCTAATACTGCAATTTTCTCGTTATTCTCTTTAATCTTCTGTCTTGTATTTCTAATAAATAGAGGATAATTAAAATCATTATTCTTTATAACAGGATTAACATCACCTGTCTGCACCTCAATACAAGTTGTATCAAAATAAATCTTATGGCTATCATAATAGAACCACTGATCTGCTAGATTAAAGAAAGTCTTATTCTCAATAACTGCGCCATTTTTTGCTTTCTCACCATTAATATATATATCAAGATTAGATATAAATGATTTTACAGTAAGGTTACCATCAAGCCACCTTAGCACAAGATTATCTCTATCAGCAAACTCACTTGTAAGTCTTAGATCAGCAGAATCAATATCTCCTATTATTATCTCTCTATCACTTCCTAGTCTTAGAAAATAATCAAATGAAGAGATTCTAGAATCAATATCAACCACAAACTTTATTCCTAGAAAGAATTCATCATTCAAGACTTTATATATTTCTACGCTATCACTTGATGTTAATTCTGCTGTTAATACTTTATTGTTGTTCTTTATAGCATACAAATCATCATTACTACACTGAAGATTCCATTTGTCATTATCGTATATGAATCTTATCTGAAAATCCATATCATAGACTTCTCTTGGCAATCTAAAATCGCATCCAGATATAGTACCAAGAGTCGCTTCGTTCATTTCTTTTTTCAGAATAAACTCCGCTTTATTTCTTTTATTACCAACTATAATCTTGTATTGATACTTCATCTTTTCCCCCTCTACTAATACAAATCTATTTGAGATAAATGGTTGTGCCTTGTCTAAAACCCAATTCTTCTAATGTCTTATTAAGTTTAATGAGTCGAATTGGATTCTCTATAACCATTTCTTTCTCAGTAATATCATCTGCATCAAGTCCAATGTGTAATACATTGTCTATTGCTTCTATCAAATCTCTTAGTGTTATATCAATAGGTGTCTCAAAATCGGTAGAATTATTATTTCTATCAACAAAAACAATGGTTATTTTTTCTTCCATACCTTCATACCCCCTCTATACTATTTCCACATCAAAATACTCATTAGAAAGCCTTAACCTATCACCATTCTTAAGACAGTATTCTCTATTCTTCTCAACCTTTTCTCCATTAATAAATGTACCATTCGTTGACTTCTCATCTACAAGATAAAACTCACCTAATTTCTTACTTATAATCACATGATTTCTAGATATTGTTGGATTACCGCTTATTGTATAATTACATGATGCTGACTTTCCTACTGAAAACACATTAGTTATTACTTCAACCTTATCATTATTGTTTTCTCTTATAATAAAAGCCCTTTTTTCACGCGCTATTATTGGTTTTGGTTTTTGTGTTAAAGGTTCTGGCTTACTCTGAACCAAAAGACCTGTTTCTGGCTCTTCATCAAAGGATTGATTCATCTGTTCTACTTCACGAAGATTAGTAGCTTTAACCATTAGATTACCTGTTGTCGATGGATTATTGAAACTAACTGTCTTATTTACATATGCATATATCTCATCAAGCGACTTATTCTTAGACTCTTCTATATATTGTTTTAATTGTAGACATTGTTCTCTTACATCCACATCTTTAATCTTTGTTGTATCAATAATGTTAATCCAGAAATTAATGTATACAATCATTTCTCTATTAGATATATAGGGTTCATATATAAAAAACAATCTTCCATCTTCTTCATTTACAAATACATAATCCGCATCAAGGACAAGCCTAGTATTAGACATTCTCTCATTAGACAATTTATTAAGCGTATCTATAGTTTGTGAAATAATAGAATACATAATGTCAATAGACACATTTTTCTTAAGATAGTTTCTAAGTGTAATAAGGTCTCCTGCCCCATAAACCACTTCTCTAGAGTTTGCTTCAATGACAGGAAGCAAACTAGATACTACACCGCTTCTAACTTGACTAATAACTTCTTGATTCAGTTGAATCTCATTTCTTGTTCTGTATACAATTTTATTAACACCATTACTTCTTTTAATCTTGTATTTATCCATTCCTACGCCTTATCATGTGTTATCTTAGTTGTATTCTTAATAGTCAACTCAACTTTATTCTTTGACCTCTCTGGCGATAACAACTCTGTTTCACTCTCACTTTCATCAGATAATAGTTCCGTCTCATTTTCACTTTCATCGGATAATAATTCAGTCTCGTTTTCACTTTCATCAGACAAAAGCTCCGTCTCCTCCTCTCCATCTTGAGTAAGTAATTCTGTAACTTCTTCATTATCTTCAGTTAGCAATTCCGTAACTTCTTCTTCTTTTTCAGATAACAATTCTGTTGTAGTCTCATCACCTTCTGATAGTAGTGCTGTAGTTGTTTCATCACCCTCAGACAGGAGTTCAGTCTCTTGCTCTTCCTCTATTGCTTTAAGTTTCTTAGACAGGTTATTGGTGTTATCATCTTTTGCTATACTTGTCTTTCTTTGACGTTCCGTCTTCTTAGTTTCTTCTCTAATTGAAGCTATACCTACTGTAGCGGATTTACCGGATATATCTCTATACACCCCACGAATATCAAGCCTAAAGAATAAGACTATCGCAACCACCATTGCAACAAATGCCAGTGCGAAAAAAACTATTCCAATAATCAACCATACATTTGCACTCATTTATTTACTCCCTAAATGCGTTATTAATTGCACTTTGAACTTCACTTGTTCTTGACATTAATTCTCTCTTAATTGCTTCTGTAGTATCAGATGTCGTCTGCATACTATTAAGCATATTAGTCACAAGATTAAACTCAGATAGCATATCATCTTGACTTACACCATCTGCACGAAGTTTTCTTGCATAAGTCTCAATAGAAGAATATACAAGTCTACATACCTCTAATTGAACGAACTCATTATTATCAGTACCGCTATTCATGTAATTAACAAGTTCTTTGATGTTATTCCAGTAAGAAGCGTACTTTCCTTTATCTGACGCCTCCTGAATATTAAGCGTAATATCACGATTGAATTTACCAATCTCCGAATAAACCTTAGCCATCTGGTAGAATTCATCGTTTTCATTACCATATGACACAGCATCATCAAACCACTGTATTGCAGACTTCATCCTGGTAGCTGAATTATCTGTTCCTTCACTTTTACCATAATCGTAGTAATACCAATATAGTTTTCCTATTTCAAAAGCTAATGATGCATATTCTTCACGATTTCTGAGACCTTCTAAGTTGTTATTAACAAGTTCCTTAAGATATTTGTCTTCCTCCATTGTAAATGCTGCATCAGTCTTAAGAGCATCAACAATGTCAAAATACGTCCTTGGTTCATTCGGCTTAATATCAACAGCTGTCTTATAGTATTCTAGTGCCTCTTTCGTATCAGTTGCATTCTCTGCTTTAATAATGTTCTGATCATAATCCTGATTATTAAGACTAGTTCTTATAATCATGCTTACAATTCCAAGAATAATAAACACAACTGAAAGTCCCGCAGTAAAAGCAAACCTTTTAATCTTCTTCATCTGCATAGCACGATACTCAACACTATATTCTTCATAATGCTGTAATGCGTATAGAAGTTCTTCGCAGGAATTGTATCTATCTCTAGGATTATTCTGCGTACACCTAAGTATAATCGCCTCAAGTCCGGCTGATAGTTCCGGATTCCAATATCTAATTGGATACATCTCGTAAGGAGGTTGTGCAGGATTCTTTCCTGTCAACAAATGATATAGTGTTGCGCCAAGACAATATATATCAGTTCTTGCATCGGTCTGTCCTTTTCCTCCGAATTGCTCAGGTGCAGCATATCCTCTTGTACCAAGACATGTTGTATCCTCCAAGTTCTCTGCCTTATACTCCCTTGCAATACCAAAATCAATAATCTTAATTGTACCTTCAGGACGAAGCATTACATTTCCCGGCTTCATATCCCTATATATAATTGCTGGCGTTCTAGAATGAAGATATTGAAGTGCTTCACAAAGCTGAATCGCCCACTCAATTACTCTTTCTTGTGGCTGCTCTCCTTCACGCTTCAAGATACTTGCAAGAGTCTCACCTTCTATATAGTCTTCAACAATATATATGACATCATCATTCTCTATAATATCTGTAATCCTTACAATAGACGGATGATCAAGTGATTTAATTAGATTGGCTTCAGCAATAGCAGATTGAATAACATACTCATTATTTTCATCTCTTCCACGCTTCTGTATCTCTTTAACAGCCCACTGTTTATTAAGTCTCTGGTCCATGGCAAGATACACTCTTGACATTCCACCTTTACCGACTTCCTTTAATATTTCATATTTTCCATCTATTATTTGTCCAACTTGCGCCATCTCTAATCCTCTAATATCTTAACAGCAATTACGCTAATATTATCTACCTCACCACGTTCTTTCACTAATTCAACTAAAGAATCTGTTACATTATCCAATTCTTCTTTGCTTTCAATATCGCTAAATCTTTCAATCAATTCTACTTCAGATATCTTATGTCTTAGGCCATCACTACATAACATATATAAATCTTTATTGCAGACTAATCCATCAAGCATTTCAATTTCTATATACTCACATGCACCAATAGCCTGTAAAAGCATATTTCTTCTTGGATCTACTTTAGCCTCTTCTTCTGTCAATCTTCCTTCACGCATTTCTTTTGCAATAAATGTATGATCAGTAGTAAGAATACTCATATTATGCTCTCTAAATTGATATACTCTACTATCTCCTATATGTGCTATTACGTATCTGTTATCACTAAGTATTATAAATGCGCTACATGTAGTACCAAGCTGCAAGTGTCTTTCTTCTCCATATTGAAATAGCTTTCTACTAATTTCTTTAATTAGAAAGTCCCATTCCCTTTTTATGGCAGCAATTACATTTTCTTCTGAAAGCACATATGCGAGTTTCTCGTCAAACCATTCGTCAAATCCTCTAATGACTTCACCGCTTGCAACTTCCCCCGAAGATAAACCTCCCATTCCATCGCACACAACAAGAAGCGTTATGTCTCCATTATTTGTTGAAGCTTCCTTTATTAGAATAGCATCCTGGTTAACTTTCTTCTTTATTCCAATATCATTGTTATATGCACATATTCTCATCTTTCTATACCAACTTCCCTAACACATCTTTACAACACACAAAATAACCCCACTCAATCTGAGTGGGGTTACACTTTTAATTACTTAATGATTTTCTTCTTTCTTAACACAAGTAATGTTGTGACTCCCCCGACAACTACCAGTCCTGCAATTATTCCAACCATTGCCCATGTGTTATTAAGCAGACGTACAAAAGCATTAGTTGTTACCACTACATCTTTTGCAGACTCTTGTGTTACGTTTCCGGCCGCATCACGAGCTACTGCTTTAATCTCTTGCTTTGATGATTTCTCAGGAATTGTGAATACATATTCATCGCCATCCTGTGTCGCTTCAACTTTATCACCATCAACTGTTATCTCAACATCTGAAAGAAGAATATTATCAATTGCAGAAACTCTTGCTTCATACTCTTGATCATTGTAGCTTTCATCATCTTCAAGATTCTCAAATACAACTTGTGGTGCAGTCTTATCAACAGCAAATTGAATGATTGCATTCTTGTCATTAGCTGTATTCTCATTGATATTACCAGCGTTGTCTTCTGAATATGAAGATACAATGTATACACCATCAGTCTTAAATAGTTCTTTAGGAAGTGTGTATGTATATACTTTCCAAGAGCCGTCTCCACCCGATTCTGATACTGTATAATCCGCTCCGGCATTCAATGTCTTAGGTTGACCATTAACACTTAAGTTGAGCTTATTCTTTCCTTGAACCAAATTATCAACATTTGTTTCAGAGAAAACAACATCTACAGCTTCGTTAACGTATTTACCATTAATCTGGTTTAGTGTCTCATCAAATTGATATATGGAACCAAATCTATTAACAGAGAATGTAATAAATGATTCAAATTGGTTACCTGCTTTATCTGTAGCACGCGCCCTTAACGTATAAATATCATCTATCTCCTTCTCGTTAGGGAAGTTACCATATGTATATGCCTGTCCGTTATTAATATCACTGAATCCACCACCAAGTGATGATCTACCATTCTTTGAACCAACTAATTCAACATTGACGCCATTATTATCATAGTTAACATCATTTATTGTAACTATAGGTGCTACATCTTTCGAATTAGACGACTTATCCTGTACACCGGTAATAGTAATTGTTGGATTAGTCTTATCTATAGTAAATGATGGTTCTCTGTATGTTCCGGAATTGTTTCCTGCCAAATCCATCACGTCAACATCAAACTCGTAGTCACCCTCAGCAGAAAATGCAACAACAGCTCTGTGTACATCTCCTTCATCAGACCAACCGCTTACACCAGGGAATGCGGCTGCGGCGCCATCATAAGACGCTCTTCCATTGACAGATACTCTTCCTGCATCAAAGTTATGTTCAACGATAGTTATAGTAGCTGTTCTATCCGCTGCATAGTATTTATCATTCAAAGAATTATTGTTATCAAACGATACACTTACCTGTGGATTAACAGTATCGACTGTAAATGCTTCATTTGCTATAACATTTCCACCATTGCCAGCCTTATCTGAGCCAAATACTGTCGTATTATAATCCCCATCTGCACTATATGTTATAAATGCAGTATATGTGGAATCATCTGGATTTAGGAAATTAAACTCTCCCGACCATCCAGATATAGTTGGAACTACTCCGTCCGTGTTAGTTATTGCTGTCACAATATTATTAGCATCAAAGTTACGTTCTTTGACAGTTAATATTGCAGTTCTTGCACTATTATAAAATCCATTATCTGTATAATTATCATACGCAACAGAAAATACCGGAGCATTCTTATCTATACTGAATTTAACATCTTGGGATGTTACATTTCCTGCATTGTCTACAACTGTAACTTTAACATTTATATCATTAGAGTTATTAGATACATTAATAACACCACTCTTAGATGTTACAATGTTATTGTCCCTTGTCTCAGACCAGCCACTCGCATTATAAGCGTTTTTATTTGCTCCAATATCATATGGTGATGTAACCTCATATGATACTCTTGATATGCCTGAATATGTATCTGTAACAGTTACACTTACCGGAACATCTGAGTTATATAGATTGTTACCACTAATATCTCTGTTATCCGTCTGCGGAAGTGAAATGCTAATATGATTCTCATTGTTATGAATAGCTACTGATTCTGTTATAATCTTTTCTGTTGATATTGTTTTTTCGTTTTCTACATTATCATATACTTTTACTTGAAGCCTTCCTTTATAACTTGGAATAGTAGCCTTGAATAGCCCCGCACTAGTTGGTGCTATTTTTTCTAATCTGCGACCATTAACATCAGTCATTACGCTACCGCTTTCATTCATAATGGTTACAGACTTTACACCTGACTTATCATCAGTTGCATTAATCTCAATACTCATAGATGTATTATCAAAAGCTACGTAATTAACACTAATTCCAGCACCATTATATATTGTCGCCTGTGTATGTTCATTTATATTCTCAGGATTGACATTTGATGCTTTGACGCTTGTGATAGTAGGCGCAACATAATCACGTTCCATATTGATGTAATAATCTCCACGTGTATTACCCATCTGGTCAGTCATTGTGATATGAAGTGCGTACTTAGGCTGCTGAACTCCACCATAAGCGGCTGTATCTATATCTGAAGTTGCAAATGTATATATTTCTTTTTCAGACTTAGTAGTATCCCTGTTCTTATCAAAAGGCGTTCCTGAATAATCTTGTGTCAATGTGGCTTTTATATCATTATGATTTTCCGGGTCAACAACGTCAACATTTATTGTCTTAATACCACTATGCTTATCTTCTATCGTGACATCAAATATTCCATTCATGTCTTGCTTAACATAAATGTTATTATCTACACCATTGTTATAACTAGGAGAAGCAGCTTTTAATTCTGCCTTTGGCGCTTCGTTATCAAGGATTACCTCTTTATCACCTGCCTGAATGCTTGTAACCACAAGACTTTGTTGTTCTGAAGGGTTGCCTGCTTCATCAGTTACAACTATATAGAACTTAGATACATCACATACACCACCTGCTTTAACTACACCGTTGAACGCTTTATCTGCATTAAAAGTAAAGCTACCCTCAGATAATTCTGTACCTTTAGTCGCGATATCATTATGATCTATTTCTTCACCATTAGGATCATATAAAGTAACCTTACTAAGTCCCTTATTATCTGTAACAGTATAATCAACCTTTAATGTGCTAGAGCCTATGAACTTACCCCATCCAGTTGTTTTGTTCGCAACTGAAAGTGCAGATACAACTGGCTTTTGACTGTCTTTTTCAAAGACTACTGATTCTGTCTTTGTATTACCAACGTTATCTGTTGCTCTGATATAGAATGTCTTTTGGGGACTAATCCATGAATCCAAATACTCAAATTCAAAATTATAATTCCCATCATTATCAATCGCAACATCCGTAGAATTATTCATTTCAGGATTGTCAGCATATTCAAGCTTTCTTATTCCTGAACCATCATCTTCTACCTTTCCAGATGCTTTGCATTTATTTTTTACATATAATACATAGTTCGAGCCTACCTTTGATGCGTCACACGTAAGCGTCGGCGCCACATCATCCTTTACAACATTAATATCATTATTCTCTTGATAATACTCTGTTCCTGTAACAAATGTATTAACATCATTGTTAACATAAAATGAACTAATGGTATCACCACCACTTATAGCAAGACCATCATTATATGTATACTTACCAGAAGCCAATGTGCTTCCTGACTTAGTTACATTAGTATTATCTTCCTTAATATATAATGTATTACCATCTAGATATGAATTAGAAATAGTTAGACCAGTCACACCATCCTGTTCATGATTATCAATAGAAGAATATACTACAGATATACTTGCATTATCTGTAATAGTTGGAAGCGTTCCAGTAACTTGTCCAGTTGCTCCATCTATAGTATATCCACTTCTATTCTGCTGTGTTGCTTCTGCATCACCAATTCCAACTAGAAATGAAGATACATAACAATCATTTTCCGGTGTAAATTGTACACTTGGAGTTGAATTAGATGTTGTATATAAAGTAGCAGTATTTCCAGGATTAACTGTAATACCATTAATAACCGTATTACCATTATCTCCTGCAGATACAGTAAGAGTTTTCAAGCTAGTTTTTTCATCAGTAAGAATACTTGTGGCATCAATATTCTTATTCTCGTTAATATCTTCATAGACAATAGAATATTGATTTTCATTTTCATATGTAAAACCATTTGCCTCATAGATAGCCTTATTAGTATCTTTAGGGCTAACAGTAACCTTTACTTTACCACCATTAGAGATTTGATACGTATTAGAATCTTTTAGCACGCCGCTACCTTCTAATGTTTCGAATGAAACATTTAATAATTGCTGATCATTATTTGTAACAATAATTTCGTATGTATCATCAGCCTTGGCACTAATTCCAATTAATGGAATTATACTTGCAATCATTATTAATGATAGAACTAAAGCTCCTACTCTCCTCAAACTACTCTTCATCTTACTCATAACCATTCTTCTCCTCAAATTAACCATATGCATTAAAAATATCCACTTTGTGTATTATATGTACTGATGATGCATATGTCAAGGTATTTGTGCATTTATAATGCATATAATATGCATTTTTCTAATGTATAATACATGTTATGAGTAAGAAATCAATTAAAGAAAATGAAATACAATTTGCGAATGATTTTGTGAATAGATTAATAGAATTAAGAACCAGTAAGAAGGTCTCTGCCCGCGAGATGAGTCTATCCATAGGTCAAAGTGCTGGATACATAAATCGAATAGAAAATAAGCATATGATGCCTTCTCTCCCCATATTTATTAACATATGCGAATATCTAGAAGTCTCACCAAGCGAATTTCTTAGTTTTTGTGACAAAGATAATAATGCAGACACTCAATTGTTACAAAAAATCCAAAAACTCCCAACTGAGACCATTCTCCACCTTGAATTATTAGTAAGGGATTTGATTAAAAATGTATAATGTATCGATTTTAGGTATATAATAATAAATACGGCTCCGTATCAACGGAGCCGTATAAATGTTTACCACACATTATCTACTCTTCTTTTTTCTTAAGACTATCTATTTCTGCTTGCAGTTTCGCTATCAGCGCATCTTTTTCATTAAGTTGTTTTTGCATATGCTGCTCATTAAGGATGGCTTCTTCTCGATCTTCTTTTAGCTCCTTAAGTTGTTTCTGCACATATTGCTCATGGAAGATGGCTTCATCTCTAGCTTCTTTTAGTTCCTTAAGTTGCTTTTGAACATACTGCTCATGGAAGATAGCTTCTTGTCTAGCTTCACACATAGCTCTAACGGTTTCATCAGAGTTCTGGAGATATATGGAATTAGCTGCTTCAGAATATACTTGATCTTTTTCTGCAATCATTTTTAATTCCTCCCATGTAGTGGCTTTAAATAGCCTTGCCCATTCATCAATATGCCATTTCTTGTCTTCTTTAGTTGCAAGTTTTATCTGATTTAATGATAACACGCACAGACAGAATTTGTCATTATATATTTTCCCAGATTTTACGTTACGAAGCATATATTTGCTATAGAATTCCAGCTCCTTAGGGAACAAATCATAATCTAAAAATCCAATATGTGTTACCGGTATTGCAGAATTGTAATCTTCACCTTTTTGCACGTTGTCGAATGCTCTACATAAGTAGCTTAAAGACCTATTAGTCCAGTTGTTGTAGTTAGTTACCTGCATTTCAAGGTTGATTATAGTATTATCATTTAGCATAACTTTTACATCTAGAATAAAATCTTTGTCGTCTATATGTTTTCCTAATTCTATTGGATTAACTATTTCAACGTTTTCAATGTCATTAAGAGCTACATGCATCATAGAACTAATTAATCCTTTGAGCACAGTGTTGTTTGACTGCAAAACCATACGAAACATGTAGTCGTTGGTCATGCAGTAGTCGATTTTTCCTGTGGCCTTCCGCCAATCACCATTATTAAGTTTTCCATTTTTTGCCATAAGCAAATCCTCCTGATAAAAAATTATTTTCACTACAATGTGGGGATAGCATAGGTAAGAACTTATACCTATGAACGAATCAGATTGATTCGATATAAGAATTATAACAGATTGTTTGTTGAATACAATCGAACAAATTATTAAATATTTATAAACTTTGTTAACAAATTATAAAGAACTTTAAGGAAGGTAATTTTATGTAGTTAAAAACGGGGCTTAATGCCCCGTTTATCATAAACCATATATCTATTTCTTAATCTCCCTTACCTGCTCTCTTAAGTAGTTAGCCACGTCTTCTAGTCCTTCGCCTGTCTTGGCGCTTACAGCAAATATCTTAGCGTTGGGATTAAGTTCTTTGATATGAGACTTGGCAAGTTCCATGTCGAAATCAAAGAACTCCTTAGTATCTACCTTCGTTATTATAACTACATCAGATATAGAATACATTAGAGGATATTTTAGAGGCTTGTCGTCTCCTTCTGGCAGAGAGAAAAGCATTATATTCTTATGTGCGCCTGTGTCAAATTCAGCCGGACATACAAGGTTACCTATATTCTCTAGGATAAGAAGATCTGTATCATCAACCCCAAACTGTGCTATAGCTCTGCCTGTCATATCAGCGTCTATATGGCAAAGTCCTCCATTATGAATCTGAAGAACTCTAACGCCTGTTGCATCAGCAACAGTCTGGGCATCAAGACTAGACTTAATATCTACATCCATCTCTGCAATTCTCATTTCATCTTTTAACATATTAATGACTGCAGACAGAAGCGTAGTCTTACCACTTCCAGGGCTGGACATAACATTTACGAAGAAAGTCCCTTGATCTGACAATCTCTCTCTTATCATATCTGCTTCTTTCTCATTATTACTGAACACACTTTCATTAATCTCTATAACTTTTACTTCACTCATGCTGTACTCCTAATAGTATATTACTACGGCTCTAATCCTGTGTCTTATAATCTTCCAAAATGCTCTTAAGATACGAAATCCACTCTTCAAATCCTTCCCCTGTCTTAGAAGACACAAAGAAAATCTTTGCATTAGGATTTAATTCTTTTATCCTACTAACGCATAAATCCTTGTCAAAATCAAATACTGACATAGCATCTATCTTATTAACAAGAACAATGTCACTTACTTCATAGACCAATGGATATTTCGCAGGCTTATCATCTCCTTCTGGAACAGAAAGGATGGTAAGATTAACAGATGCTCCTGTATCAAATTCTGCGGGACATACGAGATTTCCTACATTCTCAATAAATATAAGATCAAGTCCATCTGTACCCATCTCTAGCATTCCCTGTTTAGTCATGCCTGCGTCCATATGGCACATGCCACCGGTATGAAGCTGTATTGACCTTGCTCCTGCTTCTCTAATTGTATAAGCATCTACATCAGCATCTATGTCACACTCCATAACGCCTACACTTGCAAAACCTTCCAAGTCTTTAATAGTTCTAACAAGTGTAGTTGTCTTGCCACTTCCCGGGCTTGACATTACATTTATCATAAGCTGTTTTGCATCCTTACATTCTTTACGGATGATATCAGCATTTACTTCATTTTCTTTGAATACATTCTGCTTTAACTCAATAATCTTAATTTCGTCTTCCATTCTCTGCTGCCTTTCTACCTGCTATAACACCAGTGGATGCTGCCCATTGTATATTGTATCCACCGCATCTACCTGTTATATCTATTATCTCACCTACAAGGAATAGTCCCGGGCACACCTTAGATTCCATTGTATCCATGTTAATCTCAGATATATCTACTCCCCCATAAGTTGATTGCGCTACATCAAAACTTCCAAATCCAATTATCTCATAATTAACATTAGAAAACAATTGAATAATTCCTTCTTTGTCTTCATCATCTAATTGTTCAGTCAACATATTATCATCTTCTTTATAATATGAATCAACAATCTTAGAATTTATTGACTGGCAAAGTGCTTTCTTTACGCTAATTCCCTCTCTATTGAGTGCATTTACCATATTAGAATCAGATACAAAGTCAACCGATATCTCAACCTTGTCACCTCTATCAAGTGCAGGAACTGCATTAAGGCTAAGCTGATATATTGGAATTCCAGAAAGCATTCCTTTGTAGAATTTAATAAATCCATTTTCTGTCCCTACAATGTCTCCATTAATAAGAAGACTTATCTTAGCTAGTGCATTTACTCCAAGCAAAGTATCAGGATAATCAGCCTTAAGCGTTGTAAGTGCAGGGATTGGTTTGATTACATTATGGCCAAGATTCTTAAGATAATAATAAGAATCACCAGAGGAACCTGTTCTAGGTGCCGCATTGCCGCCTGTTGATAATATAACTTTTTTTGCATGGTAAATGTGCTTCTTATCGCTTAATACAAATCCATTATCATTCTGCTCAATTGAACGTAAGTTAAAATTATAGATAACTTCTATTCCTAGGCGTTCAATTTCATTAATTAAAGTGTCTCTAAATGTAACAGCCTCGTCAGTCTTAGGATAGTAATACCCTTCTCGTAGGTAGTAACTCATTCCAAGTTCTTCTAACATTTTCACTAGACTACTATTGTCAAATGAATTAAGTACATTATCTACAAATCTATCCTTATCATCAGATGATGACACAAAGTAACTACTATCCATCTCTTCATTAGTAAAGTTACATCTGCCATTACCAGTTATTAGTATCTTCTTTCCAAGGGAATCGTTTTTTTCTAAAATTATAACATTTGCACCATTCTTCTTAGCGGAAATTGCAGCAAAAAGTCCTGCCACTCCACCGCCAACTATAATTAGATCTGTCATATTAACACCTTGTCCTACCTAATACTATAGCATTCACACTTATGAAGCCAACTTAATATTACAATATTACATTTCTATCTCTTCCATCTAGAAATGCTTCTATATTAAGAGCAGTTTCTTCAACAACTCTTGCTCTTGCTTCATTACTTGCCCAAGCCATATGTGGCGTTATAATGAGACGATTGCTGTCCTTATAATCGGACAGCGGATTATCTTCCGTCATTGGTTCTGTACTTGTTACATCCAGTCCAGCACCATAGATAAGATTCTCATTAAGGGCTCTATACAGGTCAGCATCAACCACAATACCACCTCTGGCAACATTTATTAGAATTGCATCTCTTTTCATTTTCGAAAATGCGCTATAATCAAAAAGACCTCTCGTATTATCATTAAGTGGACAGTGAATAGATATAATGTCACACTCATGTAAGAATTCGTCAAAAGGAAGTGCCTTATAAGTCGAATCAGAGGGCTTATCTGAAAGAGAGTATCTAACCACATTACAACCAAAAGCTGATGCTATATCTGCTACTTTGCTTCCTATAGCACCCATTCCGATTATTCCCCAGGTCTTACTTGATAACTCACTAAAATTCATGTCATAATGGCTGAAGCTATCCTGTCTGGCATAAGCACCTGACTTAACATAATTATCATAATAATTAAGCTTTTCGAAAATGTATAGACATAGGCCAAATGTATGTTGGACCACAGCATCTGTACTATATCCTTTGACATTTCTTACGCCAATTCCACGCTTCTTGCAATAGGATAAATCAATATTATCGTACCCTGTTGCAAATTCGCATATTAATCTAACATTTAAGGCATCCCTTAGAGTCTCTTCATTAAGAGGTGACTTGTTGGCAATAACAATATCTGCATCCTTAATTCTCTCGCCTATCATATGAACAGGTGTAGTGTTATAAACTGTCACTTCTCCAAATCGATTAAGTAAATCAACGCTTACATCATCTCCAACAGATGAACGCTCAAGTATTACAATATTCATAAGTCATTTCCTCATCAAATAATAATCAAGTATCATTATACACTATTATCTCACAAAGAACGTACTATTTTCTTGCAAAACCCACTCTTAAAGTGATAAAATCATATTCGTATATATTAAGACAAAAGGAGAAAAGTTATGGACACACAAATCGAAACAAAATGTCTCCACAGCGGTTATGAACCAAAGAACGGAGAGCCTAGGCAGCTACCTATATATCAAAGCACAACATTCAAATACGATTCTAGCGACCACATGGGCGCTTTATTCGACTTAGAAGCAGAAGGGTATTTCTATACAAGACTTCAGAATCCTACTAATGACTATGCTGCTGCAAAGCTTACTGACTTAGAAGGAGGAGTTGCCGGAATGCTAACTTCTTCCGGACAGGCTGCCAACTTCTTTGCCATCTTCAATATATGTGAAGCAGGAGATCACTTCATTGCAAGCTCAGCTATATATGGTGGAACATATAACTTATTTGCTGTTACCATGGCAAAGCTTGGCATTGAGTGCACATTTGTAGATCAGGATTTACCAATAGAAGAATTGGATAAGTATTTTAAGCCTAATACCAAGGCTGTATTTGGGGAAACAATTACTAATCCAACATGTACAGTTCTAGATATTGAGAAGTTTGCTACCTTAGCACACAAGCATGGTGTACCACTTATTATAGATAACACATTTGCAACACCTATAAACTGTAGACCTTTCGAATGGGGATGCGATATTGTTACTCATTCAACTACGAAATACATCGACGGCCACGGAATAAGTGTGGGTGGAGCAATTGTTGATAGTGGTAACTTCGATTGGATGGCCAATAAGGACAAATTCCCCGGACTATGTACTCCGGATGAATCATATCATGGAATCACATATGCTGAGAAATTCGGCAAAGGTGCATACATCACTAAAGCTACTGCCCAATTAATGCGTGACTTTGGATGTATCCAATCTCCTCAGAACGCCTTCTATGTTAATACCGGCCTTGAGACACTTCATGTAAGAATGGAGAGGCATTGCGAAAATGCTCTTAAAATAGCAAAATTCTTAGAATCACAAGACAAAGTTAGTTGGATTCACTACGCCGGACTTGAGAATGACAAATACTATGACCTGGCACAAAAGTATCTTAAGAATGGAACATGTGGTGTACTTTGCTTTGGAATTAAAGGAGACCGTGATACTGCAATCAAATTCATGGATTCCCTAAAACTTGCAACTATTGCAACACACGTTGCCGATGCAAGAACCTGTCTTCTTCATCCTGCAAGCCACACACACAGACAGCTTACAGACGAGCAGTTAGTCGAAGCTGGCATCTCACCTGACTTAATCAGATATTCTGTTGGTCTTGAAAATGCAGATGATTTGATAGCTGATCTTAAGCAGGCGCTAGATAGAATATAAAAATAATGTATCGTATAAGTATTCTATATACGTAATAAGGGGCGCGAATGCGCCCCTTATGATTTTTCACAAAATTTCCCTATTTACTTATTAACAATTCTTGCCTTTTTTGCAAGATAATACCTCTGTGACTTCGACAAAAGCTTCTTAGACTCACTTCCATGTATCTCACTGTGATATACACTATTATTTGATGGAAGATACCTGAGTATCGCTCCAACATTAAAGCAATCCCTTGCATAAAGAGACACAATATATCCCGTAAACCTCTCAAGCATAGAATTAACCACTACATTATCTGAACGAAAGTCACCTCGCTCAACAGACAGACCTTGGGAATCTGCAAATGCTGCTGACGAAATTGTTCCATCTTTTCTCCAATACATAGCAGATACTTTAGGAGGATATATGGCACGATATAGTTTTTCCGTCTTTGGAAATATGTTATCCATAAAATGCACCAACCCTCTCATTAATTGCTCGGGCAGTTGACTCTATTCTCTCAATGGATTCTCCCCCGCTATTACCAACAACAAAAACCTCAGACATATCTTCCATGCCTATCTCTATCTCCATATGATCCTTTCTAGAATTATCATATTCTAATTGTATCGTCTGTAATGCAGTCGGAAATAATTCCGGTTGAATAGCTAAATCTGTAATAATACCATGAACTTTCTCTATTAACTTACGAGGAAATGAAGGCGCGCCATTACCATTCCAATTATCTTCCAATGTACTAATTGCAAAAAGCTTATCTAAGTTCTCTGTTCTTATATCTATATCTGCTTTATCAGGAATTAATGTATCATCTTTAATCCCCTTTAACCTCTCTGCATATGCAAAGATTCTCTCAATACGTCCTAGTCTCGAGTATTCACTCTCGGAAATAATAACTACATTCTTATTCTCTTTTCTCGGAACAATAATTGGTGTTCCCTCATAAGCCATATCAAAATACTTCTTAATATTAGATCTGACTTCCATTTGTCTTGCTTTCACCATAACGTATACCTCATTATTGCCATCTTCTAATTAAATTATATAATAAAGCGTACCTTTTTTCAATAGATTTACGTACGTAATTATCATAACAAAAAATCCCGACAATTAAGTCGGGATTAAAAAGAAATAAATTAATAATTTTTCATTATCTCATCAGCCATCTTATCAATCTGAGCTCTACTTTCGTCATTTAGTGCCGACGTGATTGTTACCTTGTTCTCAACAAAGTTAATATCCTTAGATTCTTCTAACATAGACTTCATAACACGAGCTGCAGTTGGTGCCCATGAACCATTTTCTACAAAACCGATTGTACGATTCTTATATCCTCTCTCAATTAGATGTGTTATAAATGTTCTCATGAATGGGAATATATCCCCATTGTAGGTAGTTGTAGCAAGAATCAACGTATCATGTCTAAAGGCATCTTCGATTGATTCAAACATATCTTCTCTGGCAAGATCCGCATATTCTACTCTAGGACATCCTTTATCCTCTAAAGCCTTCGCAAGTTCTTCTACAGCCTGCTTAGTATTACCATATACTGATGTATATGCAATAAATACACCCTTAGTCTCAACATTGTATGATGACCATGTATCATAAGTCTCAAGATAATATGATAGATTCTCGTTAAGTACAGGTCCATGAAGAGGACAGATAATCTCAATATCAAGTGCAGACGCCTTCTTTAATACATTTTGCACTTGAACTCCGTATTTTCCAACAATACCGAAATAATATCTTCTTGCTTCACAAGCCCATCCTTCAGGATCTTCTACATCATTTGCACCGAATTTGCCAAATGCATCAGCAGAGAACAGGACTTTATCAGTCTTATCATATGTCATAATAACCTCAGGCCAATGAACCATAGGCGCTGTGATAAAAGAAAGCTCATGCTTTCCTAGACTTAGCGTATCTCCTTCTCCAACTACAATTCTTCTATCCTCATAATCTTCTCCGTAGAAGTTCTTCATCATCTTAAATGCGTTAGCCGAAGCAACCACTTTAGCATCCTTGTACTTACTCATAAATGCTGTAATGTTAGCACTATGATCTGGCTCCATATGCTGTACAATCAAGTATTCCGGTGTAGCACCAGATAGAGCATTCTTAACATTTTCTAACCATTCTTCTTCAAAATCACCATCAACGGAGTCCATTACTGCGATTTTCTCATCCTTAATTAGGTATGAATTATATGCCATTCCAAGAGGCACCTCATATTGTCCCTCAAACAAATCCGCCTCAATCTCGTGGTCATTAACACCAACGTAGATAATATCATCTGTAACTCTCATACAAAAACCTCCTTTTATATATACATGTATTCCATGTACTTTTCTTTGAACTCATCATGTCTTGACAAATCAACTTCACTTGCAAGAGAAATTAGTTTATCAACTTCTTCTATATTAACATTTTCTTTGTCAAATGTGTATTTATTAATACCGTACATTACATGATTTGCTATCTTAATAGCGCCGCCAAGGCTTGAATTACCAATTGCTTCAGACTTTATCAGTAGTTCCCTTGGAATTAGACCTACACCTGCTGCTTTCTTAACATCAATACCACTACCAAAACCTCCTGCTATATAGAGATTATCAATATCTTCATATGTAAGATTCAATCCTTGAAGTAATATCTCAAGTCCTGCTCTAACAGCAGCCTTTGCCATTTGAAAATGTCTTATATCATCTTGAGAAATTCTAATGCTACCATACAACTTGAATCCCTCTTCAAAGTATTTATCTATGAATAGTCCGTTTTCATCAATATATCCATTCTCTCTAAGCTCATAAATAGCATCTAATAGTCCGCTACCACATATACCTATTGGTTTACTTTTTCCTATGGTCTCGAAGGATACCATTCCAGTTTTATCAATAGTTACATGACTAATTGCTCCACTTATGCTAGCAACACCACAACTAATATTGCCACCTTCAAATGCTGGTCCTGCTGCCGTGGATGTTACTAATATTCTGTCTTTATTAACAAGAACCATCTCACCATTAGTTCCAAGATCTATTAACAGAAATGTTTCTTTATTATCCTTTTCAATGGAAAACAATCCCGCCGTAATATCGGCACCTACGTATGTCGTAAATCCCGGTGGAATAATAACAGGTATATCTTCCTGAAATCCCAGTAATTTCTGTGTATCAGTAACTATAGTATTGATATTTACCGGAGTATAGGGATATACACCAAGCGAGCTACAATCATAACCCATAAGAATATGACACATTGTAGTATTACCTGCAATAACTATATTATTAAGTCCAGCAACAGATGTCCCATTATTAGTACATATTTCCCTGATGCCTCGTATCAAATCATCAACAACACATTTCCTAAGGAGATCCTTCTTGCCAGAAGTAGCCACCTTAATCCTTGATATAACATCAGCTCCGTATAAGCGTTGAGAATTAGTCATACCTAATGTGTCAATTACATTTCCAGTATCATCTATAAGTGCAAATACAATTGTTGTTGTTCCAATATCAATTGCAAGAGCAACTTCTCTGCCCTTAATCATTGCACCCTCACAACAATCTGAAGGCACCTTTCTTGATGCATCATTTGTAATAGATTTATCTGCACCTTCTATCTTCATATGAGCACTGATGTTTCTTGGGATTTCTATAGTCACACATTCTATTGATTCGCCTTCACCTTTAATATTACGTGCCTCATTAATACTTTTATACAAATTGCATATCTTAAGCTCACAAGCCCTATATTCTCTTGATAATTCTCTAACACGGACTTTACATTTATCACATTTACCAATGCCACCGCAATCTGATTCAATACCTATTCCATTTTCATTAAGAACATCTAACAGGCTCTTCTTGCTATCATTATTAACTTGTAATTCTTTCTTTTCATCTCCAAATAATATTGTAAGATTCATACTAATTAAGAATTAACCCACTCAATAACTTTAGTAGCATTCTCAGCAGAAACTCTGCTTCCGCCTTTATTAACCAGTTCAAGCATATCCTTCTCGCCTTCGCTAATATCTTCCTTGCCACCAAAGTCTTTATTGAACTTCTTCTTAACCACTTTCATTATAGTCTTATCAGCACCGCTGACCTTATCCCACTCAAATCCACCTTGTAGATAGAAGAACTGCATACTCTTAGGAAGATTATTCTTGTTCTTAATCTCACCATCAGTAGCTCCCATTGGTGCCATACCTACAGCACATACACCTAATACGTCAAATGCTTTAACAGCTTTCTTATATCCTTTAATTCCACTACCCATAATCCAGCCAATAAATAATACCTTAGTGTCATTATTGAGAGAATTCTTAGCTTCTTCTAGATCATAAGCTTTAACTCCAGTTGCTTCGCTTATTATTCTTGCATATTCTTTGCCATGCCCAGCATTGGAATTATAAACAATTGCATCAACTTTAGCCATTTTATTATCCTCCTATACCGTTTATTGTCTATGTAATGAACCTACTGGTTCTCCTTACCGCCTATTATATCACAAATTGCCTTTGCTGTTATGTCCATTTGCTCATCTCTTGTTATAGTCGGATTGCCGTCCCCTTCCTGCATTCCATAGTCTCCAAAATACGAATGACATCCGCCGGGAATTACTATTTCAACATAATCTTCTCCAAGATTCTTCTTTGCATTATTGTAACTTTCAAGATTAAGAACCTTATCTTCAGTACCATATATTGATAGTTTCTTAATATTATAATTAGACAAATCAGCTGTTGTATATGATCCAAGTAACACAATTCCCTTTAAGGCATTAGGATGCTCAGCTATATACTCAGCTGACATAACTCCACCAAGAGAATGTCCAGCAATATACCATTCATGAATGTCAGGGTTATTAGCTATAACATCTCTTGCTGCGTTCATGTCTAGAACTGCAAGATTATCAGGCATATGAACTAAGACACAAAATATCCCTTTTTCTGCACATTTTCGAAGCAAAGGAGCATATGCTTCGTACTGAACTTTACCACCCGGATAGAATATCAAGCCTGCCACAGGATTCTTTGGAGCAAATACAATCACTTCATTTGCGCCGGCTTTACTCTTTTTTATTTCAATTAAATCATTACTCTCCTGTACAGTCTCTATTGCTTCTTCACTTGCCCTATAATATTCTCCAGCATATATTTTAAGTAATATATAATTTAGGGCAAATAGAATTATTGCAACACTTAATACTACTGTAATAACTATTTTAATTCTCTTCATGATTCATCCTTCTAAATAACCATTATATCTTTAACACATTAAAATAAAAGGCATCTTACGACGCCTTTTAATAAATCACATTAATAAATTATATCTAGTCTTCTCTCTTTGCGCCCCAGAAAAATACTGCAACAGTACCAGGTCCTGTATGACTTCCAATTGTTGTTCCAATGTCGTTAATAACGACTTTGCCATCAAGCTTTGGAAATCTCTCTTCTATCTGTCTTGCAACTTCCTTGGCATCATCCATACAAGCTGACATACTGATATAACATTTACCAGAATAATCAAGTCCGTTATCTGCTAATTCTTCCATCTTATCAACAGTTGCCTTGTATACCTTCTTCTTAGTTCTAATCTTGTATCTAGGAATAAGACGACCAAGATTATCCATATTAAGAAGAGGACATATATTAAGGAATTGACCTATTGTACCTGAAGTCTTAGATACTCTTCCTCCCTTAATATAAAATGTAAGATCAGTAGAGAAGAACCAGTGGTTCATATTAAGTCTGTGTTCTTTAATCCACTCATAAACTTCATCAATACTCTTACCCTCAGCTCTTAATTCAGATAATGTCTGCATAATAAGACCATAACCAGAAGACGCGCCAAGTGAATCAACTATATATATCTTTCTATCAGGATATTCCTCAGATAGAACATCTCTTGCAATATTAGCTGAATTAACAACGCCAGATATACCTGATGATAATGACACATGTAAAATGTCTTTTCCATCCTCAAGCATTGGTCTGAAATAATCTATGAATTCGTCTGCGTTAATCTGTGATGTCTTAGTATCAGCACCATTTGCCATTCTCTTATAGAATTCATCAAAATCCATTGTCTGGCCTAAGTCATCAAGATAATCTACCCCGTCTAATTGATAATGAAAGCAAATATACCTTACATCAATCTTTTCAAAATGTTCTTTTGATAAGTCAGCTGTGGAACAACAGCTCAAAATGTAATTACTCATTATTCCTCCTTAATATAAGTTCTATTTACCCTCACTGACTTACTTACTTTACCACGAAAACAAGGTAAATTCAATTATTTGTTATATTTCTGTAACAATTAACACATTTCGTATAATATTTAACACATTTTATGTAGGATTTTTTGAACAAATGCCTTCTACAGCTCGGCGTATGCCATAAATAGAAGTTTCATCTCTTCCTCATCCATTACATAAGTGTTATTGTGCTTAATCCCTTCGTATACAAGATCACCTTCCTTATATACCATTAACTGATTCATAGGGAAATCTTTCCACTCATCATCAGTTAAAGGTTTTGTTGAGAATATGTACCCCTCATCCAGCTTAAGATAAGATAAAGTATTCTCTTCATTCTTATGGACATAGAAGTATTCACCATCTTCTATCATTAGATTAAGTTTGTTACCTGGCGCAAGAGTTCTTACAATCTCGTCAATAAGTTCCATTCTCTTTTGCCCATCTAACGATGACCTCTGCTCTTCGAAATGTCTGTCCATAACGTCAATAATGTATAGAAGAATTCTTTCGCTATCAGATGTCCCCTTCTGTATATATTGATAAGGTGTTAATACATCTGATTCAAATATAGTTCCATTATGTGCGAAAACCCATCTTCTACCATAATAATCATATCTAGTAAAAGGATGGGTATTATCTTCATTCATGCCACCAATTGTTGCCATTCTAATATGTGATATACATCTTTTTGTCTTTATTTCTGATTGGAGTTTTCCCTTTAAATACGCGCTATCAAGTGCTTTGACTGGTTCTTTATCAATCGAAATCGGCGTCCTGTCAAGAAGCGCCAATCCCCATCCATTCCTATGTTCATTACTGTGGCTATAGAAAGATTTAAGCATGTGATTAATTGTAATCTTTTCTCTTGCAGATACTCCAAATATCTCACACATTGCTAAGATACTTCCTTTCTTCTTCCTTTAGGCTTTCCCTTGCAAGTTCAACAAGAATATTCGCCCACTCTCTTGCGGTCTTATCATTGTAGATTACAGCATCAAGTCCATCTTCTTCAATCCGAAGAACAGCTTGTTGAACTTTGTCTAGTGTATCTATATTAGATAGTTCTTCCTTTAATGTATTAATACTATTATCAGAATATACAATGCCTTTAACAACAGCAGCAAATTCCATAGCTCTATCAAGAGGCAGACTATCCACCACTCTAATCTCAATATATTTCTTTATTCTAAAGTGAAAGAATCCCATTGAAAGAAAATGTTCTATAAGATTAATACTTCTTTCTTCTGTAAGTTCATCCTCATTGATAGTTCCCTCTTCTATAAGATCTCTTGCACTTTTACTGCCAACATAGATGGTCTTATCTTCATCTGTAAGAAGGATTAATGGTAAATTATAGGCTGTATTTGCAATTTTCTCATAGCTATAATTACCATCTAAAGACCCTGGTAAAAATCCCGTTCTATCTGAGTCCAAATCATCCCATTGTTGAATCCTAAACAAATGCTCCTTATCAATTATTCCAGGTATCGTTGAATTATACCTTTTCTTATTCTCGAACATTATCATAAGAACAGGTGAAATCTTCTCTAGAATAGAGAGCTTTCTAACTAAGTCCTTCTCACATTTATAATCAACAGAAATCTGGGTTGATGCACTTGCACGCATCATGTACTTACCGCATTTCCCAGATTCTTCAAAGTACTTGTCCATATATTCATATCGCTTCTTAGGAGAAAGTGGAATCTCATCAGGAGTTATTGCACCAAGTTCTACTAGGGGCAAATTCCCCTTTGTTATAAAATGATAACCTATATCATTAATTAAAGGCTCCCAAAGTTCTAAGAACTCTCTATAAACTCTTTCAATCTCAGAAAGCGAGCTATGAGGATTAATGCTTATTTCCAACTGACAAGCCGGTTCTAAGGTAATTGTATAATCATCATTGGAATATCCTACCACATGGCCATCCGTCAGAATAGTTCTAGCACCAATTTCTTCTGCTATCTTTGTAATAAGATTAGAAATCATATGAAATTCTATCTGAATTCCTCTTTCGTCCACAACAAAATGTTCTACTTCGAGCCCAAGTCTCTCCTTAGTTGTCTCACCACTTTGTATGTAATCTCTTATTTGTTCTAGTAAACCCATATCTCGCCATCCCTTAATAATTATTCCTCATTAAATAAAGGTGTAGAATAATATCTGTCACCGCTATCAGGAAGAAGTGCAACTATTACTTTGCCTTTATTCTCAGGTCGTTTTGCAAGTTCGATTGCTCCGTGAAGTGCAGCACCAGAAGAAATACCTACAGATATTCCTTCTTTACGAGCAAGAAGCTTAGCTGTATCAAACGCATCCTGGTTAGATGATTTGAATATCTCATCATATGCATTAGTATTAAGCACATCAGGTACGAATCCAGCTCCAATTCCCTGAATCTTATGTGCTCCCGGTGTTCCTTCTGATAACACTGGTGAATCTTCCGGCTCAAGTGCTACAATCTTAACATCTGGCTTCTTACTCTTAAGGTATTCACCAACTCCTGTTACTGTTCCACCTGTTCCAACACCTGCGATAAACAAATCAATATTGCCATCTGTATCATTCCAGATCTCTGGACCAGTTGTTGCCCTGTGAATTGCCGGATTAGCTTCATTAACGAACTGACCTGGTATAAAACTGTCTGGTATATCATGAGATAGTTCTTCTGCTTTTGCAATAGCACCTTTCATTCCCTTGGCGCCTTCTGTAAGCACAAGCTCTGCACCATATGACTTTAAAATATTTCTTCTCTCAACGCTCATAGTCTCTGGCATTGTAAGAATTATTCTATATCCCTTTGCTGCTGCAATTGCCGCAAGACCAATTCCTGTATTACCAGATGTAGGTTCTATTATTGTTGAGTTTTCTTTCAACAACCCCTTATTCTCTGCATCTTCAATCATTGCCTTAGCAATACGATCCTTAACACTTCCTGCTGGATTAAAGTATTCAAGCTTAACTAATATAGTTGCTTCTAATCCCAAATCCTTCTCGATGTTCGTAACCTCAACAAGAGGTGTGTTGCCAATGAGTCCAAGTGTTCCTTTGTAAATGTTTGACATTGTAATATCCTCCTAATCTTCATTCCTCCGAACGCGATTACAAAATACCTTTTTCTCAACTGAACATTCGTTCAACGTTTCGAAAAAGGTTTTTGCTGATTGCGTTCAGCTTTATCATAGAAACATTATAATTACACTTACACTCCTTGTAAATTACAGTTGTTTTATCGTCTGTGATAACTTTTGATTATCGCCAGATTATACTTCTTTATATTGAAGAAGTTCCTCTATATATGCCTTGCCATACTCCGTGTTATCTCTTCCCTTTCTTGTAATATAGCCAATAGTAAGAGGATCCTGTTCCTTTAGCTTTATAGCCACCATTCCTTTAAGTATGGCATCTTCATCTGAAAGCATTCCGCAACCCACGGCATACCCATTAAGTCTTGCTATTATCTCTAGAGTCGTAGCCCTATCGTCAGACTTAATAAGCTTATCAAATTCATAATCTCCCATAGCTTCCTCTGATAAGTAGAAACTACTATTATCACTCTGATCAAAAGACACGCATGGATAATCCTTCATATCATCAATGGATACTATTTTCTTATTTGCATATGGGTGATTCTCCCACACATACACATAGGTATCTCTCTTCATTAGCGGAGTAAAGGTAAGCTCATAATCCTTAAGTAGCTTTTTTAACACTTCTTCATTAGAACCAGAGAATGATACAATTCCAACTTCACTCTTAAAGCTTCTTACATCTTCTAATACTTCTCTTGTTCTTGTCTCCCTTACTGAAAATGTGTATTTATCAAGATTATTCTTCTTAATCACATTAGTAAAAGCATTAATAGCGAAATTATAATGCTGCACAGACACTGAGAAATGTTCTCTATTTACATCTTTGTCTAAATATCTGTCCTCTAATATCTCATACTGGTTAACGGCCTTCTTGGCATAATCAATAAAATCCCTTCCTTCTTCAGTAACAGATATGCCCTTATTAGTTCTTTCAAATATTAAAATACCCAGCTCATCCTCTAATTCCTTAATACTATTAGATAGAGCTGGTTGTGATACATATAATTTCCTTGACGCCTCACGCATAGAAGATGCAGATGAGACTTCAATAACATATTTTAGTTGATTAATATTCATAACATTTACCCTTATTAACTAGTTATCACTCAATAATTCCGCCGCCAAGTACAGTAGACTCACTATCATAGAACACCGCCGATTGTCCAGGGGCCGCCCCCTTAACAGGTTCCTTAAATGTTACACTTATTCTTTCGTCACTTATCATCTCTATAGTCGCTTCCTGGGCTTTATGATGATATCTTATCTTAACAAAGCAAGTCACTTTATCGTCCTTCTTAAGAGGCTCTAATCCCACATAGTTTATATCATGACAGGTTATTACATCCTTATACAAATCCTCTTCTCTGCCTATAACAACCTCATTAGTGTCCGGTCTAATCTCTTTTACGAAGACATGATAGCCCATTGCAAGACCTAGACCTCTTCTTTGACCCACAGTGTAATTAGTAATTCCTTTATGCTTTCCTAGTATATTTCCCTCTGTATCAACGTAATTTCCTTCACCTGGTACACCATTAGGAGCCTCTTTCTCTATGAATTCTGAGTACTTACCATCAGTAACAAAGCATATCTCCTGGGAATCAGGTTTATTAGCCACATCTATACCTATTTCTCTAGCTATTTCTCTAACTTCATCCTTAGTTAAATCATAAAGAGGCATAAGAGTTCTTGACAAATCGTCTTGAGAAAGCTTATAAAGCATATATGTCTGATCTTTCTCATAGTGAGAAGCCTGACGGACACTATACCTGCCATTGTCAAGCTTTACTACTTTAGCATAGTGACCTGTAGCAACATAGTCTGCTTTAATTACATTAGCAAAATATATGAGCCTCTCCCACTTAATCTTCCTGTTACATATAACACAAGGATTGGGAGTACGTCCGTCTATATAGTTGTTGACGAATGGCTCAACTACCTTATCTTTGAATTCAGACAGGCAATTAAGGGTATGATATTCTATTCCAATTCTTCTAGCCGTCTCTCTTGCATCATCTATTTCACAGCAACGGCTCTCTCCTCCTTCTTCTGCTTCCCATGTACGAAGAGTAAGACCTATAACTGCATATCCTTCTTTTTTAAGTAAATATGCTGCCACAGCGCTATCTACGCCACCTGACATGCCAACAACAACTTTAGCCATTTATGCTTCAACCTCTTCTGCGACTTCCTCTACTGGCAATTGAGAAGTACAATTAGGACAACGAGTAGCATCAATCTTAATCATTGTCTTACAGAATGGACATTCCTTCTCTGTAGGTGCTTCTTCCTCTTCCTTCTTGAATCTAGCACTAACTCTATCACTTAGCTTATTAATTCCCTTTACAATTAAGAATATTACAATTGCTGTAATTAAGAAATTAATAATTGCAGTAATAAAGCTTCCATAATATAATACTGGCGCATTCTCACCAGAACCAAGTGTAACAGTTAGATAAGAGAAATCAGTTCCTCCAACAAGTGCAATAATAGGAGATAATATATCCTTATTAAGAGATGTAACAATAGCTGTAAATGCGCCACCTACAATGACACCAACAGCCATATCCATAACATTTCCCCTAAGGATAAATTTCTTAAATTCAGCCAATAGGCCTTTTCCTTTTTCTTTCTTACTCATAACTAATTATTCTACCTAATAACAGGTACACTCCTTTCTTAAATTTTATATATTATATCATATTCTTATTATTCTATGATACATTATGTATTATTATATTCATGTAAATTCAAGCTATGCAACTATACTAACAATACAAATCATTACACATACAGCACTTATTATTAGTGAATTGACAATATGCTTTATCCTCTGATTACTAATATTGGCAACGAACTCTCGTATCAAAGCATTAGGATAGAAATACCACCTTGTTCTGCTACCTATTCCTTCTGCATTAATTCCTAGCCTTCCTGCAAGATATCCACTTCTAAATACATGGTAGTCAGTAGTTGAAAATGCAATATTTTGCATTTTATTTATTCCATTTTTCTCCTTATATGCTTCAATCACTTCCCGAGAATACTTCATATTCTCATAGGTAGATGTGGATTTATCTTCAATAAGAATAAGTTTTTCCCTGATTCCTTTAGACAGTAAATAGTTCTTAATAGACAAGGCCTCAGATATTATCTCATCAGGACCCTGACCACCAGAACACACGAACATCATCTCCGTTCCCTTCTTCTTTAATTGTCTGTTATATAACCATAGCGCCCTGTCTATTCTGCCCTGAAGCAGTGGAATAGGTGTTCCATCTTCTCTAAGTCCACAGCCAAGTATTATAATATAATCCATTTCTTTCCTGGGAACATGATGATGGGAAATAGTTGTTGCAATAAATGTCCCAATCATAACACACTCAAAATAGGTAAGCAGTCCATAGAATATTGTAGCGAAAAACAGTACTATATATGATTGCTCCGCGAACATACTTGATATCCAATCAATTCCCAGAGTTGTTATCACAAGAAACATGGCCAGGGCTATCCCCAGCAAATTCCTAACACCGCCACCCTCTCTAATAATTAGCACCAGATTACTAATAACAAGAAATACCGCAAGTATTATAATAATCGGGAACAACAGATATACAAAGTATATACCATCATTTACAAAATCGCTAACTAGATATGACAACTTATCATCAACCGGATTATCTACAATTACAAGCATTGTAAAAAGAAGCACATTTGCAATGATAAAAACAAGTGCACCTATGTAATACATTATAGTGTAAGAGTACCTGTCCTTCTTAACCAGTTTATAAAGAGCAACAGCAATATTTATACCAATTAATATAAATACAACAAGAATCTCTACTCTTATAATATCTACATTGCTTATGCTCCCTATATCTCCCTTAACCATGATAATACCAAAAGGAAGCACTTTAAAATCAGTTATACTATTCTTAAAACTCATTCCAGGGCTATCTACTCTAAGTGTTACTTCTCCCGTTTTAATTGGATTAAGCTCTACAACATAGCAATCCCTTGTATCGTCATAATCTACGCTTTTTATCTCTATAACGCTTTGATTATTGGAAGTTATATTGATTTTCTCTCTATTATTACTCACATCATTATCAAGATTGTTATTCTCAGTTATCGAGTAATAATCATAATCCGGTATTACCATCCAAAGGTATCTACCACGAACAGAAAGAATCGCTATAGCCAGAAATAATAAAGTTGCAATTGTAATTGATATTATTTTCCACTTTGTTGACATATGTATTCTCCCATTAAAAGGTATTATAACATAAAACAAGCCACAGAAAAATGAGTTGAATTCTCAAAGAACTGTAGCTTATTCTTAAATAACAATTTTTTTCTTTTCCTATATCATATAAGGTTACTTATTAGCCTTTCTTCTACTAACACAAACTGTAGTACCAAGTACTGACATTCCTGATAACATGATTATTAACCATACCATCATAGAATTATTATCACCTGTCTTTGGAGCAGCACCTCTCTTAACTGTATCAGTTGGTTTTGTTCCTACAACGTCGATATAAAGGAATCTGTACCCAATATTAATTCTTGCAGTTCTTACTCCACTAAAGCTTGATAGATATGCATCTGTAAATTCAACCCATCCATCATGTAGAATAAAATCAACACCCTGGATTAGATCTCTTACACCATCATTTGCAGATAGTACAAAATCATCTGCTCTTACATCTCCAATATTCTTGATGGCTTCACCTGTATTAGTTAATGCACCCATTACTCCGTTATGAAGTAGTGCAACCTTACCGCCAGAGAAATTCGCTTCTGAGCCAAGAATTGTTGCTCCTTCATGTACATTTAATAATCCATATGCTATTTGAGATAGCTGTATTCTCTTCTCAACTGTAAGAGGATCAGCTGTAGTAGGTGCAACAGGAATAATTGCCTCTGTTACATCACATAGATATATATGACCATTTCTTGTATCAAGTATTCCATATAATTCAATTGCACCTGGTGCTATTACAACATCACCATTATTAACAAGTGTTGCACTTCTATAAATATTTCCATCAGGATCAATTCCTACATATACTGTACCAGGAACAACTCCTGCTTGTGTTACATCATCCTTCCATGTAATCTGAAGTCCTTTATGATAGTCAATTGAACCCTTATCTGGATCAGTCTTACTTATTATGTCATTATATTGGCCATTATTAGTAAGATTACCAAGAACATATAATCTACCCTTTACAGATAGTGTTCCATTATTATTAAATACTCCGCCTGGTTGAATAATCATAACTGCAGGTCTTATATCACGACTTACTGGTGTAGTAACATCAATTGGTTTTCCTTCTGTTCCTTCAACGTTTACAACACCGTTATTAATTAATGTTCCGCCATTCTCAATAATAATCTCACCGTTAGAAAGAGGTGAAGCTGACTGTCCTTGTGTTACTGAAGCTGCATCATATTCAACTTCAAATACGCATGTAGGATCAACTATTAGTGTTCCACCATTCTGAATAATCATGTTAGCATTGTTACCAATTGCAAGTTCTGCACCTGCTGTACGTGTGCTATCCATAATTGTAAGTGTTGCGTTGTTACCAACAACAAGACCAGCCTGGTTAGTTGTTGTATTATTAGCAATCTGGATATCAAAGCTATTAACATCAAGAATTACATTTCTGTGATTAGTAGCTGTACCTGTAAGATTAAGACCCTCAAGTACTGGTACTTCACTAATAAGCTTAATTGTATGTGAATCAAATGGTTGATGAGAAATAGCATTTGTTAGTGACCAAAACTGTGGCTTATCTCCTGTAACCTCTCTATCATCTACCATTACATCAATTTCAAGATCAGAACCCTTAACAGTATAACTTGTCTTCTTCTGTGCATCAGTAGCATTATAGTTTTCCTGCTTGAAGAATTTTGCCAAGCAATTAGCTGCGTGATTAGGATCTGTTGATTGAGGATCGTAATGTAAGCCTGGATTATAATCTAATGTATTATCAATATAGAAGCTTAGTCCCCAATCTGAACTTGGGACACCCTGCTGTCCCTGGTCTGCACCTGCTGCAAGCTTGCCAGAAGCCTGAAGAATTATATCAAAATATATTTTATCGTCAGGTGAATTAGTCTTAGCTCTTAATTCTGCTGCATTATTCTTAAGTGAATATGAGCCAGTCCAGTTACCTAGTGCATCTGAGAATGTATAAGCATCATATCCAGTTCCCATACCAGAAAGTACCATTAAGGCTGTGTTACCTTCCTGCTTTATATGAATAAATTGTGTACTTGCATCAGTTAAATTAGCTCCTGCAGCTTCAAGATATGGCTTTAAATCAACACGAATAATATAATATGTTCCATCAAATCCTGATAATTTCTTATGAGTAGTAACGTTACCGTCCGCATCCTTAACCTGCTCGTCAATTACACTCCATCGAAATTCTGAATATGGTGCCACGAGAGTCGCTCCTTCTTTAGGTGTAAACTCAGTAGGTCCTGTCTTGTCCTCGTAATTAACAGCCGCTCCAGTTATAATTGCAGGAGATTCCTCTGTAGGATTATTTTCCAGATTCTGCTTTGATACAGTTGGAATACCTATTGTAGTGGTGGATTTGTCAGCACCCGCTTGTGCCTGTGTCTCGTACACTCCCGGATTATTCGTAGCTGTTGCATTTGCAGTATAGTTAGGTGCAGCCAGTTTCTGACTTGAACTGCTTTCTACTAATTCATAATCTGAATTATTATCAACTCCTTCTGCCTTAGCAATCTTAGGAAATACCATAACTATTCCCAAAATTAATCCAAGAGTTAATAATATTAATCCTGTTAATTTTACTGTTCTACCCATATGAATCTCCTTATTATTTTTAACTCGCACTTTATACAATTTATTGCACATATTTATAGTGATTTTACCATAGTAAAAGATATAATGTCTATCATTATTTGGGCACAAATCATTATTCTTTTAGTGCTATAATCTTATTGGCTTAAACTAAAAATGTATTAAAAAGCCATAGAAGGCGGAAATATCTATGAATAAGAAAAAAGATTCAGGCTTTGCCTCTATACTTGTAATATATTGTCTAGGTCTACTAATCGGCGGACTATTCGTTGGAATGGTAGCTCCTGTAAGAACTGTAATTCAATTAGATCTGGGATTAGATGATAGCACCGGTATATGGATGATTAACATTTATACACTGTTCTATGCTGCCCTAATACCAATCATCGGTAAAGTAGCAGATAAGTATGGAAGAAATAGGGTTTTCTCTATATGTATTCTTGTATTTATGTTCGGAGCTCTTATATGTGGCACATCTGCCAAAATAGGCGGTTTTCCTATGCTACTTGCTGGTCGGATAATACAAGCCTCTGGTGCTGGAGGAATGATTCCTGTTGCAAATGCTGAGATAGGAACATCCCTTCCTAAAGAGAAACGAGGATTTGCACTTGGTATAGCCGCTGCAGTATCAGGAATATCTAATGTTCTAGGCTCTGGTGTAGGTAGTGCAATTGTTCAATTAGTAGGAGCAGAAAACTGGTCTGTTATGTTCTTTATTGCCGCTCCAATATGCATTATACTTTTCATTCTAACTAGAATTTATCTACGAAAAAACACTACTGCAGAATCCGGCAAAATGGATTACGCAGGCTCTGTCCTATTTATAGCGCAGATATTACTCCTTCTACTTGGACTAAAAGGACTGGATTTCTTTAATCTAGGCTCTTCTATAGCTAATCCTATGGTATGGATTCCACTTGTGATATCAGTACTTCTTGCAATTTTGTTTATACTTGTTGAAAAAAGGGCAAAAAACCCTGTTTTTCACATTGAATTTCTACATAGCAAACCTATAGTTATAACTATGATTACGTCATTTTTTATAGGATGTATAATAATTGCAATGATGCTTGTTCCAGAATACGCAGAATATATAATGAATTCTCCTGCAGGCTCAGGAGGTTATTATATGCTGGCTATTGGAATAACATCAATGATTGGACCGCCTCTGGGAGGCAAGCTGGTTGATAAATGGGGGCCAAAACCAGTTCTGATATCTGGGCTTATGCTTATGATCGGTGCATATCTTTTCCTTGCATTCTATGTATCTGTTCATCCAAGTATTATTTCACTTGTAATAGGCCTTGCCCTTGTTGGACTCGGACTTGGATTTGCAATGGGATCACCTACTAACTATATGATTCTTGAAAATACGAAAAAGGAAGATTCCACATCTGCAATAGCTACAGTTGCCTTAGTAAGACAGGTTGGTACAACAATAGCACCTGCTATATTTGTTGGCTTTATATCTGAGAGTAACGGCATCCTCGGTTATCAACAAATGCTTATTTGTATTGCCATTTTTTGCATTATTGCAGCCGTATTTACAGTACTCTACAAAAGTCCGATAATTAACAAATCTCTAGAAATGTGATATAATAGTCAGTCACGTCTAATAAACCATTAATTATTTTAATAGTATATAAGAGGTCAATATGAAAAAATTCAAAAAATTCTTAAAACAAGGAGCATCTCTTAAAGTTCTCAATTACATTATGCTTGGAATGGCAATCATAATCACTATCATACTTCTTATTGCCATGCACCAGACAACTCTGATATATGAAGAAACTCACAATGCGACTAGAAACCTCTTTTCTCTTAGAAAGAGCGCATACGAACTACAACAGGCTTCTGATTATCTTACAGAGCAGATTAGATACTTTGTAACATCTGGAGATAAGGCATATCTAGACGACTACTTCAAAGAAGCGAATATCACAAAGCGTAGAGACAATGCCCTTTCTAACCTTAAAGCAAGCCAGGATGATACTGTAGCTTTCTATAACTTAAATGAAGCCATGCGAGAATCCCTAGATCTTATGAATGACGAATATTACGCAGCCCGACTAATTGTTGATGCTAATGGCTATGATATTTCAACATATCCTGAAGAAATACAAAATGTCACTCTTCCAGGCTGGGTTAATTCTTTATCTTCAGAAGATAAGAAGGAAGAAGCCGAGAATATTGTATTTGGCAAAGATTACCAGCGTAAAAAAGATACTATATCTACTCATATGCAAACCTGTCTTACGGAACTTGAAGATGAAATGGGTAACAAACAGTCTGAAATGGCTGATAAGATGCAAAATCAGGTTACTATTGAACACGTTCTTACTGTTCTATTAATAATAATAATGCTTGTCATCGTTCTCCTTACTACTTCTCTGGTTATTAGACCTTTGGGAGTATGTATAGAGAAAATACGTGACGAAGAGGATATACCTGTTAAAGGTGCATATGAGATTAAATTCTTAGCTAAGACGTATAATCTCATGCATCAAACTAATCTGGCGAAAAAGAAAAAACTTACATATGAAGCAACTCACGACAAACTGACCGGACTATACAATCGTCGTGGTTATGATTTCTTAATGGAGAATTTAGAGTTAGAATCATGTGCTCTCCTGCTAATTGACCTTGATAAATTCAAAAATATAAATGACGAATATGGACATGACATAGGTGACAAGATTCTTATTAAGGCTTCCGATTCAATATTTGGCAATTTCAGATCACAAGACTACATATGTAGAATTGGTGGCGACGAAATTGCTGTAATAATGGTCAATGCTGATACAAGACTCTCCAAATTAATAACTAAGAAGGTTAGAAAAATCAACGAAACTCTTCTAAACACAAGCGAAGAGGACAACCTTCCTCATATCTCAGTTAGTGTTGGTGTTGCTTTTGGTGATGATGGAATAACAAAAAATGATATTTTCAAGAGAGCTGATGAAGCCCTGTATACAGCAAAAGAAAAAGGGCGAAATGAAGTTTCTTTCTATTCAAGTTAATTGTGGTTTTTCATTGAAAAAAGCACAATAAAGGAGACACCAAATGTGTCTCCCTTAAAATCCAAAGCTTCTTTCATTATTTCCAATAATAATTGCCACACTTATGACACTTATATTCTCCGCGTGCCAATGCATCTGTCCTCCGTAATTCCTGATCCTCTTTTGCACCACATGATGGACACTTTGGTCCAGATGGCTCAACACATCCTCCACCTGAAACTGCTTCAAGCTGCTCATCATTTAATGTAACACCTTCTGCCTTGGCAAGCGCTAAGATTTCTTCTGAACTCTTGCAAGCTTCTACCTTCTTAATTTGTTCCTCTGTTAATCCCTTTAATAATTCTTTTCTCATAATTGTTTCCTCCCTTTTTTTATTGATAATAGTGTATTGTATTTACTTTATTATCGATTGTCATTTTTGGATTTATATCCTTACACTTATATATACACCATAGGAACGAAAAATGCGACATTTTTTAAATCTTATTTTCCTTAATAATGCAAGAGTTGCGTAGTGCTTCACTTCAAACTGCTCAATCAAATCCGTCTTGCGTTGGGACAAAAGTGCAACCGTCTCGATGTCGTTTCCCATTTTCCTCCAAAACGATATCAATCTCTTTTTGATTTGTATCCCGGTAAAAAGTCATATTCGTTTTATTCTTTGAGCAGGCATACATTTTCAGTATACAGATTCTTCCTGCAAGAGAATCCTGTGCTCCCTTTAAAATTTTTTTAATTTAAACTAAATCTATCATATATACAGCTGCTTCTATTCCTTCAAAGGTAAAGCTTCTCTCGTACTTTCCTCCATTTTGCGTTATTGTCTTTATGGATGCTTCATTTGTAGGTTCTACAGAGAGCTGAAGTCTATCCATTCCAATTTGACGTGCTCGTTCTATAATAAGTTTCAGCATTTCAGTTGCATACCCTTTACGCCGCTCAGATGGTCTCACACTATACCCACAATTACCGAAATCCTTAAGGAAATCATTCAATTCATGACGAAGATCGATGATACCAACGATATTATCATCCTCATCAAATGCAAAATATGTGTCTGTTACCACCCATTCCGGGTTTACGGTATCGGGTGAAATATTATCTGTAACAGATTTAAGCCACTCATCATATGAGTCCATCTGATCTAAGAGTTCACTTCCGTTTATCGTTGTCTCTCCGTTCTCAATAAATTCCTGCTTAAAGGTAAGTGCCTCTGATTCATATTCTTTAGTCGGTCTTTTAAGTGTTATCATTTCTGCCTCCTGTCAGTTATTTTTACCCAAAAGCGCCACCGTCAATCTCCACTGACCAAATCAGCCTTATCTATTTTTTCTTTTTCTTCGGAACTGGTAATTCTTCATACATCGCCTCTACCAGTTCGCGCAAAAACTCCCGGTTATCAACATCATCCACCAGAATCATCTCTTTTGCCCCCTCATAAGGAAGCTCCATTGACGCATCCGACATAAGCTTCACCGCTGCCGGAACAGGCTTAACCAAAAGCCTGTTATCATAAATGCCACCGAACACCCTGCCGCGATAGTAGAGGATGTATTCCCCCATCATCGCCCGGTAGCTAACTTCATCAATTCCTGAAAGCTGCTCTAATACGAAATCCAGATACTCTTTCGTTGATGCCATAATGTTTCCTCCTATCCACTTTACAGATCAAAAATACTCATCTGCGGATACTTATCCGGCAGTTCCTGCATAAATCCGAAGCACTCATCCGGAGTTGACATAATTCCATTATCCTTACAGATTCTCTGGAATAGCCCCATCAATTCTTTTGCATTTGGGCTTGGCAGTTCATACGCATTCCCATACCTTTTGATATACCGCTTTTTCATTCCCGGAAAATGCTTATCAAGCGCCGCATAATAATATTCACGATCACCTTCACGTAGTGTTAGACCCATGCCGAAATCAATAATGCCATTTACCCCGACTCTTACACACTCATTCAGAATTGCTGTGATGTTATCCTCAGTATCATTGATAAAAGGTAGGATTGGCGTAAGCCAGACAATCGTTGGAATGCCATTCTTGCGCATTTCTTCCAGCACTTCAATCCGTCGCTTTGTATTGCAGACATTCGGCTCCAGTATTCGGCACAGGTCATCATCGTAGGTTGTAAGCGTCATCTGCACCACGCATTTTGCAGAACTGTTAATCTTTGATAGCAAGTCGATATCCCGAAGTATACGGTCAGATTTTGTCTGAATCGCAACTCCAAAACCATTTTCCAAAATAATTTCTAGGCATCGCCTTGTCAACCGCAAATCTTCTTCGCAATGCATATACGGATCTGACATAGCGCCTGTTCCAATCATGCACTTTCTTCTTTTAGACTTCAGCGCTTTTTCCAGAAGATCCGGTGCATTCTGCTTCACCTCAATATCTTCAAAGGGATGCGTAAACTGATAACACCTGCTCCTACTGTCACAGTATATGCAACCGTGAGTACATCCCCGATATATGTTCATTCCATAGTATCCACCACTGCCGGTCAGGATCCCTTTTGCATCAACAAAATGCATTTGTCAGCTCCCCCTTTATCTCCCCGCATCCTTCTCTTCAAAAGGTTTATTCCAAGAACCAATTTCGATCAGATTCCCTTCAGGATCAGCAATATAACAAGTTCTCTGTCCCCACGGTTCAAGTTCTTCTTCCTTAATCTCGAATCCAAGCACATCTCTGTAAAAGCGAATCATTTTTGCCATGTTTTCGACCAATAATCCAAAACCATCCAATCTCATAACATTTCATCCTCCCTCATATATACTTTGCAAAAATGTCGTAAATGCTTTTCGATGTATTCCATACATTCTTCCTCACACTGCTGCTGTCTGTCTGATCTTGCAATTTGCAGAACGGCCGGTGCGGTAAGTTCTGCGGCAAGAAGCTCCTGATCATCTTTTTTTACGAGGCCCACATCCATCATGCCTTTGATGATCTTTGCAAACATCCTCTGTATCCCATCCAGCTGATGCCTAGTCGTAACCTCGGAAATCCTTTCATCCCTAAACTGTTCCTGGACAAGAAGCATCCTTATCTTGCGAATTATGGGATCACGCATTGTGAAGGAGATTCTTTCCATCGTCACCTTAATAAACTCTTCCCGTTCCTTTGGTATCTTTCCGATATTATTCTCAGATCCAAACATTTCCTCATATCGCACTTCAGCGGAGTCAATCAACGCATTCAGAATATCTTCTTTGCCCTTATAATGTTTGTACAATGATGGAGCTTTGATTCCAACAATACTAGCAATCTGCTCCACACTTGTTCCATCGTATCCATTCTCTGCAAATAACGTCAACGCCGCATCCACTGATGGCAGTGTGGGAGCCTTGATTTATTATTTTTTCTTCAGCACAGCAAGAGCAGCGTAATGACGCACTTCAAATTTTTCCGGTGCCTTCTCCATAAGCAATTCTTTATGCTCATTTTCCCATGCAAGCAATTCCTCATCAGAAAGTGAAGCACCTACACCACGACAAGCCTTCATCCTGCCGTGCCAGCTTTCTCTTGTAAAAGGAACCATAACATCGTATTCTTCATGATCTTCTGATTCAAAATAACGATAGGTCACATCCGGTATCCATATCGGATGTCTTGTCTCACCAGCTCCTGTCCATTCAGGATTATACTTCAATACCAATTCTTCACTTGCACCTGCGATTACATCCTCATAAGGCAGCCAAGCCATGTATAAAATGAGAAGCCTGCCATTGGGCTTGAGCAACTTCGCCAAATGAGGCATTACTCTCTCATGGTCAAAATACCAAAAGCACTGACAGGCTGTAATAACATCAAAGCTTTCAACCGGAAAATTTAGGTTCTCTGTAGCTTCTGCTTGAAATCTAATATTCATACCGGCAGCTTTAGCCAACTGTTCAGCCTGCTCGATCTGTTCCGGTGAAATATCTGTTCCCGTCCATGTTGCACCATAATAATACATATTTCGTGGAAGAACTCCTGTTCCTGTTCCGAGATCCAGCACGTTTTGACCTTTTATGCATAGTCCTCTGTCTACGATTTTTTGATAAAAAATGTCCGGATAAACATCTCTGTACATCGCATAGTCTTTTGATGTTTTACCCCAATCAAAGGCTTTTCCGCCGTCTATCCTTTCGTCAATAGTTTCCATTGATACACCTCAAATAGTATTTTATTGATTATAACATATATCCCGGACCTGATGTCATCCATCATCCGTTTAAATGCTTCCCTGCCTCCTATTATTTAAAAATGATTTTCGGTTACAACTATATTATAGAATTAGGAATCTTCAAAATTTTGAAGATAGATAATCGAGTAGGAGGAATTTCTCATAAGTGAGAAATTCCGACCTCTCACACCACCGTGCGTACCGTTCGGTACACG
>SVEY01000010.1 GCA_015057165.1 Lachnospiraceae bacterium | reverse complement strand
TTTTTTTTAAATTATATTTTAAAATATTAGTATTAGAGAACAAAGGAGAAGATCATGCGTATTGGAATTATTGGAACGGGAAGAATAGTAAACAGATTTATAAGTGAAGTTGAGACAGTTAATAATGTAGAGGTATCAGCTATCTATAATCCGCACATTGAATCTGTTCTTTTTTTTGCAGAGAAAAATAATATAGAAGGGACAGCAGATCTTGATACTGCACTTGAGGCAAAGGCTCTTGAGACTACTAAGGTTCTTTTTACTGATATAAAAGAAGATATGTATAAAGTTTGCGATGCTGTATATGTTGCTTCGCCCCACGAGTATCATGTATCTGATATGAGAGATGCAATAAATGCAGGAAAGCATGTACTTTGCGAAAAGCCTTTTGCCTTGTCCGGTGATGAAGCGGTATCAGTATTCGAACTGGCTAGAGAAAAAGAAGTGATATGTATGGAAGCAATTAAGACTGCATACTGTCCAGGATTTTCTGGTCTTATACAATTAATCGAGAATGGAGTTATAGGTCAACCTTATGATGTTGAAGCAACATTTACCAAGATTGGCTCTTCTTCTGGTCGAGAAATGTGGGGTAGCGCTGCAGGAAGCTTTGTTGAACTGGGGAGCTACGTCCTATTTCCAATTGCAAAGATTATGGGTACAGAGAGTTTAGAAAGCTACAACTGGTCACTTCCTAGTGCCAACGGCAATGATTCATATACCAAGAGCTGTTTCTCTTATAGATTTGGAACTGCTACTGCTAAGACAGGACTCGGAGTTAAGTCAGAAGGAGAGCTTATTATTGCAGGAGAAAATGGATATATTAAAGTACCATCTCCTTGGTGGCTTACGAAGAGAATTGAGGTTCATCATGAAGATCCAAATAGAGTGGAAGTGTATGAATCTTTATTTGAAGGTAGTGGTCTACGATACGAGATTACAGCATTTAGAAATGCTTGTGAGACATTAGATAAGAGTAAAGCAGGTGAGGCGCCTGTAGAAGTAGATAATGAAGATGTGTGGTGTGAACTTGAATCTATAGCATCCTTGTCACCACAGGAAACTATTTGGATGGCATATCAATTCGAATCCTTCTTAGCTAATAAGAAAGAACTTCTTAGAATTACAGGCTATGAAGAACCAAGCCAGTTAAAGAAGCCAGATGTATACGCCCATAGAGGTAGTAGCTATGAATATCCAGAGAATACTTTACTATCTTTTGAGAAGGCAGCTGAAGTTGATGGAATTAAAGGTATAGAATTTGATGTGCAGCTTACTAAAGATGGAGAGATTGTTGTTATTCATGACGAAGCAATAGATAGAACAACAAATGGAAAAGGATACGTACGTGACTTTACATTATCGGAACTTAAGAAACTATCTATTACACCTTCTGGTAATGATGCTCCATTTGTAGATGAAGAAGGTAATCATTTGCAGATACCTACACTTAAGGAAGTGTTTGATCTGTTGAGACCTTACTGCGAGAAAAATGGTCTTATTCTTAATATAGAACTAAAGAATAGTGTGTATCCGTACGAAGGTATGGAAAAAAAGGTGATAGAACTTGTGGCAGAATATAAGTTGCAAGAGAATATAATTTATTCTTCGTTTAATCACGACTCGTTAGCAGTAGTTAAGGATATTAATCCTGCAGCACAGACAGCAACCCTTGATGCAGATATGCTTAAATGTATAGAAGGAATGGTAAGAGTTGGAGCTGATGGAGTTCATCCAGGAAGTGCAGGTATGACCGTTAATATGGACACGGTTGAACGAATCAAGGAAGCGGGTATTCCTGTTAGAATGTGGAATGGTACAGAGCCTTTATTTGGTCAGACAAGAAGACTAAAGGAATGCGATTTAGATAAATATGCAGTGTTTGGCGCAGACGTAATTATGACTAATGTTCCAGATAGGTACTTGAAGTAGAATAATAAACGATGTATGATACATATATACTCCTAGAGGAGCATTAAAATGTATTGTCTGATTTTTATAATCAAAAAATATGTATGGGAGGCAAGGTATGATTACTTTATATCATGGTAGTAAAAAGATTATAGAACGTCCTACAACAGATATGATTAGATATGCTTGTGGTCTGGGTCAGGGATTTTATCTGACAGATGATGAAACAAAGGCAGAAGAGTATGCAGTATCACTAGGCCAGGACGGATACGTTAGTTCTTATAATATAGATTTGGATAAGTATAACGTATTAGATCTAAGAGATGAGAAGTATAGTCCTCTTAATTGGGCAGGTATATTTGCAGCTAACCGTTCTATTGATGCGACATCTATTGATGCTCTTTCTGCAAAGAGATATTTGATAGATAACTTAGCACCAATAGGTGACTATGATATTGTTATTGGTTGTAGATGTGATGGGGTTTATACCAGAGTAGCAACTGATTTCATAAATGGTAATTTGAGCTATAGAAATCTTTGTCGTATGCTTAATGTGGGTGAGGTTCAATATGCGATTCTAAGAGAAGATATAATCGATGATCTTGAGTTTACTGGAGCTAAATTCGTATCTTCAACTGAAGTTTATCCAAGAAAAGATATGACATACGCAAAGAAATTAGAGGGCTATAATAAGAGACTTAATGCACCTGCTAGAAATGGCGATGTATATGTAGCTGATATTATTAAGGAGGGGATGAGATAGTATGGGAGCTTATAATAGTAATTATCTAAATAATGTTCAAAGTAATATTGGCGCCATGCTGGATTGTGGAATTAACACCTTAGAATTTGGTGTGAGAGAGTTCTACAATATGTTCCTGGCTTCAGATATGTCAGATAAGTTAAACAGGGGTGATGCATATACAGTATGTACCCTTGGAGGCGTAGAACTTGCTGAATATGTTGTATGCTATGCCATGAATAATTCTAATTTTATTCATGTTAAGAAAGCATCAGACCCTGCCTTTAATCAGCATCTTAATGATGCTATCATCAATGTTAATTCCCGAGAATACTGGGCTGGAAAAGTTATTGTGGAGTATACTTGGGAGAAGAATATTTCCTTCGCTGAATTTGACAGATGTGTTCCTATTGAAAATGTTATGTCTCTCTATGATGGTTTCAAAGATGCAGACACACTTATGATTAACATTAGACTTGACGAGATGATGAAGGAAGCAAGTAGTGTAGCCAAGCTTAAGGTTAGAAGAGAACTAATGGGATTATCTCAGAGTGAGCTTGCAAAACTATCCCAAGTTCCCCTTAGAACTCTTCAACAATATGAACAGAAGAGAAAGAATATTAATAATGCAAAAGCAAGTTATCTTGTTAATCTCTCAAGTGTAGTAAGATGTGATGTGAGAGATTTGATGGAATAATTGGTTATTTAAATGTAACAATTGTTACACCGGCATCACCCTCACCAAATTCACCTAAATGGTATTCTTCTACGTGAGGATGCTTTTTTAGATAATTATGAACAGCGCTTCGAAGCACTCCGGTGCCTTTGCCATGAACTACACGGACAACAGGAATGTGAGCAAGGTAAGCATCGTCTAAGTATTTATCTAGCGTAGCAATTGCTTCGTCGCTTGTCATACCAAGTAATTTGATCTCATAGGAGGTATTAGCTGATTTGCTGTTAATACTTCCTTTTTTATTGATTGTTACATTATTCTTCTTCTTGTTGTTCTTTACTTTTCTATTGGCGTATCCATACTTTTCAGCAAGCTCATCTCTTTCTTCTATAAGAACAAGATCTTTGATATTCACATTTGATTTCATTATTCCCATCTGAACTTGAAGTTCACCTTTGTCATTAGGAAGAGAATGAACTGTACCTTTCATGTTCATGCTAAGAACTTTTACTGCATCACCTATTCTTAGGTTCTTTGGTACGTTGTTATTCTCGATAGGCTTTTTTATACTTGCTTTTTCTCTCGCTTTTTTTGCCTTTGTTCCAAGATTCGAACGCTCTTTTTCTAACTTCTTAATGTCTCCACTAGCATTTCCGTATTTGTTAATGTTTCGTATTGCTTCATCAGCACTAGATTTTGCATTTGATAGAATACGAGCAGCTTCGCTATTGGCTTCATCAAGAATGCGTTTCTTTTGATTGTTTAATTTTTCTAATCTATTCTCTAGATCTTTTTCAATAGAGGCAGCTTTCTTTTTTGCTTCGGAAGCTTCAAGAGAATCTCGCTCTATCTGAACTCGTTTGGATTCTATATCTATTATAATATCTTCAAAAGATTTGTTGTCTTCAGATATTTGGTTTTTGGCATCTTCGATAATGTCATTTGATAGCCCGAGTTTCTTGGATATTGCAAATGCGTTACTTTTTCCTGGAATACCATATAATAATTTATATGTAGGAGATAAAGTATCAAGAGAAAACTCTAGTGAAGCATTTTCAACACCTGGAGTTGAAATGGCATAGAGTTTTAGCTCGCTATAATGAGTTGTAGCCATAGTCTTAACATTTTCCATATGAAGATGTTCTAATATTGCTGTTGCAAGAGCTGCTCCCTCGGCAGGATCTGTTCCTGCGCATAACTCATCAAAGAGGCATAGTACATTGTGGTTTGCTTCCTTGCAAGAACGAACACCATCTAGGATTCGTACAATGTTGGTCATATGAGATGAAAATGTTGATAGTGATTGCTCAATTGATTGCTCATCCCCAATGTCTGCATACACATTTTCGAAAATAGCAAGCATTGAATTATCCTTCGCAGGAATATGAAGACCACTTTGTCCCATTAATGTAAGGAGGCCGCAAGTTTTCAATGATACGGTTTTACCACCGGTGTTTGGACCTGTAATAATCAACAAATCATAGTCCTCCCCAAGTAGTATATCAATGGGGATGCAGCTATCTTTATCAAGAAGAGGGTGACGAGCACCTTTAAGATTGATAATTCCCTTGGTATTAAAGTTGGGTTTCATAGCATTCATTTCAGATGCCAATTTTCCTTTTGCAAAGATAAAGTCAAGCCTAGACATAGCTTCGTAGTTCATAATTAATTCTTGAATATGTTCGCCACATTCATTAGATAGAACAGCAAGAATTCTATGTATTTCTTCATCTTCTGCAAGTTCTAATTCGCGGATGGAATTGTTCATGTCTACAACATTCATAGGCTCAATAAATAGAGTTTGGCCTGAAGAAGACTGGTCGTGAACCATACCTGGTACACGGGATTTGAATTCACTTCTTACACTAAGACAAAACCGTCCGCCCCTGGACGTAATGACCTGGTCCTGTAGATATTCTGATAAAGATGATAATTGCTTGTTCATTGTAGAACGAATTTTCTCAGCTGTAGCAATTTTCTTTCTTCTAATATCTGAAAGCGTAGGAGATGCATTGCTTGCAATCTCATTTTCGGCAATAATACATCTTGTTATTTCTTTATGTAAATCATTAAGGGGAGCAAGGCTTTCAAAATAAGGATCAAGTGTATCGCGCTGTTCGTCGTCTCGTTTGTTCGAATTGAAGCGAAGAGCATTAAGCCCACATGCTATATGACTTGCAATGTGAAGAAGTTCTTCGCTTGTTAGAGAGCCTTCTGATTCTAACCTTGAGGCGTATTCATTAATATCAACAATTCCTTGAAAGCTAATAGAACCATACTTCATAATTCTATCAAGCGCGTCCTTGGTTTCTTGCTGCATTAATTCTAATCTCTCCAAATTGTGAATAGGAGTAAGTTTATGTGCTATCTTCTTCCCTGCTTCACTTGTTGCCTGAGCCTCTAGCATATTTATTATTTTGTAGTATTCTAAGGTTTTATATACTTTATTATTCATAGGGTTTATTGTATCATATATGGTATAAATTGCAATTTGTAAGCAATTCTAGTTATGATGAGGAGAGGCCTTGAATAGTTTAGAATCAATTAAAGATATTGGGCTTTATAAAGAATTCAAGAAAAATGTGATATTAACTAAAAAATGATATAATAAATGTATGTTTTATAAGAATCAAGAAGTAGAAGTGACAATAGAAGATATGTCCGTAAACGGCGAGGGAATAGGTCATGCTTATGGCATGACCTTATTCGTTAAGGGTGCTGTTGTTGGGGACAAGATTATTGCAGGAATAACCAAGGTTAAGAAGAATCTGTGTTATGCTAGGGTTGTTAAGATTATTAAGCCATCCGCCCACAGATGTATCGAGGTGTGTTCTAAAGCAAAGCCTTGCGGTGGATGTCAGCTTCAGGCATTAAACTATGACAAGCAACTAGAACTGAAAGCAAATCATGTAAGAAATAATTTAATAAGAGTTGGTGGCTTCTCAGAAGATTTGATAGATGATGTTATGGAACCTATCATTGGAATGGATGAGCCATATTACTATCGAAATAAGCTTCAGATACCAGTTGGACTTGATAAGAATGCCAATGTTGTTATGGGGTTCTACCTGTCTCACAGTCACGATATAGTTCCCATTGATAAATGCTACTTATCACACCCGGTAATTGACAGTGTGATTTCAATTATAAGAGAGTGGATAGTATCAGAGAAGGTGAGTATCTATAAGGATGGACAGGGAGTCCTTCGTCATATATTGATTAGATATGGATTCTATACCAGGGAGATTATGGTTTGTCTTATTGGGAATGTTAAGTTAGATAAGGGGAATTTAGACTGGGGCAACAAGGCAGCATCACAGGATGTTAACAAGACAGTTAAGAATAGTAATCAAGCATTTTTCAGAAAGTTGGATTTGCTTGTAGACAAGCTGCAAGAAGTGGAAGGCATGACATCCATTGTGCTTAATTCTAACTGTAAGAACACCAATGTTATCTTAGGAGATGAAACTACTGTAATATGGGGCAGCGAGACAATTACAGATTACATTGGTGATAAAGCATTTAACATATCAGCAAAATCCTTCTATCAGGTTAATCCGATTCAGACTAAGAAGCTGTATGACAAGGTGGCAGAATATGCTAGCCTTACTGGTTCAGAGAACGTATGGGATCTGTATTGTGGAATAGGAACAATTGGAATCTACTTAAGCGACAAAGCTAAGAGCGTCTTAGGTGTGGAAGTGGTTCCTCAGGCCATTGAAGACGCCATAGATAATGCTAGGTTAAATAATATAGAAAATGCAGGTTTCCTTGTAGGAAAGGTTGAGGATATAATAAATGACATCAAATGGAGTGACTCTGTGGGCGTATACAAATGTGGCGCTTCACCATCGAAGTCCGAGGAGATAACAGTAATAAAGCCAGATGTTATCGTAGTAGATCCACCTCGCAAGGGATGTGACATTAACTGCATTAACGCAATTCTCAAATTAAAGCCAGAAAGGGTAGTGTATGTAAGTTGCAATCCATCTACACTTGCAAGAGATTTGCAGATATTATGTGAGAAGGAATACATACTTAGCGAAGTTACGCCAGTAGATATGTTCCCTCAGACAGGGCACGTGGAATGCGTATGCCTTTTGAACAACAAATTTGCCAAAGCAAAAGATTTTGTCGAGATTGAAATCGACGCAGAGGATTATTATAGAGTTAAAGACTTGGGTAAGACAATGGAATAAACGTACCGAATACAGTAGGATAGTTGAATTAAAAGGAGACAGGTCAAATGGATGATATAAAAAAAGAGTGGGTTTCGATGTAACCAATGACATATTTGCAGAAAATGCATGGTATTTCAGAAATTCACTTGTCAGGGCAAACTATAACGATTATACCAAAGGAATCCGTGAGACTACGGAATATCTTGAGTTATTTTTAAGGAATCTTCTTTTGGGCGAAGATAATGAATTAAAAAATCGATATACACATGTTCTGTGGAAAAAACAGGACATTCTCGAGCCAAAACAGGACATTGAAAAACAAAAACAGGACATTAAAGTGCCGGAATCATTCAGCAATAAAACAAAACAGCACATTCAGAGGCTATTTTCAGCATTTGGATATGATAGGTTTTTCGGCCGTACGGAAGTTATGAATGAACTTGAGATCACAGCGTCTCCGGCATCGGAATTGATAAAGAAGATGATTGACTCGGAACTCATTTATCCAATTAAAGGAAAAGGTAAAGGTAAGTATCTCTTCAAAAAATGATTAAGGAGCATTAATATATGAACGAATCTGAACTTTATAAAGAACTTGGAGCGAATGACATATAAATAAAGCTAGAATTACACAAGAATATTTTGGACGTAACTTGGATTTGGAGTTTTCTTATCATGAAGAAATCGTTGTTGCTCCAAGAAATTTTTCATTTAACTTTCGCAAATGTGCAAGTATAGACGAACACTATGCTATAATAGGAACTGCATTGGATGATTGCAGATAAGGTATGAAAACTAATAATTAGAAAGGCAAAAAAATGAAATACATAGAAGATTTAAAAGTTGGAGATGCTATTACAGAGACGTATCTTTGCAAAGAGAAGAGAAGTGGCACTACTAAGAATGGAGCGGACTATTTCCTTGTTACACTACAAGATAAGACAGGTGTACTTGAAGGCAATATATGGGATGTGAATAGTCCAGGAATAAATGAGTTTGATAAGAAGGATTATGTTGAAGTTTCAGGAGTTATTAAAGAGTATAAAGGCAAGAATCAGATAACAATTAACAGTTTGCGTGTAGCTGATTCTGGCTCAATTAATCTAGAGGATTACATACCAACTACTGACAAAAATGTTAATGAAATGTATAACGAACTTCTTAATATAATTGCAACAATTAAAGCCCCTTATATGAAGAAGCTGCTAGAAATGTATTTTGTCAAGGATGAATCATTTAAGAAGAGATTCTGCTATCACTCAGCAGCAAAGTCAGTTCATCATGGGTTTGCAGGTGGTTTATTAGAGCATACATTGTCTGTAACAAAGACCTGTGATTTCATATCTAAGCAGTACGATTATTTGGACAGGGATCTTCTCCTTACGGCTGCAATTTTTCATGATATAGGAAAGCTTGCTGAACTATCTCCTTATCCTGAAAATGACTATACAGATGCTGGGCAGATGCTGGGTCATATAGTGATGGGGTATAACCTGCTATCTAATAGTATGCGACAGATAGAAGATTTTCCAGAAGTTAAGAAGAACGAATTGTTACACTGTATCTTGGCCCATCATGGGGAGTATGAGTATGGCTCACCTAAGAAGCCGTCTATAGCTGAAGCAATTGCCCTTAATTTCGCAGATGATATGGATGCGAAGCTTGAGACCATGAAGGAAGTAATGTCTAAGGTAAAAGGAAATGACCTTAGTTGGCAGGGCTTTAATTATCTATTTGATTCTAATATAAGAAAGACTAGTGAAGGTTATGATGAGTAAGCATCTAATTAGACATAATATTCAGCTGAAGTAGATAGTATTTTTGTTAATAATAATATACAATAACTTTGCTATTTGTGGTATATTATTAATGCTATATATAAATGTTTTGAAAAGGAATTAAATTATGTGTGGAATAGTAGGATTTGTTGGAAAAGATCAAGCAGCTCCAGTTTTATTAGATGGACTGTCAAAGCTTGAATATAGAGGATATGATTCGGCAGGACTTGCTGTCAAAGGTAAAGATGGCAAGGTCAATGTAATTAAAGCCCAAGGAAGATTAAAAGAACTATCCAAGATGACTGATGATGGTAAAGCTGTAAAAGGTTGTATTGGTATCGGCCATACAAGATGGGCAACTCATGGAGAGCCATCTGTAATTAATGCTCATCCTCATGTTTCTGGAAATGTGTTTGAAGGTGCGGCATCAACTGATGAATCCAATGTAGTTGGTGTTCATAATGGTATTATCGAGAACTATCAGGAATTGAAGGAGAAGCTTCTTCGCCATGATTATAAGATATATTCTGATACAGATACTGAGATAGCAGTTAAACTTGTAGATTACTATTATAATAAGTATCAGGGAGGTCCTGTTGATGCCATCGCTAAGACAATGGTCAGAGTTCGTGGCTCATATGCCCTTGCTTTGATGTTCAAAGAATACCCTGACGAGATTTGGGTTGCACGTAAAGATTCTCCAATGATTATTGGAATTAATGAAGGACAATCTTATGTTGCGTCAGATGTACCAGCAGTTCTTAAATATACAAGAGACGTATATTATATTGGTAATCAGGAGATGGCAAAGGTTACTGCTGGAAATGTTGAATTTTACAATATTGATGGCGATGTAATTGATAAAGAAAGAGTTGAGATTGAATGGGATGCAGAATCTGCTGAAAAGGGTGGATATGAGCATTTCATGATGAAGGAAATTCATGAACAACCTAAAGCTGTTGAGGATACAATTAATTCTGTTGTAAAAGACGGTAAAATTGACCTCTCAGAGATAGGGTTAACTGACAATGATATTAAGGATGTAAGTCAGATCTATATAGTTGCATGTGGTTCAGCATGGCATGTTGGCGTTGCTGCTCAATATGTATTTGAGGACTTAGCTAACATACCTGTTAGAGTTGAACTTGCTTCAGAATTTAGATATCGTAAGATGGCACTTGATCCGAATGGTCTAGTCGTTGCAATTTCACAATCTGGTGAGACTGCTGATACACTTGCTGCAATTAGAGAAGCTAAGAAGAAGGGTATTAAGACACTTGGTATTGTAAATGTAGTAGGTTCGTCTATTGCTAGAGAATCAGATGGAGTATTCTACACATTGGCAGGTCCAGAGATATCTGTTGCTACTACTAAAGCATATTCAGCACAACTTGTTGCTGCATATACTTTGGCAATGCAGTTTGGATTAGTTCGTGGTGTATTAGAAGAAGGAAAATACAATGAACTAATTGATGAACTTAAAACTATTCCAGAGAAGATTTCCAAAGTTCTAGATGAGAAAGATAGAATTCAATGGTTCGCATCAAAATATGCTAATGCTAAAGACGTATTCTTTGTGGGACGTGGAATTGATTATGCAATTTCTCTTGAAGGAAGCCTTAAGATGAAAGAGATATCGTATATTCATTCAGAGGCTTATGCTGCCGGAGAACTTAAGCATGGAACAATAAGCTTGATTGAGGACAACATACTTGTTATTGGAGTTCTAACTCAGGCAGGATTATATGAGAAGACAATTAGCAATATGGTGGAATGTAAATCACGTGGTGCATTTCTTATGGGGCTTACAACATATGGCCATTATGAGATCGAAGATGCGGTGGATTTTGCAGTATATGTTCCTAGAGTAGACGATCATTTTGCAGCATCAATTGCTATAATTCCACTTCAACTTATGGGATATTATATAAGTGTTGCAAAAGGTCTCGATGTTGATAAACCTAGAAATCTTGCTAAGTCTGTTACAGTAGAGTAAGTGGTTATTTGTAAAGCAAATAACTATAGGTCGAATTCTACCTAATGAAACTGAACTTATGTAGGCTGGACTTAATTTTAAAGGAGTAATAGATTGAGTACAATAAAGACAGTTCTTGGCGTCTTTGCTTGCAAAGCCGCCAGGGCATCACTTAGAGTCGCAAAGAGTGGAGGTACAACACTTCCGGGAAGTGCGGCTATGTTTTTTGATAAGAATATACTAGCAGATGTGTCCAAAGATATGGACATAATTGTTGTAACTGGAACCAATGGTAAGACTACAACCTGTAATATGTTAGAGAAAGCTCTTTCGTCAACGGGTGTAGAGGTGCTTGCTAATAAGTCTGGTGCCAATCTTCTTAAAGGTGTAACTGCAGAGTTCTGTGCAAATGCTAATTGGAAGGGAATTCCAAGAAAGAAATATGCAATTATTGAATGTGATGAGGGTGCTCTTAAGCAGGTTGTTCCACTTATTAAGCCTAAGGTTATTCTTGTTACGAATCTCTTTAGAGATCAACTTGATAGATATGGGGAAGTCACACACACTTTAGAACAGATTAGGATGGGTGTTAAGAAGGCCCCTGAGAGCATTCTTTGTCTTAATGCAGATTGTTCTCTAACAGCTAGTCTAGCAAATGATGTTCCTAACAAAGTTGTATACTATGGAATTGACTGTCCATATGGAGAACAGAAAGAGCCTGAAGTATCAGATGCGAAGTATTGCATTAATTGCGGTACTGAGTACAAGTATGATTATCATACATATGCTCATCTGGGAGGATTCTATTGTCCGAAATGTGGTTACAAGAGAAGCAAAACTAATACAGCAGTAACTTCTGTTAATAAGCTTAGTATTAAGGGTACAGATGTCACCATGGAATTTCGTGATTCTGATAATGTTGATAAGGAAAATGTTCTTATAAGTCTTCCTGCCATATACAATGTATATAATGCTGTAGGAGCTGTATGTGCATATACGGCAGCAGGTTTTAAGAGGGAAGACATTATCAAATCTCTTGCTGTAACAAGTAGTAGTTTCGGAAGAATGGAGACATTCGATTTAGATGGTGTTGATGTTCAAATGATACTTGTTAAGAATCCTGCAGGTTGTAATCAGGCCCTTACATATGTGACTAGTATGGAAGATGAGTATGAAGCTGTCATCTGTCTTAATGATAAGACTGCTGATGGTCATGATATTTCATGGATATGGGATGCTGAATATGAGAGACTTGCAGAAGATGATTCCTTAAGTAAGATTATTGTATCAGGTGATAGAGCAGAAGATATTGCACTTCGCCTTAAGTATGGTGGAATGGATGAATCGAAGATAGAGTTAGTCAAGGGATGGGATAATCTGGTAAATGTTATGAAGAAGTCCAAGTATCCAGTGTTTGTGCTTCCTAACTATACATCCATGTTGGCTCTTAGAAAAACATTGGCTGAAGTAACAGGTGCAGAAGAGTTTTGGAAAGGATAGGTGATTAATATGAGTAAAGTACTAAAGATTTGTCACCTTTATCCTGAGGTTCTTAACCTTTATGGTGACAGAGGAAACATTCTATGTATGAAGAAGCGTTTAGAGTGGCGTGGGATAGATGTGGATATTGTTGAGTGTAGACTCGGTGATAAGTTGGATTTGAGTGAATTTGATCTCTTCTTTATTGGAGGTGGACAGGATTTTGAGCAAGAGGTTTTGCTTAATGATCTAAAATCCGGTAAAGGAAATGAGATTAAGAAAGCGGTTGAAGACGGCAAGACATTCCTGTGTATATGTGGTGGCTATCAGATGATGGGTCACTACTATGAGACTCATGAAGGTGTTCGCTGTGAGTTCCTAGGAGCAGTTGATTTTCATACCATCGGTGGCAAGGATCGTATGATTGATAATTATGCATTTGAACTAGGAGAAGAATCTGGAGGTTCAATTGTAGTTGGATATGAGAATCACAGTGGAAGAACTTATCTTGCAGATGGCATCAAGCCTCTTGGCAAGATAATTAAAGGTTGTGGCAACAATGGTGAGGATATGACGGAAGGTGTCCGCTACAACAATGTATTCGGAACATATTCTCACGGGCCGGTACTTCCTAAGAATCCGAAGTTATGCGATTTTATTCTCTCTACAGCACTAGAACGAAGATATGGGGAGAAGATAGATTTAGAGCTACTGCCTGATGCACTAGAGATGCAGGCCCATGACTCTGTATATGATAAGATTATCTCAGGAACCATTAAGTAGTATCCGTACATTCACAAAATAGTAAGATGCTCCTATAGAGTAATCCTTCACTAAGGATATGTAAGCAATTGATATTTTAGTCAAGCAACATCTTGACAGAAACCAGCGGACAATGCATCATCGTGATGCTGTCCGCTTTTTTTCGACGTCCTGTCGAAAAATTTCTTCATATAATCAATTACTAACATATCCTAAGCTCGAATTAATCTCTATAAGAGCATCTTTCTTTTTTGTGACTGTATATTACATTACTGGTCGTAAGGCATCCACCATGCTTCGCATGAGGAATCGCCTACTATAGACGCACCGAGCTGCGCTCGGAATGCTGTCATAAGGCATCCTCCCACTTCGTGGGTCCCTCCTTACGACTTTACATACAAGTATATCCACCATCAACTGGAACCATGATTCCTGTTACGTAAGTAGATGCAGGTGATGCCAAGAAGATTGCAGCTGTATCAAGCTCGCCTTCCTCACCATATCTCTCTTCTGGAATCATTGTCTTAGCATTTGCCTGGAAGAAATCAGAATCAAGTGTTTCTTTAGTAAGTGGTGTATAGAAATAACCTGGGCAGATTGCGTTAACAGTAATTCCGTATTTACCCCACTCAGCAGCGAGAGCTCTTGTAAGGTTAACAACACCACCCTTAGCAGCATGGTATGGAGCAGAGCCTGCAACTTTGTTTCCAACAAGACCATACATAGAGGCGATGTTAATAATTCTACCGTATTTTGCAGGAATCATTGCCTTCTTAGCAACAGCTCTTGCAACCTTGAATGTTCCAAATAAGTCAATCTGGCACTCGTGGTCGAACTGTTCATCTGTAATGTCTTCTGCAGGAGCAACAGCACCTGTACCAGCATTGTTTATTACAATATCAATACGTCCAAATTTCTCAAGTACTTCGTCAACAACTTCCTCAACTCTTGCAGTGTTAGTTATGTCGCATTGAATAGGATATGCTTCTACGCCATATTCAGAATTCAATTCTTTAGCAACTTCCTGAAGCTTCTCAAGACGACGAGCGATAGGAACGATAGTACATCCTTGATTAGCTAAAGCTTTAGCCATCTGTACACCTAGTCCGCCTGAACATCCTGTAACTATTGCAACTTGTCCTTTTAGATTAAAATATTCTTTCATTTTGTAATCTCCTTCCTAATTTTGCTATCAAAATACATTGTAAAACCTTTTAATTAATTATGCAACAATTGTCAAAAATTAAACATATTTGATAAATATTTGCCAAAGATAAAAGAATAATAAGGATTTTCTATTATATTAAATTATACTAATTCATCGAATAATCTTGTCTGAAAACTATATATTCCCAGGTTGTTAGAAAGAATATATTCAGCGGCTCTATATGCAGCATCTCCCATCTCTTGACAAGCACTTTTTACTACTGTTATGTTCTTATCATCAACGTCTGTGTAATTAATATTACTTACGATTAGAGCGCTACATATACATGCACTCAACATGCATCCAGAGCCAGTTAGACTCTTTTGCATTGCGTGACCAGATGAAATCTCATATACACATTTTCCGTCGCTTATTATATCTGTAACCCCAGATGCAACAATTATTGTATTTAAGCTATTTGCCAAGGATTGAGTAACTGCTTTTATGTTAGTATTATCAATACTTCCATCTAATCCGGCTGTTACGTTTTGACCTTCATATATGGCAAGTATTTCTGATGCATTTCCACGAATGCAGGTTGGGGAGCTGGTAGCAAGTAACTCCTTAAGAAAATCCCGTCTATATGTTATTCCTGAAACACCTACTGGATCAATTACGGTTATATGGTTTTGCTTATTAGCAACAGCGTAAGCCTTTTTCATTGCCTCATAATCATCTGTTGCACCCAGATTAAGTAGGAGACCATTAGCACTAGATTGAACCTCCTCAACTTCATTTATGTTATGAGCCATAATTGGAGATGCACCAAATGCTAATACAGTATTAGCCACTTCATTGGTTGTAACATGATTAGTTATACATTCTACAACAGGCCGGCCATATAGATTTCCTAGTATATCACGGCAGGCTTTTGTCTTGTTTTTTCTTGCAAATATTCCTGATACAACAGATACACCGCTTATAGATGAGCCACGTAATGCAGATACATTGTAGGCATTAATACCACCAATTGCAACAACAGGGATTGATACACTGTTACATATTTCGTTAAGAGAATCAATGCTGAGATTCGTTGCATCAGTTTTTGTATCAGAACCAAATACTGCTCCACTTCCTATGTAATTTGCACCTGCTTTCTCTGCTAATAGTGCTTGTTCAACTGTCTTTGCAGTAGCACCGATTATCTTGTTAGAACCAAGAACAGACCTGGCCTTTTTAATGGACATATCTTCTGCTCCAAGATGAACGCCATCTGCATCTATTTCGCAAGCCAGTTCAACATTGTCATTTACAATAAAAGGAACGTTATAATTATTACATACTTCCTGTATGCATAAGGCAAGTTCTTTGAGTTCGTTATATTCAAGCGATTTTTCACGTAATTGAACTATTGTTGCGCCACCAAGTATTGCCTGTTCTACAGCATCCTTTAGTTCTTCACCTTCTTCAAGCCAGCCTCTATCTGTTATTGCATATAATTTATAAGATATCAATATATTCACCTTCTAAAGCTTTGTTCATACTTCTTACTGCGCAGAATTTGCCACACATAGAGCATGTGTCTGAGTGGTCATCTTCTGGAGCTCTATCGTCTCGGATTCTCTTGGCAGTTTCTGGATCTATGGCGCATTTGAATTGCTTATCCCAATCCAGTGCGCGTCTTGCATCTGCCATTTTATCATCTATGTCTCTTGCACCAGGGATTCCCTTGGCAATATCAGCTGCGTGTGCTGCGATTTTTGATGCTATAATACCTTGCTTTACATCATCTAAGTTAGGAAGAGCAAGATGTTCTGCAGGGGTTACATAACATAGAAAAGCTGCACCGCTCATAGCAGCAACAGCACCGCCAATTGCTGATGTTATATGATCATATCCAGGTGCAATGTCTGTTACAAGAGGACCTAGTACATAGAATGGTGCTCCCATACAAATTGTTTGCTGTACTTTCATATTTGCAGCGATTTGGTCAAGAGGAACGTGTCCTGGACCTTCAACCATTACCTGTACATTGTGATCCCATGCTCGTTTTGTAAGTTCGCCGAGTCTTACAAGTTCGTCTATCTGACATACATCTGTTGCGTCAGCAAGACATCCTGGTCTACAGGCATCTCCAAGGGAAATTGTGACATCGTATTCTTCACATATATCCAATATCTCGTCATAGTATTCATAGAATGGATTCTCTTCACCAGTCATGGACATCCATGCAAATACTAGTGAACCACCTCGACTGACTATATTCATTTTTCTCTTGTGGTTTCTTATTTGATCAATAGTTTTTCTTGTGATTCCGCAGTGAAGAGTAACGAAGTCAACTCCGTTCTCTGCATGAAGTTTGATTACATCAATGAAATCCTTAGCAGTAAGTGTTGCAAGGTCTCTTTTGTAATGAATGACAGAGTCGTATACAGGAACAGTTCCTATCATAGCAGGACATTCTGAAGTAAGCTTTTTCCTAAATGGTTCTGTATCCCCATGGCTGGACAAATCCATAATAGCTTCAGCTCCCATGTCGACTGCGCTAAGTACCTTTTTCATTTCTAGATCATAGTCTTTACAATCTCTAGAGACACCCAGGTTGACATTGATTTTTGTTCTAAGCATACTGCCTATTCCTTCTGGATTAATACATGTATGCTTTTTGTTAGCGGGGATTGCTACTTTACCTTCAGCAACAAGTTGTACTAACTTGTTAACATCCATATTTTCTTTCTTGGCAACAGATTCTATTTCTTTTGTTACAATTCCTTTTCTTGCTGCGTTCATTTGAGTTGTGTAATTCATATATATTTCCTTGTCGCAGGCATGGTGCACATCGGTGAAGTGCCTGCGGCTACACCGATGTATCCCTGCAACTAGATGGACTATGTGTGATGTTAATTAAGCATGTCCTGTAGTTTCTTTAGTACGCCTGATGCAGATAGTATCTCAATTATAATTATTGCGATAATTGTTCCGCCTGCAGTACTAATGAGGAATGGTATTACGTAAGTAAAAAGAGTTGCTTCGGCATTTCCCATAATGAGACTTGCGAATGGATAAGCAAGTAAACCGCCGATTACAGCTGTTCCGAATACTTCGCCACCATATGCTGCCCAACGTTTCTTGATATACTTGTAGAGTAAACCTGAAAGTAAAGCACCACACATACTACCTGGGAATGCAAGAAGGGTTCCAAGTCCTACAAAGTTTCTGATTAGACTTGCTACAAATGCACATCCAAGACCGTACCATGGTCCTAAGAATATTGCACACATAACATTTACAATATGTTGTATTGGTGCACATTTAGAACCAAATACAGGGATTGATACCATTGAGCCTACCACTGCTAGTCCTGCAAAAATAGCTGCTAGGATAAGTTTTTTTAAGTTCTTATTCATTTTTTTCTCCTTTTGGAAGGAGAGGGTTACATTTTCCATAAATGGTCGATTGGACCATTACCTTTGCCAAGGTTAAGTTTTGCTTCAAGAGCGCCTTGGAGATATGATTTTGCATTTTCTACCGCAAGTTCTATTGATTCTCCTTTTGCAAGGCCTGAGGCAATAGCTGAGCTTAATGTACATCCTGTACCGTGAGTGTTTTCAGTGTCAACTCTATTGCTTTCATACCATCTTGAGATATTATCGTTATATAGATAATCTCTTGCAGTATCATCTATGCCGTGACCACCTTTAACTAATACAGTACATCCGTAACGTTCATGTATAATCTTAGCTGCATTAACCATATCTTCTGAGGATTGTATTGTAATTCCACTTAAGACTTCGGCTTCTGGAATATTAGGTGTTGTAACTGTTCCTTCCTTTAATAGTTTGTTTTTTAAAGTTGTAATTGCTTCGTCCGCCAAAAGCTTGTGACCACTTGTGGAGACCATGACAGGATCAACTACTACATTCTTGGCATTATAGAAGTCAAGTCTGTCCCTTACTGCTTCTATAATTTTAGAATTAGATAGCATACCTATCTTGACCGCATCAGGAAAGATATCACTAAAAACCGAGTCAAGTTGTTCCTTTACAAAGCCCTCCTCTACTTCTAGTATTCCTTGGACACCGGTTGTATTCTGCACTGTAATCGCACAAATGCAGCAACTTGCATAGACTCCCATTGCTGTCATTGTCTTGATATCAGCCTGAATGCCGGCGCCTCCGCAGGAATCTGAGCCTGCGATTGTTAATGCTGTATACATAATTACCTCCGTATTGTACATTAATTTTATATAGCGATACAAAGTGGTGCCCCCGATGTACCGCATTGTAATAAAAAACAGACAGCCAACGAGGACTATCTGCTAGTTGAATCACATTATATCCCTACGTTAGCATTACCTAAATCAGGTTATGGGTCTAGATTCACAATCTACTCTCAGCTAGTCAACTAGCTCCCCGTTGTTTTTTGTTTACATGAGAGAGTATAGAACTTTTAACTATATGGTGTCAAGAAATAATTAACATTTGTGGGATATTAGTGCTAGTGAAAATTGCATTTTTCCTAATATAGTGGTAAAGTATTGAAATGCCTATTTAAAGTAAAAAAGCAGAAAAGAGGAGAGAAAATGACAACATCTATTATATGTATAAGTATAGTTATCGTTCTATATATGGCGGTGATTATCGGTATTGGAATTCATTTTACCAAGAAGAATAAGAACACAGATGATTTCTATCTTGGTGGCAGAAAACTGGGGCCTATAGTAACGGCAATGAGTGCTGAGGCATCAGATATGAGTAGCTGGCTTCTTATGGGGCTTCCTGGAGTGGCATATATAAGTGGTATTGCAGATGCGGGGTGGACAGCCATTGGTCTTGCAATTGGCACTTATGTTAACTGGCTTATTGTTGCCAAGAGACTTCGTAGATACTCGCAGACCGCAGGAAATGCTATAACAATTCCTGAGTTTTTCAAGAATAGATTTGGAGATAACAAGTCAACACTTCTTGGTATTGCGGCTCTTGCTATTTTTGTGTTCTTTGTTCCATACACAGGAAGTGGATTTGCAGCCTGTGGAAAGCTATTTTCAACACTTTTTGGAGTGGATTACCTTCCTGCTATGATTGTTAGTGCAGTGGTAATTGTTCTATATACTATGCTTGGCGGTTTTCTTGCAGCCAGCTTTACTGATTTAATACAGAGTATAGTTATGACAATTGCGTTAATCGTGGTTGTTATATTTGGTGTTAATGTGGCAGGCGGTCTTGATGCTGTTATGGAAAATGCGGCTTCAATTCCAGGGTATCTTAGTATGACAGAAATGGGTAATGTGGTCACAAAAGAATCATCATCATATGGTATTCTTACTATTGCATCTACTCTTGCATGGGGACTTGGATATTTCGGTATGCCACATATTTTACTTCGCTTTATGGCAGTAAAAGACGAGAATAAGATTAAAGTATCTAGAAGAATAGCATCTGTATGGGTTGTAATATCTATGGCAGTTGCAATATTTATTGGAATTATTGCTTACGCAATGACTGTTAAAGGTGAGATACCATTTTTTGAGACAACATCAGATGCTGAGACATCAATAATTACAATTTCGACATTACTTAGTCAAAAAGGTGTAGTACCGGCTCTTGCTGCTGGTCTTATACTAGCTGGTATATTAGCATGTACGATGTCGACTTCTGATTCACAGCTTCTTGCCGCAAGTTCCAGCGTGTCTCAGAATATTATGATTGATGTGTTTGATGTAAGATTAAACGACAAGCAGAAGTTAGGAGTAGCCAGACTTACTGTTGTTATAATAGCAATAATTGGAATAATTATTGCTTGGAATCCTGAGAACTCAGTGTTTAAGATAGTAAGTTTTGCATGGGCAGGATTTGGAGCTACATTTGGCCCAATTATGTTATTCTCATTATTCTGGAGAAGAACTAATAAGTGGGGAGCTCTGGCTGGAATGCTTTCAGGTATTATAATGATATTTGTATGGAAGTTTCTTGTAAGACCTATAGGTGGTGCATTTGATTTATATGAATTACTTCCTGCATTTATTATAAGTAGTATATTTATTGTAGTTGTGTCCCTTCTTACTGCGCCACCATCAAAAGAAGTAACAGATGTATTTGATGAAGTTGCAGGAAAGAAGCCATTAAAAGAAGCAGATAATGCGTAGGTTGAAAAGGACTAAAATATCATAATCTGGAGAGAAATATGAATATAGGTGTGATAGGTGCAGGAAGCTGGGGAACAGCTCTTGCCACAGTGCTATGTGATAATGGACATGATGTGACTCTATGGTCTTATCGTCAGTCTCAGATAGATGAACTTAATGATACAAGGATTAATAGTTCGAAATTACCAGGAGTAGTTCTTCCCGACAAATTAAATTTTACAGCAGATATGGAAAATGTTGTATCACATAATGAGGTGCTTGTTCTTGCAGTCCCATCTAAAGCAACAAGGCAGACATTAGAAGATATGAGGCCTTACATAAAGAAGAATCAGGGAATAGTATCTGTATCTAAAGGAATTGAGAGAGATACTTTATTTACTCAATCTGAGATTATAGAAGATGTTATGTCTGACGTTAAAGTAGGAGTGTTAAGTGGACCTAGTCATGCAGAGGAAGTTGTTAACAGAATGCCTACTCTTGTTGTATGTGGTTCTCATGACAAGGATTTTGCACTAATGCTTCAGGAAGTATTTATGAATGAGAATTTCAGAGTATATACATCACCTGATGTAGTTGGAATTGAGATTGGCGGAGCAAGTAAGAATGTTATTGCTCTTGCAGCAGGTATGTCAGATGGAATAGGCTTCGGTGACAATGCCAAGGCGGCACTTATCACAAGAGGAATCAAAGAGATTACAGATCTTGCTCTTGCTATGGGTGCAAATAGAAGAACACTTAATGGACTTACGGGAATAGGAGATTTGATTGTTACTTGCCAAAGTCTTCATAGTCGTAATCGTATGGCTGGTTTCTATATGGGACAAGGTTGTACAAGAGAAGAAGCTATGGACAAGGTTAATATGGTTGTAGAAGGGGTATATTCTGCAGAAGCGGTACTTAAGCTTGGAGCGAAATATAATGTAGAACTTCCTATTATAGAACAGGTTAATAAGGCATTGTTTGAAGGTGCAACTGTACGATCAATGGTACAGAGTTTGATGACACGTGATAAGAAGGCGGAAGTAATATCTAGCGAGTGGTAGATGTGATTAATAGAATTATGGTGGCGTTATGGACAAGAGAAAATATATAAGAATTAAGGGAGCAAAAGAACATAACCTAAAAGATATATCACTTGATATTCCAAGAGATGAATTTGTGGTATTGACAGGCTTGTCAGGATCTGGCAAGTCTTCTTTGGCGTTTGATACAATATTTGCAGAAGGTCAGAGAAGGTACATGGAGTCTTTGTCTAGCTATGCGAGACAGTTTCTTGGACAGATGGAGAAGCCAAACGTTGAGAAGATAGAAGGTCTTCCACCTGCAATTTCAATTGACCAGAAGTCGACTAATCACAATCCCCGTTCTACTGTTGGAACAGTTACGGAAGTATATGATTATCTAAGATTATTGTATGCAAGAATTGGAATACCTCATTGTCCGAAATGCGGCAAGGAGATTAAGAGGCAGACAGTTGACCAGATGGTTGACGTGATAATGGCTCTTCCAGAGAGGACGAAGGTTCAGCTCTTAGCTCCTGTTGTCAGAGGTCGTAAAGGTGAGCATGAGAAGCTATTTGCTAAAGCTAGAAAAAGCGGATACGTTCGTGTGATTGTTGATGGGAGTCAGTATGAACTTGAAGAAGAAATAAAGCTTGATAAGAATATTAAGCATAACATAGAGATTGTTGTTGACAGACTTGTTGTTAAAGAAGGAATAGAGAAACGTCTTACTGATTCTATTGAAAATGTACTTAAGCTTGCTAATGGACTTCTTATAGTAGATGTGATTGGAGAAGAGCCACTGAGATTCTCAGAGAGCTTTTCGTGTCCGGACTGTGGTATTAGTATTGACGAGATTGAGCCTAGAAGCTTTTCTTTCAATAACCCATTTGGAGCATGTCCGGAATGCTTTGGCCTTGGATTTAAAATGGAGTTTAGTGAGGAATTAATGATTCCTGATAAGAGCCTTAGTATTAATGAAGGATGTATCAAAGTGATGGGATGGCAGTCTTCTAGTAAGGAAGATAGTTTTACGCATCAGCTTCTAGTTGCTCTTTCAAAAGAATATAATTTTAGTCTTGACACACCATATGAAGAGTTAAGCGAAGAAGTAAGGAATATAATTGTATTTGGAACAGACAAAAGTGTGCCTGTTCATTATACGGGACAGCGTGGGACTGGTGTATACGATATAACATTTGAAGGGCTTGTTGAAAATGTTAATAGAAGATATAGAGAGACTCACTCAGAATATACTAAGAAAGAATATGAAGAGTATATGACAGTAACTAATTGTCCAGTATGTAAAGGGCAGCGTCTTAAGAAAGAATCTCTTGCTGTTACAGTGGATGATAAGAATATTTATGAACTTACTACTATACCAATTAGGGATCTGGTTGAGTATTTTAACAATATGAGATTAACATCACAGCAGGAGAAGATTGGACATCAGATTATTAAAGAGATTAAAGGAAGAGTGGGATTCCTTAATGATGTTGGACTTGATTATCTTAATCTTGCCCGTGCCACAGGTTCCCTTTCCGGAGGAGAAGCACAACGCATCAGACTTGCTACCCAGATAGGGTCAGGTCTCGTAGGTGTTGCCTATATCTTAGATGAGCCCAGCATTGGATTACATCAGAGAGATAATGAGAAACTTCTTGCGTCTCTTAAGGGACTTAGAGACCTTGGCAATACACTTCTTGTTGTTGAACATGATGAAGATACTATGAGGGCGGCAGATTGTATTGTTGATATAGGACCTCGTGCAGGAAGTCATGGCGGCGAAGTGGTTGCGATAGGAAATGCTGAAGAAATTATGAAATGTCCTGAGTCAATAACGGGACAGTATCTATCGGGTGAGAGATTTGTGCCGATTCCATCTAAGCGAAGAGAGCCAACAGGGTATCTCAAAGTTATCGGAGCAAAAGAGAATAATCTTAAGGATGTTGACGTGGAGATTCCTCTTGGAATTATGACTTGCGTAACAGGTGTATCAGGTTCTGGTAAAAGTTCTCTCATTAATGAGATTCTCTATAAGAGCCTTGCCCGTTCTCTTAATCGTGCCCACAAGATTCCGGGAAAGCATAAGAAGATTGAAGGAATAGAGCAGCTTGATAAAATAATTGATATTGATCAGTCACCAATTGGAAGAACTCCAAGAAGTAATCCGGCAACCTATACAGGTGTGTTTGATTCAATAAGGGATTTGTTCACCGCTACACCTGATGCTAAGGAACGTGGTTATAAGAAAGGACGCTTTAGTTTTAATGTTAAAGGTGGACGTTGTGAAGCGTGTTCTGGAGATGGAATTGTCAAGATTGAGATGCATTTTCTTCCAGATGTATATATTCCATGTGAGGTGTGTAACGGTAAGAGATATAATAGAGAGACTTTAGAGGTGAAGTACAAGGGTAAGACTATATATGATGTTCTTGATATGACTGTTGAAGAGGCATTGGGATTTTTCGAAAATGTTCCTTCTATTCATAGAAAGATACAGACTCTTTATGATGTTGGTCTCTCGTATATTAAACTTGGACAGCCTTCTACAACTCTGTCAGGCGGTGAAGCCCAGCGAATCAAGCTTGCGACTGAGCTAAGTAAGCGTGGTACTGGCAAGACGATTTACATCTTAGATGAGCCGACAACAGGACTTCATTTTGAAGATGTCAATAAGCTTGTAGATATACTCCGTAAGCTTTCGGACAATGGTAACACAGTTGTGGTAATTGAACATAATTTAGATGTAATTAAGACTGCCGACTATATTATTGACCTTGGCCCAGAAGGTGGAGATGGTGGTGGAACTATCGTGGCAACAGGAACGCCTGAAGAAGTAGCTAAGCATAAGAAGAGTTACACTGGGATGTTTTTGAAGAAAGTTTTGAAGTAAAGATAATATAAACCACAAGAGCCTTCGGAATTATCCGAAGGCTCTTGCTGTAAAAAATGTGTTATGTTCAGTAGATTGTTTAGTCTTTCTCTACTGTGAAAGAGGAGAAAAATGTTATATATAATAATCTAAAAACCCTTGGTAATTAGAGAATTATCGGGGAGTGCTCTAGAGTCAGACTCTAGAGCTTAGTTATGAAATAATAGCCTTGTTGGCTAGTACATTATTATAATAAATCTTAATTGTGGACAATTTGTGATATGTCAGTGAAAAAAAAGTGAAATAAATAAAAGTTAAAATAATCAACATAAGTACTTTTTTGTTGTATTTTGATGAAGAATAGAATATAATTTTATCTATGGTATGACATAATCTGCTAATTAATATAATGTGTAGAGTAAATTGCAAAAAGGGGGAAATTATGAAGAAGAAAATATTAACACTTGTTATGATAACTATTCTAGCATTAGGTCTTCTAACAGGATGTGGCAATTCTGACAAAGTCAAGAATGGTCAAGCGACTAACATGGTATGTATAGCGCTTCAACCGTCTGCCGCATTTATTCCAATGATGATTACACGACAGACAGGCGATTTGGAAAAAGCCCTTAAGGAACAGGGCGTAAGCGTTGTGTGGTATGATTTTGAATCTGGTCCGCCAATGAATACTTCAATTGGAAAGGGTGAGACTGATCTTTGTCTATATGGTGATGTGCCAACTGTATCAGCTATAGAGCAGGGATGTGTCAGGGAAGTAGTTGGTATTACAGCTCAAGCAGCTGATTCTTATGCCATAGTTGTTCTCAAGGATTCTCCTATTAGATCTGCCGCTGACCTTAAGGGTAAGAGGGTTGCAACTAACATGGGTAGTACAGGCCATAATATGGTAGATAAGTATCTGTCTACAGCAGGTCTTACATTTAGTGATATTGAGCTTGTAAGCGCTACACCAGCGGATATGCCTTATATGCTTCGTAATGGCCAGGTTGATGCTATTTCTCTATGGGAACCAAGCATTACTAAGCTTGTTGATGCAGGTGATTGTCGTATCTTAGCGCAAGGCTCTGATTGTGGGCTGGAAGGAACTAACACAATAATTGGTCGTAAGGATTATTGTGAGACAAATCCTAAGGTTGTTGAGACTGTTCTTAAGGAATACAAGAAGGCCGCTGATAATATTAATAATACATCAGATGAGACTTGGAAATACGTGGCTAAGTATCTTGGGCTTGATGTATCCCAAGTTAAGTCTATGTTGCCTAAATATAATTTCACTGTAAAGATTAGTCAGAAGGATATAGATTCGCTCAACGATACTATAGATTTCCTTTCAAAGATAGGAAAACTTGATAAAAAATATGATATAACAAACTATTGTAATTCTAATTATTACGATGGCACGTATTAGGAGGAGAAGGGTATGAGAAACGCGAGTATTTTAGTTAAGCTTTTGACCGCCGCATTTTCTATAATATTTGCTGGCATAATTGGACTGGTTTTACTATCATATGGGATGTTATCTACCATGAATGATATGGAGAGTATATTCTATGATGAATTATATACAGTAAATGATGATTCGCTTGTAGCAGAGAAGGATTTATATGTTGCATCAATTGCTAACAAAGAATATGTAGAGGAAGCCGAGAAGGGTAAGCCGGCTAAGGAATTCACTGAGGAGAAGACAAAAACTTATTCTGATGCTGTTGGCGAAGCTTATAGTGCTATAAAGAATATAGAGAAAGTAATGGTTAATTATCCTGAACTTGCAACATTTAATTATGAGGGGTCAGATATTAACCAGTGTATTGATGAATTCGAGAAGAGTTTCCATGATTGGAAAGCTCTCTCTGACCCATCTAAGGCAAGTACAGTAAGTAATTTTGACAAGGCAAGGGAGGCATTTCCTAGTGTAATTAGCCCTATTAATAAAATGGGAGTAATTGTTAAAGAATATGTTAACCAGGAAAAGGCACAAATCTCATCTGGTACGATTAGAAGTCTTATAATAATGCTTGTTGTTATAGCAATAATAATGATTGCGACAGTAATCTATACAGTATTTGTTGTTAGATATATTAGAAACAATCTAAGTTATGTTGCTAAGAAGTTTGATGCTATAGCGCATAATGATTTGACGGACGAGATTAAACCGCTTAATTCAAAGGATGAAATAGGAGCGCTTAATAAAGCGGCAAGAGATATGCAGACACATTTACGAGAGGTTATTTCATCATTAAAGGGCTCATCCGAACTTCTTGCTGATAGTAGTCGAGAAATGGATGAATCTACAAAGGATACAGCCGGATCAATTGAGTCAATTAATAATGCTGCATCAGAACTTGCAGAGTCAGCCACAGGTCAAGCGGCTGATATAGAAGATATTTCCAGCGTTATGTCTAGAGTTGACGAGATGATGGAGAATAGTAATAAGAGTACAACTGCTCTTGCATCTGCTAATGAAGAGATTAGACAGGTGACTAATGATGGAATGAAGAATGTTAATGGGCTTAAGGACATTACAGAACAAAGTGTTGAGGCATTTGAGAAGATATTCGAAGTGATAAATGGTATTGAGCAATCTACAAGTAAGATTTCTGAGGCATCTGATCTTATTTCTTCAATTGCGGAACAGACTAACCTTCTATCTCTTAATGCTTCTATTGAGGCAGCTCGTGCCGGTGAAGCGGGAAAAGGCTTTGCGGTAGTTGCAGATGAGATTAGGAATCTATCAGAACAATCAGCTGATTCTGTTAATATTATTAATGAGATGCTTGCTGATTTACAGAGTAATACTGATAATGCAGCCAGACAAAGTGATAATGTACGAGAATACGTTAATCGTCAGAAAGAAGCAGTTGATGAAACTAGTCATAGTTTTACTGATATTGCAGATAGAATTCAGATTATTAATGAGTCTGTAGATGAATTACATACTAATAATGAAGACCTTGGAGAGGGAGTTGCTAATATTTCAAGTCTTATTCAGAAATTATCAGCGATATCTGAACAAAATGCAGCTACAGCACAAGAGCTTAATGCTACTACAGATAGGGTTAATGATAATGTTGAACTGTTATCAGAAAACGGCGGAAGTGTAAGTCGCTCTGCCGAAGATTTAGAGGCAATTATAGCAAGGTTCAAGGTTGAAAATAATCCGTTTATTCCGGAAGGAACAAATGATACATCATTAGAGGAAACCACTGAATAATTTGTATACATTACAGCTTTACAGAATAATAAAGCCCTCTTTCATATATGTCGACTTTAGCTACATATGGTAACTAAGTCAGACATATTGAAAGAGGGATTTTTAGTACTTCTTCGAAAGAGGGAAAAATAAAATTAAATAATTAATAAAAAAGCTTAAAATTCTTGAAAAAACAAAGAAAATGATTATAATAGTTATAGTAATATGCAAATTTATGCGATTTTATGTATAATACATAATTGCTTGTCTATATATGAAAGGAGTAATAAATGGTTTCATCTGATATTGGAATTGATTTGGGAACTGCTAGTATTCTTGTATATGTTAAAGGAAAAGGCGTTGTGTTAAAAGAGCCTTCAGTAGTGGCATTTGACAGAGATTCTAACAAGATTAAGGCTATAGGTGAGGAAGCTCGTCTTATGATTGGTAGAACACCAGGTAACATCGTTGCCGTAAGACCTCTTCGTCAAGGTGTAATATCTGATTATACAGTAACTGAGAAGATGATGAAGTATTTCTTACAGAAAGCGCTTGGTAAGAAGAGCTACAGAAAGCCTCTTGTTAGTGTATGTGTTCCATCTGGAGTTACAGAAGTAGAGAGACGTGCTGTAGAAGATGCTGGATTTGCAGCGGGAGCTAGAGACGTTAAGATTATAGAAGAGCCAATCGCTGCTGCTATTGGTGCAGGAATTGATATAACACGCCCATGTGGTAACATGGTTGTTGATATAGGTGGTGGAACAGCAGATATTGCTGTAATATCACTTGGTGGCTCTGTTGTAAGTACATCCATTAAGATAGCAGGTGATGATTTCGACGAAGCGATTGTAAGATATATGCGTAAGAAGCATAACCTGCTTATCGGAGAGAGAACAGCAGAAGATATTAAAATTAATATTGGAACATGCTTCCCACTTCCAGCACCTGAAACTATGGATGTAAGAGGACGTAACCTTGTTACAGGTCTTCCTAAGACCATAACAATTTCTTCAGAAGAGACAGAAGAAGCATTAAAAGAAGCAACACTTCAGATTGTTGAAGCAATTCATTCTGTATTAGAGAAGACGCCACCTGAGCTTGCGGCTGACGTGGCTGATAGAGGAATTGTCCTTACTGGTGGTGGAGCTCTTCTTAGAGGTCTAGAAGAACTTATTGAGGACAGAACAGGAATTAATACAATGACAGCAGAAGACCCTATGACTTGTGTTGCTATTGGAACAGGTAGATATGTTGAACTACTTGCTGGAGAAGGAACTGGCGAGTAATTAAGTGACCCAAAAATTATTTTTGGGTCTTTTTTGTACTTAATATTTTCTATAAAGTAACCGATAGAATATATGTACAACTAGATTCATGTGAATTGGAGGATGCTATGGTAAAAGGTTTATACACAGCTTTCACCGGAATGGTTAACGAAGAGAAAAGACTTGAGACGCTAGCTAACAATTTGGCTAATGCATCTACAGTAGGTTATAAGAAGGAAGGTGCAACATCACAAGCTTTCTCAGATATGTTAGCCTATAGAATTAAGGACATCACTGTACCAACTCATGTAAGTGGAATAGGTGATGTTACTTTGGGTGTAAAAATTGGTGAGACCTATACCAACTATGATCAGGGAAGTTTACAGGTAACTGATAAGAAATCCGACATTGCTATATCAGGCGATGGTTTTTTTGCTATATCATTTACCAATAGGGCAGGGCAGACCTCTATAAAGTATACCAGGGACGGTGCTTTTTCCGTGGACAATGACGGGTATTTCAGAACAGGTGACGGAGATTATTTGCTTAATATGAACGGTGCGTTGAATTCTGCTAATAATCAGGCCAATTATGTTCGAATTGACCCAACTCAGGAATATACAATCAATTCACAAGGTTTTATTACTCAGAATGGACAAATAGTTGGCCAGATAGGTGTCGTTGATTTTGCAAATTATGACTTCCTGTCAAAATATGGAGAGAATCTGTACGATCTTGTACCTGGAGGACAGATTATTGCAAGTAATGCACTTATTGAGCAAGGGGCATTAGAGATGAGTAATGTAAATGTTGTTGATGAGATGGTCAATATGATTGCTATTCAGAGAGCATATGAGACTGGTCAGAAGATGATTCAGACAGAAGACTCTACTCTGGAGAAAGCAGTAACTCAGGTTGGCCGGGTATAACCTGGAGAAATAAGCAGCTAGCTTAACAGGAGGGGCACGATTATGATGAGATCACTTTGGACTGGCGCTTCAGGAATGAAAGCCCAGCAGACAAGCGTAGATACAATAGCTAATAACTTGGCTAATGTTAATACCACAGGATTTAAATCACAAAGTACACAATTTAAATCCCTTTTATATCAGACACTTCAAGAAAGGTCTACCACTGCAAATGGTAATCCAAAGCCTACTAATGCACAGGTAGGTCTGGGTGCACGAGTTGCATCAATTAATACAAGCTATACCCAAGGTGCACAGCTTGCTAGTGCGAATAATATGGCTTGTTGCATAAATGGTTCTGGCTTCTTTGCTGTAAGCGGTGAGGATGGAGCCACATATTATACAAGAAATGGTGACTTTAACTGGAGTCTTAATAATGCAGGCGGACTTATTTTCACTAATGCACAGGGTAATCCAGTACTTGATAGAAATGGTCAGTGGATTGAATTACCGGAGGGAGCAGGTTCTGCCGGAGTCAGTGTTGGAACAACTGGCGAAGTCGCTTATAGATTGCCAGATGGAACAGCTGTTAGTACAGGACAGTTTATTGGATTATTCCAGTTTAGAAATCCTGTTGGTCTGGAGAAACAAGCTAACAATTTACTTGCTGAGTCAGCCGCATCTGGTCCGGCAATGAGAGAAGATATTAATCCAGGACTTAGGCCAAGTTCTATTGCACAAGGATTCTTAGAGGGATCTAATGTCAATGTTGCAGATGAGATGGTTAACTTGATTGTTGCACAGCGTGCTTATGAGATGAATTCAAAAGTTATTACAACTACAGATTCTATGATGGACACAGCTAACAACTTGAAGAGATAAGGAGATAGATTATGGGATTATCAATGGATGGAGTTAGTTCATATCTTAATAGTCAGGCTGTTAATGGAAGAAATGCTGAGGCAGCTAATAAGGTTTCGAATTCTATTTCTAGTGTAAATGCTAATTCATCAGATGAAGAATTAACAGAGGCAGTAGAATCCTTTGAAAGCTATATGCTTGAGCAAGTAATAAAACAGGTAAAGAAATCCGTTAAGCCAGAAGATGAAAATAGTTCTACTTCTCAGATGACAGAGTTTTATATGGATTCCACAATCCAGAACCTTGCCTCAACTATGGTTAAGGAGTATGGAGGTAATTTCACCAAGGATCTTGTAGCTCAGATGAAGAGAAATTATGGTATTGCTAATGAGCAGAGTGTTATGCAGGGTGTAAATGATGAGACAGAAACAAAGGATGTGACAGCTGAACAGGCTTCTGCAGCAGCTTCAGATGAAAAGGTTGAATCATAAATGGATGAAATACAAGGATATGTAGAACATATTATATATCAAAATGAAGATAATGGATACAAAGTAATGTCTTTCTCTACTTCAGAGGAGGACATTATTGTTGTGGGCATTTTTCCAAGTGTTGATGAAGGTGAGACATTAATAGTACAGGGTGAGTATACTGACCATCCTACATACGGCAGACAGTTCAAAGCGCACTCATTCCAGGTAACAAAGCCTTCTGACATAGCAGGAATAGAGCATTATCTGTCTTCAGGTGCAATTAAGGGGATAGGTAAGTCCTATGCTAAGAAGATTGTATCAAGATTTAAAGAAGATACATTAAGAGTTCTTGAAGAGGAGCCTGAAAGATTAGCTGAGATAAAAGGAATATCAATAAAAAAAGCTGTAAAAATTGCAGATCAGATTAATGAGAAAAAAGAATTAAGAGATGTTATGATCTTCTTAGATCAATACGGAATAGGAAGTAATCTGGCTCTAAGAATATATGCTGAATATAGTGATGCTGTATATAGAATTATTAGAGAAAATCCATATAGGCTTGCAGAAGACATAGATGGGGTGGGCTTTAAGATAGCGGACAGTATTGCTCTTAAGATGGATATAGCTCTTGATAGCGATTATAGAATTCGTTCTGCAATTCTCTATGCCTTATCTAAGGGAGCAACAGAAGGGCACACTTTTATAGTTAAAGAGAATCTGTGCAAAGTTGTTGAATGTTTGACAGGTGTTAATCTTGATTCGCTAGATTCTTATCTAATGAATCTTGTTATTGATAAGAAAATTGTGGTAAAGGAGGATAACGTATATCTTTCATCTTTTTATTATATGGAAATGAATGCAGCCAATATGCTTCTAAATCTTGATAGCACATTTGTCATAGAAGAAAGCTTGTTGGATGAAGCGATATCCAGGGTTGAAGAAAGACAGAAAATAAAATTAGATGAGCTTCAAAAAAATGCAGTAAAAGTTGCGATAAAAAGTGGTGTATGTGTACTTACAGGTGGTCCTGGAACAGGAAAAACAACCACAATTAAGACAATGATAGAGTTCTTCGAACTAGAAGGACTTGATATATTCTTAGCAGCACCTACAGGAAGAGCTGCTAAGAGGATGACAGAAGCAACAGGTAGAGGTGCCCGAACAATACACAGAATGCTTGAGGTTAAGGGAGCTTCTGATGGCGATAATGGGGTTGCTGTTTTCGAAAGAAACGAGAATAACCCTCTTGAATGTGATGTTGTAATAATTGATGAAATGTCAATGGTAGACATTAGCTTATACTATAATCTTCTCAAAGCAATTGAGCCAGGTGTCAGACTTATAATGGTGGGGGATACTAATCAATTGCCGTCCGTTGGTGCAGGAAATGTACTTAAGGATATAATCGCATCTGATGCGTTCCCAGTAGTGACCCTTGATAAAGTGTTCAGACAATCTGATGAAAGTGACATTGTTACTAATGCATATAAGATTAATAGCGGTGAACATATGGTGCTTGATAATAATAGCGCTGATTTCTTCTTCATGGAAAGAGAAGATGTTACTACCGTAATTGATACTACAATTGATCTTGTGAAGAATAAACTTCCAAAATACGTGAATGCAACCTCAGAAGAGATACAGGTTCTGACACCATCTAAGAAGAAAGGATTGCTTAGTTCTGTTGAATTAAATAAGGTGCTACAAGAACGGCTTAATCCTCCTTCGTCTTCGAAGAAAATGTATGAATACGGAGATAGAGTTTTTCGCGAAGGCGACAAAGTAATGCAGATTAAAAACAACTATCAGATGGAATGGAAGGAGTATTCAGACTATAATGTGGCAATAAATAATGGTACTGGTGTGTTTAATGGGGATATGGGAGTCGTAACTATGATTGATATGGTTACTAGAACTCTTAGAGTAATGTTCGATGATAATAGGAGCGTAGATTATCAGTTTTCACAACTTGATGAATTAGAGCATGCGTACGCAGTAACAGTTCATAAATCTCAGGGAAGTGAGTATCCGGCAGTCATAATCACTTTGCTTAGGACGCCTGAGCCATTAATGATTCGTAACATTCTTTATACTGCAGTTACAAGAGCAAAGAAATGTGTTGTTATAGTTGGCTCAAAGGATGTATTCTATAGAATGATAGATAATGAACAGATAGAAAAGCGCAATTCTTCCCTTGATATGTGCATAACTGAACTAGTAAATGCTAGGAAGTAGGAAGGCTTTTGTTGAATTTCTCAATTAGATTAATCGTTGCAATTACATCGTGGATATATTGATAAGGATTGTAATCGTCAATTGTATCAACGTGATCATCATCAAGAGAGCCTATAATGTCCAAATAATAGGACACATTTAGGTTGAGCATTTCAGTTGCTAGTTGTATGAATTGTCTGTTGCAATATCTGTTAGTTGTAATAGCGAGAATTGAGGAATCCTTATTTAGTTTGCTGTTATTTATGAAAAAACTCATTGTATCTGAAGTGTTTGCTCGTCGTATATCAGGTGCAGTCGATGGTGCTGCAAGTACTCTGTAATTCACATCTTCTTGCGAGTTGTTATCATTAGAAAAAATTCTTATGTTAGAAATACTATTAAGATTTCTGTCGCTTTCAAAATCATCAGTAATACTATATTTTTGCAAGTTGAAGGATTCTATAAATGCTTCAGACATAGCATGAAACTCAGTATCGCCTGTTTTGTCTTTTGATGCGCGAATTCGTTCTTTAGCGCTAATTGGACGATAACATGCTAAACCATCAATATGCTTCGTATCTTTGTTTATCCAATTTGTTGCATACTTTGTCCTGTTATACGTTGCTGTTAGACTCCCACCTAGTATAGTTATATGGCTGTGATTGTTAGATAAGGGTTTATTAATGTTATAAAATCCCAGCTCTTTAAGAGGAGCGTAAAGGTCAATACGATACTTCTCAAGCCTTTTGTCACCCGGAAAATCCAAAGTTTCTATAATTCTTCCATTTGGTAATACTCGACCATTAAAGGATGTTTTTATATCATGAATATCAGTGTGCAGTATGGAAAATATATCATTCATTGCATCACAGTTTATGAATTTGTTGAATTGCTCTTTCAATAATTGATTTTGATCTGCTATTGGAAGAGATGTATCTGGCATTGTGAATCTAATCATGGTATGACTCCTTGCTGCTATTTTTGGCATATGAATAGCTATTTCTTTATATTATAACATATATACCCTAAGTTGACTTTTGCTTTAAGGTATGATACTATCCACGAGACTTAACTAATGTATATACAAGGAGACGGATTAATGGAAATGCTAAGCGTAATATCGAATTATATTTTGATTTTTGTTATAGTTTCACTCATAATGACAATACTTCATGTTGTTGGAATTTGGAATGTTTTTAAGAAGGCTGGAGAGCCTGGTTGGAAATCAATTATCCCTTTTTATAATACATATACCTTATATAAGATTTCTTGGAATCCTATGTGGTTTTGGTTAGTGCTTTTAGGAGGTTTAATTGGTGCAGGATTGCTTTCCTTCGCAACAGTTACTGTGTGCGTAATACTTGGTGCGTTAATGGAATTGTTCACTTTTGTAGTCCGCTTTGTAATGTATTACAGATTGTGCCTTTCCTTTGGATGGGGCGTAGGAAAATATATACTTACAATTTTATTTGCGCCAATAATGTTTATGGTTATGGGATTTGATAAGTCGGTTTACGTAGGTCCTATTACTAATTAAAAAGTTTAAATGCTGCCTCAGAAATGAGGCAGCATTTTTGCGTTAAAAAATCTGTACTATATATTAATTATCTTTTTCGACTCGTTTTGTCTTAGATCCTAGCTTATATGTTGATAAGAATTCATCGCGCTCTTTGAATGATTTTGGAAATGTATAACCCATTTTGTCGCTGATGTCTTTTACATATAGTTTCTGCTCTGCATCAGAGCTACAGTTTATAATTGGCATAGACTGTGGCTTTTTTCCTTTAACTAATAAATCATAAGCTGTTTTTGCAGCGTTATAACCCTGATCAAAAGGATCATTATACATTGATACAAGTGTTCTGTCTCCAATGTATTCGTCTCCACCAACTACTGGAGTATTTAATTCTAAAGCAACATTTCTAATGGTATCCTGCTTATCCTTTAGGCTTGATTCTGCAGGTATGTATAAAACCGAACATTCTAGACATGCGTATTGAGCAAGTTCTCTTGCGGCAGCAGTACTCATTGAAGACGAATAGAAAGAATACTCTTTCCATGGAATTCCTGCCTGGTCTAGATATTTCTCTAATATATGGTTTTGATATAAACTATCAGGATCCTCTGGAGAATAGAGTAATCCGACAGAGGAAAGATTAGGTGTAACCTCAATCATCATTGATAATACATCTGCCATGTTAGGTGTGGAAGATACGCCTGTGATATTCATATTAGTTGTGCCATCCCATTCCTGATTATCAGGACTATTAGGGATATTAAGAACTCTCTTATAATCCATTACCCCTGAGGCAATAATGGGAAGGGTAGTTGTTTGATTATGTGCTGACAGAAGTGACTTTTCTCCTATTGTAAATAATAATGATGAGTTAGATTGGATATAATTTGAACAAATCATATCAGTGTTATTAACATCATCAGCGATAGTTGTATTAACAAGAGCATTATTCTCTGGGAAGTAGTCAGTAATTCCAGCCATAAATCCCTGTAATATCTGTGTGTGATATTCATTATTACCTTCTAGACATACACCTAATGAATATTCTATTTTTGGAGGTGAAGTCGTTGTATTTGTAGTATTAGATTCGTTGTTGTCTTTACTGTTTTGGCATCCACAAAGCATAATAACAAGGCTTAAGATGCAGATGCTTACAATGCTAATTTTCTTAATATTCATTGTAGACTCCTTTTTTGTTTTGCTACGATAAAATTTTAATTTCAAATTGAATTAAAGTCAACAATAATATAATATTATTTTAATGAATTTGATTTGAATATGCCTTGCTTTCATATGTGTGGTAGGAGGTAAGGTTTATGAAAAAAATAATAAGTGCTTTGTTATATCCTAAAAGATGTATTGCTTGTGATAAAGTCTTAGATTATAGCAGATACAAGATTGGCTTTTGTGAGAAATGCTACAAGAAAATAAAGTATGCAATGGAGCCTGTATGTAAGAAGTGCGGTAAAGTGATTGATGATTATAATAAAGAATTCTGCCAAGACTGTCAGAATAAAATGCATTATTTTAGTCAATCTAAAGGCGTATATGTATACGAAGGCAATATAAAACCGTGTATGTATCGTTTCAAGTATAGTAATAGACGATGCTATAAATACACATTTACAAGGGATATCCTGAGGATGCACGGGGAATGGATAAGGTCATTAGAGGTAGATGGAATTGTTCCGGTTCCTATGTATAAAAAGAAACAGAAGGAAAGAGGATATAATCAGGCTGAAATAATAGCAGCACAGCTTTCTAAGGAAATAAAAATACCTTTATATAACAATATTGTATACAGAACAAGAAAAACAATTCCCATGAAGGGATTAAGCGACACACAAAGGCAAAAAAATCTTAAAAATGCTTTTAATTTTTCGGGAAAAGGGTTACAATTAAAGAGAGTATTACTAATTGACGATATTTATACTACAGGAGCAACCTTAGACTCAGTTGCCAAGGTTCTGCATGATGCAGGAGTTAAAGAAGTCTATGGCTTGTGTATGTGTGTGGGAAAAGGATATTCTAGCTAATGAAGGGGGATAAGTAAATGGATGTGAGAAACTGTAGAAATTGCGGAAGAATTTTTAATTATCTAAGTGGACCACCTATTTGCCAGGTGTGTAAAGAGCACGCAGATCTTAAATTCCAGGAAGTAAAGGAATATGTAAGAGAGCATCCCGGTGCCACAATAAACCAGGTGTCTCAAGAAAATGATGTTACACCTAGACAGATTAAACAATGGGTTAAGGAAGAGAGATTACAATTCGCTGATGATTCACCAGTTGTATTTCAGTGCGAGACATGTGGTGCTAATATTAAAACTGGTAGATATTGTGATGCTTGTAAGAGAAATCAGGCGAATGTATTTGCCAAAGCTTCAGCAAGACCTGAAATGCCTAAACCTGAACTTAAGAAAACTCATGAGTCTGATAAAATGAGACATTTCTCATGATTGTGTTTGAGTTTATCTTCTTTGTATGATATTATTGTCGCAAGGGAATAAAACAACAGAAGGAAGGTTTTGGTATGACAGAGACAGGGTTTTTAATATTTTTCGTTTCAATAGTTGGTGTAGCTATAATTGCGGCGATAATTGCAGTTATTGCAGCAGTATCAGGTGCAGCATCACAGAAGAGAGATAACGACGAAGAATAGATAGAATAATTCAATTAGAAATGATGAGGCATCGAAGTATATTCGGTGCCTTTGTTTAGTTGTATGGCAAAGGGAAGTAAAATGGATATTAAAATTATTGTTGCAACTCATAAAAAGTATAGAATGCCTGAATCTGATATGTATCTTCCAATTCAGGTTGGTGCTGAGGGAAAGGAAGATATTGGATATGAAAGAGATGATAAAGGAGACAATATCTCAAGTAAGAACAGCACTTATTCTGAACTCACCGGAATGTATTATGGGTGGAAAAATATTGATACTGAGTATATAGGACTTGTTCATTATAGGAGATATTTCGCTACGCTGGAAAGAAGAAGAAGCAAAGACCCTTTTCAAAATATACTTACAATTAATGATGCAAAAAAATGCCTTAGAGAAGCAGATATAATAGTTCCCAGTAAAAGAAGGTATTATATTGAATCCTTGTATTCTCATTATGATCACACACTTGACGGCAGGCATTTAAGGGTTGCGTATAAACTAATAGCGAAGCATTACCCTGAATACATACCTTCTTGTAATAGGGTGTATCACAGAACCTGGGGATATATGTTCAATATGTTTATATCAAGAAAGGAAATATGGGATAGTTATTGCCAATGGTTATTTGATATATTGAGAAGGATGGAACCTAATATAGACTTGTCTCAAAGTAGCGATTTTGAGGCAAGGGTTTATGGGAGAGTAAGCGAGATACTTTTTAATATATGGCTTGATTATAATATGAGGAAGGGTCTTACCATTAAAGAAGTAAGATGTATTCATATGGAGCCGGTTAACTGGATTAACAAGGGTACGTCATTCTTAAAGGCAAAGTTCATTGGGAAAAAGTACAAAGAGAGTTTCTAGGAGGAATAAATGGTAGTATCGATTATAACTGCTTATTATAAGGGCAAAGAATATATGAGAGATTATGCAAGAATGATAAGAAGAAATGCTGCTCGATTAAATAGTGGCGATAGTATAGAAGTCATTCTTGTAAATGACAGCCCTGATGAAGAGATAGATATAGAGATAAATTGTGAAAATGTTGAATTGAAAATAATTAATAATCCTTCTAATATGGGGATTCATAGAACAAGAATAAACGGCCTTGGAGAATCAAGTGGTGAATACGTTATATTTTTAGATCAGGATGATTTGCTAGGTAAGAACGCAATAAGAACTTATATTGAAAATGCAAATCACAAAGAAGAGGTTCTTGTATGCAATGCTGCATTAGGTCAGAAGGAAGGATATCTAAAATGGTATAGAAGTAAATATCATACAAAAAGAATAGGAGATATCCAATGCTATTGCGATGTAGGAACACAAATCATATCGCCAGGTCATTGTTGCATATACAAGAAAGCAATACCTATAGAATGGACTGAATATATATGTACGTATAATGGGGCAGATGATTACTTCCTATGGCTTCTTATGCTGTCTCGCAATGTGGAATTCAGGTATATCGATAAGGTGTTATATCTTCATAAATATACTGGTAGCAACCTGTCTTCGGATACAAGGGTGACAGATGTGTCTACAATTGAGTTCTGCAACTACTTAGATGAAATAGAATATTTCCCATATGAGTATGTAAAAGCTCTAAGGAAGATGATTGATTATAAAGCGAAATTTAGAATGGGTAATAAGAAAGATAAGATTGTTATAAGTTCTAAGAATTTTGGAATACTTGGAAGAAATATGGTGTATAAATTTATGACAAGAACACCACTAGGGTTTAATAGATAGTTAAAATGGAGATAGAAAATGAATAAATATGCAGTACTTCTTGCCACATATAATGGAGAAAAGTATATAGAGGAGTTGTTGGATTCGATAGAACGTCAGACCAGGAAGGATTTCGTGTGTTACATACATGACGATGGTTCTAGAGACAATACGGTTTCTGTAATTAAGAAATGGATAAAAGGAAAGAATAACTTTAAACTATTAGAGTATGAGTCAAAGAAAGGTGCAAAGAATAACTTTTTCTCCATGCTAAGAAAGGTGGAGGCAGACTATTATATGTTTGCAGATCAGGATGATGTATGGTGTGAAGATAAAGTTGAGAAACTAATAGATCGAATTGAAATCGTATCAAAAGACAGGAATGAAACGCCTTGCGCAATACATTCAGATATGTATGTTGTGGACAATGATTTAAATGTTCTTTCTAATTCTTTTATAAAATATATTGGAAGAGATATTTACAGAAATAAACTACCTCAACTTCTAATAGATAATCCTGCAGCAGGTTGTACTATGATTATTAATAAGGCCCTTAGGGACAGGAGTCTTGAGTATAATGATGCAAGAGATATTCCTATGCACGATCAGTGGATTATGTGTGTGGCTGCCGCAACTGGAATTATAAATGTAATAGATGAACCATTGTTATATTACAGACAGCATGAGAAAAATGTAATGGGAGCAGAATTTGAAGGCCGAAAGGATAAAGTTGTTAGAAATGCTAAAGATATGGTAACAGGAGAGTTCGCTAAAAAGAAGCGAAGATTTCACCAAAGTGAAGTAAACATTGCAAAACAGCTTATGTTTGTGTCAGGAATTGATACCAACACAAAGAAGTTTCTTATGGATCTTATTCGCCTAAATAATAAGAGGAAAATAGAGCGTATGGCATTTTACAGAAAGAATGGTATGGATAGAAAGAAACATTCCTTGTGGATGAGACTATGGGTATAGTAAAGTAGCTTGATTTATGGTATAATTTTGGGTTGAAATAGTGAGGAAATTTGCTTTTTCAAAAAAAGAAAATATTAGAAATGGAGAATAAAAATGGCTAAGGAACTAGCTAAAACATATGACCCAAAGGGCATTGAAGAGAGACTATATAAGAAATGGGAAGAAAATGGATATTTTCATGCAGAAGTAGATAGAAGTAAGAAACCTTTTACAATAGTTATGCCACCACCTAATATTACAGGTCAGTTGCATATGGGACATGCTCTTGATAATACAATGCAAGACATCCTTATTAGATACAAGAAGATGCAGGGGTATAACGCCCTATGGCAACCAGGTGTTGACCATGCGGCTATTGCAACAGAAGTTAAAGTTATAGAGCATTTGAAAGAACAGGGAATCAGTAAGGAGTCTCTTGGACGTGAAGGCTTTCTTGAGAAATGCTGGGAATGGAAGGAAGAGTATGGTTCTCGTATAGTTAATCAGCTTAAGAAGATAGGTTCTGCAGCAGACTGGGAGAGAGAACGATTCACAATGGATGAGGGTTGCTCTAAAGCTGTAGAAGAAGTATTTGTTAATCTATATAAAAAGGGATATATATACAAAGGCAATAAGATTATTAATTATTGCCCGGTTTGTCATACTACAATTAGCGACGCAGAAGTAGAGCACGAAGAACAGGCAGGTCATTTCTGGCATATGAGATATGAGATTGTTGGAGAACCTGGTAAGTATGTGGAATTTGCAACAACAAGACCGGAGACAATGCTTGGTGATACAGCAGTTGCAGTTAATCCAAAAGATGACAGATATAAGGATATTGTTGGAAAGAAAGTCCTACTTCCTTTCGTTAACAGAGAAATTCCTGTACTTGCAGATGAATATGTTGATATGGAATTTGGAACTGGTGTTGTTAAGATCACACCGGCTCATGACCCTAACGATTTCGAAGTTGGTAAGAGACATAATCTTGAAGTTATTAATGTTCTTAATGATGATGCAACTATTAATGAGAATGGCGGAGAATTCCAAGGAATGGATCGCTATGAAGCAAGAGACATTATTGTTAAGAAAATGGATGAGATGGGACTTCTTGTAAAAATAGAAGATCATACTCATAATGTTGGAACACATGATAGATGTGGTACAACAGTTGAGCCAATGGTTAAGCCACAGTGGTTTGTTGCAATGCAAGAACTTGCAAAACCAGCCATTGAAGCAATTAAGAAAGAAGAGTTGAAATTCGTACCAAAGAATTACGACAAGACATATCTTCATTGGTTAGAGAATATAAGAGACTGGTGTATCTCTAGGCAGCTATGGTGGGGGCATAGAATACCTGCATATTATTGTGAAGAATGTGGTGAAATGGTAGTAGCAAAAAGTAGTGAGGCTCCAACTGTATGTCCTAAATGTGGATGCACTCATATGAAGCAGGATGAAGATACATTAGATACATGGTTCTCATCAGCCCTTTGGCCTTTCTCTACACTAGGCTGGCCAGAGAAGACAGAAGAATTAGATTATTTCTATCCAACAAATGTGCTGGTTACAGGATATGATATTATCTTCTTCTGGGTTGTAAGAATGGTATTTTCTGGATATGAACATACTGGCAAATCTCCATTTGACACAGTTTTAATTCATGGACTTGTTAGGGATTCTAAAGGCCGTAAAATGAGTAAGTCTCTAGGAAATGGTATTGATCCATTAGAAGTAATAGATGAGTATGGTGCTGATGCCCTAAGACTTACACTTATGACAGGAAACGCTCCAGGAAATGACATGCGTTTCTATGATGAGAAAGTACAGAATTCTCGTAACTTTGCTAACAAGATATGGAATGCTTCAAGGTTTATTATGATGCACCTTGAGGGAGAGACTATAGAGACACCTGATGAAAGTGAATTAGTAAATGCTGATAAATGGATTCTGTCTGAGTTTAATAATCTTGTAGATGAAGTAACATATAATATGGACAAATTTGAACTGGGTATAGCAGTATCCAAAATATATGATTTTATTTGGGATGAGTTCTGCGACTACTATATTGAATTTGTTAAACCACGTATATTCAATAAGGAAGATAAGAAGCGTCATGCTAATGCAGCATTTTGGACACTTAAAACAGTACTATCTCAGAGTTTGGTGCTATTACATCCATTTATGCCATTTATTACAGAAGAAATTTACTGTAATTTACTTCCGGAAGAAGAATCTATTATGCTTGCTTCATGGCCTAAATATAAGAGTGAATGGAATTATACAGATGCAGAAGAGAAGATAAGAAGAACCAAGAATCTTATAAAGGGAATGAGAACTGTTCGTGCTGAGATGGAAGTTCCTCACAATAAGAAGCCACACATTATTATTACAAGCGAGAGTGAGCATGTACTTAATATTTATCAGGAAGTACAGACTATGTATAAGGCTTTAGGAGGTATTGCATCCGTATCTATTCAGAAAGGAACAGAGGGAATACCCGGTGATGCAATATCTGTTGTTATTCCAGATGCAGTTATTTATATTCCATTTGAAGAACTAGTAGATGTTGAGAAGGAAAGAGAGAGACTTCTCAAAGAAAAAGAGAGACTAGCTAAAGAATTAGCAAGATCTAGAGGAATGTTGTCTAACGAGAATTTCTTGAAAAAAGCACCTGAAGTTAAGGTCCTTGATGAGAAAGAGAAACTCAAGATGTATGAGACAATGATGAAGGATGTTGAGAAAAGCCTTGCAAATCTTGGTTAGTTATTATTGTAAGGAATTTGCTAAGCATTACAGATTAGAATTACTATAAAGGAATAAGAATGAGAAAGATAGAAGAAATTCTTAGCAAAGTTGATCATACTCTTCTTGGGGTAGATTCTACTTGGGATGAAATTAAAGCAATAGTAGATGATGGGATACAATATAAGACGGCGTCTGTATGTATTCCTCCATCATTTGTAAAAAGAGCAAGTGAATACGCCCAAGGGAGTATTAAAGTATGCACTGTAATTGGATTTCCAAATGGCTATTCCACAACTTCTGTGAAATGCTATGAAGCAGAAGATGCTGTAAATAACGGCGCTGATGAGATAGACATGGTGATTAACGTAGGATGGGCAAAAGAAGGAAGATTTGACGATATTTTAGATGAGATAAATAAAGTCAAAAAAGCATGCAAAGGAAGACTTCTTAAAGTTATAATTGAGACCTGCCTTCTTACAGATGACGAGATAGTTAATATGTGTAATGTTATTAATAAGTCTGATGCGGATTATATTAAGACATCAACAGGATTTTCTACAGAGGGGGCTAATTTTAGAGTTGTAGAGCTTATGAAGAATAATATCAATTCTTCTAAGTGTATTAAAGCAGCAGGTGGAATTAGTAGCATAGAAGATGCTGACAAATATCTTGATATAGGTGCAAATCGCCTGGGTACATCAAGGATAGTTAAGCTTGTTAAGAACAATAATTAAGAGGTAGGAGGCATTTGTTATGGATGATATGTTATTTGATGGGGTTGAAATTACAGATGATATCCTAATGGAACTTGCTAAGGAATTACTTCCTAGATCTTATGCACCATATTCTAATATTAATGTTGGTGCCGCGCTTCTTACAAAGGGTGGAAAAGTATATTTTGGATGTAATGTGGAGAATAGTTCATATTCAGCAACTATATGTGCTGAAAGAGTAGCTATTTATACTGCCATTGCCCAAGGTGATACTGAGTTTGAAGCCATTGCAATTACAGGAATCAAGAACGGAGATGTTGGTGAGTCATTCTTTCCATGTGGTTCATGCCTTCAGGTTATGAGGGAGTTCTGTGATGATGATTTTAAAATAATTGTTGAGAAAGGGTTTGAGAACGAAAGTTACACATTAAAGGAATTATTACCAGTTGGTTTTAGCTTGTAATAGATATAGCTTAGGAGGAATAAAATGATTGATTTCGAAGAAGAATTAAAACAATTTGAACCTATTAAAGAAGTTGAAGAAGCAGCAGATGCTATTCATAATACTGACATTACTGATCTTACAGATATTTTGCGTGAAATGGTTGAAAAGAGCGAGGGAAAGTAATTAATGAATTGTTATAAATGTGGAGCAGAGACTGATAATCTTAATACTTGCCCTGTGTGTGGCTCGAATCTTCATGTGTATAGAAGGATTCTTGCGTTGTCAGATGCCTATTATAATGATGGACTTAAGAAAGCGCAGGTTAGAGATTTATCTGGTGCAATTAGAGATCTTAAGATGTGTCTTAAGTGTAATAAATATCATACTGATGGAAGAAATCTTCTTGGTCTTATTTACTATGAAGTAGGAGAAGCTGTTAAAGCTCTTGCTGAATGGGTCATAAGTAAGAATCTTCAACCTGAGAATAATAGAGTAGATATGTATCTTGACGAGCTGCAGAATACACCTGGTCTTCTAGATGGTGTTAGTTTAACTATTAAGAAATATAATCAGGCTCTTGATTATTGTCGTCAGGGTAATAGAGATCTTGCAAGAATACAACTTCGACGTGTACTTGGTCAGAATCCAAAGATGGTTGCTGCCCATCAATTATTAGCCCTCCTATGTATACAGGATGGTGAATACGAAGAGGCTCGTAAGGCTCTGAGTGCTGCTAATAAGGTTGATGCAAGAAGTACTACGACCCTTAGGTATATGATTGAGGTAAAAGAAGGTCTTAAGGCGAAGGAAAGCGATAAGAAGAAAAAGAAGAAAAGGGATGATATTATATCCTTTACAGATGGTAATGAGACAATAATGATGCCTAATAATGGCAACAAATTTGTTGATTGGTTTGATAATTCTAAGAACAGTATTATTAATATTGCTATTGGTCTTGTAATAGGTCTTTTAATATGCTTTGTTCTTGTGGTGCCTACTGTAAAGCAAAAAGCTCAGACTGATGCTGCAAATGCCTTGGTTGACGCTAATGAAGAAGTGGCTGGTACATCATCTAGTATCTCAACCCTTAAGAACCAGGTTAAGACCCTTCAGGATGAACTTGCAAAATATAATGGCAAGGGTGATGTTGCAACAAGTTATGATAAGCTGATTGAGGGTTATAATGCCTACAAGTCAGGAGACATCAAGAAAGCTACTGAATGTATTAAGGTTGTTAATCCTGACGTACTTGATGTTAATGGAAAAGCAATATATGATGAAGTCATTAAACCAGTTAATGATTATATCATGAGAGAAAGCTATAATAAGGGTAATACTGCATACAAGCAACAGAAGTATGAAGAAGCAATTACAGAATTTACAACAGTTGTTAATATAGATCCATCATACCAGAATGGTAACGCTTTGTATTATCTTGCAGATAGTTATGCCAAGTTAAATGATATTGCTAATGCTACTAAGTATCATCAAATGCTAGTACAATTTGTTCCTAATAGTAAATGGGTTAAGCAATCAAAAGAGTATTTGACATCTGTTAATGCTGCCATACCGGATCCAGTTACAAATGCTACCTTAACGAACAGTACCAATAATGGGACAGCAAGTAATACAAGTAGATATAATAATGCTAATAATAGCAATACTAATACTGAAAATGCTGATGCTAACGGGAACGTTAATGAAAATGCCAATGGTAATGAGAATGTCAATGGTTTATAGTGCGAATATGTAGTTTTCTCAAAGGAGATTAATATGGCTTACAGAGAGAATCATTATGATCAAAATATGGCATATTTGCTTTGCAGAATTGATGTAAGAAATAGAGAAGAAGAGATACTAGACGCAAACGGTAAGTGCCTAGAATTGTTCGAGTGTGGTTCTTTAGCTGAATTGAAAAGTTACTGTGAAGACTATATCTATAATGCCATATATGAAGATGATAAGCCGAGAGTTAATCATAAGAAAGACGAATGTGTTAGTAATGAGCATTTTATAATGCAACATAGTTTATTTAGAATTGTCACGAAAAATGGTAATGTCAAATGGGTAGATGCCTATGTTAATTTAAACGATATGGTATCTCAAGGATTGGTATATCACATGTTTATTGATGATATATCGGATAAACTTGCTAATATTAGTGTGGATTCTGGAGTAGAAAAAGCCATACAGGAATATAAGATTAATTATGATAGTTCCCATCAGATGAATAAGTTGATGGACCTGCTTACAGAGGAATATTATGGCATATTTCGACTTGATTTAACAAGTGGTTTGGTAATACCTGTACGATATAGCAGTGTTCTGGGAAATGAGCCAGACAATTTAGGTGCCGAGGCCATTGATTCAATGGACAGTTTGAAAGAGTATCTTGTCTATGGAATGGATGATGACGAAGCAAAGCGAATAACAGAGGCATTGCAAGTAGAAAATATTCGAATATCGCTATGGGATGAGGGTAAGTGTACTCAGACTTACAGATGGAGAGATTATTCAGGAGACAGATTTTTCTCTCTTAATTTTACCGGTGTAGATAATCCGCCATATAATCACGTCGCTGTTGGAATTACTGATGTAACAGAAGTTAAGAGAATAGAAATTGAGAATAGAAAGAATAGTCGTATAGTTGAAGCTTTATCTGATGACTATACAGCTGTGTTTTATGTTGATGTGGAGAGAGAAACTGTTAGACTATATCGTGCTGAGGATGATGTTAAGAAACGTTTTGGTCATTTGCTAGAAGGCCAAGTTAGTTTTGACGATATGGTTAAAGTGTATATTAATAGAGAAGCATATATAAAGAAGGATGATGATGCTTATAAATATCTAAACTATGAGAAGCTTCGTGATGATGTTAATAAGAAGGGTATAGTTACATTTAATTATACAAGAATCCTTAATGGAGAAAAGAGACAGTATAGACTTAAAGCAGTAAAGATTGAAGAAAATGGAGAATATAAAGGAATTGTTCTAGGTTTTCGTGATGTGGATGATGAATATAGAAAAGATCTTGAAACACAACTTATTCTTCGTGCTGCTTTAGAGGAGGCAAAGCACGCTAGTTCTTCTAAGTCTAACTTCTTATTCAATATGTCTCATGACATTAGAACGCCAATGAATGCTATTCTTGGTTTTGTTTCCCTTGCTCAAAATGAAATGGATAATCCTGATAAGCTAACGGATTATCTTAGTAAAATTGAGAAGTCAGGAAAACATCTGCTTGGCCTAATAAATGATGTTCTGGATATGGCAAGAATAGAAAGTGGTAAGGTTGAACTTAATGAATCAGTCCTTGACCTTAGAACCCACTATAATGAGACTGTCGATATGTTCAAGATTGACATGGATAAGAAGAATATCACTTTTAATCACTCCCTTGAGATTATAGATGATGTAGTGGAAGCAGATAGCTTACGTACAAAACAAATCGTACTAAACCTTATTGGTAATGCGCTTAAATATACAAAAGAAGGTGGAACAATATGGTTTGAGATTAAGCAAAGAAATCCTGCTCAGAATGGTTATGCAATCTATGAAATACACGTAAGAGATACGGGAATAGGTATGAGTGAGGAATTTCAAAAGCATTTGTTTGATTTGTTCGAAAGAGAGAATCGCTCATCAGTAACTGGGGTACAGGGTACAGGTCTTGGACTTGCAATAACAAAACGACTAGTGGAATTAATGAATGGAGAAGTGTCATGTGAGTCAACCCTTGGAAAGGGAACAGAATTTATATGCTCTATAAGGCTTAAAGTTGCTAATGCAGATAGTATCATTGAAGATGAAGAAGAGCTTGATTTATCTGCACTTAAGGGAAAGAAAGTGCTTCTTGTAGAAGACAATGATTTGAATCGAGAAATCGCCAAATCCGTTCTAGAAGAGGTAGGAATGATAGTTGAAGAAGCAACAGATGGTACTATAGCTGTCGAAATACTTGGAAAAAAGAAAAGTACCAATTATGATGTAGTTCTTATGGACATTCAGATGCCATATATGGATGGCTATAAAGCAACTAGAATTATTAGAAATGCAGAAGTGAGGACGAAAGGTCATGTTCCTATAATTGCTATGACAGCTAATGCATTTGAAGAGGATAAAAAGAAAGCTTTTGAAGCAGGAATGGATGCACATATTGCTAAGCCTGTGGAAATAAAAGAACTTTATAGGGAACTGATACGATTGTCCTAAGGAAGGATGATATTTTGAGTTTATTTGGTAATAAGACAATTTATTTTATTGATAGTGAGAATGTAAATGATAATTGGATTGATACAATTCCACAGATAAAGAAAACGGATGAAATTAAAGTTTTCTACACAGAGAAAAGTACTAATGTATCATATGAGAAATTCAGTAGAATTGCGGAGGGAGAAGCCAATCTAAATTGGATTAAATGTTTTACGGGACAAAATGCATTAGATTTTCAATTAGTAACAGACTTAGGGTATTGCGTTGCTAAAGGCGCAAAAGATACATTTGTTATAATTAGCAACGATAAAGGATATGATGCTGTTGTAAATTATTGGGTTGTAAAAGGGGTTAACATTAGCCGTGTAGGCGTTGAAATGGAATCTCCTAAGAAGGCTAAAAAGAAAATAGCAACAAAAGCAAAAGCTGTAAAAAAAGTCGCACTAAAAAGTAAGAAAAAAGAAACGACAAATCAGGAAATAAAGAAACAGGATACGAAGAAACAAGACACGGAAAAACAAGATACGAAGAAACAAGAAGCTAAGAGCAAGGAAGCATCCAATATTCCTAAAACATTATGGAAGAAAAAACCATCTAATGAGATGGGATATGTTGAAGCTATCGGAAGATGTGTAAGTGTTAAGAAGCTAGGTGATTATCACATGGTTCTTACAAATCTATTTGGACAGGAAGTAGGAACTAAGTATTATCATATGATTAAGGATGATAAGGAACTTAAAGATAAGGTTTCTAAGACATACATAACTAACGAAGAGCAAAGACTTGATTATCTTGTTAGGATATTCTTGGCGTTTAACGACAAAGGTTTTAAGGATTTGCAGAAGATCCTCAATGTTATAAAAGACAAGAAATGCGATTCCCTTAACAACTTTTATAAGCTTCTAACTGAGAGCCTTAAAGAAGAAAACGGAAGAATGTATTATAACATATTAAAAGGAATATATGGTGTGTTAAAAGGCGAGTGAGTATGAACATTGATAAAGAGAAGATAAAAAGTGTCTTTAATGAATATGTAGAAGAATTTGATGTTGAAGATGAAATGATTCGCTTAAAAAAGGTACACACAATTAATGTTGCAGCTATATGTGTTGATATTGCCAAGTCATTGAAGCTCAGTAATGATGAAGTTAATCTGTGCTATCTGATTGGTATGCTTCATGATATTGCAAGATTTAGACAGTATACAATTTATAGAACATTTTATGATTCCAAATCAGTTGATCATGCAAAGCTAGGATGTGAAATTCTCTTTGAAGAAGGACTCATTAACAGGTTTGTAGATGAAAGTGATATTCACGCCGAAGACATTCATTATCTGGAGCTTGCAATAAGATGGCATAGTGTATATAAATTGCCAGATGATTTGAGTGAAAAAGAGGAATTGTTCTGTAATATCATAAGAGATGCTGATAAAGTAGATATATTTAGAGTGGCAATGGAAGAACCAGTAAATAATGTGTATGCAGTAACTAGAGAAGAATTGCTTGATTCTGAGATTACACCAGAAGTATTAGATGCTTTTTATGAACATCATGCAATTAAAAGAGAACTTAGGAAGACAATGGCTGATGTAAAAGTGGGGTTTGTGGCATTGAGCTTTGAATTGGTCTTTCCAAAATCTAAAGAAATTGCAAAAGAACAAGGATTCTTGATGAGAATACTTGAAGATGATTTTATAAATGAGAAAACGAAAGAACAAGTAGAAATGATAAAGAAGGAGATAAAGGATTATTTAGAATACTAGTTGAATGGGGGACTAGAAATGGGGAAAGAAAAAAAGTATAGTGTATTGGTTGTCGATGATTCTGATATTAACAGAGATATTCTCAATACTATTCTGAGTGCGGATTTTAAAATTTATGAGGCCACTGATGGGATACAAGCATTAGAGATAATGCGTGATTCAAGGAAGAAAATTGATCTTTGCCTTCTTGATATTATGATGCCTAGAATGGATGGGTATGAAGTATTAAGTGTTATGAATAAGGAACACTTAATTGATTATATTCCTGTCATTGTTATTTCTGGAGAGCAGGAAGCTGATAAGGTTGAGAAGACATATGATCTGGGAGCTCTTGATTATATTCTGAAACCTTTTGAGCCAAGAATTGTTAGGCGAAGAGTGCTTGCTACTGTTATGCTTTTTGAGAAGCAAAGGGAACTTTCATATAAGCTTAAAGCTCAAATGGAAGAAAATAGCAGGAACGTTGACGAGAAAACTGGGCTCTTATCATATGCCTCATTTTTCTATGCATGTGATAAATTAATTGAATCTGACAAGATAGTAGAAGATTACTTTATGGTGGCTATTGATATAGAACACTTCCGCCTATTTAATGATTGGTTTGGTCGTGAAGAGGGAGATATTTATCTTCAAGAGCTGGCAGATTGTTTGAAAGAATATACTGCTGGAACAAGAGCGATTTGTGGTTATCTAGGAGGGGATAATTTTGCCCTGTTTGCACCATATAATCTTGGATTGATTGAGCAAATCCAAGAGCGAATTATAGATATGCTAGAAAAGTATGGTCAGTCAATAGGCTTTGGCCCAATGTATGGAATATTTGAGGCTAGAGACAGTTTATACGATGCGCAGCTTATGTATGATAATGCTGTAACGGCTATGTCTGATATACCGGGCAATTATCATAACAGAATAGCTATATATGATCCGAGACTTTTGAAAAAAACTGGCGATGAATTAATAATGCTTAGTGATGTCCAAAGAGGAATGGATGCTAAGGAATTTAGATTCTTCTTGCAACCTAAGGTTAATATGCTTAACGGCAAAATAGTTGGTGCGGAAGCTTTGGTTAGGTGGGCACATAGAACTAAAGGACTAATATCTCCGGGTAAATTTGTTCCTATTCTTGAAGACAATGGTTTTATCACAAATCTAGACAGATATATATGGGAAGAAGTATGTAAGTGGTTAAGGAGCTGGATTGACAGAGGAAGAGAACCACTACCTATTTCTGTAAATGTGTCACAAATAGATGTTTTTGCTGGTGATGTAGCAGAATACTTTGAAGATTTAATTAAGAAGTACGATCTGAGTCCTAATATGATTGATATTGAGATAACAGAAAGTGCTTACGCAAAAGAATATAGTTTGATTAATAAAACAGTGGATCGACTTAGAAAAGCTGGATTCAAAGTGTTATTAGATGATTTCGGAAGTGCTTATTCTTCTCTCAATATGCTTCGAAATCTTAAGGTTGATGTCCTGAAACTTGATATGAAATTTCTTGATACAAATGAGGACAGGGAGAATAAGGAGAAGGGCATTAGTATAATAGATTCTATTGTGGGAATGTCTAATCAATTAGGACTTCCGATTATTGTTGAAGGTGTAGAACGTTTAGATCAGGTTGAAGTTTTGACAAAACTTGGATGTGTATATGCACAAGGTTATTATTATTATAAACCTATGCCTCTTAAGAAGTTTGAAGAGCTAATAAAGGATAATTCTAAAGTGGAACGAGAAGGTGATGGCAAGGTTAGTAATTATAAACCTCTTCATGTCCTAGAATTCTTAAGGACTAATCTTTTTACGGATTCTATGATTAATGAAGTGTTGGGACCTTTTGCTTTCTTTGAAATTGTTAGAGATAAGCTGTCTGTTGTAAGAGTTAACGAACAGTATTATAGAGTATTTAGTATGCTAGGTGAAGTCACAGAGGATGAAATAATAGCTAGTGCTGATAGATTGATTGACAATAATTCTGATTTTATAGAAATATTTAACAATGCATCTAATTCTAAGTCGAAATCATCCTCTGGATGTGTAATTTACAATTCACCTAAGGGCACTGCAAAAAAGTTGTACTTTAGGGTATTCTTTTTGCACGAGCGCGAGGGAAGGAAACTTTTCTGCAGTACTATATGGGATATCACAGATTTATAAACTGTGTTATTCCTTAATTAAAAGTGTTAAATGTATGAATCGTGGTTAATTTGTCTTTTTATTTTGCATATTGCCACGGTTCATTTTATTTTGCATCTGACCATTTTGATCAGAAGGTGGTTGCATCTGGCCATTTTGCATTTGACCATTTTGATCAGAAGGTGGTTGCATCATGTCAGTTTGACCAGAAGGTGGCTGCATGTTGCCACCTTGCATATTACCTCCTTTATTAGAACCTTGCATGTTGCCCATCTGGCCGCCTCTCATGCCGCCACCCATAGTTGCCTGAACGTTACTTGTAACTGTACTATTTAATGTAATATCTTCTGATGTTGTACCACATGTTACTTTGTATGTTTGTCCAACCTGGAGGGTAGGTGCGCTAATTGTTACGCATGCATATTGTTTGTCTGGTGTGTATTCAACAACCTTATTATTAGAGCTATCTGTTACTGTAATTGTTCCGCTGTTAGAACTTGCATTTACTGTCATAACTGCTTGTGTTGATTTGTCTGACATTGCTTCAACCATTCCTGATGATCCGGCAGCAACTAGAACTCCTCCTGTTACTACACATTCTGAGCCAAAATCTATGGCTGTGTTACCATCATTGGTTGGTCCAGATACGTATGTCTCTCCACCTGAAATGTTGATTGCTCCATTTGAATCTAATCCATCTCCATTAGAATTTACTGTAAGCTTACCGCCTGATATGTTGAGGACGGCATTGCTATCTGAAGCTTCAGGATTGTTACTTGTATTTGAATCAGCTGTTGCTGCGTTAAGAGCGTCATCTGATGATACAACGTTGGTATTACCACCAGCCATATTAATTACCTGACCTTCAATTCCTTCAACGGAATTATTTATGTTAATATTACCGCCTACAACACTAACTGTTCCATCTGAGTGTAGACCGTCTTTACCTGCATTTGCAGTAATAATAGCTTCTTTGACGCTAATTGTATCTTTTCCTTCTATCGCATGATTGCCAGAAGTAACGTTTATTGTTCCGCTTACAAGCTTCAAGTCGTCTTTTCCAACAATTCCATTCGTCTTAGTACTTGTTATGTTAAGAGTACCATTTCCGTTAAATGTCAAATCATCCTTTGAAAAGATTGCGCCGTCAACTGTGCTATCGTCCATTTCAACACTGTCTGAAGATGTTGATATAGAGTTTGTTGTTCCATCTGCTAATGTGACAAATACCTTGTCAGCTTGCTTTACATAGATGGCAGCTGCACTAGAAGATGTAAGTGAAGCATTATCTAGTACGAGTTGTACTTTGTCTGTTCCTGCGTCAATAATTATCTGTGCGTCAGAAGCAGAACCGGTAATAATATACGTTCCGCCTGCACTTATTGTTACAGTGTTGCCGCTTACTTTAGCATTGTCACTATCACTTGTTATGCTGCTATCTGATAGTGTAATCTTAGGTGATGAAGCATCGTAGCTTGAATCTAGGTCTCTGTCTGAGAATAGATTATTAATGTCTACGGCTTCGACAGTTTCACTACTTGTAGTTGTGCTATTACTATTATTGCTTAATGAACATCCAGCTGCTGTAAAAGTAAGCATCGATCCGATGGCGAGTACAGCAAGCACTTTTTTTATTTTTTTATAATGCATTGTTATTTACCTCCTGTCTTGTGAGTGCAATCTCTAAGTTGCCATTCTTGCAACGAAGATTGTCGACGAATTCCTTTTCCTTAGATGGGTCCTTAAGAGAAATGTTATATATCAGTTTGAACATAGAACCCATATTAGTTGTCTTAGAGCTTACAAGTGAATGCTCTGTTGTGTATTGGTCAAATATATCATCAAAAACGTTATAGTAATCTAAATCTTCTGGTATTGTAATCTTAAGGGTTTTCTCAATTGCGTCCCTTTTCTTGTTGCCACTAAATGGAACTGTTGTAAGTGCCATTAGTACAATTCCCATAATTAGTGAGAATAGAATTGCATATCCTAGATAACCCATTCCGGTAATTAGTCCGGCTCCCATTGCCATGAATATTGAGCCGATATCTCTTGCACTACCTGGTACTGATCTGAATCTAACTAAGCTAAATGCTCCGGCTACAGCAACTCCGGCTCCGATATTACCGTTAACCATCATTATAACTGTACATACAATTGCTGGAAGCATTGCTAGTGTAATTACAAAGCTCTTAGTATACTTTGTTCTGAATGCATACATGAATGCGAAGAATATTCCAATTAGTAAAGAAACTCCGATACATGCAATGAAATTTGAAATTGAAATTGTTTCTGTGCTTTCTGTTAGCACACTTGTAAATAAACTGTTAAGCATATCTTAATACCCCTTTCGCGCTTGAATTATATCTATATGCAAATTCTCTGATTTTGCCATCTCTTGCAAGAATTGTCTTGTAAGCAGTTCCGTATTTGGAAAATGATGTTTTGTAGATCTGGTTGCTTGATAGAAGAGTTGTCATCCAAAGTGGAAGGCCGCCAGATGTTTTTAACTCCATTAATACATACCCCTCAGGGAGTATAGAGTTACCATATATTCCACTATGGAGATTGACGTCTGCATCTCTCCAAAGGATGTTAGAATCGAAAGTGACTCTAAATGAAGAATCATCTATTCCGTAGTAAGCATCCCTTTCGTAAGAAAGTAGAACTCTAGGAGCTAGTGAACTGTATAAATCTCTTGCATATTTTATTTCCTGCTTAATCTGAGAATCAACAATCGTGTCCATTATTTTGTTTTCAGAGTCTTGTTTGAAGAAGTTAAGTGCTTCATCTTCTGTTGTACTAATTCTTCTTTTATAGACTACTGAGTCGTATTTCTTTTTTAGTTCTAGAAATACCTTTGTGTCTTTATCTGCAAGTCCGTAGCTTCTAAGTCTTAGTTTTTCTTTATACATTGGTTTGTCGATTGATCTTCTTATCAGAAGAAAGTCTGGTGTGTCGAAATAAAGACTTTGTATTGTGCTATGACCATGCTTGTCTTCAATCATGTGGTTTTTTAGTTCATCTTTTATTATTAAGTATTGTTCTTTTGTTAACATGTACTTTAATTCATATCTTTTGAATGTCATTTGATCTCTCATTTTTTTTGTCTCCTTTTCTTTTGTTGAGTGTAGTATATAATTCGAAACTTAAATGAAACTTAAATTATTTAAGTTTTTCAAAAAAAATTATTTTTTTTTACTTTATGTGTTATTATTTTTTCATAGGGCAGGACATAAAGGGTGTAATAATAAGAGAAAGGATAAGGATGTTATATAATAGGAGACATTCTTGTTAAGGTGAATTACTATGAGGTTATTATTAGCTGAAGATGAAGAGGATATGTCAAACGCACTAGTTAAAATACTTAAATCTAATAATTATTCTGTGGATGCAGTTTATAATGGTAATGATGCATTAGATTACCTTATGTCAGATATATATGACGGTGCCATACTTGATATTATGATGCCAGGAATGAGTGGTATCGACGCACTTAAAGAAGCAAGGGCAAACGGAATAAAGACTCCAGTGCTTCTTCTTACTGCCAAGTCAGAGGTTGATGATAGGGTAGAAGGACTAGATTCAGGTGCAGATGATTATTTGACCAAGCCTTTTGCCATGAAGGAACTTCTAGCAAGAGTAAGGGCACTTACCAGAAGAAGAGAAGAGGTGGTTGATTCACTTCTTGAATATGGTAATGTGTCTCTAGATAGGCTTACATATCAGTTGAGTACTCCTAAGGGAGGCGTTAAGCTGGGGAATAAAGATTTTCAGATGCTGGAAATGTTAATAACTAATCCAGGACAGATTATTTCTGTAGACCAATTTATGGATAAGATATGGGGATATGATTCGGACGCGGAACTTAATGTAGTCTGGGTGTATATCTCTAATCTTCGTAAAAAACTTAAGTCCCTTGAAGCAGATATAACAATTAAAGCTCATAGAGGGATAGGTTACTCTCTTACTAAGAATGTGAAGTGATTAATATAGATAGGAATAGATTATGGTTAAGACATTAAGACGTAAGTTCATAGCAATTACAATGATATCTGTCACAGCAGTATTCCTTATAATAATGGGTATTATTAATATTGTTAATTATAGTAATGTATATAGTAATGCCCAGGCGAGAATGGATATATTGGCGGAGAATAATGGTGAATTTCCCAAGACAGACCAGCCACAACAGATAAGTGATTCCATGATGAAGCCGGAAGGAATGGATTTATCACAGAATAATAAGAATTCTAATCCCCAGAATAATCTCATGGGACAAAAAAGGGATAAAAGGGATAATTTTAATAGCTTCAGTTATAATGGGAATATTAATGAAGAGACACCTTTCGAATCAAGGTATTTCAATATAACACTATCCGAGAATGGAGACTACGTATCTAGTAACTTGGATAATGTTGCAGCCATATCAAGTGACAGTGCAATTGATTATGCCAGGGAATTATATAGTAAAGGTAGTATTAGCGGTATGTATAACGATTATATGTATCGACAGATCGATGTAGATGGCGGGAAGATGTATATATTCTTAGATTGTAAAAGAGATTTGTCTTCTTTTAGATCATTTCTTCTAATAAGCATTATTGTTACCATTGCAGGAGAAATTCTAGTATTTATATTATCTGCAATTCTATCGAAGATTTTCTTAAAACCAGTATTTGAAAGCTATGATAAGCAGAAGCGATTCATAACTGATGCAAGCCACGAACTTAAAACTCCTGTTGCAATTATTAAAGCCAATGTAGAGATTGTTGAGATGGAGAATGGTGAGTCGGAGTGGACAAAGAGCATAGTAAAGCAGGCTGACAGATTAACAAACCTTACAGAGAAAATGGTTATGCTCTCGAGAATGGATGAGGGTAATACTAATGAAGAATTAAAAGATGTTAATGCGTCCAAATTATTCTTAGAAATATGCGAGTCATATGAACCTATAGCTGTTAAAATGAAAAAAACCTATAACGTAGATATTGAACCGGGACTAGTAATTAGAGGAAATGAGACTAATCTATCCCAGATGTTATCACTTCTTGTAGATAATGCATTTAAGTATTCTAATGATGGTGGAAATGTTGATGTAGCATTTAAGAAAACTAATAAAGGCAAAGTGCTTACAGTAAGTAATTCCGTAGAAGAAATAGAAGAAGGAAGACATGACGAACTCTTCGAGAGATTTGTAAGACGTGATGAGTCTAGAAATTCTAAGACTGGTGGCTTTGGAATAGGACTTTCTGTTGTGCAAGCTATAGCAGAAAGTTATAAGGCGAAGGTTAGTGCTAGGTCTTATGATACGCACAGTATAGAGTTTAAGGTTATATTCTAAGCAAGGTTACGGCTTCTGCGCTGCGTACTCGAAGCCTACTCGTCTCCGAACAGACTAAGTGCTACGCAAAGGCTTTAAAAAGTATCTTCAATACAAGTCATGCTATGTTTAAAATATAATGTAAGTGTCTGCCGTAAAGACCTACAGTGAGGTTTTTTCATGAGCACGTAGGTGATTTATGTCAGACACGTCAGTAGAACAAAAATAGGAGGGAAATTATGATATATATAGGAAGTCACTTATCGGCATCTAAGGGATATATGGCAATGGGGAAGATGGCAACTAAGCTGGGTGGCAACACATTTGCCTTCTTTACTAGAAATCCCAGAGGCGGCAAGGCAAAGGATATAGATGAAAAGGATGCTACGGCACTAATGCAATATATGGCAGATAATAATTTTGGCACACTGGTTGCCCACGCTCCATATACTATGAATCTGTGTTCTGATAAGGAGAATATCAGGAAGTTCGCCCTTGATATGTTTATAGACGACCTTAAGAGAATGGAATATACGCCTAATCAGTATTACAATTTTCATCCAGGTTCTCATGTAGGACAGGGGGTTGAGAAAGGAAGCGCATTTATTATAGAAGCACTTAATGCAGCTCTGCCGGAGGCTAAGACAACAACGGTTCTTCTTGAAACTATGGCAGGTAAAGGCAGTGAGATAGGAAGAAGCTTTGAAGAGATTCAGTATATAATAGAAAGGGTTGAACTTTCCGAAAGATTAGGAGTGTGCTTCGATACTTGTCACACTTGGGACGGCGGTTATGACCTTGAGAATAATTTAGACGGAGTCCTAGAAGAATTCGATAAGATAATAGGACTTGAAAGGCTTAAGGCGATTCATCTTAACGACAGTATGAATGATAAGGGTGCCCATAAAGACCGCCATGCTAAGCTGGGAGAAGGTCATATCGGGATAGATACTCTAACAAAGGTAATCAATCATCCACTTCTTCAAGGTAAGCCCTTTATCTTAGAGACACCTAACGATGATGCAGGGTATGCTAAGGAGATAGCTATGGTTAAAAAACTGAACATATAATAAGGGGGAATATTGGTATTTGACTAATATAAGCAAATAACAGTTGACATACAAGTATATTCTGTTGTAAAATATTCAAGCTGACATTGTGAAGAAGTGGCATTTCACTAGCCCCGAAGTGCTCTTTTTACAAATAAATAGCAGGAAATTTATTTTTGGACATTTGATAAATGGAATGCTAACCTTGTTTTACTATTAAGGAGGAAATAATGATGAAGACTTATATGCCTAATCAATCTCAAGTTGAGAGAAAATGGTATGTAGTAGATGCTGAAGGTCAGACACTTGGTCGTCTGTCAACAGAGATTGCTAACGTATTAAGAGGTAAGAAAAAGCCTATATATACACCTCATGCAGATTGTGGCGATTATGTAATCGTTGTAAATGCAGAGAAGATTAAGGTTACTGGTAAGAAGCTTGACCAGAAAATCTATTATCATCACTCAGAATATGTTGGTGGTATGAAAGAGACTAACCTTAAGACAATGCTTGAGAAACATCCTGAAAGAGTTATTGAGCATGCAGTAAAGGGAATGCTTCCTAAGGGACCTCTTGGAAGAGCTATGTACAAGAAGTTATTCGTATATGCAGGTCCTGATCATGAACATCAGGCACAGAAACCAGAGAGTTTAACATTTTAATTAGGAGGTAAGATAAATTGGCTAAGAAGAATGACAATAAGTACTATGGTACTGGAAGAAGAAAATCATCTGTTGCTAGAGTATATCTTGTACCTGGAACAGGTAAGATTACAATAAACAAAAGAGATATTGATGAATATCTTGGTCTTGAGACACTTAAGGTTGTTGTAAGACAGCCACTCGTTGCCACTGATACAGTTGATAAGTATGATGTGCTTGTTAATGTTAAGGGTGGCGGATATACAGGACAAGCTGGTGCTATTAGACATGGTATTGCAAGAGCTTTACTTGAGGTTGATGCTGATTACAGACCAACACTTAAGTCAGCCGGATACTTAACAAGAGATCCTCGTATGAAGGAAAGAAAGAAGTACGGTTTGAAGAGCGCACGTCGTGCACCACAGTTCTCAAAACGTTAGTTTTGGTGCTCAAAGAGATAATATTGGAACAAAATCATCCCTCCACTTTGTGGAGGGATTTTTTTTGCATTAAAGTCTATACTATAGGCGCTACGCCCCCTCAGTTAATTGCAGTTTAATACATTAAAAGTAAGCCATACAAATGATTTAATAGTAATTCGTTTTAAACCCAAGTAAAACGAATAAATATGCAATTAAAACGAATAAAAATTGACTTAAAACGAAAAGAGATGTAGTATTGTAGAATAAAGGAGGGTAAAGATATGAGATTTAGTGACGAAAAGAAACAGTCTATCATCATATACATGCTTGAGAAAATACAACAAAATTGTGATGGGGTATCTAAAATAGTAGCTGAAGCTTTTGATATTAATCAGAATACAGTACATACATATATTAATGAATTAGTTGATAAAGGCATAATAAAACGTGTAAAAAGAGGAGAATATGAGTTAGTAAAGAAAAAGTATGAATATAAATATAGTCGATCTGATAAAGAGATGGATAATGATACATATGTGTATGAGCATTGTTTATATAATCTGATTGAAAATCTAAGTCAAAATGTCAAAGATATCTGGAGTTATGTTATAAGTGAAATGATTAATAATGTAATTGACCATTCACAAGCCGAGAATTTCAAGCTAATTATTGAGCAGAGTTATATAGATACACAGGTATTAATATTAGATGATGGAATAGGAATATTTGTGAAAATTAAAGATTATTTTGGATTTAATACAATAGATGATGCTATCGGTGAATTGTTTAAAGGAAAACTGACCACAGATATTGAAAATCACTCTGGTGAGGGTATTTTTTTTAGTTCGAAAATGGTAGATGATTTCTTTATTGTATCAAGTGGAAAAATCTTCTCAAATAATAAATATGGAAACAGTAAGATAATGAATTTGGCACAAACAAACACAGAAGGAACGGGAGTATATATGAGCTTGTCAAATTTTACCCAGAGGAATCCACAAGAAGTGTTTGATTTATATGCTAACACAGAAGGAGGATTTGTGAAAACAAAGGTTCCTTTAAAGAATATATTTGACGCATCTCCTGTTTCGAGATCTCAAGCAAAGAGAGTATGTAATAGGCTAGAAGAATTCAAAGAAGTTGAAATAGACTTCGATGGAATTCAGTGGATGGGACAGGGATTTGCACATCAGATATTTGTTGTATTCGCCAGGAAGCATCCGGACATAAAGCTAGAACCAGTTAACATGAGTGAGGATGTGGCTAAAATGTATGCTCATGTTATGCACTAGCCTTCTTCTTATTGATAAAGAACATCACGACTCCTGCACCAATAATGACTGCATAACCAATTAGGCTGAAAGCATCTGGGAATTCCCCAAGGAAAAGCATTCCCAATAGTGCTGCAAATAGAATATTGGTATAGTCATATACTGATATTTCGCTGGCTGGGGAATATGTGTAAGCCTTGGTAATAAATATTTGCCCAATAGATGCTGACACTCCTGTAAGTAATAGAAATGCAAGCTGTTCTAATGTCATAGGCTTAAAGTTGATAATCATAAATGGTACACAGGCTATACATGAGAACGCTGAAAAGAACAATACAATAACAGGCCCAGGTACTTTCTTGAAACTACAAAGTCTCACATAAGTATATGCTAATCCTGCAAAGGCACCACTTGAGAGACCTATTAATGCGGGAAGGGATGTTAATATGTTCCCATCTGGTTTCAAAATAAAGACGGCTCCTATAAAGGCAGCTATAGCGCATAGTACTTGAAATGATTTTGGCTTTTCTTTAAGTAGGAATATTGAGAAAATGATTGCGAAGAAAGGCGATAATTTATTAAGCATGGCAGCATCGCTTATATTAATCATTCCTATTGCATAGAAGTTGGCAAATATTCCCAGGGTGCCGAATAGTGAACGAAGAATAAGATATTTCAAACCTCCATTACCCGTACTAAACGGAATCTTATTTTTTAGCATAATAAATAAAGCTACAAATGCCGCTATCAGATTTCTGAAGAATGCTTTTTCAAATACCGGTAAATCTCCGGATAGCTTGATGAACAGATTCATAAACGCGAATCCCAGTGCGGCAATTATTATGCAGATAATACCTTTTTGGCGGTTATCCATATTTGTTTGTGAGAATTTTTGCTTTTTTTCGCTAATCATTTTTCTTTTCGTAAATTCGTTGATATATTAATCCGATATAAATTATAAGAGTCTGTTTTCCTTAAATCAATTTTACATAATAATACAGGTGAAAATCTTATAAATAATAAGGGATTTGAAGAAAAATGTTGAGAATAATTGATAAAGTATGGTATTCTTAACTTAGGAGAGGTGCTGTACTAGTTGTGGGAGGTGGCCATATGATAGTAAGAAAAACTGTGGCTTTAAAAAAGTATAATAACCTGGCGAAGTATGGTAAAGTTGAAGATTCATTTTACAAATACAGAAGAGGTGAGAACTTCTGTATCACACTTTATTGTGAACTGGAAGAAGGAGAGACTAAAGACGATCCTTTGGATGATGTTGTTCATAAATACAATGTTAAAAGAACAGGTTTCTTTAAATATAATGAATTAAATGGTAAGAAATTGTATATGTTTGAATTAGAAGGCGATTGTGATGATGAAGCAGCAAATAAAGCAGCTATTGCCAAAGTCGCTAAATTCGTTGGCAAGAGAGTTTACAATGCAGAAGTGGGAGAATTTCTTGAGTTAAGAGTTAGGGCTCTTAAGGATGATGAGAAATAGGGATTGGTTATGAGAAATGTTACATTAATAAGTATGTCAAAGGTCTATGAAAGAGAAAACTTTTGTAGGCCTTATATTAATTCTGAAAAATTTATAGACTGTAGTGATATTAAAGGAATAAATTGCTATGTTGAAGATGAGGCTTTAAAGGTACTTCGCCAAAGATTAAAAGGTGTCGATGCCAGAGGGGTTCATTTTATTGATTCCGGAAATTTTCATTATCTTACATATCTTTTTCTTGAGAGAATCCCGAGAGATTTTGAACTGATTCTAATTGATAAACACCCAGATTGTAAAGCCTCTATGTTTGAATCGCTCATGTCATGTGGAAGTTGGGTAAGGGATGCATTAATTAGTATTTCTCATCTTAAGCGAGTATATATGATAGGAACGGACACTGATCTGGTTTATGAACTATCGGATCTGGGAGAGCATAGGGAAAAGGCGCTTGTTGTAAGGTCTCCAAAAAAATTGGATGAGAGTAATTTGCCTGTATATATGTCGATTGATAAGGATGTATTAGATGATTCTATAATTGCAACTAATTGGGATCAGGGGGATATGAATCTCACTGAGTTGGATAGATGGATAGAATATATACTAGACAAACGCTTTCTTATAGGAGTAGACATTTGTGGAGAACCAGATGAAGGAGAAAATGATTCAGTCCATGAAGGAAGTAGTATAATAAACAGTCACTTAATGGAGTTATTTGAAAATTAAAGAAATGGCATTGTCTAATATGTACAAATTGCATTATTAAAAAAGTGAAGTATGCACAAAAATATTTTTAAATAAAATAAAAATCTTGAAAAAAAAAATTAGTAACAATATAATTAATTAAACCGATTAATTAATTAGTTAATTCCATTAATTAATTTTATAAAAAGGAGGAGGCGTTATAATGCAAGAGGCAACGACAACTACAAATGTAAAAGCAAACCCGAACAAGCTGACCGCTAAGAACGTTATAGGTTATGCGCTTGGTGATACCGGTGGGGTTTTGGCGTTTGGTGTAATCAGTTCATTTTTGAATATGTATTATACTGACGTTTTCGGTATTAACGCAGCACAGATTGCTATTTTGTTCCTGGTAGCGAGAGTGTGGGACGCTATCAATGATCCGATTATGGGAAGTATTCTCGATCATTTGAAGCCTAGGAAGACCGGACGTTTTCGTCCATGGATTTATTTCTTCTCATTCCCGATGATGATTTCGTTGATACTGTTATTCTTACCGGTATATGACTGGTTCGGAATGTCATCAACGCAGTTACTTATTTACGCATACATTACATATATCTTCTATGGAATGATGTATACAGGTGTTAATATTCCTTATGGTTCAATGGCAACCGTTATGACTAACGATATCAAGGAGAGATCTACACTGTCTATGGCTCGTACAGTTGGTGCAGGTATCGGACAGATGGCAGGTTCCGTTATTTTCCCGTTGGTAGTTTACTCTGTTGCAGCTAATGGAGCTAAATACCTTGATGGACACAAGCTTTTTGCCGCTACACTTGTAATCGTTGGATTCCAGGTCGTTGCATATCAGTTGAACTATAGATTGACAAGAGAGAATGTTATTGCACCTGCCAAGAAGAAGGGCGAGAGCTCTGTGGGTAAGACATTGGCTTCTCTTATGAAGAACCGTCCGTTCGTAACATTATCCCTTGCAAGTATGCTTCTTATTGCAGGTAATATGTTCACTAATACAGCTAACGGATATCTTCTCAAGAACTACTATGAGATGCCGGGATTACAGTCCCTTGTACCTATTGCGACATATTTGCCTATGGCACTTTCAATTCCGTTCCTTAACAAATTGGTTATGAAGTTTGGTAAGAAAGAGTTGTGCGGATTCGGTGCATTTATTGCTGCGGGTGCATATCTAGTAATGTTTATTTGGAAGATTCCTAATCCGTATATATTCATGGGATTCTTGTTCCTAACAGGAATTGGACTTTCATTCTTCACGATGGAGGTATGGGCTATCGTCTCAGATGCCATTGATTATCAGGACAAGCTTACAGGTCGGCGTGAGGAAGGAACATCCTATGCTATATTCTCATTCTTCAGAAAGATGGGTCAGACAGTAGCAGGTGTTGGATTCAATGCTTTACTTGGAATTATCGGTTATGTATCTGCCGAGGCAGGCGCTGGAGATGTTGTACAGCAGACACCGGAGGTTAATAATGGTATATATACATTAGCAACGCTTGTACCATTTATTATGTATCTCGTCATGGCTCTACTTATGCAATTTGGATACAACATCGGTAGAGATGATGCTATAGCACTTAAGAATGAGCTAGAGGAGAGAAATGCTAAGAGAGATGAAGCTAAGTCTGAATAAGATATTCTTCTTTATATAATATGTTATATGGGGAATTATCAGTCCTACTGATAGTTCCCTTTTTCTTGTCTATTATTAACAAATGAAACTGGAAAATAAGTATATTATTCACAAAATACATTTCCAATAAATAAATCACTTGAAAAAAATTACAAGCCGTTTTATAATTAATTAAAGCTGTTAATTAATTATTTCAAAAGGGGGACTTTATGATAACAGTAGAAGATCTTTTGAACATGAGAGTCAAGGTTGGAGAAGGAACTAATGACTTTACAATGAGTAGAGGAAGCTTTGTGTATAAACAGAGTTTTTCTTATGAATCTACACTAGAATTTGTTGATAAGAATAAAGAAGGAAATGCTACAAAATTACATTTCACAGATCCAAATAGGAAACTAGATCATTATTTCATTATTACAGAAGATAATGGAGATTTAGAAGTAACATACGAGAGTAATGATGATGCTATTAATAGATATTGGATTAGTTTTGCAGCTAATTCTTCTGAGCACATCTATGGATGTGGTGAGACATATTCTAAGTTCGACTTAAAGGGAGAGAATGTAAGAATATGGGTGGCAGAGCATCAGAATACCAATAGAATCGGAAGAAAGCTTATTAGAGAATTACTTGGCAAGAAGCCAAAGAAGGTACTTCCGTTTAACAAGTTTGAGAGTTATTATGCTCAACCAACATTTGTTTCTTCTGACAAATACTTTGTGCATGTATATATTGATAATTATTCAGAGTTTAATTTCAAAGTCCTTAATCAGACCACATTATATCTTCAGGATAAGCCTCACTTTGTAGTGAAGAAAGCAGATACATTTGAAGAATTATCTTCTAAATTATCAGACTTACTTGGGCATCAGAGACAGCTTCCTGATTGGGTTTATGATGGAGCAATTCTTGCAGTTCAAGAAGGATGCGATGTAATTGATAGAAAGATTGAGGAAGCTGAGAAGAAGGGTATCAAGATTGCAGGTATATGGAGTCAGGATTGGTGCGGCTGTAGACGTACTAAGTTCGGATATCAGGTAATGTGGAATTGGAGATATGATAAGGAAGATCAGTATTCTAACTTGCCTGAGAAGATTAAAGAATGGAATGAAAAAGGAATTAAATTCCTAGGATATATTAATCCTTTTATTGCTTTAGAGAAGGATATATATGAAGAAGCAAAAGCCAATGGTTACTGTGTTAAGGACAAAGAGGGCAATGATTACCAGGTTACAATTACAACATTCCCAGCTGCAATGGTTGATTTTACTAATCCAGATGCCTATGAATGGTATAAAGGATTGATAAAGAATAATATGATTGGAATTGGTCTAAGTGGCTGGATGGCTGACTTCGGAGAATATCTTCCAGTAGATTGTGTTCTTCACAGTGGTGAAGATCCATATGAGATGCATAATAGATGGCCGGCGATTTGGGCAAAGCTTAACAATGAAGCTATTGCAGAAGCAGGTAAGGAAGGAGAGGTATTCTTCTTTACAAGAGCAGGTCATACAGAGACTATTAAGTATTCTCATCTTATGTGGAATGGAGACCAGCATGTTGACTGGTCGCTTGATGATGGTATCGCAGCAGTTGTACCAGCAACTCTATCTCTTGCAATGAGTGGTTATGGAATGGCTCATTCAGATGTTGGTGGATATACAACTATGAAGAAGAGACTTGCTAGAGATAAAGAGCTTCTTCTAAGATGGGAAGAGATGAACGCATTCTCACCATTGTATAGATTCCATGAAGGTAATCAGCCTGTAATGAATGTACAGTTTGATGGTGATGAAGAGTTATATAATCAACTTGAGAAGTTTACTAACACACATGTACGCCTAAAGGGATATATAAAAGAGCTTGTTGATGAAAATGTTAATAAAGGAACTCCAGTAATGCGTCCACTATTCTATCATTACGATGAGCCAAGAGCATATACAGAATCCCTTGAATACTTACTTGGAAGAGATATATTAGTGGCTCCTGTAATTGATAAGGGAGCAACTACTAAGACGGTATACCTACCTGAGGATGAATGGGTACATCTGTACTCTGGAAAAGAATTCGACGGAGGTATGGTTATCGTTGGAGCTCCAGTGGGAGAGCCACCTGTATTTATTAGAAAAGGTTCAAAGAGATTTGAAGAATTAATGAGCCTTGCAAAATAGACAACAGCTAGCCGGCCAGTGCTTTGCACAAGTAGCGGGTTAATAAAATAAACAACAATTATTATTTAGGAGGAAAAAGAAATGAAGTATTTCTTAGACAGCGCAAAAATTGATGAAGTAAGAGAAGCATATGATACATTTGGTATTGATGGTGTTACAACTAACCCAAATCATATCAAGTTATCTGGAAAGCCTTTTAAGGAAGTATTACAGCAATTTGCTGATTTTGTAAAAGAGAAGAATATTGAAGGATATGAGAAGTTCCCTATCTCTGTTGAGATTAATCCACATCTTGATAATGCAGATGAAATGGTTAAGATGGGTAAAGAGATTGCAGGAATGTGCCCTAACTTTGTAATCAAAATTCCTTGCACACTTGCAGGTGTTACAGCAGCAAGAAGACTTGAGCAGGATGGAATTAGAACTAATGTTACACTAATCTTCTCACCTTCACAAGCTATCTTACCAATGAAGAATAACTCACTATTTATCTCACCATTTATCGGATGGAAAGAGAATTCTGGTGAAGATTGTGTACAGTATATTGAAGACATCTGTACAATCAGAGATAACTATGGATTTGATACAGAAATTATCTGTGCAGCAGTAAGAAATGGTAAGCAGTTTAACGACTGTGCTGTATCAGGTGCTGATATTGTAACAGCCGGACTTCAAGTATATAAGGATTCTATTTATCATCCATTTACAGACTATGGAATGAATAAGTTCCAGGCTGCATGGGATGCTACAGTAACTGACTAATATATAATATGTACATGCTTTCCGCCCAGACATATATTTATAACTGGTAGTTCTTCGCTAACAATATGTAAGTGATTAAGGTTAAGAATAATGATTGCAAGACATATGACGGGAACCGCGACAAATTCGCCATCCGGGCTCAGTTGTCGCATATTCGTGACATCCTTGTCACGAATTTCCCTCACTGAATTAATCACTAACATATTCTAAGCTTGAACTAAGGTTACAAATATATGTCTGGACGGAAGCAGTACATATACAGTAATACAGTAATACAGTAACGCAAGCATCTTTGCACATAGATGTGTGAATAATAATTAGCAAAGGAGAATAACAATGAATATAGGATTTATAGGTTTGGGAATAATGGGTGAGTCAATGTGTGAGAACATTGTCAAGAAGCACGATGGAGATGTATTCGTATTTGACTTTAATGAAGCTCAGGTTGATAAATTAGTTGGAGTTGGGGCCAAGAAGTGTGCTAACTCAACAGAGGTCGCTAAGAATTCTGACGTAATAATCTCTATGGTTCCAAAGTCAGAACATTCTAAGGCAGTGTATGATGAAGTTGCTAAGGTGACAGATTCATCTAAGATTTGTATTGACATGAGTACTATTGACCCTTCTGTATCAGTAGAGATTTCTAAGATGGTTAAAGCAACTGGAGCACAGTTTGCGGACGCACCGGTTGTAAAGTCTAAGCCAGCTGCTATTGCAGGAAAGCTTGGAATCTTCGTAGGATGTGATGAGGAGCTTTATGATAAGATTCTTCCTATCCTTTCATATATGGGAGAGAACATCAAGAGACTCGGTGAAAATGGTGCAGGTCTTGTTATGAAGATTTGTCATAACGCATTAGTATCACAAATTCAGAATGGTGTTAATGAAATGCTTGTACTTGCAGGTAAGAATGGAATCGATATTCCTACATTTGCAGAGTGTGTGTCATTCGGTGGAGGACAGAACTTCTATCTTGATTCTAAGAAAGATGCCCTTGCTGCTGAAGATTACACAACAGCATTTTCTGTACAAAATGAGTATAAGGATATAGGAATCTGTCTAAATCTTGCTAAGGAATGTGGTGTTAAAGTTCCTGGTGAAGAGAATGCGATGAAAGTATATGAAGCTGCTATGGAAAAGGGTTATGGCCCAGAAGATTGGATTGCTACATATAAGGTTGTTAGAGATTTATAATTTGATAAAGGGTATGCTATATGAAGGAAATGCTTAAGAGATTAAATGACGTTAATGATATAAAGGTTTATTCTGTATTTGATGAAATGTTCAAGAAGTTTGGTCGCGTTCATCCTGGATATGATCTGAGTGAACTGATTAATTATATGGAAGAGAATACGACTATTCCAGATGAGGGAAATGTGTATGTTCCTTCTGTTGAACCTATGGAATTGACGCATGTTGCTAGAACAATAAGAAGCATTATATATGGTGGAATGCCAATTCAAATTGGTTATTGTAATGGTAGGAATTCTACCTATAATGGATTTGAGTATCATAAGTGCAGCGAAGTTAATATCGCTGTCACTGATATGATGCTTGTACTTGGTCTATCTACAGATATCAAGAATTATCACTATAACAACGAGGATGCAACAGTATTCTTTGTCCCAAAAGGAACGATGATAGAGATGTATCAGACTACACTTCATTTGTCGCCTATTAAAGTATGCGATGAAGGATTTAAGGATGTGGTAGTTCTTGCTGAGGGAACTAATACTCCTCTTTCTACAAAGGAAAAGAGAGAAAGAGATAGTATAATGAATAATATTGCTAATCGTAATGTTGATGATAAAGATGTAGAAACGACATTATTGCTGGCCCGTAATAAATGGGTTATTTCTCATCCGGATAGAAAACCTTTAATTGATCAAGGTGCATATCCAGGAATAATAGGAGAAAACAAAGAACTATACTACTAGAGGAGTATAGAAGTGACGTTTTAATAATGGGAGAATAAGAATGAGTAAAGATTTTCAAGTTGCATATATTCCAATTGGCGTTCCAACATTTCACTTAGAAAGTGCCAAGAAGGAATTTGATAAGTCAATTGAATTATTAAAGAGTTTATCTGATAAAGTTGTTGTACCAAGTGAAATGTTACTTTCACTTGATTTGTTAAATGATTTTCTTGATACAATCGAGCCTGATTTGATTGTGCTACAGAATATCACATTTGCCAATGCTGCATATGCTTCTGAGGTTCTTAAGAAGTTCGATTGTCCTATACTTCTATGGACACTTCGTGAGCCTGTAATTGATGGAGGAAGACTTCGTCTTAATTCTCTTACTGGTGCGTACTCTGCAGCCAATGCAATTAAATCATTTAGAGAAGAGCCATTCCAATATATATTTGGTGGCCCAACAGAGGAAAATGTGAAGGCAAAAGTTGGAGCTGTAATAAAGGCTGCAAAGGTTAAGGCTTCTATGAGAGAACTTAAATTAGCAGCAGTTGGTCATACTCCACAAGGCTTTGGCTTTGGTAGAGCAATGGATGCTGAAATGATGTCTACCTTTGGCGTAACATTAGAGTCTATTGAGGCTAGAGAATTAATAGATGTGGCTAAGGGATATTCTGATGAGGAAGTAGAAGAGTTTGTAAATGATGCTAAGAAGCGCATGAGCGGACTAGATAGTATCCCAGAAAACAACGTTAAAGATTTTGCTAGACTTTATAAATCATATAAAGAGTATGTAGAGAAAAACAATATTGGAGCTCTTGCTTCAAGATGCTGGCCTGATTTCTTCACAGCTTTTGGAACACCTGTATGTGCTGTTCTTGCAATTCTGAATGACTTAGGAATTGCTGCAAGTTGTGAGTCAGATACTTATGGTGCATTATCTATGTATGTTGGCATGGAATTGACTAATAGTCCTGTATTTTTCGGTGATCCTGTATCTATGGATGAAAAGGAGAATACAATTACAATGTGGCATTGTGGAACTGCAGCATGTACTCTTGCAAAAGATGATAAGGCTGATGTTGGCGTTCATTGTAATCGTAAGATTGGACCAACACTTGACTTTGGTTGTAAGTCTTGTGATGAAGTGACAATCTTTAGAATTGGTTTGGATTCAAAGGGTAAGTTCCGCTTCTTTGTAGCAGGCGGAGAAGCTCTTGATAAACCAAAGCAATTTACTGGAACATCTGTTGTTGTTAAGACAAAGAATGATGCAACGCAGATTGTTAATGATAGCGTACTTCAGGGATGGGAGCCACACTTTGTTGTATGTTATGGAGATATTGTAGGTGAGCTTAATGCACTTGCAGATATGCTTAATATAGAATGTATTAATATGTAATTAGGATTGAATATAATACTAGAAATGGGGAACGTCCAATGTATAAAAATGGAATTAACATGGGACAAGTAAAGAAACAGAACAGGAGCTCAATCCTTAGATATATGAACTCTCATGCAGATGTATCTCGAAAGGAGATTGCAGAAGCAACAGGTCTTACTGCGGCAGCAGTTACTCAGATTTGTAATGACTTTCTTGATATTGGACTTATTAAGGAATGTGGTACAGTAAGTGATAATAAAGGTGCAGGGCGAAGGAAAGTTAAGCTTAGAATCAATTATGATTATGCCTACATAATAGGAGTCAATATAGAAAGTCAGGACACAGTTATTGTTATATCTGATCTTGCTGGAAATGTTAAGGATAAGAGGGGTCTTGTTACTGATAATAGCAAACCTGCAAATGATTTTGTGAATGATATTGCAGAAGTTATTAATTCAATGGTTATGGATTTTAGTTATGACAGACACAAGATTATTGGTGGCTGTATAGCGGTAACCGGAGAGGTTGATAGAGACACAGGTACTTCTTTACATGCTTATGGCATTTGGGAGATGGAAGTGCCTTTATGTGAGTTACTTGAGAAGAAGACTGGCTTTACATATATAATTGAGAATAATATTGACGCATTTTCAATTGCAGAAATAGTATATGGTACTGGCATGAAGAATGAGAATATTCTTGTTGTTAAGTGGGGACCAGGTGTTGGATGTACAATTATTATTGATAATAAAATCTATGAAGGTCGTCATGGCAGAAGTGCAGAACTTGGACATTTTATAGTAGATAAGAATGGAGACAAATGTTCATGTGGAAGAAGAGGCTGCTTAGAAACTAAGATTTCTTATAAAGCAATGAAGTCAAAGAAAGACTTTAAGGTTGAGGATTTTGGAAATGTGTATACATATTTCCAGGAAGAAATCGATTTGTTCGCAAGAACGCTGGTGAACTCTATGTCAATACTTGCGCCTAATCGTGTAGTGCTCTCTGGAAAGCTTTTTGCTGATGAAAGAGTAAGAGATGAACTAATTAGATGCTGCGAAAGCTATGATAGGAAATATAATAAAAAAAGAATCCTATATAGCCCCTTATATGACAAAGAGGATTATATAGGACCAATTGCAACATACATTGAAAGAGAATTATTCTAATTCTATTTATCTAGAATATCATCAATGTTGTTAAAACCGAGATTTCTCGTAATAATCATGACTGTATCACCTTGTTTGATGCAGTCATTTCCTTTTGGAACAATAAATTCTTCATCTCTCTTAATGAAACCAACAACAGTTCCTTTCTTAAGTGATAAATCTTTGAGAGGAATGTTGATCGCTTTTGAAGTCTGATCTATTCTGAATTCTAACACTTCAACACGCTCATCATACATATGATACAAAGCTTCTATTTTACTGCCGGATGCACTCTTCATTGCGCGGGCATAGGCTACAATTGCTTCTGTAGTTATACTTCTTGGAGACAATGTTGTGCCGGCATGCAGACCACGTATTGTTCTTCCGAAGGAACCTCTGTCCAGTTTCAAAATAATTTTGGCATTGGAATTAGCTTTTGCATGGAGAGCAAGAATAACATTTTCCTCATCAATTCCTGTAAAGGGAACAAAAGCTTGAGACTCACTTAGCCCCTCCTCAAGGAGTAGTCCTTCGTTAGAGCCATCACCATGGATTATAATTGCTTCAGGTAATAGTTCACTTAACATAGTGCATGTTTCCTGATCTCTTTCGATTATTTTAACAACAATCTTATTTTTGATTAATTCTTTTGCCAGGAAATACGATGCTTTGCCACCGCCTATAATCATGCAGTTCTTAACCTTTTGGTTCTCAATGCCCATTTTCTTGAAGAAGGTTCTTACAACTTGTTTCGGCGCAATTAGAGAGACATGATCATTTGCCTCTATTACAAAATCGCCACCAGGAATGTGGATGCTGTCATCAGCCCTGTGTATAGCAGCAATAATGAATTCTCCAGGAATAGCATTATCAATTTCTGATATTGTATGATTAATATATGTACAATTTGGCGGAATCTTGAACTTAACAAGCTCAGCTTTGCCACCACCAAGTAGAGTTACATCGTATGCAGCAGGAAGACTAAGAATTCTTGATGCTTCTATTGCTGTTTCTAGCTCGGGATTAATAATCATTGTTATTCCTAAGGCTTGCTTTAGAAGATGTACGCTTTCTGTATATACAGGAGTACGTACCCTTGCAACAGTTGGAATATCTTTTATGGCCTTAACTAAAGTACAGCATAGTAGATTAAGTTCATCGGATTTATTTACAGCAATAAACATATCTGCTTCTTTTATTTCTGCATCTTTAAGTGCTTCTTCGGAAGCGCCGTTTGCAACGATTCCACGAATGTCGTACTGATTAACAAGATCGTTAATTCTATCAGCATTTTTGTCAATTACAGCAATTAGGAATCCTTCTGCGTAAAGCATTGATACAATTTTTTCACCAACTTTACCGCAACCTGAAATTACAACATAAGGTTTATCAGCCATTTTTATTACCTCGCGTTATCATGTCATAGATTAAGTCGATGCTTTCATCGATTGTTTTGTTATCTAAATCAACAACAATTGTAGCATACTTTTTGTATAAGATACTTCTTTCTTTATATACATCTTTGAGACTTTGTTGTGCTTTATGTACAACGCCACGTTTATCCATGTCGGGAATTCTTTCATTTAGTGCCTCGAAATTGATTCTAAGATATACGATTTCTCCTATTTCTTGAAAATGTTTCATGGCATTTTCACCGTAAATTGCACTTCCGCCAGTTGATATTATAGTATCTTGTGTATTAATTGAAGAATTGATTCTGTCTTCTAATTCTAAGAATTCATCTATTCCTAATTCATTAATTAGGGTAGATAATTTCTTGCCTGTTTCTCGCTGGATTACAATGTCTGAATCAATAAACTCATATCCAAGTTTTTTGGCAAGAATAACTCCAATTGTGCTTTTGCCGCTTGCAGGCATTCCAATAAGTGTATAATTCATAGGAATATCTCCTTGTATTTGCTACAACATATTATATAACAAATTATATATTTTTACACAGAAAAATATTCCCTAAGTTTGGCGGACATTAGAGAATATTTTTCTATATATATTAAGATCTTTAGGAGTTAAATTGAATAATTAATTGTTCTATTCATTTTCTTCGCATATTTTGATAATTCTTTCATATATTCAGAATCTTTCCCAAACAATTCCTCGTATTTATCTGGAGAAATGTTAGTTGATGCTGTAGAACTAATTGACATATAGCCGTCTTTTACAGTAATACCAAGACTCTTTAATTCATCTTCGTACTTGCTTGTTAGTTGTTTTATCTTCTTAGAAGTTACAGCTATCTTGCCTTCTTTATTAGAATTAGAAGATGAAATTGTGTAGTTATACGCATCAGTAAAAGACTTTAGCGTCTTCGAAAATTTATCTTTATTAAGCTTAGAATCATCTGAAAAGTCAAATGAACCAATAGTTTTAATGGCTTTGCCAAGTGCAGAAGAATCAGCAGATATCAAAGTCTTGCTAGTGGCATCTGCACGGTTTGCTTTAACGCATAACCCACGGTTAGGGGCATATACTTGCCTTAGATACATATTAGTTGATACACTAAAGCTTGCCATTTTGATTCTCCTTTCCTGATTATTAACGTATTAATCTACATTCTCGTAATATATATCGGACGGATTAGGGGAAATGTTAATACATTTTCGAAGCCTTTAATTATTCTGTATAGGGAAGAAGTAAGCCGATGATTATTGTGTCTTAGAATTTGCGGATGGGTCTAAAATAGTGTAGAATAAATTGAATGGCAAGCAACATGAAAATAATTCGAGGAGACTGAATAAATGATAAAAAGAATTACAACTCAAAAGGTACTTGTTGTCCTTCTGATAAGTGTAATGATAATAGGTCTGTTATCCTGCGTAAATATCGTATCAAGAGCCCATAACAGCACGGATGAAGCGCAAGTATCTGATGGGAGATTACTTGCTGGTATTGAGGCTTATAATAACGGAGAATATGAGGCAGAGTATCTTGGTATATTAAACTACGGCAAGGAAGGCGTTGACAAGGACCACAAGAATGATTTCTCTTACAGGTTCAACATCAGTGGTAGCGAAGTTACATACAAGATGTATAACGGGACTATTGATACAGAAGGTCAATATGATTATCCTATTCAGAATCGATTGAAAGAGGGCTATCGCTATAGGATTACTGTACAGGATTCGGTAGTGACTGATGCAACAGAGCTTCCATCAGATAATAATCCTTTTGTGCCGCGGGTTATTGGTATACCGGGTAAGAAGACAGTTACGAATTTCCTTAAGAACGCCATAGGTCCTATAGGTACGACTCTATATATCTATGGTGGAGCATGGGATTGGCAGGATGTTGGTTCATCCATTCAGTCAAGAACAATTGGATTGCCTATGGAATGGGTTAGATTCTTTGACAGTCAGGATGCTAACTTTACGTATAAGAATATTGACCCTGAGCATAGCTATTATCCATTTGGAGGATACAATGAGTATTATTATGCTGGAGCTGATTGCTCGGGATATGTAGGCTGGGCACTTTATAATACATTTAATACAGAAAATGGTTTAGAGGGGTATGTAGGCAGTGCCCGGAATATGGCCAAGGACTTAGCTGATGCGGGGCTTGGAGAATGGACTAAGGATATTAAGACTGCGTCAGGGGAAGTTGACCTTAAGCCTGGAGATATTATGAGTATTAGCGCTCATCATATCTGGATTTGTCTGGGTACCTGTGATGATGGAAGTATCCTAATAGCACATTGTTCCCCTTCTGATAGTAGAACGAATATGCCGGGAGCAGGAGCACAGATAAGTGCAATAGGTACGAGTACAGACTGTGAAGCATATAAGCTTGCAGATGAATATATGTCGAAATATTATCCAAAGTGGTATGAGAGATATCCGATTTATCTTACTGACCCAGATGTATATCTCGACACAGAGAAAGGTAATGCGGGAAGATTTAGATGGACTACAAATGGGCTGTCAGATTATGAGGGCATTCAGAATATGAAGCCAGCTGATGTACTTAAAGTTCTCTTTCCTGAGAATGAGACATCTGATAATACTGCTGAATCGGCAAATGATAATCAGACCGTCAAAGTAGAGTCAGTACCGAAGACTGGTGATAAGTGGATGAATCCTTTTCTTATAATTAGGAGTATATTGTAATGGGATATTTGAAGAAATTGAATAGAAAAAAGAATTACATAGTCCTGCCATTGATAGTGATTCTGTTAGTCGGTATGTTGTCAGGATGTACGTCTAATGCTACTAAGGGAGACAGCCTGACTCGAATAGACGAGGAAGGATATCTGTATTATATGGACTATACTAAGGATTATTATGCTTCTGATGTAATGGATAAGATGAAGCAGATTGGTTTCGTTAGTCCAGGATGTTCTGTATTCTATACACATAATACTGATGGAGATGGCATGATTGGTCGTAATTATGATTATGCTCATAGCGTGTCCAAAGAGGACCAGACGCTTACTGGACTTAACATCGTACTCCATTGTAAACCGCAGGGTAAGTATGAATCCATCGCAGTAGCTGATGCGGTCTGGTGTGGTGAGGATAATCCTTTGCTTCAGAAGGGTGGCCCTGATAAAGAGGGATTTGACGTGAATTTGTTGGACATTCTTCCATACCAGTGTATGGACGGAGTCAATGAGAAGGGACTTTATGTATCAATACAACGCGTTGATATCAAGGAAGGCGAACAGAAGTGCAGATTTCCTGCAGGAAGTAGCATGTTGCTTCGCCATATATTAGATGACTGTGGAAATGTTGATGAGGCAATAAACAAGGTGTATAACGGCATCCTGACTCCAGAGGATTGGCAGAATTGTCATTTCATGGTATGTGATACAAGTGGACACAGCGTGGTTATTGAGAGTCGTGGTAGTGAAGTAAGTGTGGTGCCAATTGATATATGTACGAATTTCTATCTAGGCAGCGGAGATTTTGGAGACTCTTACAATAGTAAAGGTAAGCTTCGAGAGGAAGCCGTGAAAATGGTTGACGAGAATGGAGTGTCAAGTAATACCTATGGCTACGGTCATGGCTATCATCGTTTTGTAACACTTCAATCACAGCTAGAGCGTTATAGGGATACATCAAGAGAAGATTATTACACAGTGATGCCGGAAGAAAATGCATTGGTGATGCTGAAAAGCGTGGTTCAGAATTCTTATACCAATGCTGCTGGACTATCTTGGACACAGTATAGTGCAATCTATAATAGTAATAAGAAGACTTTGAAGATTTGGTCATTCCAGAATTATAAGAAGGAATATACATTTGACATATCTGGAAAGCAGATTAAGTCGAGATAAATAGAGTTAAAAAACGAAGAAGGGATTAACAGAGAATATGGAACAGGAAAAGGTTATAGTTATAGATTTTGGAGGGCAGTACAATCAGCTCGTGGCTCGTCGTGTCAGAGAGTGCAACGTGTATTGTGAGATATATTCTTACAAGACTGACCTTGAAGTGATTAAGAAGATGAAGCCTAAAGGAATCATACTAACAGGTGGCCCGAACAGTTGTTATGAGGCTGACTCCCCAACATGTACCAAGGAATTATTTCAGATAGGTGTCCCAATACTTGGACTGTGTTATGGTGCTCAATTGATGCAGCATGTCCTTGGTGGAACTGTTGAGAAGGCGGACCATAGGGAATATGGTAAGACTAATGCTTTCGTTAATCCGTCATCAATGCTGTTTCAGGGTGTTGGACAAAAGAGTGCGTCTTCGGGAGTATATAATGGGGCTTATGCTGAGACATTTACAAGCGATCATGCTGAAAATGTAAATGAAACTATCGTATGGATGAGTCATTTCGACTATATATCTAAGATGGCGCCAGGCTTCAAGTCTGTGGCCCATACTGCAGACTGTCCAGTGGCAGCATGTGAGAATGTAGAGGATTCCCTCTATGCAATCCAGTTTCATCCTGAAGTATTGCATACCGCTGAAGGAACGAAGATACTATATAATTTCGTAAGAAATATCTGTGGCTGTGAAGGAAGCTGGAGAATGGATTCATTTGTTGAGAATTCTATTAAGGAGATTCGAGGCCAGGTTGGAGATGGCAAGGTGCTTCTTGCATTATCAGGCGGTGTGGATTCATCTGTTCTTGCAGCACTTCTTGCCAAGGCAGTTGGCTCACAACTTACATGTGTATTCGTTGACCATGGTCTTCTTCGTAAGAATGAAGGAGATGAGGTTGAGTCAGTGTTTGGCCCATCAGGAGATTTCGATATTAACTTTGTCCGTGTAAATGCGGCCAAGAGATACTATAAGAAGTTAGAAGGCGTGTCTGAACCAGAGCGTAAGAGGAAGATTATTGGAGAAGAATTCATTCGCGTATTCGAAGAGGAAGCTAAGAAAATCGGTAAGGTAGATTTCTTGGCTCAGGGAACAATATATCCTGATGTTGTAGAATCGGGACTTGGTGGTGAGTCGGCAGTAATTAAGTCTCATCACAATGTGGGAGGTCTTCCTGATTTTGTTGATTTTAAAGAGATAGTTGAACCACTTCGCAATCTGTTCAAGGACGAAGTAAGAAAGGCTGGTTTAGAGCTGGGACTACCAGAATATCTGGTATTTCGTCAACCATTCCCAGGTCCAGGACTTGGCATCAGAATTATTGGCGAAGTCAGCGCAGATAAGGTTAGAATTGTTCAGGATGCAGACTTTATCTATAGAGAAGAAGTTGCGCTAGCAGCAGAAGAATGGAAAAGAAAGAGAGTTGAGTCTGGCGAGGGCATTGCATTAAGAGATAATGCAACAGTACAGGAGAGATTTGATTACGCATACAGCAACAATCCAAGCTGGATGCCAGATCAGTATTTTGCAGCTCTTACCAATATGCAATCTGTAGGAGTAATGGGTGATGAGAGAACCTATGACTATGCCATAGCACTTCGCGCGGTGAAGACAATCGATTTCATGACAGCTGAAGCAGCTCAGATACCATTTGAAGTATTTCAGAAGGTAATGTCTCGAATCATCAATGAAGTAAGAGGCGTGAACCGCGTAATGTACGACCTTACAAGCAAACCACCTGGAACGATAGAGATGGAATGATGTACAAACGCCGGGAGCCCTTGAAAATCATGGGCTCCCGATTTCTTCGTCAATAAAATGTCAACAAAATTTCTCGGTTTTTATATTTTTTTTAGCTTCTCTACTCTCTCTGGATCATCATATTTTCCATGTTTCATTTCCATTAAATCGAGTATTTCTTGTCTTGCATTATCATCTAATACATAGAAGCTGGCAATCAATCTATCCAATGTAGGAAATTCTTCATAATTGAATAACTTGGCAATCTCCAATGTGCGATTAGAGAAATATGCTTTCTTATAAAAGTCCGGATTACTATCTGCAAACATATCAGGCAGAGTAGGAAGTGTATTAGCAGGATCGTATGGTATGTTATCGCATATTGATGCGATAGGTACATCCAATACATTAGCAATACGAATTGCCATATCGTATCTAATGTTAGTATCTCTCTGAATAATAGTGTATAAAGTTGTGGGAGCGATACCGGCAGCTTTTGCTAATTGCCTGGTTGACATTCCACGTTCTTCAAGTAAGTCTTTTAGTTTACTTCCGTATCCCATTTTAATTCCTTTCTATAGCTTAAAATATTTACTAGGGTTATTATAACATACTTTTTACGAAATGAGTAAATCTTTTAAAAAATATTCGAAAACCGCTTGACATTACTCTGAGGATGATGATATATTATAATAAATCCGAATGTACGAAATGCGTAAACACGCAATAAAGTTACACGGATTGAATATATAGAAAGGAGGGATGTCCTATGGAGAAGGAAAGACCTATGTATGTGAATGTTGAAACTGTCCAACATGACTTTTGTGTATCAAGAGCTAAAGCATATCAGATTATTAGACAGCTCAATGAACAACTTAAGGAACAGCATCCGAAAGCAATTATTGTTGCCGGTAGGGTAAATAGGATCTGGTACGAAGAAGTGTGCCTACTAAATACGGGAGTTAACTGATGTTAGAACAACTATTGATAAAGAAAAAGCCCCTTCAGAGAAGAGGCCATACATACATATGCGTATGTAACTTTTGCAAATTCATAATAGCATATGTATGTACTTCTTATCAAGCGCTTGTTTGGGAAGGAGGAAATATATATGTCAGTTACAAAAGACAAATGGAATGGATATGAAGGCTATAGCTGGAGAGTTGTCTGTTACTACGAGAACTGGAAAGGTGAACGAAGAAGACATGATAAGAGAGGTTTCAGGACTAAGAGAGAAGCGCAAGAATATGAACATGAATTTCTTGCAAAAATGAGCAAAGATATTCATATGAATTTTGAAACATTTGTAAGTATATATATGGATGATATGCGACCACAAATTAAAGAAAGTACTATGGCTACAAAAGAGAATATGGTTAATCTTCATATACTACCTTACTTTCGTAAGCTTGATTTATGTGACATAACTTCTACTGATATTCTTCAATGGCAAAACGAGTTGCTGATAAAAAGGGATGATAATGGAAGAGCATATTCAGAGACATATCTTCGCTCAATTCAGAATCAACTACATGCCATATTTAATCATGCGTATAAGTATTATGACTTGCCTAAGAACCCATGTCTTTCTATTAAGAAGATGGGTAAAAGCAATGCACAAGAAATGAACTTTTGGACTAAAGAAGAATATTTAAGGTTTATAGAAACAATGAAGTCTAAACCAATTTCTTTCTACGCATTTGAAATACTTTATTGGACTGGGATTAGGTCCGGTGAATTACTTGCGCTTACTAGAGAAGATTTTGATTTGGAGAAAAAGGAATTAACAATTAACAAAACTTATCAAGTTGTTAAAGGAGAGGAGATGATTACTTCCCCTAAGACAGAGAAAAGTAATAGAACAATTTCTCTTCCTAAATTTTTGTGTGATGAAATGGAAGAATTTTTTGATTCTATATATAAGTTACAACCTAAGGCAAGGTTGTTTCAGTTGTCAAAATCATACTTACATCATGAAATGGATAGGGGTGCAAAGGAATCCGGAGTTAAAAGAATTAGAATACATGATTTAAGACATTCTGCGTGTGCTCTACTTATTGAACTTGGTTATGCGCCTATACAAATCGCAGAAAGATTAGGTCATGAAAATGCAACTATTACAGAAAGATACGCACATCTATACCCAACAGTACAAACTGATATGGCAAGTAGATTAGATGAAATTAATAAGTAAGGAGATAAGATTATGGATAAGATATATCGTAGAGAAACGCAAATAAAGAGTACTGAAAAGAAGGTTAAAAATGAGAAGAACCGGGTTCGAAATATGATTCTAAATTTTCGTGTTACACCTATCGAGAAAGAAATGATTGAGGCAAGAATTAGAATAACCGGATTGCCGAAAGCAGAGTTTTTTATTAAAAGTTGTTTGTATCAAGAATTAAGTGTAGTTGGTAATGTAAGAACTTTTAGTGAGATGAGAAATCGGATAGATGAGATTTATTCAATTATGAAATGTAATCCTTATCTGGATGAATTGGATGATGAGCATAGAGAATCACTTAGGATAATTCTCGAACTATTAGTGAAAGTATTTAATGAAGAAGTGGAGGAATAATATGGGAAGAAAAAAGACAACAGAAGAACGCTTACAAGAAAAGATGGAAGAGATGAATGTTCTATCGGAACAGATTAAGGTTCTTAAGGCAAGGCAGAAGGAAGAAGACAGAAAGAAGAAATTAGATTTACAAATCAAGATTGGAAAGAGTGTTGAATCTGTTCTGGGGCGTGATTTGGAATTTGATGATGTTAAGAAGCTGGAAAAGTATCTAAAGGATCAAGATAGTAGAGGAGGATATTTTACTAAAGCAATGAATAAGCAACAAAAATCTATCGATAATCAATCAGATTCTACTGACCATCAGAAGATTGCTACTGAGTAACAACGAACGACGCTAGCTGGGACGCTACCGGCTAGCGTATTCTTATACGTTTACTATAAGGGCGCACTTATATGTGGGCGGAGCCCACATTGTTATAAGTGCTTACTTAAAAATAATACTTTAAAATATAATCTTAAATCTCTGCAGGCTCCTTGCGCCGGAGGGGCGGTCTTGCGCAGACGGCGCCAGTCACGCGACTGGAGGCGGAGGTAATAACAGCAGACATTTCATATGTTAACAGAAAGGGGGGTGCAAAATGTCAATATATCACTGCTCAATTAAGATAATAAGTAGAGCCGGTGGACGAAGTGCAGTTGCATCAGCAGCTTATAGATCGGGAGAGAAATTATTAAATGAAGAGACCGGAACAGTACATGACTTTACTAATAAAGCCGGTGTTGTTATGAGCGAAATTATGCTTCCGGTTAATGCTCCAAGAGAGTATCTTGATAGACAAACTTTATGGAATGAAGTTCAGAAAGTTGAAAAAAGAGTAGATGCACAACTAGCAAGAGAAGTTGAAGTTGCACTTCCGAAAGAGATGACAAGAGATGAACATATAGAATGTGTTAGAGATTATATAAATGAAAATTTTGTTAGTAAAGGGATGATTGCTGATTGGGCATTACATGATAGAAATGATGGTAATCCTCATGCACATATTATGTTAACAGTTAGGAATATAGACGAGAACCATAAATGGTGCGCTAAACAAAGGACGGTGTTTGCTAATGCAAGAGATAGTGAGGGAACACCAATATATAATCCTTCACTTCCGACTTATGATTGGCACGATAAGGAGAACACTGAAAAGTACAGAATACCTAAACTTGATTCGGAGGGTAATCAGAAGACTAGGGTTAGAAAAGGAAAAGGGACAGAGTATTTATGGGAGAAAATATCTATTCCGGAGAATGATTGGAACGACAGAGCCAATGCAAATATGTGGCGCAAATCTTGGGCTAAGTATTGCAACAAATATCTATCAAATGAAAACAGAATTGACCATAGAAGTAATAAAGAAAGAGGTCTAGAAGAATTACCGACAATACATGAAGGATATGTAGCAAGGCAAATTGAAAAATGGGGCGGAGTGTCATCTAGATGTGAAACTAATAGAGAAATAAAGGAGATAAATAATCTTATAGAAAAACTTAGACAAGTTAAAAAAGATATAAAAGAATTAGTTGCTTTGAAGATGAGAGATTTTATTGAAAAAGTTTCTAGAGATAAAGATGTTAATGAAGAACATGTGCATGCTAGAGAAACTTCTAAACCAAATAAATCGACTATAGATGGAAAAACTGAAATTAAAAGTAAACGTATAATAGAGTTCTTAAAAAGAGATTATGAACCTTACACAGTTAATGGATGCAACGATTCAGATGTTGTTAAGATGGTTGATGATATAAATAAAAAGAATAAGGAGAAAGCAAAAGAACGAGCCGATAAAGAAGCAAATTCTTGGAAGGCAAGTCAGACATCTAATGTCAGAGAGGATAAGGTTCGAACTGGAAGACGACGTAGAAGGCGTTAGGGAAAAGTTTTTTGATACTAAAAAAACTTTAAATATACTATTTGTTTATGTCTTGTTTTTTTGTGGTATAATACTTTTGTGTGGAAATTAGGAGGTTGTTTATATGTCTAGGGGTGTTATTTATGTGATGTCTACAGTGGTTTCAGGTCTTGTTAAGATTGGAAAAACACGTGTAGATAATTTTGAACAGAGAATGTATAACTTGGAGCGTAATGGTTATGCGAACGTTGTAGGTCTTAAAAGACAATTTGCTATTGAAGTAGATGACTATGATGATAAAGAGGCTCTTATTGATGAAATATTTAGTAAAAGCAGGGTCCCGAATACAGAATTATTTGCGTTAGATATTGATCTTGTGAAACAACTATTAGCTTCTTTTGACGGAAAACAAATTTATCCCCCGCAAACAAGTAAAAAAGAAGTCTTTAAAGAGGCTTCTGCTGAATATAATGATAGTAAAGGTTGGAGTGAAGTCCCTGATGGAACATATTACTTGAATCGTAATATAAAAGGATTTGGAAAAGTTGAGGGGAAAATGAAGGTTGAAGAAGGGATGCTTATTGTTCTTAAGGGAAGTAAGTGTGCTCCATTAAAAAGACGTGACAAAGTGCCATCTAATAGAACAAATGCAATAATTGAGAATGACATATTACTGGAAGATATGCCTTGTAAAAGCCCGTCGGTTGCGGCTTTTGTTGTTGTTGGGAATTCCTGTAACGGATGGATAGAATGGAAGAATTCAAAAGGTGAGTCTATTGATAAATATAGAAATAAATAAATGTCTTTATTGGAGAGGTTTACAATGGCTAAGAAAGAAGTAAAAACCGACTTTTGGGTTAATAGTTTACTAAAAGAAGCTAATCTAGAATTAGAACCACAAGGAAGTAGCATAAAAGAAATAGATGATGCTTTAAAAAGTGCGTCAAAATCTGGAACAGGTAATGTAGGATTCCCTGAATTTGTCGGAGTAGTAGATGATTTTGTCATAGTTATTGAAGATAAGGCAGATTTATCAAGCCATGAAAAAGAGACAGAAGATGGTGCTATTTCTTTAGAAATAGAAGCAGTAAAGAATTATGCTGTAAATGGGGCTTTGCATTATGCAAAGCATTTAATAAAGAATACCAATTATTCAAAAGTGTTAGCTTTTGGTGTCAGTGGAAATGAAAAACATCATAAAATAACTCCTTTATATGTCGAAAATACAGAACCATATACAAGACTGGAAGATGTTGAAAGTTTTATTTCATTTAATAAGAAAAACATTTCTGAATATTATAGAAAAGTTATTTTAAAAGAAGATACAACAGAAAAAGATTTGAAAGAAATTCTTAAAGATGCAGCTGAATTACATGAAGATTTAAGAATTTATGGTTCACTAGGTACAAGAGAAAAACCTATTGTTGTATCTGGAATTCTTCTAGCCCTTGATGAAATAAGTAATGGGAATTTTAGCATTGAAAGATTAACTGGTAATGAAGCTGAAACAGATGGCGAAAAAATATATAGTGCGATTAATACGAAATTTAAAACTAATCCTATAAAGCCAGAACGAAAACGCGATAAGATTTTAGCTCAGTTTAATATAATTAGAAATTCGGAAATTTTAAACAAAAAAAATGATACTTTAGGCAAAACGCCTTTAAGGTATTATGCTGAATTTCTTTATGAACACATATATAAATCAATCAAATATACAAGTTCAAGCGAAGATTATTTAGGACGATTCTACTCAGAATTTATGAGTTATGGAGGCGGTGATGGGCAAGAGTTAGGTATTGTGCTTACGCCTAAGCATATAACTGATTTGTTTTGTGATTTAGCAGATTTAAAAGTTGATGATGTAGTTTTGGATCCTTGTTGTGGAACAGCCGGGTTTTTAGTGTCTGCTATGCACAATATGCTTCAACTTACAGATAATGAAGAAACAAAAAGACATATTAGACAGCATCAACTTCATGGAATAGAAATAGAAGATTATATGTTTTCCATTGCTGTTACAAATATGATACTTCGTGGAGATGGAAAATCGAATATAGAAAGTGCAGATTTCTTTGACTTTAAGCCAGGCGAATTAAAGCTAAAAGGTGCTACTGTTGGAATGATAAATCCACCTTATTCGCTCGCTAAGAAAAAGAAAAACGCTAGTCTTTATGAAATTTGTTTTATTGAGTATTTATTAGACAGTTTAACAGAAGGTGCAAGGTGTATAGCTATTGTACCCCAATCATCTTTTACTGGTAAAACAAAAGAAGAACAAATAATTAAAGATAATATATTAAAAAAGCATACGCTAGAAGGTGTTATTACACTTAATAAAGATACGTTTTATGGCGTTGGTGTTATGCCTTGTATAGCTGTTTTTACAGCAGGCATATCGCATAATCAAAAGCATATTAGTAAGTTTATTAACTTTGAAGAGGATGGTTTTAAGGTTGCTCCGCATATAGGTCTTATTGAAACAGAAAGTGCAAAAGATAAAAAGCAACATTTATTAGATGTATGGTTTGATAGAATTGAGGCTGATACTAAGTTTTGTGTAAAAACTACTGTCGAAGCAAGTGATGAATGGTTACATAGTTTTTATTACTTTAATGACGAGATACCAACTGATGTTGATTTTGAAAAAACAGTGGGTGATTATTTGTCCTTTGAATTTTCGATGATAATGCAAGATAGAAACTATTTATTTGAGAGGAAAAATGAAGACACTTAATGGTAAAAAATGGAAAGAATTCAATCTCATCGATTTATTTGATGTAGTTCTTTCCTCTGGAGATAATCAGGTAGATAAATTGGAAAAAGGCACTTATCCTTTACTTTCTTCTGGAAGTAGTAATAATGGTATTTGCGGATTTATAAAATCAGGAGATGGAAAGAGCCAATTATTTAAAAAAAATATTATAACAATAGATATGTTTGGTAAAGTATATTTTCATAATTATTCTTTTTTTGCAGTTTCACATGGTAGGATAAATATGCTTATTCCCAAAGACAATTTAACGATTCAGTCAGGATTGTTTATTTCTAAGGCGTTAGAGAGTCGTTTTAAAGGTAAATATAATTATTCAAGAATGTGTTCTCAAAAAAGATTGATAAGAGAAAAAATAAAACTTCCTGTGTCTTCAAATAATATGCCTGATTATGTCTATATGGAGCAATACATTAAAGAACTTAAAATAAATAAAGAAGCGAAATATATAGAGCATCTCAAAAGGCAATTAGATATTCTTGGAGAAGAAATAGAGATATGCGATTTAGATGAAAAAGTATGGAAAGATTTTTTTGTTTTAGATGTTTTCGGAGAAAAAAATATAAAAAGAGGTAAAAGACTAACAAAAAATAATCAAATAGATGGTAATACACCTTATGTATCATCAACTGCTATGAATAATGGTGTTGATAATTTTATTCAACCAAATGATAAAATGAGGATATATGAGGATTGTTTGAGTGTGGCTAATAGTGGCTCAGTTGGTTCTTCTTTTTATGAACCATTTGAATTTGTTGCATCAGATCATGTAACTCATCTTAAAAACGATAGATTTAATAAATATATTTATTTATTCATATCATGTATGACGTCAAGATGGTCTGATAAGTATAATTTTAATAGAGAAATAAATGATAAAAGAATATCAAGGGAAAAAATACTGTTGCCTGTAAATGATAATAATGAACCTGATTACGAATATATGGAACAGTATATAAAAAACATTATGATAAGAAAATATAATCAGTATATAGAATTTAAGAGTTAGATTAGAATACTTAGTTGGGATTATACTTACTCAGAGGGAGGAATAATGCATCTTGTTCAAAGGAAATCTTCTGATAGTTTAAGTGTTATTATGTCAACAAAATGTCAACTACACAGACATAAACCACTAGAATATATAGAATAATAAGATATAATATACTCAATATAGCATATACGAAATGCGTAAACACTATATATAGATGTTAATATAGAACTTGAATAGACGATAAATTGTGGGAATCCGCGCGGGCAGTGGGTTCCCTTTTTTTGTGGTTGCAAAATGGT
>SVEY01000002.1 GCA_015057165.1 Lachnospiraceae bacterium | reverse complement strand
ACCTGCTTCACCCTATCATTTTGTATATATCGCACAAGATTTAGAATATACTTTTTCAACAAAAAAAAGACCGCCTTAGCGGTCTTTCTATTAAACATTTCCTAATAGTTCTTGATTCTCAATAAATTCTTTAAATCTAGGTAGCTTAATAGCAATCATTCCACGTGTTTCAACATCAATTATTCCTTTTTCTTTAAGACGCGCACGGGGAATTGACCACTCGCTATGAGATTTCTTAGTCTTGGATAGTAGTTCTGTTGCAGTCATAGATTCCTTTTCAACAATAAACCGTAGAAAATACCTATCGTTAGGCGCCAGTTCATTCCATATTTTTTTATAAACCTTTTCCTCTAGTATCTCATCTAAAGAATATAGGACCTTTTTTGTAATTTCTTTTTCACCATAATCCCACATATATTTACCAAGAGCCTGATATGCAAATGCATAACCTTTTGTTGTCTTAGCCATTTCTAAAGCAACCTCACTTGATACACCCAGTGTATTCTCATAATCATCACAAATCATGTTAAGATTCAAAGGCTTGATTTCATATTTTGAGGCCCTTAGAAAGAAGGTCAATCCATCTGTGTTCTCAACACTTTCAATATCTTCATATAGTCCTGCGACTATAATATAGATTGGCAATTCTTGTCTTATTAGAATCTGAAACTCTTGAATGAAATCAATTATCTCAGGAGTATTCCTCACTTCGTCAATTGCAATTAGTACTCTCTTACCCTTTTTATCAACTTCTTGTAATATCACCTTTAAAGCATAATCCAGGCTTGCTGCTGGACTTTTCTTAGAAACATTTAACCCAATTCCAAATAATGATAGGTTAAGATTAGCATCTATAAACTTAGTGACAAACGGAACCTCACTATATAATTCAGCAACTAAGTCTTTAGTAATATCCGAATTCGACTTCAAATCAACAACTATCCAATTATCATTTTCTCTAATTTGTTTTTCAATTGCAGTTAGTGCAACTGTTTTACCAGTTCCTCTAATACCTGTAATCTTAAATGCTTGTTCCTCTACCACATCACTTTCAAGTGTTTCAACTATACTATCAACCAGATAGTCACGACTAATGTATTGCTTTGGCAAACGCCCAAAACTAATTATATAAGGATTACGTTTCATACTTGCACCTCTTTGTTATCATACTCCACCTATATAATACTATATAACACTATATAATTCAAGATAATCTATATAAATATATATAATGCTATATAATTTAAGATAATCTATATAATTCTATATAATTCTATATAATACTATATAATGCTATATAAAAAAGACCGCCTTAGCGGTCTAATTCCTACACTCCCGTATAAGTAACAACAACTTCCTTAATGAGCGGGCGGATGTCATCCTTTTCATCAGTAGCCCATACGCGAAGTCTCTCTAACTGCTCGCAGAACTTATCGTCGTCCATTTCAATTGGTTTACCAATATGAATAAGCTTATTCTCAGTATCCTGCAACCCCTCTTCATCCATAAGAAGTTCTTCGTACAATTTCTCTCCTGGACGAAGTCCAGTGTACTGAATCTCAATATCCACATCCGGTTCGAATCCAGACAACTTAATAAGGTTACGAGCCATATCGTCTATTCTAACAGGATCTCCCATATCAAGGACAAATATTTCTCCACCCTTGGCATAATAAGCTGCCTGAAGGACAAGTGATACGGCTTCTGGAATTGTCATAAAATACCTTATGATATTCTTATCTGTTACTGTAACAGGGCCTCCTGCCGCAATTTGCTTCTTGAATAATGGAATAACACTACCATTACTACCAAGAACATTTCCAAATCTAACAGCAACATATTCCGTATCGTACTTTCGGTTCATCATCTGAACTATCATCTCACAGATTCTCTTGGTTGCACCCATAACATTAGTAGGATTAACAGCTTTATCTGTAGATATAAGTACGAATCGCTTAACACCATTCTCGCCTGCTGCAGTAGCCATCTTGAGAGTTCCTAGCACATTATTCTTAACTGCTTCATTAGGGCTTGTCTCCATAAGAGGCACATGCTTATGTGCCGCAGCATGGAAGATACCATAAGGTTTATACTTCTTAAGGATGTAATTTACTCGATTAGTATTTCTAACAGAACCTATAAGTGTTACAAGATTAAGTTCTGGATAATCCTTAATTAGTTCCTGCTCAATTGCATATGCATTATTTTCGTAAATGTCAAATATAATCAGCTGCTTAGGATTAGCACTTGCAATCTGACGACAAAGCTCAGAACCAATGGAACCACCGCCACCTGTTACAAGAACGACTTTTCCTTCTATACTTGCTTTAATCTGGGAATTATCAACTTTAACCTCGTCTCTTCCAAGAAGATCATTAATCTCAACATCACGAAGCTGGCTGATGTTAACATCTCCATTAACAATCTCATATATACCCGGGGTAATCTGAATCTTGCAACCAGTTTCCTTACAGATATCAAGGATATTCTTCTTATCAATAGAGTTTACTGCAGGAATTGCAAGAATTATCTTATCAATATTATATTTATTAGTGTTATCAAGGATTGTATCTCTTCCTCCGACAATAGGCACACCTTCTATATTCTTCTTTAACTTCTGAGGATTATCATCAATAATACACTTAACAACACCATTAATGTGTGTAGAAATCTTATACTCATGAACCAATTGTCTCCCTGCAGAACCGCCACCGATAATCATGATATTCTCACAATTGCCTTTACTTGCCATATTAGTGAGCTTAAGATTTCTAAATAATAACCTAATTAGCCTGTAAGACAATCTTATTCCAACACAACACCCATAGGATAGAATAAATCCAAGAATCAATACACTTCTTGGTATATTATAATTCAGAACCTGATATCCCAATGCCATTAACGGAGCAATTACAACATAAGCGATAGATGCTCTTACAACCTCTGTTGTTCCTGCAAATCTCCACACACTCCTATATAGTTTTCCAATAAAATAAACTATTAGAGATAACACAACTATAAATGGGAGAAAATACAATACATTTACCCTATAAACTGTAGGGATCTCGTTATAAGAAAAATCAAATCTAAGCCACAGCGCAAAGCAATAGGATAGAACAATTGCGGCAATATCAAGTATCACAATAAAAAGCGTTCTTCCTATTCTCTCCATATCAATGTGAAATCTACTTTTACTCTTCATCTCTTTATTACTCATTAAACTGTTAGTCCTTCTAAAAATTGAAAATATATTTCTTCATATTTTGCCTGCCAGTTATTGCATATTGCTTCTGCCTGCTCTTTTGTGGGAACTACACAATTCACTTCATATATAGTACGAGCTTTATCAATATCACGTATTTTGCAATTAACCATATATCCGCCAGAAGAAAGAGTGGAATAATTAGAAGTCACTTCCTGTTCTTCTCTGATTTCCAGCTTGTTTTTATTAAAATAAAATTTAATATCTTCTTCTATCTCAGAATTAATCCTATCTTGAAATAATTCTAGTGTCTTCTTACCTTCATCGTTAATACTATAATTAGTGCTTCCATGAGTCTCTATAACATCAACCATTTTAGTTTCAGCAAGATCACTTATTGCCATCTCTGCACTAAAATAATCAGTATATTCATACTCTAAGAAGAAATCCACTATCACCCTATTACTCAACTTTGAGTCTGCTTTATTAAGAAGCTCTAGTACTATTATCTTATATGTTAAATTAATATCTGCCATAATTATATCTATATTTAACTTAAATCAATTTCTTTACTTCATTAGCAACAACTTGAGCTGCTCTTGGGTCAAATGCTTCAGGCATAATGAAATCCTCGGATAACTGGTCATCTGATACAAGGGAAGCAAGTGCAAGTGCTGCTGCAAGCTTCATCTCTTCTGTAATCTGCTTTGCTCTTCCCTCAAGTGCTCCCTTGAATATTCCCGGGAAAGCAATTACATTATTGACCTGGTTAGGAAAATCACTTCTTCCAGTTGCTACAATTCTAGCACCGGCCTTCTTTGCTATATCAGGCATTATCTCTGGAACAGGGTTTGCAAGTGCAAATATAATTGGTTCATCGTTCATTGACTTAACCATTTCTTCTGTTACAATACCAGGTGCCGATACACCAATAAATATATCAGCTCCAACCATTGCATCAGCCAGGCTTCCTGTAATATGCCTTGGATTAGTTATATCAAGCATCTTCTCCTGCATCCAGTTAAGTCTCGGCGATTCTTTACACACAATACCTTTACTGTTACATAGAATAATATCCTTAAATCCATATTTAAGAAGCAAGTTGGTTATAGCAACACCTGCAGAACCTGCTCCACTAATAACTATCTTACAATCTTCTTTAGCTTTCTTTGTAATTTTGAGTGCGTTAATCAGACCTGATAAAACAACTATTGCCGTACCATGCTGATCATCATGAAATACGGGAATATCAAGCTCCTCCTTAAGTCTTGCCTCGATTTCAAAGCAACGCGGTGCTGATATATCTTCCAAATTAATACCGCCAAATGTCGGCGCCATGGCTTTAACTACCGCTATAATCTCCTCCGTATCCTGTGTATCCAGGCATATTGGAAATGCGTTAACACCTCCAAACTCCTTGAAGAGAACACATTTACCCTCCATAACAGGCATAGCGGCTTCCGGTCCAATATTGCCAAGTCCAAGTACAGCACTTCCATCAGATACTACAGCAACTGTATTCTGCTTAAGGGTATATGTATATACCTCTTCTTTGTTCTCATGAATGATTCTACAAGGCGCTGCAACACCCGGTGTATATGCAAGAGCAAGATCTTCTCTTGTCTTTACAGGCGCCTTACTTACTGTATCAATCTTTCCTTTCCATTGTTTGTGTAAGAATACTGCTTTTTCATCTGTTGGATTCATCCTTATTATCTCCTTATAATCTTTTTTATTTTTACTTATGTCAAATCTTATCCTTAATCATAAGTGTGACATATAATCGAGCTTATTGGCTTATCTATAATATTCTATTGAAGTTAAGTCACATCCTTAATTATAAATATTACATATAATCCAGCTTATAAGCTACTTATGATTATGTAAGCAAGGGAAACTTGTGACATGGATGTCACAAGTAGGTGCTCACCGAACGGACGTCGGATTGAGCACCGGTTTCCGTCATAATTATTATACAAACCCAACCATAATCATTAGTAGATTATTAGCGAAGATTATCAGTAATATTTATAATTAAGGATAAGACTTAACTCAGATAAGAACTACATCAAAAATGCTTCCATAAGCCCAGGTATAAGCTGTTTCTTTCTGGATACAACCTTATCTAACACTAGAGAATCACCATCCACAACACTTCCTGGAAAACATAATTTAACATTTTCCATATTAACATTTCCCACATGGATAAGTTCAGAGCGTTCCTCTAATATATTAGTCAGCATAACAAATACCATGTTAAGATTCTTATCTATAGCGCACTGCTTCATTGCAGGATATATCTTGGACTTAACGTCGCTTAACTGGTTATCTGTAACAGCGCTAACCTGCGCAACGCCGAATTTGTTGTCACCTGATACAAATGTCTTGAAATCCGAGTAGAATATATCCTCTATAGACTTCTCTCCAAAATCAGATCCCGCTTCGAACATTGAAAGTGCAAAACTTTCAATATCAATGCCAGCAATCTTTGCAAGTTCTTCTGCCATCTTCTTGTCATAATCAGTGCAAGTTGGCGAGCGAAACATCAACGTATCAGATAGGATTGCAGAACACATAATGCCTGCCATCTTAGGTTCCACAGTAATTCCTCTATCTTTATATAATCTATAAATAATAGTTGATGTACATCCAAGGGGATAATTCCTAAATACTATTGGAGAAATTGTTTCTAAGGATCCTATCCTATGGTGATCTATAATTTCAAGAATCTCAGCTTCGTTAATACCATCAACGGCCTGTGACTTCTCATTATGGTCAACTAATATAATACTCTTTCTGCCTTTACCCATTAAGTGACGTCTAGAGAACATTCCCACATAATGAAATTGCTCATCAACAACAGGGAAATCTCTATGACGTATGCGACTCATTATATCCTTTACTTCATCAATATAATCATCAACGTCGAACATAACAAGATTGCCTGTTGTCATAAAGTATTTGACAGGCATGCTCTGGTTGATTAGACGAGCCGTTGTAAATGTGTCATATTCTGTAGAAAGAAGCACACAATCAATTCGCTTTGCTTTCTCAATTACTTCTTCATCAAGTTCTGTAGCACAACAAACAATCATGCAACTAGGATTCTGCTCAAGGGCAATCAATTGACGAACCTTGATATTACCACTTATTATCAGGTCATCTTCATCAATTTCATTCTCAATTGTCTCAATGGAACCAGAGGCAACACACACTTTACCTTTAACAAAATACGCATGCTCATTTCCCACATAAAGCTTCGCATTAAGTGTCTCAATAATATTCTTGTATTGAGTACGTGCCTGACTAAGAATGCTATTATCAATAACATTCATATAAGAATAGGCAATATCACCATTAACAATAATTCCTTCAACTCTACCATTAGAATCCACGATAGGGAGCGTTACAACATCAAGTTCTCGCATAAGTTCCCACGCTTTCTTAAGGGATAAATGCGAATTAATGCCTTCTGTTCGGCGAAAATCAATATCCTTAATCTGTGTTCCTACGGAATCAATTGTTGCAGGTTCTTCAACCTGGAAATGTTCTAGTACAAATTTCGTCTCATTATTGATTTCCCCTGCCTTCTTAGGAATAAAATTACCTTCTTCAGTTAGATTTTTGAAATTAGCATATGCTATAGCGGCACATATAGAATCCGTATCAGGATTCTTATGTCCCACAACCCATACATCTTTCTTCTTATCCATAGATATGTTAATTGCACTCCACAATAATCTTATTAGATTAATCCAGCCATCTTAAGCATAAGCGCCACTACAGCACCAATACCAACAAAATCAATTATTCCAAATACAAGACCCCAGGTAGCAACAGCCTTTGTTCCTTTAATCTTGTCTAGAATTGTCTTCTTATTCTCTTCACTCTTATCATTCTCCTGAATGAGATCATGAATGTTACGGTATACTTTAACATTTTCAGAATGAACCTTCTCAGAGAGGTCAGCCTTAATAGATTCCAAATCATCATTAACGCTTCCAAGAGTCTCACTAATCTCTCTATTCTTAGCCTCTGTATTCTCTTCGCTAGAAGTAACTTTGTCATCAAGTCTCTTCTCAATATCAGCAAGGGTGGCATTAACAGACTCAATCATTCTATCAACCTGCTTAGACATATCAACAACAAGTTCATCTGCCTCAGCCTGCTTAGTAGATAATGTATTCTGAAGTTCATTAATCTTAACTTCTTTTTCATTAACAAGATTCTCTAATTCATTAACCTTCTGCTCTTTTGCAGAAATAAGTCCCTGTAATTGCTGAGCTTTATCACGAAATGCGTCAATTTGCTCAAGAAGCTTGTCTTCTCCAAGGGTTACATTACTCACTTCTTCATTTGCATTTATTGTATTAGTATTATTCTCTGACATATTATTTCTCCTATCCTAGTAATTTATTGCATTACACACCATTTCATATTATAACATAAATCACATGTAAAAATACACACTATTATTACTTATATAGTGAATGATTTATATAAATCGCATTAGTAAATAAAAAAGCATGTTCGCATCAATTGATACGAACATGCTTTATATATCTCTTAACTTTAGGAGTTAATTAGTCTGCCTTATAGAGGCTAACAAGCTTCTGCAAATATGCATAGCGCTCTTCTGCAATCTGTTCTGATTTTGCAAATAATTCTGCAGCTCTCTCAGGATTGAACTTAGCAAGTGAAGCGTATCTGTTCTCTCCCTTAAGGAAGTCTTGATATCCATCAAATGCTGGAGCCTTAGAATCTAGGCTAAATGCATCCTTTCCTTCAGCGGCAAGAGTAGGATTGTATCTGAAGTTGAACCAGTAACCTGACTCTACTGCAAGCTTCTCTTCTGTCTGAGCCTTGCTCATTCCCTTACGGATACCATGGTTAATACATGGAGCGTAAGCAATGATGAGTGATGGTCCTGGATAAGCCTCTGCTTCTGCAATAGCCTTAACGCATTGATTCATGTCAGCACCCATAGAGATATGAGCAACATATACATAACCATAGCTCATTGCAATACCAGCAAGATCCTTCTTCTTAGTCTCTTTACCACCTGCTGCAAATTGAGCAATTGCTCCAACTGGTGTAGCCTTAGACGACTGTCCACCTGTATTAGAGTAAACCTCTGTATCGAATACCATAATGTTGATGTCCTTACCAGATGCAAGTACATGGTCAACACCACCAAATCCAATATCATAAGCCCATCCGTCACCACCGAAGATCCATTGTGACTTCTTAGCAAGATAATCTTTCTCTTTGAGGATTTCGTTACCTCTATCGCAATTACAATCTTTTAGAACCTTAACAAGCTTATCTGTTGCAGCACCGTTTGTTACACCAGAATCGAATGTATCCATCCACTCTTTGATTGCTGCCTTAACATCATCCCTATCTGCCTTATCGTAGATATCAGATAGTTCATCTTTTAGTCTATCACGTATAGCACGTTGTGCAAGGAGCATACCATAACCAAACTCAGCAGCATCCTCGAATAATGAGTTAGACCATGCAGGACCATGTCCAGCCTTGTTAACTGTATAAGGTGTAGATGGTGATGAGTTACCCCAGATTGAAGAACAACCTGTTGCGTTAGCGATATACATTCTATCACCAAATAATTGTGTGATTAACTTGGCATAAGGTGTCTCTCCACATCCACCACAAGCACCAGAGAACTCTAGAAGTGGTTGTCTAAATTGTGAGCCCTTAACTGTATTAATCTTGAACTTCTCAATTACATCTTCCTTGTCATCAAGTGAAACTGCATAATCGAAGTACTTCTGCTCTCCTTCATTCTCTTCGAATGACTTCATTGTAATAGCCTGTACCTTATCAGGACATACATTTACACAAGAGCCACATCCTGTACAGTCATAAGCAGAAATAACAATTGCAAATTTGTATTCAGGCATTCCAACCATATCCTTAGATTGCATACCTTCTGGAGCCTTAGCAACTTCATCAGCTGTAAGTGCAACCGGTCTAATTGCTGCATGTGGACATACGTATGAACATTGGTTACATCCAATACATTTTGTAGAATCCCATACAGGAACATCTGTTGCAACACCACGCTTCTCATAAGCAGCTGTACCAGATGGAGTCCATCCAGTCTCATACTCTCTTGTTACAGATACAGGAATTGTATTACCCTGTTGTCCGTTAACCTTAGATTGAATATTCTTAACAAAGTCAACAACTTCTTTACGTCCGCCTTCAGGAATAGCTTCTCCAAGCTCATCATCCTTACAGTTCTTCCAAGACTCAGGAACATCAACCTTAATATAAGCTGTTGCACCTTTATCAATAGCATCGTGATTCATCTTAACGATGTCATCACCCTTCTTAGAATAAGACTTTGTAGCAGCGTCCTTCATAAGCTTAATAACTTCGTCCTCAGGAATAAGCTTAGTTAGTGAGAAGAATGCTGATTGAAGTACAGTATTAATTCTGTTACCAAGACCTATTTCCTTACCAATCTTAACACCATCAATGATATAGAATTGAATATCATTCTCAGCAATATATCTCTTAACCTGTCCTGGAAGCTTCTCATCTAATTCATCTACAGACCATTGTGTATTGAACAGGAATGTACCACCTGGAACAAGTTCCTGAACCATATTGTACTTATGAATATAAGCTGTACAGTGACAAGCTACGAAGTTTGCCTTAGTAATAAGATATGTTGATCTGATTGGTGAATGTCCAAAACGAAGGTGAGACATTGTAACACCACCAGACTTCTTAGAGTCATAATCAAAGTAAGCCTGTGCATACATATCTGTATTATCACCAATAATCTTAATTGAGTTCTTATTAGCACCAACTGTTCCATCGGCACCAAGTCCCCAGAACTTACAATTAGTTGTTCCCTCAGGAGTTGTAACCGGATTCTCTGTAACATCAAGAGACAGGTGAGTTACATCATCATTAATACCAAGTGTAAAATGCTTCTTAGTAGTATTGTTGAATGTAGCTATAATATCTCCTGGCTTTGTATCCTTAGCACCAAGTCCGTAACGACCGCCAAATACAGGAACTGACTCGAACTTAGTTCCCTTAAGAGCAGCGATTACATCAAGGTAAAGTGGCTCACCGTGAGAACCAGGCTCTTTAGTTCTATCTAGAACTGAGATTCTCTTAACTGAATCTGGAATTGCATTAACAAATGCTTCTTCTGAGAATGGACGATATAATCTTACTTTAACTACACCAACCTTCTCTCCACGAGCTCTTAAGAAATCAATTGTCTCTTCAATAGTTTCGTTAACAGAACCCATAGCAACGATGATAGATTCAGCATCAGGAGCTCCATAGTAATTGAATAATTTGTAATCTGTACCAATCTTCTCATTAACTTTGTCCATATATTTCTGAACAAGTGCTGGAAGTTCATTATATGTTGTATTACAAGCTTCTCTTGACTGGAAGAAGATGTCAGGGTTCTGAGCAGAACCAAGTTCCTTAGGATGATTAGGATTAAGGGCATTAGCTCTAAATGCATCAACTGCATCCATATCAACCAGATCCTTAAGGTCTTCATAATCCCAGGCTTCAATCTTCTGAATCTCATGACTTGTTCTGAATCCATCAAAGAAGTTCATAAATGTCATTCCACCTTCAATTGCAGCACAATGTGCAACAGGTGTTAAGTCCATAACTTCTTGAACAGATGATTCGCAAAGCATTGCAACACCAGTCTGACGACAAGCCATAACATCTGAGTGATCACCGAAGATATTAAGAGCATGTGTGGCTACGCAACGAGCAGATACGTTGATTACACCCGGTAGTCTCTCACCAGCCATCTTGTAAAGGTTTGGAATCATAAGAAGTAAACCTTGAGATGCTGTGAATGTTGTTGTAAGTGCACCAGCTGTTAGGGAACCGTGAACTGATCCAGCAGCACCGGCCTCTGATTGCATTTCTGTTACTTGAACTGTCTGGCCAAAGATATTCTTACGGCCTGCAGTTGCCCACTCATCAGTATGTTCAGCCATAACTGATGAAGGAGTGATAGGATAGATAGCAGCAACATCTGTATATGCATAAGAAGCATGTGCAGCTGCCTGGTTACCATCCATGGTTTTCATAGATCTTTTCATATTAATTTCCTCCTAAAGAAATAATTTGCGCTAATAAATATTATATTATATAAGGCTTGCAAAAATCAATAGATAGCATGCCCTAATTTGTTAAAATTTCAACAAACCAGCCTTATTATTGTTCTAAATTAAATACCGGATTATATTTTACTCTTAACATCCTCTGTAACATCGTTTATAAATGATTCAAAATTATCTCTAAGTTCTTCCCAAGAGTAATTCTTGATAGAGTCTAAAGGAATAGGTGCTGTTGATACAGGAGGCGTCTCTATCTTAGTAGGATGTACATTTCCATTAAAATACATCTGTCCTATTAATGTATCATCTTCATAGAACTTTAGCCTCTTAGCCTGTATATCATAGCCATTATCACCCTTCTCGTATACAAGGATTCCGTCTCCTTTATATACCTTGCCATCTCTGCTGTTATATGCCATTGCCACATCAATACAATTAGAGAATTTGTAATCACCTCTCTTAATAAGAACTACAGTCACCTTCTCATTCTCAGGCAGATCTTTCTCAAAAATCACAGTTCCCATAGATGTGCCATCAACTATGACTCTTGTATCTGGCAAGACATTGCTTATATCCATAGATATACGTCGAATCTTACAACTTCTTGTAATATACATACTTAGATTAATATCTTCTGTTGGGACATCCATACCAAGTAGTTCCCAGATAAATCCACCTTCACCCTTAGGAATTGTTATAAGATATTCTGTGCTAAATGTCCCATCATCATCTTCAAGAGTCTGACCTGACTCTCTAATATCTATATCATTAGCAAAATCTATAAAATTGCTAATGTTATCTTTAAACCAAGCAAAGTCAAGATTACCATTAAGCATAGGTGCTTTGTAGAATAAATCCGCATCTGAAGTAAGGGAATATGCAAGGTTGTCAAAGCTTGGAACAATCATATACATTGTCTTGTCTTTTGCATAGAAATCCACTTCTCCAACATCAACAAAAAGCACTTTGGCATCTGCCGTACCAGATAGTTCTTTCATATCAAAACTTCTTTGTCCATGAACTTTAGCACTAGATGTATAACCAAAACCTTTGATATCGCTTGCTATGACTTCACCGCTAAATTCTATGTCACCATTAGCATATTCACGACAAAGTTCCATAACATCAAGATTATATCCAATATAATCATTGTCACTAAGTGTTCCTGTTGCAAATCTTGTTATGCCAGCAAGAAATTTTGCTCTGGGATTAAAAAGCACAAAAAGAAGACTGCCAATAATCAGGACAGCAATTATTGATAATATAACGATTAGAACTTTAACGCCTTTCTTCATTAATGAACCTTTCCAGTATTAATATAATTCTCATAATATACAGTATGCTTAAACTCTTCTTCTATATTAGGATTATCGAGGGTCCCATACACTTTAACAATCTCATCAAACGCATATTGTACATCCTCCACTCCGTTACTAAATGCATGAGAATCAAGATCACCACCTTTTTCTCGAATTTGCTTTCTAATCATATCAACATACAATTGTTCAAGATAGTTTGCAATATTAGAAGCAACAGCTACTGATTCGTACTTACTTTCAGACTTAGTCTCATAGACCATATTAACACCACTTGTATCAAGTCTGTATTTCTCATTCTCAACATACTTTGCATAATTCTTACTGGCATTAGAGACTCCAAGGAAATTATCAATTACAACATTTCTAATTATAATTCCCTTTTTGCCGAGATAATTTGCCAGATTAAATCCTGCCCTGTTATGCATTATAGCAAGGATTTTGTTGCCGTTCATCTTATTATCATAACTATGCAATTCATTATAATAGCTATTATCAATAGAATATACAGAATAAGTTATCCCCAGATTCTCATTCTCATATACTTTGTTTTCAACTTCCTTGTAATCTGTGAAATGTGTAAGAAGCTTACCCATTTTCACACATTTATCGGTATCTAGTCCATAATTCTTAGAATCATTAGTTGCGCCAATCTTCTTAAGTTCTTCTAAGTGATTGCCGTCAAGATATGCCGCCACAACAATAACTCTTCTAAAAGGCTCTCCCCTTCCAACCTCGTCTTGTCCGATATATGATGTAATATCAAGTGTATTATCTACACTCCCCCCTTTAGCCACATCACCAAAATATGTTGTTACATCCAACTGATTAAATTCACCTTCAGAGCCCATATATTCTTTTGCTTCATCAAGTGTTGCAAAGCCCTTATATTCAGCCTTCGGATAGCCTTTAACATTAGCTTCACATTCAGCCCATGTTTCATATATTCCAGGAGTTAGTCCTATTTTAACTGCATAGTATTTCTTCTTTGCCATTTAAAATCCTCTTAAACAATCAAAAAGCATGTATCTATTGATACATGCTTTATTGTACTACACATAAACTATAACGCCAAGTAAATCAATTTCTCTTGACCTAACTGCCACACCTTCTTCAAATATATCATAAAGGTTAGTATTTCCTACTTTACTTAAGATCACACATCCCTCAACTTCAGATGCCATCTTAGCGCCAAGCGCATTATGAGTAATATTATCTACCACAGACACATTTACATCAGAATCTTTCATAAGGAGCTTCTTAAACTCATCACCTTCTTTAACAAGTCCTTCCGTGACGATTAATATATTCTTATAATCATTCTTTTTAGAAATGTCTAACACCGCATTAGTATTAACTTCTAGTGCTTCACTATAAGGAATCTCCCTCTCTCTCTTCAACCTTGCTTTAGTAATTGCCTTAGTTATTGCGCCTTTACTATTAATGTTTTCCCAATTAATTACCCTGGAAAACTCTGTAGTCCCAAGCATAGATGAAGGATTCTCAGTGTATTTTAATTTCTTATCGAAGATATATACAATAACACAAATAAGTACGTGAAGTATAAGCGCAACTATTACAGAAATCAATAACTTAACCTTACCGCTTCTTCCCTTAGACGCACTTGCCTTCGCTGCAGTCGTATTGGACTTAGTTGCATTAGTAACAACCGTGTCTCCGTAATATTCTGAAACTGTGTCCTGACCAATCTGATTGTAAAAATACTTCCTCTCATCTTCTGATAAGCTCTTTATTAATGCATTAACATTCGCCTCAGCCCCTGTAAGGTAATAAAGAGCTTCCGAATTATCTTTATAGGATTCACCAGAAGTACGATAATTATTAGCCAATTCAATATAGTAGTTATAAAGCTTTACTGTTTCGTCAACTTTCTTTCTCTGGGAATCTGACAGACGTTTGTTCCAATCAATTTCCTCTTTATATGGGTAAGGCTTCTCAACTTCTGCACTGGCATAACTGGCTTTCGTCTTATCTTCAGGCTTTAAGTCTTCTATCTTAGTATCATTTGTAGCATTAGTTGCATTAGATGTATCAACAGTAGCCTTTGGAGTTGTCACAAATAGCGCTACCCCAACACCGATTCCAATCACTAAGAATACAATAAGTGATTTGAAATGTGATAGCCAATACCAAAACATATCTATTAAGTCTATCTCTCTTGATTCTCTTACATCATTATATTCGGAATTCATTCATTTCTCTCCTTCACGAGGTATGCGTATTATCCCTCACTTTAAATCCGTTAGATATAATATCAGAGAACATACTATTTTTCAAGGTATTTCTTACTATTATATGCATTCTTAAATATTTCACTTGAAAAATCATATATTTCGTATAAAATATTGTAAGTGTGCGCATATTATTATGCACATTTTCATTATGTAATTATATAAACTCAATATGAGTATTGATTATGGAAAGGATATATTATGATTCAAGCAAGTAATATTACATTAAGACTAGGGAAGAAAGCCTTATTCGAAGACGTTAACATTAAGTTCACAGAGGGAAATTGTTATGGTCTTATAGGTGCAAACGGCGCAGGTAAATCAACATTTCTAAAAATCCTATCAGGACAATTAGAGCCTACAAATGGCGATGTTATCATAACTCCAGGACAGCGTCTATCATTCTTGGAGCAGGATCACTTCAAATACGATGAATATACTGTTATCGATACTGTAATAATGGGTAACAAGCGTCTATATGACATTATGAAAGAGAAAGATGCTATCTATATGAAAGAAGACTTCTCTGATGAAGATGGTATTAGAGCCTCAGAGCTTGAAGCTGAATTTGCTGAAATGGATGGATGGAATGCAGAGAGCGATGCTGCCACTCTTCTTAATGGACTTGGAATCGAGCCGGAACTTCACTACGAAATTATGAGTAACCTAAATGGTGATCAGAAGGTCAAGGTTCTTCTTGCTAAAGCTTTATTTGGTAATCCAGATATCTTACTTCTTGATGAGCCTACTAACCACTTAGATCTTGATGCCATTGCTTGGCTTGAAGAATTCCTTATAAATTATGACAACACTGTAATAGTAGTTAGCCACGATAGATACTTTCTTAATAAAGTATGTACTAACACTGCTGATATCGATTACGGCAAGATTCAATTATATGCTGGAAATTATGATTTCTGGTATGAATCTTCACAGCTTATTATGAAGCAAAGAAAAGAAGCTAATAAGAAGAAAGAAGAACAGATTAAAGAATTACAGGAATTCATCTCTCGTTTCTCTGCAAATGCTTCTAAATCAAAGCAGGCAACTTCTAGAAAACGTGCATTAGAAAAGATTGAACTTGATGACATCAAACCTTCAAGTAGAAAATATCCATATATTGACTTTAGACCTGAAAGAGAAATTGGAAATGAAGTTCTTACAGTTGATGGAATAAGCAAGACTATTGATGGTGTTAAAGTATTAGACAACGTATCATTTACTGTTGGACATGATGACAAAATTGGATTTGTAGGTGCAAATGAAATCGCAAAGACAACACTATTCCAAATCCTTGCTGGTGAAATGGAACCAGATGAAGGAAGTTACAAATGGGGTGTAACAACATCGCAAAGTTATTTCCCTAAAGACAATACCAAGATATTCGATACTGATTTAAGAATAGTGGATTGGCTAACACAATTCTCTGAAATAAAAGATGCAACTTATGTACGAGGATTCCTAGGTCGTATGCTATTTGCCGGAGAAGACGGTGTTAAGAAAATGCGTGTTCTATCCGGAGGCGAAAAAGTAAGAGTACTCCTATCTCGTATGATGATAGAAAACTCAAATGTTCTTATCTTAGACGAGCCTACTGACCATTTGGATATGGAATCAATCACAGCATTAAATACTGGACTTACCAAATTCCCTGGTGTAATACTCTTCTCTTCAAGAGATCACCAGGTTGTGCAGACAACTGCAAACCGCATCATTGAAATCATGCCAAACGGAACAATCATTGACAAAGTTACTACCTACGATGAGTACCTTGAAAGTGATGAGATGGCAAGAAAGCGTCAAGCTGTATATGCCAAGTCTGAAGAGGACGAGCAGGATAACTAAGATGCAGCCGTAGGCTGGTGAGATATTGTGATATAAATTTAAGTGTCTTCATACAGACGTATCTACGCTAAGTATATGTAAATAATTGCCAGACGTCACAAATAAATATATGGACGGAAACCGGTGTTCAATCTTCCGTCCAGTCAGCGAACACCTACTCGCGCCATCCATGGCGCGAGTTTTCCTTTTAATGACAATTATTAACATATACTAGCGCTTGATACTATTAGTATGAAGACACTTAAATCCATCTCACAATCCACCAGCCTACGACGAAACCCTCGCTATCAATCTGCTGTGAAATTATAAGTAGTAGCTTACATATACTACCGCTCGAAGCAAATTGTACAAGACTTACAATCATTCACTCCCCCATTCCTTTATCACAATCCACCAGCCTTATGCGAATCACAAAGTAAAATGGTTGGATTATATGAAGCCAGGGTGTATTTCATCTTCTTACGATTTAATTCAAGCATATAGTATATGTTAGTGATTGATTATAAAAGGAAAACTCGCGCCACGGATGGCGCGAGTAGGTGTTCACTGACCGGACGAAACGATTGAACACCGGTTTCCGTCCAAATTATTTAATTAACCGATATATCAATCACTTACATATACTTAGCGAAGAATTATTAGTAGGAAGATGGAATATATCCTGGTTTTATAAATCCAACCATTGTTTAATTTTTAAAGCTATGGATTGGCGCAGGGATTCGTCCCTTACGATTCACAAAATCGTCGCAAGAGAATTTGTTTACTGGCATAATTGGAGCATATCCAAATAGTCCACCAAATTCCACTGTATCTCCCACATCTTTGCCTATTACAGGAATAAGACGAACAGCCGTAGTCTTCTGGTTAATCATACCCAAAGCCATCTCATCTGCAATAATTCCAGATATTGTTGTAGCTTTGGTAGAACCAGGAATTGCAATCATATCAAGTCCAACGGAGCATACACAAGTCATAGCTTCTAACTTCTCAAGCGTAATTGCACCTGCTTCTGCGGCATTAATCATACCTTGATCTTCTGATACAGGAATAAACGCCCCTGATAATCCTCCAACATAAGACGAAGCCATAACTCCACCTTTCTTAACTTGATCATTAAGAAGTGCAAGGGCTGCAGTAGTACCTGGTGCACCTGCATATTCAAGTCCTATCTCACACAATATATCTGCTACTGAGTCACCAATTGCTGGCGTTGGTGCCAGCGATAAATCAACTATTCCAAAAGGAATATCAAGCATCTTAGAAGCTTCTTTTGCAACTAATTGTCCTACTCTTGTTACCTTGAAAGCAGTAGTCTTAATCTTCTCGCATAGAACTTCGAAACTCTCGCCTCTAACTGACTCTAGAGCTTTTCTAACTACTCCCGGGCCAGATACACCAACATTGATAACAGCGTCGCCACCTGTTATTCCATGAAATGCTCCTGCCATAAAAGGATTATTATCCGGAGCGTTACAGAACACTACAAGTTTCATACAATCTACTGAATCTCTATCTTTACTCAGGTTTGCAACTTCAAGTAGAGTTTCTCCCATTAGTCTAACTGCATCCATATTGATTCCGTCTTTTGTAGAGCCAAGATTAATAGATGAGCAAACTCTATTAGTATTTGTTAAAGCCCCGGGAATTGATTTAATAAGCATTTCATCTGAAGCAGTCATACCCTCACTAACAAGAGCAGAGAATCCTCCTATCAAATCAGCCCCCACCTTAGTAGCAGCTTTATCTAAAGTCTTAGCTATAGATACAAAGTCATAAATGCTTTTGCAAGCGCTTGAACCTACAATACCAATAGGTGTTACTGCAATTCTTCTATTGACAATTGGAATACCATATTCTTTCTCAATTTTTACAGCTGTTTCATCAAGCTTAGAAGCCACAGTTGTAATCTTGTTATATATATTATTATTAAGTTCATTAATATCACTTGTCATACAACTAAGAAGGCTAATACCAATGGTAATAGTTCTAACGTCAAGGTTGTCCTTCTCAATCATTTTATTAGTTTCAAGAACTTCTCTATTATTAATCATATGTTACCTCGTTATATATCTCAAATATCATTCGCAAATAGAATATTATTCTCTGAGACTTATGTCATATACGAATTATATTCTATGCATCATTTCGAAGATTTCTTCTCTCTGGCATTTTATTTCTACGCCAATCTCTTCTCCCAGCTTATCCAACTCTTCTTGAAACTTATCAAAATCCACATTGGCTTTAGATCTGTCTGCTACCATCATCATATTGAAATATCCAGATACGATTGTCTGTGAAATGTCTAGTATATTAATATTTGCATCTGCAAGATATGTACATACTTTTGCAATAATTCCAACTGTGTCTTTTCCAACTACTGTAATAATTATTTTTTCCATAACAACCTCTTATATGTTCTATATATCCATTAATAAATATGCCCCATTTCTGGGACACATCTAAAGTTACACAACAACTTTCTCTGACGCCTCATATCTTGGAGCACATATTATCTTGAAATCCTCCGGCTCATAAGGCGTATCACTAAGCTTAACTTCACACCTTACAGCCTCATAAGCAAGTTCCGGCACATTATTCTCTTTACTCATATGCCCAAGTAGCACAGTTTTAAGCCTATCTCCTGCTATACGGCAAAGAAGCTGTCCAGACATTTCATTAGACAAATGCCCTGTATCGCCATTAACTCTTCTTTTAAGCCAAGGCTCATATCTTCCAACCTGAAGCATATTGTAATCATAATTTGCTTCAAGAAGAATAGCATCCAGGTCTTGCAAATTATCTACTATATAATCATCGTATTTACCAAGATCAGTAATTACGGCAACCCGTCTTTCATCACCTGATACAACATAAGCTACAGGCTCATTAGTATCATGACTTACCTTAATTGGATTAATTGTTAGTGGACCAACTTTAAATGTCTCATCATAATGGACTTCATGAAAAAGGCTGGTATCAATTTTACCAAGACTCTTACATTCCATTGCTCCACTCCATGTACCTCTTGTAGTGTAAATGGGCAGATGATACTTTCTAGACATAACACCAAGGCTCTTAATATGATCGCCATGTTCGTGTGTAATTAATATAGCCTTAATGTCAGAACCACTAAGACCATATTTATTCAATCCTTCTTCTATTTTCTTTCCAGTTATTCCAACATCAATTAATACATGATACTCCTTCGTACCTACACAGATACAATTTCCACTACTACTTGATGCGATAGAAAACATTTCCATAAGATTTGTATCCTTTACAATATGACAATTACATATTATCCAAGTTACTATTCTATTTTAATTCCTGCCAATAAACATCAATCTTATCTCCATCTTTAAGTCTGTCAGAGTAGCCACAACGCTTATCATTTATCAATGTAACAATGGCTCTGCCTCTACTGTCTCTTGTATCAAAGTCTATAAAATCAAAGATATCAACGAATACATATTTACTCTTACCCGTCAGTGTAACCGGCTCCTTATTAATAATTACATTAAGAGGAATAGGTATCTCTTTGGCACTTGACGATGCATCCTCAATTATTTCATCTACAACGGAGTCAATCTCTGATGTAGTAATGTCCAGGGGATCTGAAGTAGAATTAGCATCTTCTATTGCCTCAGCAATAGCTTTATTTAATTCCTCTTTCTTTGAATCATCTTGGATTTCATCTTCATCTTCTAACTCATATTCTATCTCTTCTGGTTCGTCTGTAGGTTCTTCATCACTAACCTCCACATCTGTACTACCATCAGAATCATTTCTATTCTTAACTTCTTCTGGAGCTTCTGACATATTGCCAACAATTGTGTCGCCACCTTCGCCTTCTGTGGCACCATATCCAGTTAAAGTCCAGTCAACATCGAAATTCTCATATACAAGTGTATTCTTATCTGCTTCTCTACCATTTACAAGGATGCTATGATTATCATCAATCTCAACATCCATGAATTCAGCTATCTGACCTACTGTATAGAAACTTCTAGTCTCTATAACATCCCCTTCTTTGATTTCGTAGCTTCCTGGCTCAAGAGAACCGTTAACTTCTACAAACTTAGGACATGTTATCTTATTGCCAGATACAAAGAAATCAATTGTAGAAGATGTAAACTCCTCTAATTGTTCAATAGTGCAATTAGCTTTTCCACCTTCTGTAGATGCTTCAATTGTAATATAGCAATTAGGTTCAAGTGGTGTATTAAGTCCCACAATACTATCGTTCATCTTAACAACAGCAGACTCACCTTCCTCACCACGAATCATTTTCGCTGTACCATTAATGGTATAGTGTATCTCTTTGCCTCGACGAGGGAATAATTCATCAGTATCCCATCCTGCCTGCATTGCAGCATCAACAACAGTAAGATGACCATTGTCATATAACTTCATCATCTCGTCATTAAAATGAATCATTATAAAGTTATTCTTCTGTTCATAATAGTTAAGACAAATTCCAATAGGTGTTACTATAAGCGAATCTTTAGTAAGATCATTAGATTCAAAGATTATATTCTTCATTACTTCTTCGCCACGAATAGCAACACGTTCTTTAACAATATCAAGCTTCTTGGCTAGAGCATCTGTAAATCCATGTACTCTTCCGCCACCACCTACAACAAAGGCTGCAGATACAGCTTTATCACCATTTAATTCAATTATCTTCTCAGCAACAGCATTTGCCATCTTCTGCTCAATTGGCTCAACTAATTTCCATACATCCTTAGATGGAATAGTATGGCTAAGTCCCATAATATCGTCAAATGTAACTTCCTTCTCTTCAGAAGATGTCTTCTTAATAAGTTCAGCAGTTGCAAAATCAACAAGATACTCATGTACAATTGCTTCTGTGAGTTCATCACCTGCATAAGGAATCATACCGTAAGCAATAATGCTTCCATCTCTTGTAATACAGATATCACTTGTTCCAGCACCAACATCAACAAGTGCGATATTAAGCATTCTAAAGCTTTCTGGAATTGCCACGTTGATAGCAGCTATAGGCTCTAATGTAAGATTTGCAACTTTAAGTCCGGCTTTCTCTACAGCAGAATACAGTCCATCAACAACATCTTCTGGCAGAAATGTTACTATTATTACCTCTTCAATCTTATTAGCCTTATGTCCTTCAAGAGATGTAAAGAGTTCCCCATTAAGATAATATTTCATAACAGAGTAACCAACACAGTAGAATTTATATTTTTCTTCTTCATTCTCTTTAAGAATCTTCTGAGCCTGGTCAACACCAATTAAATCAAGAGTGTGTAAGTCTTCACCGCTTACAACAGTCTCTTCATCATAATCAATGGCAACCCTTGTAGTAATAGTACGAAGTACACGACCAGCTGCAGCTATACACACTTCTGTAAGCTCCATCTTAATCTTTTCTTCAAGAGTTTTTTTAACATTTTCAATAGTCTTAGAGACTCTGTTAATATCATGAATCTGACCGTCAATCATGGCTCTAGAATCATGTTCTTCACTATATTGTGCAATTACATGGAACCCTTCATCATCATTGTATCCAACTGTTCCAACAACATTTCTTGTTCCAATATCTAAACCAAACACATAATCTTTATCAATAGTAGCCATATTTAGTCTCCTATAGCAAATATAATTAGAATTATTGTATATTCTTCTTGAAATAAATAAAACAAAATGGTATAAAACCTTAGTTATTATACCATTTCATCAGACTAGTCGCAATGTAAAATATTGCCTATATTAGTGTACAATTCGTCCAAACTATTGTCATTACATATTATATGAGTTGCATGTAACTTGTACTCTTCTTCACTAAGTTGCGAATTCATAATACCAGTAATTTTTTCTTCTGAATAACCACGATTTGTTTCAAGGCGCTTTGCACGTATCTTCTCGCCTGCATAGACATACCAGGTCTCATCAAATAGCTTATCATAGCCTTCTTCTATGGCAAGAGCCACTTCAAGAAAATAATAGTCTATTTCTCCCTTATCTTCTTCACTTTGTACATCCTCTAAGATGTATTCCTTTACAGCAGGGTGAACAATAGAATTAAGTTTATCCCTGTTATCTTCATTAGAAAAAATCATTCTAGATAATTTCTCTTTATCAAAAGGATTCTTATCATTAACTGATTCATTATCTAAGTGATTTTGCACAGTAGTATATTTCAACAAATCATATTCCGGAAATGCATTAAGAATCTCATAGTAGCACTTCTCATGAGGCTCCATTAAAATGTGTGCCACATCATCAGCTCTTATGATTTTACATTTTACATTTTCCTGTAGATATTTTAGTACCGCAGTCTTACCGGCTCCTATGCCACCTGTAATTACTATCTTCTTCATCTACTTTGCCTCATACCAGGTATTACCAGAATGAATATCGATTTCGAGAGGTACTGACAGAGATATGGCGCTCATCATCTCATCTTTTAGAATGTCATATACTTTGCCTTCCTCTTCCTTTGCTGCCTCAATAAGAAGTTCATCATGGACTTGCAATATAAGTCTTGATTTCATATTAGACTCTCTAAGTCTTCTATCAACATTTACCATAGCAATCTTGATTATATCTGCTGCTGTACCCTGAATTGGTGTATTCATAGCAACACGTTCCCCAAAACCTCTTATGTTGTAATTCTTAGAACTAATCTCAACAATAGGGCGCTTTCTACCCAGCAAAGTCTCTGAATAACCTTTTTCTCTGGCTTTATCCTTAAGATTATCTAGAAACTCTTTCATCTTAGGATACACTTTGAAATAATCATCAATATATTTCGTTGCATCTTTTCTACTAATACCTAAGTTCTCAGATAAACCAAAGGAACTCTCCCCATAAACTATCCCAAAATTTACTGCTTTAGCTGTACGACGCATTAGAGGAGTTACATCTTCTTGTTCAACATCAAATATCTTAGCTGCAGTACTTGTATGAATATCATCTCCTCTGTTAAATGCATCAATAAGCCCCTGATCTTCTGACATATGTGCAAGAACTCGAAGTTCTACCTGGGAATAATCAGCATCAACAAATACAAAGCCTTCCCGTGGGTAGAATACTTTACGTATCATCCTTCCAAGTTCCATTCTAATTGGTATATTCTGTAGGTTAGGCTCTGTACAAGAAAGTCTTCCTGTTGCCGTAACAGTTTGCTGGAAATGGCAATGTATCTTACCATCACTTTCCTGTTCTTTTAGTAAGCCTTCTACGTAAGTAGAAAAAAGTTTAGACAGACCTCTATATTCTAATATATCCTTTACTATCTCATATTCTGGTGCAAGCTTCTCTAGTACATCAGCTGCCGTAGAATAACCGGACTTTGTCTTCTTCGCCCCTGGAAGATTTAGCTTATCCTCAGAAAACAGTATCTCACCTAATTGTTTTGGAGAATTAATATTAAATTCTTCTCCAGCAAGATTATAAATATTTCCTTCTAACTCTTTTATTCTTTCATTCAATGTGTGGCCATATTCTTCTAAAGCCTTTTTATCAAGAGAAATTCCTTCTCTCTCCATATCAAACAGAGTATAGAGAAGTGGCATCTCTATATTGTAATATAGATTCTTATATTCATTCTGCAATTTCGAAAGAATACTAAGGTATCCATTAACAGCCACATATGCTTCATGACATTTTAGTTCGATAATCTTTTCTTTCTTAGAATCAAATTGTGATGCTATCGACTTCTTACCGATTAGTTCTTCTCTTCCTGGAAGCATCATATTAAGATATTCACTTGCAATATCCTCATATGTATATTCCTTTTTAGTTGGATCAAGAAGATAAAATGCCACAGACACATCAAAACATTTCTCTCTGTTAAGACTTGTAAAATCATAAAGCATATCCTTAAGATTAAAACTAATAATATTAGTCTTAGAAGACAGGTCATACAATGCATTAACAATGTATGATTCGCTAAGCTCATTACCTAAATCTATGCAATAACATTCTTTCTTATCAGATAGTGCAACAAGTCTTAGTTCATCGCCACCAAAAAGTGTCATCTGCCCATCTTTATCAGCATCGGAGAATCTCACATAGCTTACTCCAACATATTCTTCAAAGGATAGTCTTTCTATTAATCTTTCAACCTGATCTAGTCTGTTAATTGTCTTATATTCATGAACATCGAGACTTTTTACATTATTCTCAAACCTAGGAAGAAGTCTCTTAATCTCCCATTCTTTACACAGAAGATATGCCTCATTAGTGTAAATATTCTCATACTTACAATCATTTATATCGTATTCAATATCTGCTGTTACACATATAGTTGCAAGCTCCTTAGAAAGAACAGCCTGATCATAGAATTCTTTTAACTTCTTAGATGCATTAGGAGGTTTAACCTCGTCGACGTGCTCATAGGCATTTTCAATAGATTTATATTTACTGATTATATTCTTAGCAGTCTTCTCACCAATGGATGGAACGCCAGGAATATTATCAGAGGAATCTCCCATTAATGCTTTAACATCAATAAATTCTATTGGTGTACATAGATATTCTTCGTACACATCCTTATCATAATAATAATAAGTTGTTGTAACACCTTTGCTAGTCTTAGGAATTGCTATCTTAACCTTCTTAGTTGCAAGCTGTAGTAAATCTCTATCACCTGAAAGAATTGTAACATCCATTCCCTGCTTCTCTGCAATACGAGAAATCGTTCCAAGAATATCATCAGCCTCCAGGCCCTCTTTCTTAACGATAGTAATTCCCATTGCACTTAGCATATCCTGAATCATAGGCACCTGAACCCTAAGGTCATCATCCATAGGCTTTCTTGTTCCTTTATACTCTGCATATCTCTCATGACGAAAGGTTGGTGCACTTACATCGAAGGCAACCGTCAGATAATCCGGCTTCTCTTCTTCAATATATTTAAACATCATATTAAGAAATCCATATACAGCATTAGTAGGAACACCTTTAGAATTAGACAGTCCCCGTATACCGTAATATGCTCTGTTAAGAATACTATGTCCATCAATAAGTAGTATCTTGCTCATTTATAGTCTCCTTTATTATTCCAGGATAAATATATATATATCAAATCTCTCTGGTTACTTCTTTAAGCCATGCTGCTTCTTCTTCATCTAAATAAGGACTTATCTTATCATAAACCAAAGCATGATATTCATTAAGATATCTTCGTTCATCTTCATTTAGCATACTAACATCAATACAATTAATGTCAAATGGTACAAGCGTCAAACACTCAAACTTAAGAAATTCACCATACTCATTAGATTCATCCTCAAGACATAATAGTTCATTTTCCAGACGTATACCATATTCCCCTTCGAAATATAATCCTGGCTCATCTGTTGTTATCATTCCACTAACAATAGGTATATCATAGGGGCTTCTAATACTTATGTTATTAGGCCCCTCATGGACAGATAATATATGTCCCACCCCATGACCAGTACCATGAAGGAAATCAAGTCCCTCCTGCCAAAGCACACTACGGGCAAGCATATCTAAACTTTTGCCACTCGTTCCCTTCATAAACTTTGCTTTAGCAAGATTAATATTACTCTTAAGAACAAGGGTATAATCTCTGACCATCTTAGGACTTGCCTTGCCAATAAGAAATGTTCTTGTTATATCTGTTGTTCCTTCTAAGTAATGACCACCAGAATCTACAAGCAGAAAATTATTATCTGTTATTGTAATATCCGTCTTAGGAGTTGGCTCATAGTGAACTATAGCACCATGTTCTCCCCATGCAGAAATAGTATCAAAACTCTCTCCTAAGAATCCCTCTTGTCCTAATCTTAATTCATGTAATTTATTTGCTAATGAAATCTCTGTCTCATTTAAGGTATTATTATCCCTTTTTGAAAATGTTTTATAGAGATAGTACATAAACTTTGTAACAGCTACACCATCTTTAATATGCGCATTTCTGGTATTACTAATCTCTACATCATTCTTAATGCATTTAATACTACTTACAATACTTCTTGCGCAAAGGACTTCAACATTCTCAACAATTAGAGAGTAAATTGAAGTATTGGTACTATCTTCATCTATAAGCATCTTGTAGATATTATTAGAGTTATAAAAAAGCTTATCTGATAAATCCTCATATATCTGGTTATATTCTCTAACAAATATATTCTCGCCCTCTAGATAACTAAGCACCTTATCATCTAATGAATTGTTGTCTACATATAATATAGCTTTATTCTTTGTAATTAATAGATAAGAATAAAATACATTTACATTCTTTATATCATTACCACGAAGATTAAGTGTCCAGGCAACATCACAAAGGTCAGATATAATAACTGCATCTGCTTTCTTAAAATTATCATTATTCCTTATTCTATCAACTTTGCTTCTAACATTTTCACCAGAGTATTTGTCTTCAAGAATCCATATGTCCTGACACTTAGGTTCTTCTCTGTCTGGCCAGATTTCTTCCACAATATCAACATCATATATATGACGATTATTAGCATCAGAAAGAAGAGTTTCACTGTACCTCTTGTATGTAGCAACATTAATCAATCTGCCATCAAATGCAAGAACATCCTCTTCTCTCATATTCTGGTCTAAGAATTCTACAATAGTAGGAACACCTGGAAGCCCTTGTTTCATTAACTTAACTGTGCTACCTTCAAGTTCCTGTTCTGCCTGAATAAAATACCTGCCGTCAGTCCAAAGAAAAGCCTCATCTCTTGCAATAACAAGTGTTGCATTAGAGCCGCTAAAACCAGTAATATATCTTATTACATTATAATAATCACTAGGTATCTCACTATTATGATAATCAGATAAGGGAATAATATAATAATCTATTCCTTTTTCCAAGATTATATTTTGAATTATCGAAATCCTGTCCTTATATTCGTACATATATTATCACTTTCGTTTTTCTACTTAATCCTTAGAGTTCTAAGATAAGATTTTGTTTCTTTATCAATTCTATTGCTTTCTACAGCTTTCTGAATTGTTTTATTGTGAATCCATACCGGTAATCTTTTTTGTTGCAAGAAGGTAACAGCATCATCATATTGTTTTGCAAGAGCTGTTGCAAAATACCAGGCCTGCATCATATTAACATAGTATTCTTCAGATTCAACCTCTGCGACTTTATACATGTAGTCTATAGAATAATCCTCATCTAGAAAATATGTCATAAGAAGCTTAATTGCATATCTAATATAATATGTCTTATTAGATGCTATCCATCTATCAATGTGTGGTATAAGTTTGTCCTTACATTTACCAAGAATCTTAGGATTAGTACAATCACAAGTAGCCCAATTATCCACATATTCAAGGAAGGCATCCAGTTCTTCAATGCAAGAATCAAAATCCTTATTCTTCTCTATAAGAAAACCATGAAGATTCATTTCATCATAATAGTCATGTGGCAAATGGCTCTTAAATGTCAAAGCATCCTTCTCATGCTTAGCAAATTGAGTAGCGTATTTCCTAAGTTCTGGTGTCCTGACTCCGATTATCCTATTCTTATCAATTTCTGGAATAAGATTAGCATGAAAATCCTTATATTTTTCATCAGCTAATTCCTTCAGGTCTGTTTGAACCTTGTCAATTATATCCTGACCATCGAACTTCTGACTGATACCACTACCATAGAATAGCGAGTCTCCATCATGATATGTATCTAAGAAATGATGAGTCACTCCATCATCCTTGTATGCGATTATAGTTTTGAGACTGACATTTTCAACAGAACGGAAGATATTCTTCTCCACAAAAGGATTTACCTCATGAAGCTCCTTAATAAGATTCTTAATCTCTTTTCTCTTAGATGATGATTCAATCTCTGACATATCATCTACGCTTATGCCTAATTCCCTGGCTCGCTGCCTTCTCTCCTTCTCAATCATCTCCGTAAATCGACATGCGCACCTTATAAATTCTAATTCGTTGTATCTGGCCCAATGAATAACATCTTCCTCCCTAATAAGATACATGGGACGAATCAACTCCATTCCCTCAAAATTAGTAGAATGAAGCTTAGGCATCATGGTCTGAATCTGTCCGGAATACAGCATACCCATAAGAATTGTCTCAATTACATCATCAAAATGATGACCTAAGGCAATCTTGTTGCATCCAAGCTCCTTAGCCTTATTATACAGATGACCTCTTCTCATTCTGGCACATAAATAGCAAGGAGAATCTTCTACTGTAGATACTGCATCAAATATGTCACTTGTAAATATCTGAATTGGAACATTAAGATGCTTGGCATTTTCTTCAATCTTACTTCTGTTAGCTTCATTATAACCTGGATCCATCACAAGGAATACAACATCAAAATTCTTCTTACCATGACGTTCCAGTTCCTGGAACAGCTTTGCCATAAGCATAGAATCTTTACCACCGGATATACATACTGCAATCTTATCACCATCTTCTATTAACTCATACTCATTAATAGCCTTGGTAAAAGGTCTCCATATCTTCTTCTTAAATTTCTTAATTATGCTTAATTCTATATCTTTCGTGCTTTTCATAATCTAATCACAACCTACGTCTAATCATTTCCTGTCTCAATATCATATATATCTTCAAACTTTATCTTCGTATTAATAACCTGAAGAACTCTTGCGGTTATGTCAATTCTTGCAACCATTCCCGTAACTCTAAGATATTCTCCCTTATTATAATACACGATTGTTATTATATCATTCTTCTTAATTTCCTTAAACTTATTATCAAGCCTTTCTAAGGATTCTTCTGACAGTTCTTTCTTATCAACATAAACCTTTTCCTTCCACTTTATTCCATCTTCAAATCCTTTAAGGGCTGCAAATGGAGCAAACTGCTTCGCCCTATTCTCTCTTGTCATCTTGGGTCTGTTAGGATTAATCTTCCTGTTAGAGGCATATTTATTCTTCCCCACTTCTATGACCTCCAATCTGAGCATTTCTCTCTATTGTCTTGGCACCTTCTTCGAGATTCATTCCCTTAAGGATTGCATTTTTGCCGTACTTACTCTTAATATCAATAATTGCTTTCTGCATATTATGTTCCTTCTTAAGATCTTCTGGATCCACGAACATGTTATATTGTTCATATCCTTCTGGAACAATTTTATTAAAATATACGAAAGCCCGTCGCATTGGAAAATTCTCATCCTTTATCTTGTCATATAATTTCTCCACTGCTTCAACTATTATTCGAGCAGAGGAAGTCGGAAATGGAAGCCTTGTACTCCCATGGGCTGGTGCCATCTTAAGAGCATTAGAATATCCTATATGAAGCGTGATCGACTCAGTAACGCACTCTCTTTCAACAAGATCAAGGCACAAAAGATCCGTCATTTCTTTAACAATTAATTTCCCTTCTTCATGGGCATAATCTCTATCTAACACCTGTCCACTTGTAATAGAATTAGAAGTAGGACTATAGGTCTTAATATCAGATATAAGAGTGGGCTCAACACCCCAGGCATGGTCAATTAGAAGTTCTGCATCAACGCCAAACATTTTATATAGCATATCTTCATCAGCCATAGCAATCTGTCTCATTGTAAATATTCCAACACTTGCTAATCTCTTGGCAGTACCTGGCCCAATTCTCCAAAAATCAGTAAGGGGCCTGTGATCCCATAAAGTCTCACAAAATAGCTCTTCCGTAAGATATCCAATATGATCATCCACATGCTTCGCTGTTATATCAAGGGCTATTTTGGCAAGATACATATTAGTCCCTATTCCACATGTTGCAGTAATTCCAGTAGTTTCAATAATATCATCCATAATCATAATACCAAGTTCTTTGGCGCTCATCTGATACATGGTAAGATAATCTGTTACATCTATAAACGCCTCATCTACTGAATATACATGGATATCTTCCTTGGAAATGTACTTTAAATATACAGAATATATTCTGGCAGAATAATCCATATAAAGAGCCATACGAGGCGTCGCAGCAATATATTCTATATTCTTAGGAATCTCAAAAACCCTACATCTGCTACTAACTCCCAGTGCCTTAATAGCCGGACTTGCCGCAAGACATATTGTCTTCTCAGTTCTGCTAAGATCTGCCACTATTAAATTAGCCTTGTAGGGATCTAGTCCTCTCTCTATGCACTCTACAGATGCATAGAAGGACTTAAGATCTATACAAAGATACATCCTGTCCTTCTTAACTTCCATCTCTTCCTATTCTCTTATAAACCGTATTACGAATCATATATATAATAACACACGAACATATGTTTGTAAATATATAGTTTTATTATTTTTAATTATAGTGAATCGAAGCCGATTATATCCGGCATATAATTCTTATTTCGTTATGCTTTGGATTTCTTCCTCAGTTAACTGTCTATACTCTCCTAATTCAAGTGTCATATCAAGCTTAAGGCCTGCAAATTCAACTCTATTAAGATATAGTATTTCTCCACCAAAATGTGCAAACATTCTCTTAACTTGATGAAATCGTCCTTCATTTATTGTAAGAAAATAGGAATAAACATTTAAAGAAGAATGTCCGAATAATTTATCTATTCTTTCAAATAAAGAATCCACATTTCCCATAGCAATATTATAAGTAGAACATGCTTCTTCTAATGAAGTAACATTTACGATGCAAGGCAAAGTCTTCTTATCATCTCCAATGTCAATGCCCTGTTCCATCTCAGACATCTCCTCAGGACTTAATTCCTTATCTGTTACACATAGATATGTCTTACTAACATGCTTTCTAGGTGATAGAAGATTATGACCAAGGGCACCATCATTTGTTATTAGAAGCAATCCTTCCGTGTCCTTGTCTAGACGACCTATGGAGAATAAATCCTTTCGTCCTTCCTTCGCGAGCAAATCTATAACTGTTCTATATTCATTGTCACTTGTGGCGCTAACAACACCTTCTGGTTTGTTAAGCATATACACGCAATTAGCCAAGGGTTCTATTACGTTCCCTTGGCATATAACTTTCGACTCTTCTTCTATTTTAACATTTGCATCTGTACAGATCTTGTCATTAACAATAACAGCTCCGCTTTTTATAAGTTTCTTAACCTGGCTTCTTGTACCCACATTGGCATTAGCAAGGTATTTATCTAATCGAATCATATTACTCCTCTAAATGTTCTCTTCCCATATCAAGAATAATTCTTACATGATCGTCTGCAAGTGAATAGAATATTGACTTCCCATCACGCCTTGCTTTAACTAATTTATTCTGCTTTAATGTCTTAAGCTGATGGGATACAGCAGATTGAGTCATACCAAGGGCATCAGCAATATCCTGCACACATAGCTCCTCCTGTAGGAGTATATACATGATTCTTATTCTTGAATAGTCACCAAATACCTTGTATAAATCGGCCAGGTCAATCAACAGCTCATCATTTGGCATATTATAATTTTTATCCATATATAGTTCCTTTCTTCTTTAACACTATAGCGCTTGGCTACTAAGTCTCTACGAATTGGATTGAGGAATAATTTGCATACTTAACAATTTGCTATTTTTATTCGAATGTCTTATTTAATTGCTTCTCCGTAAACTCGCTTGTTACTCTGATTTTTAGATAAGTGTACTGAGCTCAAACAGTACTCCGAAGCAATTGACATTCTCATAAAAACTTAACGCAAATTGTTAAATGTATTCAAATTATTTCCTAACCCAATTCTCAAGACTTAATTCTCAGGCATCTTACTGCATTAAGTACCGCAAGAATCATAACGCCTACATCTGCAAATATAGCCATCCACATAGTTGCAATTCCCAATGCTCCAAGCACAAGAACAAGCATCTTAATTCCTATTGAGAAATAAATATTCTCATATACTACTTTCATACATTTCTTGGCAAGTCTAATGGCAAGGGAAACCTTTGTTGGATTATCATCCATAAGTACAACATCACTTGCTTCTATAGCTGCATCAGAACCAAGAGCTCCCATAGCAATTCCCACATCAGCTCTCATAATAACCGGTGCATCATTAATTCCATCCCCTACAAATGCCACTTTAGCGCCACTATTAATTTCATCTTCAACAGCTTTAACTTTATCTTGTGGAAGAAGCTTCGCTCTAACCTTAGTTAGCCCAATCTTACTTGCAATATCATTTGCCACATCTTCGTTATCGCCAGTAAGAATTCCTGTGTCTTTAACACCACAATTGTAAAGGGCTGTTATTGCATCTTTACTCTCTTCTTTAATCTCGTCGTTAATTACAATATATCCTGCAAATGCGCCATCAATACTTACATATACAATAGTTCCTATCTCTTCTGCCTTCTTGATACTGTCTCTGTCATTCTTACAAGTCGACTCCATAAGAAGCATATTTCCAACAGCAACCTTCTTTCCTTCAATATCTGCAACTATTCCCTGGCCGCTTATTTGTTCAACATTATCCGGCTTTATAAGAAATGCTTTTGCCTTATCTCCAATTATTTCTATGTTCTCTTCAGTGTTTTTCAAGGCTGCATAAGCATTTACAAGACTTAGTCCAATTGGATGATTGCTATAATACTCTGCCGAAGAAGCATATTTTAAGAGATTTATTGATTCATAATTTTCATCAGACACGTTGTTAGAACCATTATCGTCAATACAAGAGTAAGTGCTGGTTACCTTGAAATTACCTTTAGTAAGGGTACCTGTCTTGTCAAAGAATACTGTCTCAACCTTACTTAATGCTTCTAGATAATTAGAGCCCTTAATCATTACACCCTTAGAACTTGCTCCACCGATTCCAGCAAAGAAGCTAAGAGGTATTGATATTACAAGTGCACATGGGCAACTTATTACAAGGAATGTAAGTGCGCGATAAATCCATGTTGAAAATGTATATCCATCTCCTAGAATAAGCCCACTAACAAGTGGTGGAATTATAGCAAGTGCAAGAGCCAATGCGCATACAATCGGTGTATAATATCTGGCAAACTTGGATATAAAATTCTCTGAATGAGACTTATTAGAGCTTGCAGACTCAACAAGATCCATAATCTTAGAAGCTGTAGAATCCCCAAACTCTGCAGTAGTCTTAATCCTAATTACGGAAGACATATTAATAGTTCCACTAAGGACACTATCGCCAACAGCAACATCTACCGGCTTACTTTCACCAGTAAGTGCAGCACTATCAAGCACGCTGGAGCCTTCTACAATCTCACCATCAATTGGGATTTTATCTCCCGGCTTAACCTCAATAATTGACCCAACCTCAACATCGTCAGAATCAACCTCTAGAACATCATCGCCGTCAACAAGATATGCAACATCTTCTGTTATATCCATAAGCTCAGATATATTCTTACGGCTCTTACCAATAGCGTAGCTTTCGAATAACTCTCCCACCTGATAGAAAAGCACAACTGCAACACCTTCTAGACATTCACCTAATACAAATGCACCTAATGATGCAACTCCCATTAGGAAATTCTCATCTAAGAACTGCCCTTTAGCTATTCCCTTAACCGACTTCATTATAATATCGTAAGCAATAATAGCATAAGGCACTAAGAATATAAGTCTTTCTATCCAAGGATTAAGATAGTCTTCTGGCAATACTTTTCCAGATTCAATTACTATATACATCCCAATTAATAGAACAGCTGTTACTATTATTCTTATTAGATTAGTCTTTTGTTTCTTATTCATAGTATGCCCTTTCTAAACATTATGTTTGCTTCTTATATGTAGTGTGATTCTTTGTTGGTGCTAAGTATTAGATATGCATTTACTCTAATTATTTAAGCTAAGATTATTACGATTTTTTATTTCGTTGTACATCTATAACATTAGTTCGAGCTTAGAAGATATAAGTAATTGATTAATCCAGTGGAAATCGTGCCAAGGACGGCACGATTAGGTGCGAACTGGCTGAGCCAGATTGAGCACCGGTCCATGTCATATGTCGTAAGGAAGTAGTCCGCTTGCGGGAGGATTCCTTACGACATAAAATTATGACACTTTACATCAATTACTTATATATTCTTAGTGAAGAACTACCGTTATAGATGAATGACGAAAATGAAAAATTTGTAATAATCTTAATAAAAACTGCAACAATAAATGCATATCTAATACTTAGCACCACACCTAAATCACTTCATAAAAGCGCTACATATGATTACAAGTAAATCTCACACTCATCTTCTACTTTCTTACAGTTAGCAAGAACACTTTGCATAACTGAATCAACATCAGCACCTTCGTCGAATTCCACCTTCATCTTAAGTGTCATGTAATTAACTACACAATCCTTAACGCCTTCAGTGTTCTTAGCTGCCTCTTCCATCTTGTTAGCACAGTTAGCACAATCCACTTCTATCTTATAAGTTTTTTTCATTATTTAGTCCTCCGATACATATACATTTCATATGAATAATTGTTCATATGTTATATTAATAATATCATATATATTTATTATGTCAATAGATAATCTAAAAAACATGTATATAAATAAAAAAGACGCTGTAACATATGTTACAACGTCTTATAATAAACTTATTTAGAAACTAATTATGCTTCTGCAGACTTATTACCTTCAGCAGCATGACGCGCATCTAACTCAGCTGTAATCTCATCAAGTTTCTCATCAGTAAGCTTGTACTTAGCCTTGAATACGATAAGACCAATTATAAGGATTACAATCGGAATAAGTGTCATACACATTCTAAGTCCCATACATGAAGCATCTGATGCTCTCTGATATACAACATCAGCTGTATCTGCACCTTCTGCATCCTGAGTAATATTGAAGATTGAAAGTACAAGTGATGCAACGAAAGCAGCAACACCTGAAGCTAACTTAACAACGAATGTCTGCATAGAGAAGATAACTGACTCATCTCTTCTGTTATTCTTAAGCTCACCATAATCACAGGTGTTAGCCAAGAATACCGTGACAACTACGTTAAGCATACCAATAGCAGACATAATTAGGAATGCAGGGATAAGAAGTAGATATACATTATCCATTCCTGTAAATGCAAGTCCAAGAAGAACTACATATCCTGCCATAGCCATAAAGAAACTTACATAGAATATCTTCATTGTATTCATGAACTTTCTAAGCAATGGGAAGAATATCATCATAGCAAGTATCTGGAATCCACCACCTGCAATATTGAAGATTGTGTAGTTTGCCTCCCATTGAGCTGGGCTAAAATCATACTTAAAGAAGTAAATTACAAGGTTAGATGTAATATATAAAGCAATGTTGATACATACGATAGATACAACAATTGTCATAGCTTGATCATTCTTGAATAAAGCCTTGAACATCTGACCAACTGTTGCAGTCTGCATATCTACATTAGACTTTTCTTTAACAACTACACATGTAATAACGATAAAGATTATGAATAATGCAGCTACTACAATTGCAAATCTCTGATAACCAAGCACTTCGTAATTTGCAGAGCCATCATTGAATAAGTTACCAAGGAACTTAACAGCCATAACAGTTACTACTGAGATAAGAGCAGAACCAACACCTGCACAAGATCTTGCAAGAGCGGCTAAACCTTCTCTTTCTTTTCCAGCCTTTGTGAAAGCAGGAATCATTGACCAATAAGGGATGTCCATCATTGTATATGTAACACCCCAAAGGATATATGTTATAGCAGCATATGCTACCAAACCACCAGCTGAAAGATCAGGCGGGCACGAGAACATAACCACAAGTAATACTGAGTTAGTAATTGTACCAATTAATAACCAAGGTCTGAATTTACCCCACTTAGTCTTTGTCTTAGCTACAATAATACCCATGATAGGATCATTGAAAGCATCAAAGATACGAGCTACTAGAAGGATAATTCCCATTGCAACGGCACTTACACCGATTACATCTTGGAAATAATATAATACATATGATGCAGAGAACATATACATCATATCCTTACCAACAGCACCAATACCATAGGCGAACTTTTCTCCACCAGTAAGTTTTTTAGTTTCCATTAGTTTTCTCCATTTCTTAATAATATTGTAAAGACAAAACCTTGCAGTCTTTACGCCTACTTAACATTATACACGAAACTGTTTTTGATACAATAGTTTCCAACATTTTTGGGGTTGTTCACAAAAAACACACATTCATTTAGTGCACTTTGAACAACTAATTATTTGTTCTTAAGACCCATTGCAATCTCAACAACCTTATATGCTCCATCATACAAACCAACCTTCTTGTTTTCCTTAATAGATTCACACATTTCACCAAGAAGATGATCATCTTTCTGGAACATATCAACCATCTGTAAGATATGTGGTACATCACGACATTCTAGTGTTCCATCACCTACTTCAGCAGAATGAATAGCGCCCCACATCTCATGCTTACCAACTCTTCTAATAAATAACTTAGGAATTGGGTAAAATGCTAATTCAGAAGGTTTTGTTACAAGAACATCACTACTTCTCATAAGTAGGTTAGTTGCATAAACTGCTTCAAATATATTCTTATGCCAGAATACATGAACACCCTTTACATCAGTATTAGGATCTAATGCACTTTCACAGAACTTCTCTGTCTCAGACCAGTTATCCATGTGCTCTGTTGCAACATCTGCAATTCCCTGGATCTCATTTTTCATCCAATCCCATACTTCGTTGTAATCACCGATGTTAAGATAAACAACAGCCTTTCCTTCTTTTATCTCAGGCATTAAGTGCTTAATAATTGGTGCGAATAACTCTCTCTGTGCACCTGCACCACCAATTGTAAGTAAGTATCTTGTTGCTTTACCATTAGCTTTTCTTGCCATTCTTGCATCACAATCTGATTCAATATTAGATACAAGTTCATGATCAATATAGTGACCTGTGTATACCAGGGAATCATTAGGCATTGGATTACAAACCTTTTCCTTCTGCATTCCATTACAGATTCTATATCCCATGTAAGCGTTCTTACACTGAATAGCATGAACTGCACCCTCTGAGAAATGTAAAGCCATTGGCCAGTTATCAGGAATAGCATTTACTACATGCTTCATTCCAGCACTAACTGCAGCTTGAGCAGGCCAAGCATGAGTACCAATTACAGGTATATCCTTTGGTACATTCTTATATACCTGTGCCATAATCTCAGCATTCTTTAGATCAGCACAGTTATATGATAATTGACGGAATGTCTCATAGTTAACAGGTTCCCATACAAGTTTATTAAATATAGGATTCTTAGACCAACGTGAACCAAGAGAATAAAGCTCATTAGAAGCTGCTATTATCTTAGTACAAGGTGTCTCGTTATAAGAATTAAGATCCATCCAATAAGGCTTATATCCAAGTGCTTTAGCACAACTTGCCATAGCCATTGAAATTCTATAATGGCCAAATCCCATTCTAATATTACCAACAATAACACCTTTATCTGTGTCAAATTCTGTTGTTGTTGTATCTTCTGGATTAAAATGATTATTTGTCTCAAGTTCTCCCACAAGAATATTGTCAACATCAAGTGAATCACCAATATATGGATTCTTCTGAATTACAGTTGGATATGATTTATTCTCATCATAATTCCATTTCTTAGCATTTTTTCTCTTACCATTGCATGCCTTCTTATATGTTTTATTAGGCATAACATTTCCAAATATTACTTTTGCTCTATCCATATTCATTCCCCTTTACTAGATAAATATATGTTAAAGATACGTTCTATCTTATAACCTTATTTCTTAACAACTTCAAAATCAATTGTGACAGGCTTATTTACATTATTAGCCTTAAGTGTAACCTTAGCTTTGCCACCTTCACCCTTAGTCTTAACATAGAGACCGCACATTCCTCCACGAAGTGGAATTATCTCTGGTCCTATTAATTCAATTGGTCCTTCCACAAGTGCAACTACTGATTCCTGGAAGAAAGGTACAAGATTACCATATTGATCTACAGCTTTAATTCTTACTTCTGCAACATCATAAGTAATATCTTCGACTAGTAAGTTACTAGATACCTTAGTTTCTAAGCCAACTTCTTTAACAGTTCCAACAATCTGTGTCTTAACAAGCTTTCCGTTCTTGTAACCTTCAAGCTTGTATTCAGCAGATTCTCCACCCCAGTCGCCAACATATCTCTGGAATAAAGGAATTGCATATCCCGGATCCATATGATATTTGAGTACAAGAGGCGCTGCAAGTTTGGCGAATTTGAAATTGATTAAATCATCCCATCCATTTAATGCAGCATAGTCAAGGACTTTCATAACCGCTAATGCCTGTTCCTTAGAATATCCTTCGCCTTTAATAATATCCTCTAATACTACGAAGGCATCCATAAGAATTGGACCATGCTTAAGATTAGTATACTCTGAATCACTTGATTTATATTCTTTTAGCAATTTATCATTCTTATACATCTTAACAGAATCCATATTGCTTAAGATATATGTTCTACCTCTATTACATGCAGGATGCTCTCCTACATCCATTGTTGAAGCAAGTTCTAGAACATCAATATCATCTGATTCAGATGCATATACTGAAGCTGCCATCTTAAGATTTCTGAACATATCGCATACGCCATGATAACAAATTCTATCACCTGAACCGAAATCTTTATGCGTATTATAATCGAACATACACCATCCAATTGAACCTGCAAGACCTGGTTCTCCGTATGTATCATTCATTACTCTTGCATGGCGAAGCATATGATCTCTTCTATGCTCTTCAGTATCGAAATTCTTAGTTGGGAACATATGTCCATTATATTCAGTCACAAGATAAGGCATATCTGGCTTATCCTTTGGAACAACATCCTTCTTCTTATGACATCCCACATTAGCACCACTATGAATGAAATCATTATATGCATATACATCTTCGAATGTCTGCATCTTCTCACCAGCTTTTGTACCGCCAGTAGGACGTGTAGGGTCATAGTGATGTGCTATTTTATTCGTCCTCTTATAGAATTCCTCATCATCCTGAGATTCGTTAATACGAACACCCCAAAGGATAATTGATGGATGATTTCTGAATTCTTTAATCATCTCTTTAACATTTTTGCATGCGATATGCTTCCAATCTGCATCGCCAATATGTTGCCATCCTGGAAATTCTGTTACAACAAGAAGTCCTAACTTATCGCACTCGTCCATAAAATACTTAGATTGTGAATAATGAGAAGTTCTTACAGTATTAACACCTAGTTCATTCTTTAGAATCTTCGCATCTTCTCTCTGCATAGATTCAGGCATCGCATATCCAACATAAGGATAACTCTGATGACGATTAAGTCCTCTTATAATAAGCCTTCTTCCATTAAGGAAGAATCCTTCTGATTTAAATGCAATTTCTCTAAATCCAATTGTCTCTTCATTAGTATCAACAACATTTCCATTATATACAAGTTCTGTCTTAACAGTGTACAATGTAGGGCTCTCAACATCCCATAATTTCACTTCAGATAGAGGAACTGTAGTCTCTAGTTGTGAATCAAGAGGAAGTTCTAATATAGGCTTATCATTCAGATACTGTCTTACCACAACTTCATTCTTCTTAATTGCGTCCTTTGCTTCTTCTGACACCTTATATTCTGTCTTAAGAGTTCCAGCAACAGTTAGCCTCTCTATCTCTTTTCTACTCTTCTTATTAGTATTAGGTGCAAGTGGAGATGGTTGATAGAAGCAACTTATAATATGAACAGGCTCCTTTACCTCCAGATACACGTCTCTGTAAATTCCACCATAAGTCATGTAATCAATAACATATCCAAAAGGTGGTTGATTGATATTCTCGTTTGAATTACATTTTACAGTAACAAGGTTATCTCCTTCTGATAAGAGATTAGTTACATCTATTGAAAATGCGTTATAACCATTCTTGTGGCACTTCTTGTGCTCACCATTAATATATACGTCAGCCTGATGACCAACAGCTTCAAAGACAAGATACAGATCCTTTCCTGCCCATGCCCTGTCATACTTAATATTCTTCTGATAACAGCTAATCATTTGATAGTCATGCTCATCAAAATAATTAAAAGAAGTTTCTTTCACTGTATGAGGAACATTTACCACTTCTCCATCTGTTATTGCAGATGCTATGTATTCCTCTTTAAATGTTTCAGAAAAAAGCCATTTTTTATCCAAATATATTCTACTCATATTATCACCCCTAACCTCTAATAATAATTCCATCAGTTAGTATATTAACTAATTCTTTCAATGCATCCTCATAGGAAATCTTGTTCTTCTGTAATTCGTCTCCCATAAGAAATCTTTCAAGGGCAGCTTCATGAGCAATCTGGAATACTACGCGATTGCAATCTCTTAATACACCTTGCTTAACGCCCTCGTCCATTAATGCCAGTGTCTGTTCCCAGCCACTCTCAAGACGTTCCTGTAATCTCATATATGCTTTAGGATATTTGCCCTTAAGAACATATAATTGTGTAAAATCAACGCCAACATAAGCATCAGGCAGCACACCAAGAATAGTTTTTAGCTTATCAACCAATGATAAATTTGGATCATTTAATACACTATCCTGTGTCTCTTTTATAGAATCAAATGTATAATCAACAACTTCATAAAGCAAAGTACCTTTATCAGGAAATACAGTATAAATCGTCTTCTTACTCATTCCAAGTTCTGCTGCCAAGTCGTCCATTGTAAACTTTACACCTTTAGTTTTATAAACATTTAAGGCTCCTTCCAAAATCCTAGCCTTATTTTCTGACATAATTTGTTACCTCCCCAAATTTCCAGAAGAATAATTTCTAAGGAAACGATTTTCGTTTCCTCAGTTTCTTCCATTTTAACATCAGTTTACGTGGGTTACAATAAGACTATATAGACAAAAAAAATATGTAGTTTTTGTGAATAATATATAACTGGAGAATTATTACACAGATTGTGTATTCTATTAATTAAAGAAAGAACCTAGAATAGCATATCAAAAATCAAGCATACAAGGGATACAATAACAGGAATAGTTATTGTATCTCTGCCCTTTTTTGATAGAAGTTCTGCCATAGTTGCCACAACTGCAATTATTCCTGACTGGCATATTACTCTTAAAGCAGAATAATCATACATTATTAATAGTGCAATAAAAGAAATAATAAATACGACAATTAACATAGAGACACTTCCAACATAAGTCTTGTTTCTATCAGTAAATGCACATTTAAAATGTCTTTTGCCCCATTTTTTGCCACACAAAGCAGCAACTGTATCACCAAGAGCCCATACCATTAATTCAATGTATATAATACCAATATCTCCGTACACTCCACATACAAGAATTAGACAAGCCTGTATATTACAATATGACACAAAACTTTTTCTTATCTCATGCTTTTCTCTTTCAACAAAGAAGCTGGAATAGGATTTAACCTTTTCAATTAGTCTTAGACCTATAGCTCCACCTATTGCAAATATAAATAAGCAAAGCATAGCAATATAGAAATCTATTGCAAAATAAAGACAAAGGGGTGTAATTAATATTGCCGTAAAATGCATTAGTTTTCTAAAGAGCTCATCTCCTATGTTAATTTTTTTTCTAACAAGCATCAAAAGAAGAACGATTACCAAGGTAATCGTTCCCGTTATTAGTACCGTTGTAAGAATATTCTTTAATGCATAACTTTCTATTAACATATTATTTCTTATTAAACGACTCTTCTAATCTCTTTAATTCATCAACTATATCTTCAATATCTGCTTTAGTGTCCGGATCTTCTTTAATCTTATCACTAATGTTCTTCTTAGCATTAGTAACAGATGTAGCACCTATGCCACCAAATTCTTCACAAATAGTAGCATTTGTAACCTTAAGTTCAGTTGAGCATACATATATTGCAACACGTCTGGCATTTGCAACATCAGCTTTTCTTGACTTAGAAAGAATATCCTCTGCAGATACTCCAAGTACATTAGATGTACAATCAATTACATCCTGACATGTAAGTGACTGAGCTTTTTTAGCATTAGTCTTCTTGGCTACAGGCTTTTTAACTGTTGCCTTAGGAGCTGCTTTCTTAGGTTCTTCCTTCTTTGTTTCCTTCTTAGGTTCTTCTTTCTTTGCTTCAGCTTCTGTATCTGATGCTGGTTTTGCAGGATTAACCTTAACAACCTTAACTGACTCTGATTTAGTTTCCGTCTCTTTCTCTGGTTCAGTATCAAAACTGAAGAATTCATCCTCAAAAATAACCTCTGAGAAATCATCCTCTAAATCATCAAAGAAATCGTCATTCATTTCACCATTCTTTTTTACAAAAAAGTCATAGCACAATTTACCTGCAACCACAGCTGCACCTGCTGCTGCCACTGCCATAATAGCTTTAAACAAATTCTTCATATATCTAGCCCCCTTAATTAATTATTCTTTTCATTTTATTATCACTGAGATATATTATAACACTATTCTAATATATTTTACCAAAAAATAATAATTACAGGAAACATTATTTTTTTCTTCTACATTAACACAAAACATTTGACATTATCATTCTACTTTGATAATATATCATCGTTGGCAAAATATGCGGAAGTGTCGGAACTGGCAGACGAGCAAGACTAAGGATCTTGTGAGCGCTAAGCTCGTGTGGGTTCAAGTCCCATCTTCCGCAGTTGTTGTTTTTTGAAAAAGCCTCAGCAGCAGACACCTACCTAATTAGGTAGCATCTACAACTGAGGCTTTTATTAATGAATTCTACTCTTTTGAATAAAACGCACAACAATTCTTCCCATTTTCTTTAATATAATAAAGTGCCTTATCAGCGCATGAGAACATATCATCATATTCCATCCACTCATCTTCTTTTAGTGCACATACACCTATAGAACATGACACTTTAACTCTTTCATCAGGCATCTCTATTTTCTGAGCATTTCTTAGAATCTGTGCAGCAATTTCTTTGATATCATCTTCGGTATTCCAACCTTTTATGAAGATCATAAATTCATCACCACCCATACGGCCAGCTATATTACGAGTTCCTGCTGCTTCCTCAATAATCTTTGCAACACTTTGAATAACTTTATCTCCGGTCTGGTGACCATATGTATCGTTAACTGACTTAAATTCATCGATGTCTATAATCATAAGAGCATATTTCTTATCCCTATTCTCTTGAATATACTCTTGTGACATCATCTCAGTTGCAGCACGATTGTATATATTCGTAAGCTTATCAGTCTGCCCCATCTTGCGAAGTTTCTTCCTGTGCTTACTTTCTCTAGCTCTATTAGCATATACTACATATACAACATATATAACAATGACTAATGATAGAATAGTCGAAAAGCCATTAATAAACAAAACATCTGATTTGAAAATCATTGTTGTAATTATAAGGCTTGCGCATTCAACAATTCCTAACACAACAGCCGTTTTAAAACTATAGATAAATACTACAGCAAATCCCATAGCAATAGGTGCAAAGTATACTGCAGGTTGCCCATTATCAAAAGGTACCAAGCTAACAATAACCAGAAAAGCCATTACGTATAACTGAAATGCTGCACATACAATTTGAACTTCTCTTTTACTTCTTAACCCTTTGCGATACCTAAGCAAAATAAGTGCAAGAATAACAATATGTACTATTAAGGCAATCTGATATATATAGCTTACTCCCCACTCATTAAAAAAAACAGGAACAATAATGTTATAGCAAATAATTACAACAAAATAAATAACAGAAATTGTCTTAAGCATTCGCTGGTTATTACTTGTAACTTCTGCTTCATTATCTTTCATGTATTTTTTAGACAACTTATCTATGTCAAAAAAACTTATTCTTTCAGCATTCTCCTGTTTCTTATTCATATTTTTCTCCATAACCCCTTAAATAACAACACTCTCCCTTAAATTATAACAGAAATAGCTTCAGGAATACACCTAAATTCAACACTTTTTGGTTCGCCACAATATTCTCCATCAGCATGGACAACCATATTATCTTCAAGATTGATCTTAACGCTCTTACAGTCGTATATATCAAATCCCTTTATTCTATCTTGCTTAGCTGCAAGTAGTAGTCCAAATGAACCGAAGCACTTTATTCTCTTAATATCGCTTACACAACATACAGACAACTTACCATCAAAAGCATTAGCATTAGGTGCCATAGGGACACCACCACCCTCCCAAGGATGGTTCATAGCCGCGCAGAATATTATATTACTTGGCTTCTTAATTGTTCCATCATCAAGTTCAACAACTCCATCGCATAGCGGCATGGTAAACAAAGTCTTAACAGTAAGAATGGAATAAGTTGCAGACCCAGCGCCAAATTTGTTAAGGAACTTCTTAAGCTTAGAAGTTAGTGCTTGCTTACATACACTTGCATCAACACCTATTCCAGCACTAATGGCAAAAAGTCGTCTCTCTCCATCACCTGTTATAACTTCACCAAGATCCATCTTCATTGTTTCATCACTATTTAAAATGTGATTAAGCTGGTCAACTGGTTTAGTCTTATTAATTCCCAACCCTCTGCCAAGGTCATTACCAGAACCTGTTGGAACATAGCCAAACTTTACTCTATCGAAATCCTGTATTCCATTTATTACTTCGTTAGCAGTTCCGTCTCCTCCAACTACCACAAGCTTAATCTCGCCATCTTCTTTACAAATCTTAGTAGCTAACTTCTTAGCATGACCACGAGAACCGGTCATATAGAATTTATATTCAATTCCTTTACTATCAAGTTCAGCTTTTACATCCTTCCAAATCTGCTGCGCCTTACCAGTTCTTGATGTGGCATTTACGATAAAATAATACATAATTATTTCTCTCCATAACTTGCTCTTCCGAATCGATAATTCATTTCTTTGATTCTATCATTTAATCCATCAGAAAGCATTTCTCTAGTAATTCTCCATTCCCAATTTCCTCCAATAGTTGAAGGTGTATTCATTCTGCAATCATTACCTAAACTAAGGTAATCCTGCATCTGAATAACACTCAAATAAGCAACGGAACTGTGAGCTGCTCTAATAAGCCCCCAGACCCATCCTTCACTATCAGTAACATTAAGGTATCTAAATGTATTAGTCCTTACCCAGTCAGATGTATTCTGAAGCCATCCCAGAGTAGTCTCATTATCATGTGTTCCTGTGTAAACAACAGAATTTCTATTGTAATTATGAGGCATGTAAATGTTACTTCCATCCCCTGCATCAAATGCAAATTGAAGAACCTTCATACCAGGATATCCTGTTTCATCTAGAAGCTTGAACACATCTTCTGTAAGAAATCCCAAATCCTCTGCAATAATTTGAGGATTACCAAGTTCTTTCTTGAGTTGCTCAAATACCTTTATGCCAGGACCCTTAACCCATTTACCATTACGTGCATTTTCTGCCTTACCATCAATCGAATAATATGAAGAAAATCCTCTGAAATGATCGATTCTGACTACATCATGCATGTCAAATACACGCCTTAACCTTTTCATCCACCAGGAGAAGTTATCTCTCTCCATCTTCTTCCAATTATAAATGGGATTACCCCAAAGCTGTCCATTTTCATTAAAATAATCAGGAGGACATCCTGCTACTTCTTTTTGTTCAAGATTTCTATCAAGGGCAAATAGCTCTGGCTCTTTCCAGACCTCAACACTATCATAAGCAACATATATTGGCACATCACCAATAAGCTTTACTTCTTTCTCCTTAAGGTATTTTCTAAATTCTGTCCATTGTGTATCAAAGAAGTATTGTACAATCTTATAATTTTCTACTTCTTTAGCATATTTATTATTTGCTTCATTAATGGCATCTTGTTTTCTTTTCTTAATATCATCTTCCCACTCAAACCAAGCCTTGCCACCATGAGCATCCTTAAGTGCCATAAAAAGTGCATAGTCATTAACCCATTCTTTGTTAACACTCAAGAACCTGTCATATGCGTCTTTTTCTTCTTTCTTATATCTCTCACTTCCTGGATTAATAACTTCCCTAAAGTTATCACAAGCTTTCCACAAAATAGGAAATCTCTTCTCATACATATTGGCATAATCTACTCTATCAGCTCTATCACCCCAATAGGTACTACGACATTCATCATAAGACAATAATCCTTCTTCACATAGAGTATTAAGATCTACAAAATAAGGATTCCCTGCAAATGATGAAAAAGACTGATATGGTGAATCACCATAACTTGTGGGACCTATAGGCAAAATCTGCCAGTACTCAATTCTTGCTCTATTTAGATAATCAGCAAAGTCTTTTGCTTCTCTACCAAGTGTTCCTATTCCATACTCGGATGGTAATGATGAAATGTGCATTAGCACTCCATTACTTCTCAAAATCCAAACCTCCTAATTGCGTATAATACTTATACCCATTTTCATAATATAATACCATATATTGTGCCCTAGTGTAAAGAACTATACAAGGATTTGCCCTAGAATAATGAAAGAATTTGTATAAAAAAACCAAGACACTAAAGTCTTGGCTTTACATTTATCAGAAAAACATTCCTATTAGAATCTTAAGTCCAAATCCAAACAAACAGGCAAGGAGCACACATACAAGCATTATTGCATATTGATACTTCTCATGGGACTTGCCCCATTTAGAATTTGTAATTATTATATACAGAAACAATCCAAAGAAGATTGCTATAAAATTACCTATTAGCCCTTTCCAATCCATTCAAATCTCCTTTAGTTATATATGAATGAAAATAGTCCAAAACTTGCAGCCATCATAATAATACCAGCAAGAAGCACACCTAATACAACAGCAAGAATTGTTCTCTTAAATCCCATATCAAGAATTGAAGCAGCAAGCGTTCCTGTCCATGCTCCTGTTCCAGGAATTGGAATTCCAACGAATAGAAGAAGACCAATAAATAGACCAGCTTCTCCATTTTTCATAAGTTTCTTACCACCCTTCTCACCTTTCTCAAGGCAGAAAGTGAAGAACTTACCTATGCCCTTCTTATCTTTTCCCCAGATAAGAACTTTACGTGCGAACAAATATATAATAGGTACAGGAACCATATTACCAACCATGCATACTATAAAAGATGGAACTACAGGTAGCATTAATGCCTGTGATATAGGAATAGCACCTCGAAGTTCAATAAGTGGTATCATTGAAACAAAAAAGCAAAACAAATATTTTACCACTTCATTCATCTCAGATATACTGTTAACAATCGCGTCCATTTTATACCTCTCTAAGTCCAAATTAACCGACTATAATACTTAACCATAATTAAGATAAATATACAATAGATTATTTAACCAAAAGCAAACCATAACTCAATATGTAAGTATGCAAATATTACAAATCACTTTAACAAAGTAATTGCATCAATAAGCGCCTGCATCTCAGAGTCAGTTCCTATAGAAATTCTAAGATATTCATTAATACGTGGCTTATCAAAGTATCTTACGAAAATATTCTTTTTCTTAAGTTCATAGAATAAATCCTTAGCACTAATAAATCCTGGTTTCGCAAATAAGAAATTCGCCTTACTTTCAAATACTTCAAACCCCAGTTCTAATAGCTTATTATATGTCCATTCTCTTGTAGATATTACTTTATCAATATTATTTCTAAAGTATTTATCATCCTTTATAGCCTCTACTCCAATCTTAATGGTAAGACTATCCATTGTATAAGAATTATAAGAGTATTTTACATTATGAAGGGCTTTAATTATCTCCTTACTTGCTATAGCATATCCTATTCTGCTTCCAGCAAGAGATCTTGATTTGGAAAATGTTCTTACAACAATTAAGTTGTCATATTTTGCCACAAGGGGCAGTACTGATTCAGCTCCAAAATCAACGTATGCCTCATCAATAATAACAATAGAATCCTTATTACTTTCAATAATATCTACAAATGTATCAATGCCTTCTTCTATACCTGTTGGAGCATTAGGATTTGGAATAATAATTCCTCCATTAATACTCTTATAATCAGATGGAACAATTCTATAGTTTTCGTCTAATGGTTTCGTAACATATAATACGTCAAACTCTTTTGCCCACACATCATAGAATGAATATGTTATATCAGGAAAAAGAATTGGTTTATTGGAATTAAAAAATGTCATATAGCACATAGCTAACACATCATCAGAGCCAACTCCCACAAACACATTTCTAATATCTACATTATGATAATCTGCCACTTCCTGCCTCAATTCATTAACAGCAGGGTCTGGATACTTTCTAAGCATAGTATAATCGAAATTCTTAATGACATCTCTGACACCTTCACAAGGAGGATAGGGATTTTCATTTGTATTAAGTTTTATAACATTTTCATCTTTAGGCTGTTCACCTGGGGTATATGGTTTTACCTGTCTAATATAATCTCTCCACATATTACTGCTCCCACATTAACTAAGAAGTATTTATAGGTTCTATATAACTCTAATATAAAAGGCTTAGACATCTAGTGCCTAAGCCCTAATTAACAATCTATGCTGCAGGTGGTTCTGCAGGCGCCTCTGGAGGTGGAACCTGACCGGAGAGCTGTGCTGCAAGTTCAGCCTCTGCAGCCTCAAGAATATTCAAGTTCGTAACAGCCTGTTTTGCTGCTCCAGGAAGTGCTTCATATTGAGCTCTTACAGATGCAATCATCTCTGCCTTGCCTGGATTAACTGGACCAATATTATTAATTGCTGTTACTACTCCCTTAGCCATCTCAATTTCCTTATCAACTTGTTCTGTACCGCCTAAGCTATATACAAGAACAGGGTATCCTGCTGATACCTGACTAAAAATTGATGCAGCAACATTTAGTGGTAAGTTAATACATCCATGGGAACCATTGAACTTATATCTCTGTCCACCAAATGATGATTGCCATGTAGCATCATGAAGTCCAACGCCACCATTAAAAGGCATCCAATAAGCAACTGGTGTCTCATATCCTTCTCCACGAAGAATAGCATCTTTGTCGCAATAGTAGATACCATAAGCACCTGTTGGAGTTGCATTACCTTTATATGGATTACCTGATACAATATCAGATTCAAGAACAACACTACCATTCTTATGAAGAATTAGATGTTGAGCTGTAAGATTAATTTCTATATAACTATCACCATAATCATTAGCTCCATGAGATGCTGCCTTTTGCTTATAGACAAATTCTCTCTTTACATCTTTACCATTCTTCAAATCTTCAATTAGTTGATTCTTCTCACCTTCGTTATTAATCTTCCAGCCATAGTCACCACCAGAAATGGTTACATCTGCACCATAAGATGTATGAAGATTCTTCGCTTTACCTGCAGTATTGTATTTGCTAGCCATCTCCTTAACAAATCCCATGATAGCATCTTCATTGTAAGTAATCTCACCCATGTTATCTGAGCCGAAGAATGTAGCAATTGTCTCTTTAGGTATTGTATAAGGATCATTACCCGTTTCATATGTTATCTTAATATCTTTTATCTTATTAAGATTAGCAAGTGATTTATTAAGAGTAGGATCAGTGGAAAGAACAGCCGGCTGTAAATATCCTTCTTTTACAATATCAAAGGTTGGTTGAAATTTATAAATAGCAAGTGTAACTTTGTTAGTTAAATCATTAATCTCAACTGTATTACCATACTTCTCAGGCTCAATTACAAATTCATCACCCTTAAAAACAACCTTAGCATTCTCTGTAGGTGTAGTAGTCTCTCTTGTTAGACACTTTAATTGAGATAATTTGTTATTAAGCTTCTCATTATTAAGACTTACAATTGTAGGACACACATAATCTTTATCTGTAAATATGTATTTAACCCATGCAAATCCATTCTGATCCTTGAAAAGCTCAGACAACTTATCTTCAGTTACATCAACATTCATGTCAATGTCACTTGAAGCAATCTTAATATCTGAACCATCTTCATCTATTACATCCAGACTATATCCCTTGGCTGCTTCTTGTATTTTATCAACCATTCCAGATGCGCTTTTACCTGAACTTGGAACACCATTTACAGTACTTCTAAAGAAATAGTGTGACATAAAATAAATCGAAAAGATAATATAGATAACTAAAAGTCCGCCAACTATACTACCTGCGATAATCCCGATTTTCTTCCAATTCCAGCTTTTCAAATCAACATTTTTCACTTTGTCCATGATTTCCTTCTTCCAAAATATATATAAAAACTACAATAAAAATACAGAGTCTGCGCACTCTATAGTAGCACTATAAATTATACTAATATTTTTAAATATGTCAATTATATAGGTTATCTAAAAAACAAGCCAAAAATAACCATTTCATAGTAAAAAAGCATATTATATCCTACATTTATTTAATACCACGTAGTTTTTTGATATCTTCTATAGAGAAATTATAGGCTTTGTTGCAGAATTGGCATTTAACCTCAACAGGCTTATTGTCTTCAATTATGCTATTAATATCATCCATTGAAAGGCTCATAAGACTCTTCTCAACTCTTTCTACACTACAGTCGCATTTAAAGCAAGTATCAACCTTATCAAGTACATTTACATCCAATCCTTCAAGAACTATATCAAGTATTTCCTCTGGACTCTTTCCTTCTGATAGATATGTTGTAACAGGCGACAGGTTCTTAATATTCTCTTCTAACTTATCAATAATCTTGTCATCAGTAAAAGGCATCAGTTGGATTATAAATCCTCCTGCCTCTGCAACAGTGTTATCCTTATTCATAAGTACTCCAAGACCAACAGAAGAAGGTATCTGTTCACTTGTAGCAAAATAATAAGTTAAATCCTCTGCAATCTCACCAGTCTTAAGTTCACAGGTTCCTACATATGGCTCCTTAAGTCCCATGTCTTTGATAACTCTAAGGATTCCAATATCAATAGCTCCTCCAACATCAAGTTTACCATCTTTATTAGGTGGTAACATAACATCAGCCACATTAGGAAAACCTTTAACATTTCCTTTAGAATCTGCAGTAACTGTAATCCCTTTCATAGGACCACTTCCCTGAATCTGAAATGTAAGAAGATCATCATCTCCTTTCATCATTACTCCCATCATGGCACCTGCACTTAGCATACGCCCTAGGGCGGCTGTTACAACAGGACTTGTATTATGACTCTCCCTTGCGAACTCAACCATGTCACGGCTTGTTATTGCAAAAGCTCTTATGGAATCATTTGCTGCAGTGGCTCTAATTATATAATCAGACATACTTTTTTCCCTTCCAAATTTTTTCACTAAAATATACTAGCACAAAATCTCAAATTATAAAAGTGGGTTAATCCCTTGAATAAAAGGAAATAAAACTATATTATATAACCATGAAAGAAATGGAAAAACCACTCGCTGACTTAGAAGGTGGTACTAATGTCAGCGAAAAATACAAAGACTACATAAAATCAAATATTATTAAGTGCTACAAAAGAAAGATTATTGCACCGCTGGTATATCTGGCTTTTATCCTGTTACTAATCTTCATAAGCCCAATTTATTCTATATTGAATCCTAATGTTCTTGATTCAACAAAATCAATTAAAGAACAATATAATAGGAACGGGTATATAACAGCAAATCTTAAGAACCTGTACTTCACAGGATATACAAAAGAATGGCTTACAGGTACCGAGGGATATTATTACTACACTAATGTCAACGACGATTGCATTATTGTTCTTCTTACTCCTGACACCTGCGAGCAGGGAAAACCTGTTATTGAAAATGTTACTGTCAAAGGAAAAATATATAAGAACAGTAAGACAGAGACAGAACTTCTTAATAGATTAGCTAAGGATCTGTCCTGGGATGAAGAAGGAATAACAAGCACTTTGTCCAATTACAATATTAACGAACCAGCTACAACTGGATTTCTAACATGGGCACTTATTATACTTGCTCTCGGTTCTGGAATTATTAGTTTGATATTCGTTATCATATATGGATTGTTCATTATAAATCCATCAATATCTACACCTGTGCTACGCCTCAAGGCGTATGGCAATTCAGATAAACTCCTGGAACTTGCTGAAGAAGAATTAGCCACTCTCCCTCAGCTTGCTACTGAAGACATGTATATTACAGAACACTTCTTCATTGAAGTATCAATATACGGTGTTGCAATTGTACCTATCGACGAAATATTATGGATTTATAAATATTCCACTTTATATAAATTCCTATGGCATCATTTCAAGATAAGTTATACGCTTCATATAACAGCTAACAAACATTTATATATTAAATGTCCGAAAAATGAAAAATCAGATATTGATGGAGTAATCGAATATCTGTCAGAAGCAAATCATAACATTCTTGTAGGATTTAGCGAAGAGAATAGAATTAAAGTAGCAGAAATGCTTAATAGGAAATAAAAGAAGCGTCTAAGCAAATGCTTAGACGCTTAATTAATTCTCAAATTACTTATTCATCTTAGAATCAATCCACTCATATATATAATCATATACAGCTTCATGATCAATCTCATTAAGGATCTCATGACGATATCCTTCGAATAGATGAATAGAGACATCTTCTATTCCTGCCTCATCGAACTTAGCCTTAGCAGCTTTAACGCCTTCACCAAGTCCACCTACAGGATCCTTAGAACCAGATACAAATAAGATAGGCATATCTTTTCTCATCTTATTGATGTTCTCTTGCTTATTGTCATATCCTGTTGATTCAAGTAAAGCTTTATATCCATTAAGTGAGAACATATATGTACACTTAGGATCAGCATAATACTTATCAACCTGCTCAACATCTCTATTAAGCCAGCTCTTAGTTCTGTCACCTGTTCCGTCTGTATCATATCCTTTGTAAGACGAACCATACATAAGACCAGCTACAAACTTACTTCTGTGATCTCTACCTTTAAATGCCATTATAGTATTAAGTACCAACTTACCCATACTGATAGTTCCATCAGCCTCTGTACCAGTACCCATAATAATCGCACCATCAATTCCGTCAATATCTTGTGCCTTAACTGACAAGAATTTACGAAGCATATATGATCCCATTGAGTGACCAAGAATAAAATATGGTACATCTGGATACTCTTTCTTACCATGCTTGTAATTAGAGAAGATATCCTCAACCATTACATCTGATGGATTATTACATTGCATAATACCCCATTCTTCTTCACTTGCAACTGAATCACCGTGTCCGATATGGTCGTGTCCGATTACAGCAAATCCTTTAGTTGTCATGAAATTTGCAAAATCAGTATAACGCTCAATATACTCAACCATACCGTGTGTAATCTGCAATACAGCTTTAACTTGTCCATCATCTGGTGTCCACTTTACTGCATGAATTGTTGATACACCATCGGCAGAGCTAAAACTATAAACTTCTTTAACAGCCATTTGTCAACTTCCTCCCACGTTTTTCGAAAATACTGTATGTCTATTTTACTCATATTGAAGGCTTAATGCAAGGATTTATTGCATATTTTATACAAAATATTTACATTTACCATGCGAAAAACATTCTCAAATTAACATATTATATCCGATAAAACCAATTGAATCGTTCTGTGCCCTTTATATTCGTTAATTTGTGGATAGAACATAATTGTCAAACCAATATTATTCTTCTGTGCTTTTAAAGCCTTATTGTATTCATCTGTACCGAACTTTTCTATTAGCCTCTCTTCTACTTCATCTGCATCCTTAAAGTATAGTCCCGTCACAACTCCACTTGCAGTTATTAATTCCATCTTAAAATATTTTCCATCTTGTCCAATCCTTCTTATGGAGTGAAGAGGTGTATTCTTATGAGCAAATAAAGGCTTCTTATTACCATTTCCAAAAGGTTCTAACAACTCTAATTGTCTAACAAGTTCAACATCTATATAATCAGGATTAATTGTAAGGTCTATTGTTTCAACATCTACAAGTTCATCTTCTGTAAGACTACATTCGTCATTAAGACGTTTCCTAAGCACATCCACATTTTCTATAGGAAGAGACATTCCAGCTGCCATTGGATGTCCTCCGAACTTGATGAATAGTTCCTTACAACTATGAAGGCCTTCATACATATTGTAGTTCTCAATGGATCGTCCTGAACCCTTAACGCACTCCTCACCTTGGCATAATATAATCGCTGGTTTAGAGTACTTCTCTCTGACACGACCAGCAACAATCCCAGCAATACTCTCATGAATATCTGGAATAAATACAACAAGCACTTTATCATCCTTGTATTCCTTCTCAATTATTGCAAATGCTTTATCAACACCTTCATTTGTCTTATTCTTTCTATCATCGTTAAGATTAACTAGCTCTGTAGATATTTGATTTGCTTTCTTATCATCCTCGCACAGAAGTAGTTCTAGAGACTTTGATGCGGAATCTAATCTTCCACTTGCGTTAATACATGGACCAAGTACAAAACCTATATGATATGGAAGTATTGTCGTATCCTCTCCCAATCTGTTATTGATAAGACATTTTAAGCCTTTATTCTCAGTTTCTTCCATAGCTTTAAGACCATATTTTACAATAATTCTATTCTCATCAACTAACTCCATAACATCACCTATAGTTGCAAATGCAACATTTTCAAGAAATAACATTACAGGGCGAAAATCCATATTACTATCTAGGTTGCATGATGTATCATCTTCTAGCCTCATATACCCACTGGTCCTTGACAGGCGCGGAATCATATTGCTAATGTCCATAAGTACAGTCATAAACTTCCAGGCAACTGTGGCACCACAAAGTTTCTTGCAAGGATACTTATCTCCTTTTCGCTTAGGATTAATTATATAATTAGCATCTGGAAGAACCTCTGTCTTGACACCATTTACTTCTTCGAACATCAACTCATGATGATCAGTTATTATCACATCTATTCCATTTTCCCTTGCAAGCGCAATCTCATCAATTGCAGATACTCCGTTATCACATGTGATTATAAGATCAACATTATCCTCAATGGCCCTGTTAATTATGTTAGCATTAAGACCATATCCGTCTTCTATTCTATGAGGTATCTGATAATCAACATTGGCACCGAGCTTCTTGAGTCCCTTTAACAGGACATATGTAGACATTACACCATCTATATCATAATCACCTATTATTCTTATCTTCTTGTTGTTATTGACTGATTGTAGAGTAAGTATTGCCGCTTCCTCCACATCTCTTAGAAGAAATGGATTATATAACTTGTTAATATCCGGATTAAGATATTCTTCTATCTTGTCACTAGGAATATCACGATTAACTATAATTCTCGATATAACTTCATCTACATTATACTTAGCAGCAATATCTTTAAATAACTTTTCATTTCCTTTATTGTAAATGTTGTACTTAGTCATGTGTTTCCTTTCTATATCGTCAGTTCTTATTTTGCAGCATAGCCACACTATAAAATAGATAAGATTGACACTCCAATAACAAATCATTATAATTATTTAAGATGCAGGAATGGCGGAACTGGTAGACGCGCAGGCTTCAGGTGCCTGTGGTGGCAACATCGTGAGGGTTCGATTCCCTTTTCCTGCAGTTAGTTTTCTATTTCATTCTATACACGAGTACTCCAGCACTTGCTTTAGTTGAAGCATTTCCAAAGAATTTCGCAATTACAGAATTATAAGGCAACAATCTACTATCTTCCACACTTGAATAAACTCTCTCATAACAATCATTAGAATTATATGCCATAAGCGACACAAGCATACTATCAGCTATAAAGTTAGAACAAACTATAAAGGAACATTCTCCATTATCTTTTATACAATAGACCGTATAACCAGTATCCTTTCTCTTAATATCCTGTACTTTCGAACCATTTTCTACAAATATCAATCTAGAGATTCCTACAGGATTCCCGTCATCATCTATTATTGTTACTTCTTTATTATCTCCTACTTCTCTATATTCAATAGAGCAATTATTAATTCCTTGAATCTCAGTATGCTGATTATACTCATTAGGTACAATAGGCTCACACGACACACCAAGAGCCGCATCATAATCACCATTTGAGAAATCATAGAATCCATAATAACATAGGGCATTAATTTTGCTTATCAAATCTCTTGAGATAAACATATATTCTTCATTTCTCATATCCGGCTTTGCTTTATCTATAAGGATTGTTGCCTTATCTTCAGACATATCATAATTCTTAACCAAGTACTGTATGCCTTCTTCTTTACTCATAGGAAGAACACTAAGAAGAGCATCACAAGCCTTACTAGTATCTCCAATGTATTCTGTTGCCATATCCGGAGCACTTATTCCGCTGTCATCTAGCATGCTAAAGATTGCTGCACTAAGCTTAGGATTATCTGTAAGTAGGGCATGAGCAAGCCAGTAAAAGTATCCTCCATCAAATGTGCCACCATCCGCAAGCACATGCCTAGCACTAGCAAATTGAATAAAATATCCATAATCCCACCATGTAAGTATGGATGCATCCTCACTGGCATAATCATTAACCCAGGTACATGCTTTATCAAAAGTCTTGGTATAAAAAGGCGCGGGCGCATTACCACGAAGTATAACACCCGCAACAGGTCCCACCATAATAATGGCAGATATAAATGCCGACAAGACAGAACCTATATATATGTTAGAATTCTTCACTAACATATCTGTAAAAATCCCTATACCCAGTCCAATTAAAAGGACAAGTGGCAGACACACTAACTGCAGAAATCTTACTCCAACAAACAGAAGTGGAAATGTAATAAGAAGCCAGGTTACTATAAATCCGAAATTGCAGGAGAAAAACTTAGGAGATTTTTCTTTTCCCTTTGCAATAACAAGTATCATACTTAACAATCCAACAGCAAGTATTACAACACCGCCTAAATTGTTAATTATACCTGAGCCTGTTGTCAGAAATGCGCCTTCTATTCCATTTTCAAGAATAGGTATATCAGACAATTCCACTATATATCTTGTTGAATCTGGATAATCATTAGTAACTAGCATATTAGTTACCAGACGCCTAACAGAATCAACTATAGTCATTCCATACATAAGAAATGCAATAATAGCCATTATAACAATAGTTATACATGAAAAAAGCACTTCTTCCTTAAACTGACTACCTGTTATTGCTTTTTCTTTCTTACAAAGTATTGCCATAATAATTATGGTTATAACAGATAGGAAAACTAATATACCAAAATAAATATAGAAAGTCTCCCATGTAGCAGCAAGTAGAGCAAACATAATAAGGGATATCATAGAAAAGACAATCTTGGCACTTCGTTTATCAGAATAAATCATCATAGCAAAGCTTGTCATTAATGCAAGTGGAATTGTACAAAGCATAGCATCAGTATCAAAATATCCAGCCACACTATGCACGAAAAATGGTATGGCACATACAGCTAGTATTCCTGATACAATTCCACCAATTACATTGGTCTGTTTTCTAACATATAAATATGCTGGAATTGCTGCAAGAGAACATATTACCATATCAATATAATAGACAATTTGCTCAATAGAAATGTGTGAGAAAAAACTTAGAAACCTATATACAATGGCTGCTATGAAAGAAAGTCCATTAGTTACAAGACCATTTTCTCTATCGCTTACCGGATTCATCATATAATCATCTTCCCTTGTATTTACAAAGGTGAAATTACTTAGCTCAACAGAGTATTCCCTTGCTTTTCTGGCATAGAGATAGGAGTCAGGATCAGACAGATACAGGCAATCTTCATCTGTAATTTCGTTAATTTCAGCAATTGATCTGCTAGAACTATCTTTGTCCATAGCACCAAAAGGGAATCGCAGAACGATTCCCAAAGTAATAATTAGTATTAAAATTAGAATATCTATAGCTCTTTTTTTCATGCACCTTATACCTTCAAAAAACCTCTTGAAGTAATAATCCTTCCATTAATCACATAGGAATTATCAAGAATCAGAATCTTGCTTGTTGTTATTATCAGCATTACCCTGCTCCTATTCTAATCTACAACAGCTTCTTTGCTCTTTTCTTCGTAGCAAATAGCAACAATAATGTAACAATAGCAAATAACAATATAATCGCCATGCAATATATTAATACATTAATCCCCAAAAATGTTATCACTGCTCCTAAGGTTGCTCCTATCATAGCAATAAAAATATTAGAGAAAATGTATATTACAGGCGGGGTAGACCTTTTAATAACCTCAATCTCATTATCCCAATCAAGCTTAGGGAATTTGATTCCAAGGCACATTCCATATACAGTTGAAAAACCAACTAGCACTATACCTACTAGCACAAATAGCAGAATGTCAACAAAGGAACCGCCAAATTTAATTCCTAGTATTATTGATGCTAGAATTTGAAATGGCACATACATTATATAATTAAATATCATTTTAGCTTTTATCAAATCCCAGCCTTCAACAGGAAGTGACTTAACTATCCACAAATTCTTTCCCTCAAGGGAATAAGATATCATTGTAGTTGGTGACATTCCAACAAAGAAATATACAACAAAAGGTATAGCAGGTAAAAAGGATTCTATTGTAACCGGAGCTCCAGACATCATAGATTTAATAACAGAATCCATGTCAAAGAATATAGCTGCAATAGAAAGCACAAGAACAAGTATTAATCCAAAGGCGGTATTAATAAAGTAATTATTAGATCCCTTAAATCTAAGGTATTCTTTGTTAACAAGCGTCCTTACTATGCTTCTACTCTTTTGCACTGACATCTGAAATTCTTTGTGAAATGCTTTAATTTTAAGTCGAGAATTAATCTGTCTATAGAATCTACTTATTACTATAAAATATATTTCAAACAACGCCAGGGATACAAAAACAAATAAAAGTAAATATAGAAAATGTCCTTCCATAGCTTGTTGTACCCAATATGCAGGTCTGTAATAAATTGCTGCTTGTGACATGAATGAGGAAATATTCGAAGCAACATTTAATGCACCAACAGTTTTAAATAGCCACTGAAAGAAAAACCTAGAGAAAAAACAAATGAAAATAAATAGCATAGTAAGTACTATTTGAACTACTCTTTTATATTTGAATTTTCCACCTGCACCAGTTATTAAACTGCCAAGAGCTGTCGCTATAATCATTGGAATCATAGGCACAAATAAAGAAATAACAAACCACACAATTCCACCAACAATACTTAATTCTGAGAAAATCATACATGCAACAATAGCAGGAATCATAACGCACAATGTAATTCCCAAGTTAAATACGTACATGTAAAGGAATTTAGCACTTGCAATTGTCTTTACTGAAAATGGCATTGACATTAACATATCGTATTCTTTATATGCAAACATATATCCACTTGTCTTCATTAATGTAAAAACAAGAGAAACCATTGATATGGTAACTGTTGTCATAACAGGCACTGTAGCCACGTTACTATCAACATAAGCTATTCCCATTGTCGAAAAAAATACAAACGCAGCAAGAAGCAAATATAGAATGGTTTTACCTATAATAGCTCCTATTTGCCCTCCTCTGTCTTTGCCCTTTGAATGCTTTAATGCATTAAAAGTTGAGTGGGCTTTTAATTCGTATTTTAAAAGTACAGCCAATTTCCCCATAACTACCCCTCAACTTCCATAAATACATCTTCAAGAGACTTATTGCCTTTGATTTCTTCCATAGTTCCTGTTGCAACAAGGCTTCCTTTCTTAATGATAGCAACCTTATTACACAATTTCTCTGCAACGTCCAGAACATGTGTAGAGAAGAATACCGAGCATCCCTCCTTACATCTTTCACGCATAATATTCTTTAGTGTAAGAGTAGCTTTCGGATCCAGTCCTACAAAAGGTTCATCTAGTACGAAAAACTTAGGTTCATGAATTAATGCTCCAATAATAGCCACCTTCTGCTTCATACCATGAGAATAGGAAGATATAACATCTCCAAGACTAGATGTAATCTCGAACATATCGGCATATCTTGTAATGCGCTTGGTCCTAACTTCCTCACTTAAGCCGAATACATCACTTACGAAATTCAGATATTGTATTCCTGTTAAATGCTCATACAAATCCGGATTATCTGGTATGTATGCAGTAAGCTTCTTACACTCTAAAGGTTCATTCTTAACGGAATGGCCTTCTATTGTCATCTCTCCTATCTCATAATCAAGAACACCTACTAATGCTTTGATAGTTGTACTTTTCCCAGCACCATTATGTCCAATAAATCCAAATATATCACCATCTTCTATAGTAAGCGAAAGATTATCTACAGCCTTTACACCTTGTGTATACTCCATAGTAAAATTTTTTATTTCAACCATTTTCTCTCCCCTTATATATTAGCATATCTCTCTTTTTCTTCAGATAATGCATGATTTCTTTGTAGTTTAAGCCTCTTATTCCACTTATTAGTATCATAACAAATATTATTAATGTCTTCAATTAGCTTACTATAATCATCTGCCTTATAACGATTATCCTTTGCTATATAATTAATATTGTGAATCGTCTCATCAAAAGCGAATATTACAAGATTGCTTAAGAAAGCCCTGTTAACTGCCTGTACAATCTCATTTTCTTTATTAACATCAAGATAGATATCACATTTCTCATATAATGAAGGAATCTTTTGCATCGTAATTGTAGGATATAGTGTCACATTATCATACTTTCCAATAGCCATAAGCTTCGCAGACATTTCTGTCAGAGCTGCCACATGGAAATGTATCATTGGAAGTTCCTTAATCATATCTTCTATATGTAAGATATTATCAGAATTAGTCATAACAAGAGCTTCTTTTCTATGCTTACTGTTTCTGTTAAATGGATACACATAACCCATGCATTTAAGCATGTCCTTAGATGCTCCCAGTTTAATTAAAGCATCATAGGAATCCTTCTTCTGGACATATATCTTATTAATCCTTTTGGCATTTCCATCAAGGATAAATTGCATATTCCCAGGTATATCTTTCCTCTTATACTCCTGCCAGAACAATACATCGCCCTTGTCATTTTCATCCAAATTGTTGGATGCAAAGAAAGGTACTCCAAGAGAATTTATAAAAAGTCTAGTATGATCAAGTCCACGCAACTTCAAGTAGTATAATACAAAATCAACCTTACTTCTAAAAATGTTAACTTTATTATTATAATTTACAATAATATCATTAGTAATATAATTCTCCACAATCACTTCTTTGCCATTTAAATCAAAAAAGGATTTGAGAATAATCTTCTGATTCTTATCAAATGTTGATTTAGCAAAGAGATTTCCACTCTTATTATAGTAATCACATGCCCTTACAACTCCACTCTCATCAAGCCATTCAACGCATCTTACATGTCTAGCATTCGTCGGTTCTGAATAGAAAATCCTGCCACGAAGGTGATGTAAATTATGAATCTCTCCACTATTATTAGTACTGGTTATCTCCCAATAGTCAGGCACTTTAACCTCATTAAAATATTTTGGTTTACCACTAATACTTATACTCCCCAGGAAATACTGATATAAAGAATCAACTCCATCAGGGAGAAAACCATCATCATTAATAACAACAACATTGCATGGTATATCAGATACAATAAAGGAATTATGAAGATTCTGACTCTCAATTGAATAGGTATCTAAGAGTAGTGTAATATCTTCTATTGTGTTTTTACTTTCTACTTTCCTCATAGATTGTCTAACACTTCTTGCCATTTCTTCTCCACCTCACATGTAAGATACTTCTTTGCAATTCTGTAGGATGTTTTATTACATTTACTCAAATCATCTTCTGTAAAAAGCTTAATTATTTTGTCACTGAGTAATTTTATTTTCTCCTTATCATCTTGAATTGATTCTATATCAATAATATAACCATTAGCTCCGTCTTCAATAAACGTCTTATTACCATAGCGAACATCAAATCCTATGATTGGAAGTCCCGATGCAATTGATTCAAGAAGTGTCAAACCAAATCCTTCACTTGTAGAGCCGGAAATATATGCATCATAATTAATATATACATCTGTCAAATCCTGCTGTCCCATTAAATGTACATATTCCTGTGCCTCACACTCTTCAATTGTTTTCTTGATCTGCTCTTCACATGCACCTTTTCCATATATATCAAGTGTCACATCATCAACAGTTTCTCTTGCTAAAGCAACTGCCCTGACTAGCCAATCAACATGTTTTTCACTAGCAAGACGCGATGCAGTAATAAGACTATGCCTTTTTCTATCCTTCTTAGGGTATTTAAGTTCATCAACACTTCCAACAGGAATTGTAATAACATTAGGCTCTATACCTTTGTATTCCATGAACTGCTTACGAAGAAGTATATTCTGAGCATCCGTTGCAGTTATATAGAAATCAATATGTTTAACCTGAGAGAAAGAATACTCATAGAAATTATTCCAAAGTATATTATCAACAGTAGAGCTATTCTCACTAAAATGATCTGCATGAATAACAACACCGATTTTTGCTGGCCTAGCATTCATAATTATAGACTGACCAATACCTGTTGTTCTATCTATTAGGACAACATCCCTTTCAGTTAGCTCCAGGCTTCTTACCATATAACCTACAAGTTCTTCTTTCGAATAGAATACTTCATCCTTAATTCTATACATCACTCTATCATCGTCAATTATCTCTTCATAAGCAACTGTTCCATCTGTATTAAAGAAACGTCTAAGATATAGATGAGCATACTTTTTTAAGGGCGCATAATATTCCGAATAGATTTTGCCATAAGTGAAGTAATCTTTTCTAATAAGGCATCCTTCAGATACTCTTTCTACTCTATGAACAAGATTGGAGTCTTCATCCACAAGATATGCTGTATAGAAATTCTCATTGCCTTTAAAAATATACTTTGCAATTTTACCCTCTCTCTTAAATGTATAATCTTTCTCTGTAAAATCACTCTCTAAATCCTCTAAAGTATAGCTTACGGGAGCAATCTTGTAATCTGCAAAATACTGATATAACCAGATGATTTCCGTATCTAAAAAGCCTATATTAGAAGTCATATGTTCTATATTTTCCTTCGGAAACATCTCAGTAAAAACAAATTTACAATTCTTATTAATTCTTCTTAATATATTCGCTCTATAACTTTGAGCATATTCAACACCCGAACTTGCCCATCCTATTGCCAGATTGAAATTATATATCATAAGTCCTCCATTATCTAAGGATACATTATATGAAGCTCTTCTTCTTCATCAATTGTTACATCAGAGAGAAGAATATTTCTCACAATATTTCTCTTAATTTCACGTTCCATTAATCTAAAAGCCAAAAGTGCATCTCTTTGATATTCAAATACAAGATTACGTTGCGCAGTAGCTCGCCCTGATACTGCTGATTGAAGCTGTTGCAAATAATCAACTTCTTCAACCCAGGCATCATCAATAGCCCTAAGGGTTGCAATTCTCATAAACTTTGACATATCATCTCTGTATCCAATACGACTTTCTTGAAGTTTTAACCCATCTCTTACAATATCTATTAAACCATTTTGAATAAAATCCTTATCGTCTAATCTATCAAGCATATCTGATACCCTGTAATCTATTGTATAGCTAATATTATCTAAGATATATCTGGTAAGAGATGAAGAAGTCAATTCTTCAGAGCCATTTAAGAAATCCTCAATGTTTTCTTTTGCAATTTCTATAATATCATTAAAGGTAAGATTTGCGCCGAAAAGCAAATCATTTCTTGTATTGTAAAGAAGATTTCTCTGTAACTTCATAACAAGATCATAGTCAAGGGCTTTCTTTCTTGAATCTCTTGCTCGCTCCTCTGTTATCTTCTGCGATTTATTGACATATCGCTTAATTTTTCTTGTTGATATATGTTTTTTACCTTCAATATAAGGTTCAAGTTTTTCATTATCAAAATTAGCCACTACATCATCTTCCAGAGACACAAAGAAAATGGAAAAGCCGGGATCTCCCTGTCTTCCAGCACGTCCCCTTGCCTGTCTCTCCTGCCTTATATTAGTCATTCGACCAACACCAATTACAGCAAGACCTCCTAATGCCTTCACTTCGTCAGAAAGCTTTATATCAGTACCTCTTCCAGCCATGGAAGTTGCCACAGTAACAGCCCCGAGATTACCTGCTTCTTTGATTATTTCAGCTTCCCAAAATGCATTATTAGCATTTAGCACATTATGAGGAATTCTCTCGTTAATTAATAGTCTTGATAAATACTCTGTCTCTGCAATAGTAGATGCAACTATTAAAACCGGCTGTTTTGTCTTATGATGCTTTATTGCTTCCTTAATGGCCGCATTAAACTGGCTTTCAAAATCAGCAAAGAATACATCCTTTTGGTCTTTTCTAATAATTGGATGATTAGTTGGTATTACAACAACTTTCTTATGATAAATATCGAATACTTCTTCAGCTGCATCCCTTATCGTTCCACTCATTCCTGCCATATGTGGAAACATCAAAAACAGATTCTGATACGTTATAGATGCCACTGATCTATTCTCCTGTGTAACTTCAATTAACTCCTTTTGCTCAATTGCCTGATGCTGACCACCACGCATCTTAACACCAGGCATCATTCTTCCTGATTCATTATCAAGAAGAACTAATTCTCCATCTCGATTAATTACATAATCTCTCTCAATCTCAAATAAAGCATGAGCTCGAAGCGCAAGAGTAACATGACGATTTACTTCGAAGTTCTCTTCACTGTAGAAATTGTCTATTTCAAAGAACTCTTCTGCTCGCTTAATCCCTTCCTCTGTTAGCCATACCTTCTTCTCTTCTTTTTCAAAATGAACATCCTGCTCTAAAGTTGTAACGAAGAAATCAGCAAGTTCGTACAAATTCGACTGTACCTTCGGTGAACCAGAGATAACAAGAGGTGTCTGTGCACTATCAAGAAGCACAGAATCCGCTTCATCGATTATTACATAATTAAATTCTCTAAGAAACTTCTCGGAAGAATCCTTACAAAGATTATTAAACAAATAATCAAATCCTAGAACAGCATGTGTTGTATAAACAATATCTTTGCTATAGATTTCCTTCTTTTCTTCATTAGTAAATCTCTTACTCGCATCCTTATTTACCCCTGCTGCCACAGTAAGTCCAAGGAAATTATATACATTTCCCATCTCTTCTGCATCACGAAGAGCAAGATACTCATTAGTGGTTACAAGAATTGCACTCTTACCAGTAAGTCCATTAAGATACATTGGAAGTGTTGCTACTAAAGTCTTTCCTTCCCCTGTATTCATTTCGCACAGATAACCTTTATGCATTGCAATAGCCCCAAGCACCTGAACATCATAAGGTCGTTTACCTAGTATTCTTCTATCGGCCTGGCACACAACTGCATACGCCTCAGGGAGTATATCATCTGTAGTTTCTCCTTTATCAAGGCGCTTTCTAAACTCATCCGTTTTACTTGCAATTTCCTCATCAGAAAGAGCATCAAATTCTTTTTCAAATGCTCGAACTTTCTTAAGAATCTTATTAAGTTGTAATAGTGTGAATCGATTATTCATACTTTTACCTTTTGCTATTATTATTTGATTCTAATTCTTGTATTTCAACGCTGTGAAATGTGAATTCATGCATTCCGCCATTTATAAGCTGCATCTTATAACTATATGTCTTAAGAGGGCACCTGAATTCTGCATTCTTCTTACTTATTGTACAGTTTCCTACTTCCATTTCATATTTATCAAAAAAGACAAAGCGAATAATATATCCTTTAGAAGCCGGAGTATCTATGTCAACATTTACACTATAAACAGATTCTCCGTCGATTATTGGAAGTGCCGGTTCAATTCTTTTTGCCTGAAAATTAACCATAGAATACCACTCTTTAATCACAGTTCCCGGTGGCATCAACATGTTAACAAAGTGCACATTGTCTTTGGCTATATAATCGATTTCTGAACCATAAAGATATGTATCTGCAGAATATTCATTCCAATATATCTTATAATTCTCAACACTCATTTAGTTACCTCTTCTATCGAAATCTTCCCTTAGGACTTTATCAAACTGGCTTTTAAACCAACCTACAATAGCTCCTGTATCATCATTATGTCGACCATGCACACCCTTTCCGTATACTTTAACGCCTTTAGAATTAAGATGGGAAATAACATCTTTATAGGCATTTGAGTCATAATCATCTTCTATCATATAAGACATTATAAATTTGGTCTCATTAAAGTTAGAGCCATTAAACTTATTCCAGAATTTCTCATTAAGAAGATATGCATTCTCTTTATTAGACTCTCCAAATATATTCATAACCACATCTAGGGATGTAGGGAATCCTCCTGGTCGTTTGAGTTTCTCATTTAGTGCCACATCTCCAATATTGGCGAGAGGTTTGCCCAGAATAAGAGCATGTGGAGAAATATCGCATCCATAATAAAGTGCACCAAAGGTCCCCATGGAAAGACCTGACATAATCACATCATTTTTATTGAAGTGTAGGACATCTATACATTCATGAATTCCTTCAGTAATGAAATCCTCATATTCTTTTGTCCCCATGTAGAATCCGCCACCTTCAAGACGTGCTTCTGATATAAGTAGAAATGGAGCTTGCATACTTCGCATCAAATTATAGCCCTCAAATCCTTCCCTTGTCTTATATCCAGAAAAATATACATTTAAAGGAGGTTTCATATCACCTGGATCAAAATAGAAAAATACCTCTTCTCTCTTAGTAGATACCTTCCTTACACCTCCAGGTATGAAATGCCCATGTCCAGTTCTGGCATACCTATCGTGAAGAGCAATTACTTTAAATGTTCCTTTTCCTTTGGCATGTAAAGAGACAGACACAGGTCCTGCTGCATCATTATTAACAATACTAACTACGTGCTTAAATTCTTCTTCATAGAATTCCCATTTCTTAATGATATTAGATAGAGACCCAGATAAATACTGGGTAATTACAAGCTTAATCTCAACATCATCTGATTTCTCATATTCCATCCAAAATTCAATAGTTTGTCCTTTAGCAATAGGAATATTATTTCTCCAGAAAATAAGTTGGGAGTACTCTTCTCCAAAATCATCAGAAAGCTCTATACCACAATTGCCATGCCATTTGATGCTTCCCTTATATCCGTGAGCAACGCTTAAGTAATTGTTTCTAAACTTCTCTCCATAAGACCTGGGAAAATAGAATTTGAGTTCATTCTTTAGAAAACTATCTATTTCTTCATCATTAAGAATTTTACTCATTTTGCTTTGGCAAAGTTCTTTTGTTGCATTCGTCATTTCTACACGAGGTGTAACATAAAGACAATATGCCTTAGTACATTCCATTAACAACTTAGCTTCAGCAGCATCTACATTCCTGTCAAGAAAAACAATGCAATATGGTCTTTTAGGGCATTCCTTAAGTCTATCTACATATTCCCATTTGGCAAATTCTGGTATATCGTAAATATTGCGCCAATCTTTTGTTCCTAATTGTAAAACGCTAATCTCATCCAATGCTCTTTAAAACCTCTTTCCACTTTTCAACTAATCTTCTTGTAGTATAATTCTCACCTATCTCGTAAGCCTGAATCATTGCATTATTCCAATTATTAAGGCTTGATAAGTAATATTTCAAAACTTTAGGCAAATTCTCAAAATTCTTGACAATTTGACCATTTAATCCATGACGAACATATTGGCTCTCCTCACTAACCACTTGTGGTATTCCGAAACTTACTCCACTTATCTGCAAGTAAAGATTAGCCGAATTAGACAAATTAATTATTAATCTCTGCTCTCTTATACACTTACTTGCTGATAACTCATCTACACACTGTTCAACAAAGAATTTAATTGGCACTTCCTCCATATCATCAAGGGTATTCTCAGCTGTATTATTATCATCATCTTCTAATGCCATTCTACTATCATATCCATTAGACTCTAGAACCTGTCGTGTATCAGAAAGCAACTTCTTAGGCAGTCCAACATCTGCTTTTCGAGTAAAAAAACATACTCTTGCTTTATCATTTTCCTCAAAATATTTTGCAAATATTAATACTAATTTCTCAAAATTATCTGAGGGCAAATCATCTACTGCAACTAATATCTTTTGAACTGTCAAATGGCCACTGATTCCTATTTCTTTTCTTGTATCAAATGGTGTAATATTAATAACATTATTATATCCATCACCAAGATAATCCTTGATCTTATCACATTCTATCTTAGAATCCGTAACGATATAATTTGCTCTAGTTAGAAGGAGTCTGGTAATCTTATCATCTTGCGTATATCTATCACCAAAGAACGATAGCACTGTCCTTCGCCCTTCAAGATTATCCATAATAATCCTATCATGCAAGTTATGCATAGCAACACAGAATATGTCATTCTCAGATAACTTACTCACGAATGAGTTAAATATCTCAGAAATCACCTTTTCTAAGTTATTATATCTATCCTTCTTAAAAGGAATTTCTTCGCGATTATTTCCATCTACACTCAGGACATAGAAATTACGTTCCTTATTAATCTCGACATGATTATCATCGAAGAATTCTCTGATCTTCCATGTTCCGTTTTCGGTATAATAATCCTGATAAACTGGTCCTTTATCATCATACATAATAGCAGAGGATACAAAGCCTCTATCATCATAAATGTTACGAATTGCAACAGAATCTCCTTCGTACATATCAATACGAATTAGATTACCGTCTTCACCAAATTCTAATTGAGCATACTTTCTACCATGAAACATAGCTGCAATTACGAAAGGTGTATACAAGAATTCTGTGTGAGGAATCCAGTCAAAATCATGATATGAAAATACCTTTGCCCTCTTTCCCTCACACTCGTTTATAGCATCAAATACAGAGAAATAAGGTGCTTTGTACACCCCTTGTCTATGAAGAAAATGCCTAAAATTAGGGGAGAATCCTAATATACAAATACTATACTCAAAGGCTTTATTTCTGTGATATAACTGAATCTGTTTGACAGTATCATCAAATTCCGTATGCATTTTACGTTCATGCCAATTCTGCTCATTCTCACACCATTCATTGTTTTTATACCATGCGGGAACAAATATAACCATTTATCACTCCTATATATATTCTAACCAAGACCTATATGAAAGGTTTATATTCATCATAATTTCTTATTGTAATTACTTCTTGGTACAAATTATAGAAAATACCTGCAAGAAGCATAAAGGAAGACGGAAGTATCGCCAGCGACCCACTAATAATATCAAATCTCTCAAGTAGCATGGGAATAAGAATACAAATGCTCATGATTGTTGAGCTAAATATACTCATAGAAAGCACCTGTTTTCTCAAATATTTCTTGGTATCCTTACCAGCATGAAGATTAACTATACTATCTCCACTTTTCAAGAATTGCTCCGTCAAATCCTTGGGACTAATAAATACCAATGCCATAGCTATTGTCAGAAAATACAGCACACCAATATACACAATTACACCTAGAAGGTGCGAAAGAGCCATATTATCATTAAGCCAAATTATAGCTTCACTATTTGGAAATAAAACTCCCAAAAAAGATGCAAAAATCTGAAGTAACATAAACACAGCAGAAGAAAACATTACAGGCATAACCCCTATTGGATTAAGCTTTATTGCCATATAATTCTTATCTGCATATATGCTATGTATTGAAACCCTTTGTACAGGTATTCTCTTCTCAGCATTTTCCATTATAATTACAACCACCATAATAACAATAGAAATAACTATAGGAATTATTGTCTTCACAAATGGATTTCCTTGTATTGCGGATGTCAGACTATCTAAAATATTAATATATATTAAAGTAGTTTGTCCTCCAATACCGTATTTACTATTCCTATCAGACATCCATAGAATTATAAATGCTCCTGCCACCATCTGAATTACGACAACAGCTTTTGCAATAAGCAAATTCTCATCTGTGTATCTAAATGAAAGATTACCAACTTTGTAGATTGCTTGAATAATAGCAATAATCAGCATTACATTAAGTGATAATCTGTTAAGTCCAACCTGCGAAACTCTTGATTTTTTATCAGAACTAAGCGTTGCAACTATTATTTGCATCACAAGGCTTGCAATCATATATGGAAAAACACCTAATGTAAAAATAGAATTCTGATACCTATCTCCATTTACAGTCTGAAGTAAAAGAAGTTGAACGTCTATATCTTCTATCTTCTCAACAGATACATCCATTCCAAAGAGCGGAAGCGACCTTCCAATTAGATATACAAGGATAATAATCCCTGTAAATAATGCTTTTTTTACAAATATTTCGTGTTGTATACCCTTACCTTTTTTCATGATACTATCTATCCTTAGAAAAAATATAACATATATATTATAAAGCATTTATTAGCACATTAAAAGGACTTGACAAAAAATGCCAAGTCCTTTCTTAAGTAAGTAATAAGAATTACTTATTAGAATCTTTATTGTCTTCACTAGCTTCTTGCTTCTTGAAGATACCCTTATTATTCTTCTTGTCATATACAGTCTTACCTGTTACAGCTGCTGCAATTACTAGAAGTATCCACCAGAAATTCTTAATTTGGTTCTCACCTTCTGCAAGTGGAGTCTCATCATCACCAATAGTAACAAGTTCATCTCCTCCTGCAAGTGGTGTAGTCTCATCTGGAATAGCAACTGTTGGTGTTGCTGGAGTAGCTGCCGCTGGTGCTGCTGGAGCTGCCGGTGCTGCAGGTGCTACTGCTGCTCCATCTACTGCAGGTGCCGCTGTTGCCATAGTCTGATCAGCGAAGGCTACTGGTGTAGGAGCCACACCGTCTGCTGTTGCAAATGTTGTATCAATAACAGGAGCTACTGAAGAAGCTGTTTCGCTCGTTGCTGCTGCAGTTGATGCCTCTGTTGAAGCTAATGTTGAAGCTGACAAGCTTGCCTCTGTGCTTGCAAGTGTTGATGCAGTTGTACTAGCCTCAGTACTTGCTTCTGTACTAGCCTCTGTGCTTGCTTCTGTACTTGCCTCTGTTGAAGCCTCAGTACTTGCTGATGCTGAAGCAGAAGCACTTGAAATACTTGATTCATCATCAGATGATAATCCACTGTCTGAAGCTTGTGTTGATGCCTCTGTGCTTGCTTCTGTTGAAGCCTGTGTTGATGCTTCTGTACTTGCCTCTGTTGATGCTGTTGTACTTGCCTCTGTACTAGCCTCTGTTGAAGCCTGTGTTGACGCTTCTGTACTTGCTACTGTTGAAGCTTGTGTTGATCCTTCAGTGCTTGCTTCTGTACTAGCTATAGTTGAAGCTTCTGTTGATGCCTGTGTTGATGCTTCTGTACTAGCCTCTGTTGATGCTTGTGTTGATTCTTCAGTACTTGCCTCTGTTGAAGCCTGTGTAGATGCCTCAGTGCTTGCTTCTGTACTTGCCTCTGTTGAAGCCTGGGTAGATGCCTCAGTGCTTGCTTCTGTACTAGCTTCTGTAGATGCCTCTGTACTTGCTTCTGTTGAAGCCTGTGTTGATCCTTCAGTGCTTGCCTCTGTTGAAGCCTGTGTGCTAGCTTCAGTACTAGCTTCTGTACTAGCCTCTGTTGATGCCTCTGTACTTGCCTCTAATGAAGCTTGTGTAGATGCCTCAGTACTAGCCTCTGTTGAAGCCTGTGTTGATGCCTCTGTACTTGCCTCTGTTGAAGCCTGTGTTGATGCTTCTGTACTTGCTTCAGTACTAGCCTCTAATGAAGCCTGTGTAGATGCCTCAGTGCTTGCCTCTGTTGAAGCTTGTGTTGAAGCCTCTGTACTTGCTTCTGTTGAAGCTACTGTAGATGCTTCTGTACTTGCTTCTGTTGAAGCCTGTGTAGATGCTTCAGTACTAGCTTCTGTTGATGCCTCTGTACTTGCATCTGTTGATGCTTGTGTAGACGCCTCAGTACTTGCTTCTAATGAAGCCTGTGTTGATGCTTCTGTACTTGCTTCTGTTGAAGCCTGTGTTGATGCTTCTGTACTTGCTTCTAATGAAGCCTGTGTTGATGCTTCAGTACTTGCTTCTAATGAAGCCTCTGTACTTGCCTCTGTTGAAGCCTGTGTTGATGCTTCTGTACTTGCTTCTGTTGAAGCCTGTGTTGAAGCCTCTGTACTTGCCTCTGTTGAAGCTGCTGTAGATGCCTCAGTACTAGCCTCTGTTGAAGCTTGTGTTGATGCTTCTGTGCTTGCCTCTGTTGAAGCCTGGGTTGATGCTTCTGTACTTGCTTCTGTTGAAGCCTGGGTTGATGCCTCTGTGCTTGCTTCTGTTGAAGCCTGGGTTGAAGCTTCTGTGCTTGCTTCCGTACTAGCTATAGTTGAAGCCTGTGTTGAAGCCTCTGTACTTGCCTGTGTTGAAGCTTGTGTTGATGCTTCTGTGCTTGCCTCTGTTGAAGCCTGGGTTGATGCTTCTGTACTTGCTTCTGTTGAAGCCTGGGTTGATGCCTCTGTGCTTGCTTCTGTTGAAGCCTGGGTTGAAGCTTCTGTGCTTGCTTCCGTACTAGCTATAGTTGAAGCCTGTGTTGAAGCCTCTGTACTTGCCTGTGTTGAAGCTTGTGTTGATGCCTCAGTACTAGCTTCTGTTGAAGCCTGGGTAGATGCCTCAGTACTTGCCTGTGTCGAAGCTTCTGTACTAGCCTCTGTTGATGCTTGTGTTGAAGCTTCAGTACTAGCCTCTGTTGAAGCCTGTGTTGATGCTTCTGTACTTGCTTCTGTTGAAGCCTGGGTTGATGCCTCAGTACTAGCCTCTGTTGATGCTTGTGTTGAAGCTTCAGTACTAGCCTCTGTTGAAGCCTGGGTTGATGCTTCTGTACTAGCTTCTGTCGAAGCCTGTGTTGATGCCTCCGTACTAGCCTCTGTTGATGCTTGTGTTGAAGCTTCAGTACTAGCCTCTGTTGATGCTTGTGTTGAAGCTTCTGTTGAAGCTTGAGTTGAAGCCTCTGTGCTAGCTTCTGTTGAAGCCTGGGTAGATGCTTCTGTACTTGCCTCTGTTGAAGCCTGTGTTGATGCTTCTGTACTTGCCTCTAATGAAGCCTGTGTTGATGCTTCTGTACTAGCTTCTGTCGAAGCCTGTGTTGATGCCTCAGTACTTGCCTGTGTCGAAGCTTCTGTACTTGCTTCTAATGAAGCCTGTGTTGATGCTTGTGTTGATGCCTCAGTACTAGCTTCTGTTGAAGCCTGGGTTGATGCTTCAGTACTTGCTTCTAATGAAGCCTGAGTTGAAGCCTCTGTACTTGCTTCTAATGAAGCTTGTGTTGATGCCTCTGTACTTGCTTCTGTTGAAGCCTGTGTTGATGCTTCAGTACTTGCTTCTAATGAAGCCTGTGTAGATGCCTCTGTGCTTGCTTCTGTACTTGCTTCCAATGAAGCCTGTGTAGATGCCTCTGTGCTTGCTTCTGTTGATGCCTGAGTTGATGCCTCTGTACTTGCTTCTAATGAAGCCTGTGTAGAAGCCTCTGTACTAGCCTGAGTTGAAGCTTCTGTTGAAGCTTGAGTTGATGCCTCAGTACTAGCCTGTGTTGATGCCTCTGTACTTGCCTCTAATGAAGCTTGTGTAGATGCTTCTGTGCTTGCCTCTGTTGAAGCCTGTGTGCTAGCTTCTGTACTTGCCTCTGTACTTGCCTCTAATGAAGCTTGTGTTGATGCTTCTGTACTTGCCTCTGTTGAAGCCTCTGTGCTTGCTTCCAATGAAGCCTGTGTAGAAGCCTCTGTACTAGCCTGAGTTGAAGCTTCTGTTGAAGCCTGTGTTGATGCCTCAGTACTTGCCTGTGTCGAAGCTTCTGTACTTGCTTCTAATGAAGCCTGTGTTGATGCCTCTGTACTAGCTTCTGTTGAAGCTTGTGTTGATGCCTCTGTACTTGCTTCTGTTGAAGCCTGAGTTGAAGCCTCTGTACTTGCTTCTAATGAAGCCTGTGTTGATGCTTCTGTACTAGCCTCTGTTGAAGCCTGTGTTGATGCCTCTGTGCTTGCTTCTGTTGATGCCTCTGTACTTGCTTCTGTTGAAGCCTGTGTGCTAGCTTCTGTACTTGCCTCTGTTGAAGCTTGTGTTGATGCTTCTGTTGAAGCCTGGGTTGATGCTTCAGTACTAGCTTCTAATGAAGCCTGAGTTGAAGCCTCTGTGCTTGCCTCTGTTGAAGCCTGGGTTGATGCTTCTGTACTAGCTTCTGTTGAAGCCTGAGTTGAAGCTTCTGTACTAGCTTCTGTTGAAGCCTCTGTTGATGCTTCAGTACTAGCTTCTAATGAAGCCTGAGTAGAAGCTTCTGTACTTGCCTCTAATGAAGCTTGTGTGCTAGCTTCCGTACTAGCTATAGTTGAAGCCTCTGTGCTAGCTTCTGTAGATGCCTCTGTTGAAGCCTCTGTGCTAGCTTCTGTAGATGCATCTGTACTAGCTTCTGTTGATGCTTGTGTAGAAGCCTCTGTACTAGCTTCTGTTGAAGCCTCTGTACTAGCTTCTGTCGAAGCCTGGGTTGAAGCTTCTGTACTAGCTTCTGTTGAAGCCTCTGTTGATGCTTCGGTACTAGCTTCTAATGAAGCCTGAGTTGATGCCTCTGTGCTTGCTTCTGTTGATGCCTGTGTAGAAGCTTCTGTACTTGCCTCTGTTGATGTTTGTGTAGACGCCTCAGTACTTGCTTCTAATGAAGCCTGTGTTGATGCTTCTGTACTTGCCTCTGTTGAAGCTTGTGTTGATGCCTCTGTACTTGCCTCTGTTGAAGCCTGTGTTGATGCCTCTGTACTTGCTTCTAATGAAGCCTCTGTTGAAGCTTCTGTACTTGCTTCTGTTGAAGCCTCTGTGCTTGCCTCTGTTGAAGCTGCAGTAGATGCTTCCGTGCTAGCCTCTGTTGAAGCCTGTGTAGATGCCTCTGTGCTTGCCTCTGTTGAAGCTTGTGTTGATGCCTCTGTACTTGCTTCTAATGAAGCCTGTGTTGATGCTTCAGTACTAGCTTCTAATGAAGCTTGTGTGCTAGCTTCAGTACTTGCCTCTGTTGAAGCTTGTGTAGATGCTTCTGTACTAGCCTCTGTTGAAGCTTGTGTTGATGCCTCTGTACTAGCTTCTGTTGAAGCCTGGGTTGATGCTTCTGTGCTAGCTTCCGTACTAGCTATAGTTGAAGCTTCTGTTGATGCTTCAGTACTAGCTTCTAATGAAGCTTGTGTGCTAGCTTCAGTACTTGCCTCTGTTGAAGCTTGTGTAGATGCTTCTGTACTTGCTTCTGTTGAAGCCTGTGTTGAAGCCTCCGTGCTTGCCTCTGTTGAAGCTGCAGTAGATGCTTCCGTGCTAGCCTCTGTTGAAGCCTGTGTTGATGCCTCTGTGCTTGCCTCTGTTGAAGCCTGGGTTGAAGCCTCTGTACTTGCTTCCAATGAAGCCTGTGTTGATGCTTCTGTACTAGCCTCTGTTGAAGCTTGTGTTGATGCCTCTGTACTAGCTTCTGTTGAAGCCTGGGTTGATGCTTCTGTGCTAGCTTCCGTACTAGCTATAGTTGAAGCTTGAGTTGATGCTTCAGTACTAGCTTCTGTTGATGCTTGTGTTGAAGCTTGTGTACTTGCCTCTGTTGATGCTTGTGTAGACGCCTCAGTACTTGCTTCTAATGAGGCCTGTGTGCTAGCTTCAGTACTAGCTTCTGTTGAAGCCTGGGTTGATGCCTCTGTACTTGCTTCTGTTGAAGCCTGTGTTGATGCTTCTGTACTAGCTTCTAATGAAGCCTGAGTTGAAGCCTCTGTGCTTGCTTCTGTACTTGCCTCTGTTGAAGCCTCAGCTGATGCACTATTTGATGCTATAGTTGAAGCTTCTGCGCTTGCCTCTTCTGATAATGAAGCTGCTGTACTTGCTGCTGTGCTTGCCTCTGCTGATAATGAAGCTGCTTCACTTGCTGCTGTACTTGCCTCCTCTGATAATGAAGCTACTGTTGATGCTTCTGTACTTTCTGTCGCAGATGTTGAAGCTGCCTCACTTGCTGCTTCACTTGCTGCTTCTGATAACGAATTTATTGTACTTTCATTAGCAGACTCAGATATCGCTGTTGATACTTCTTCTGATAATGAAGTTGCTGTACTTGCTGCTGTACTTGCCTCTTCTGATAATGAAGCTAATGTACTTGCCTCTGTTGATACTTCCTCTGATAATGAGGCTGCTGTACTTGCTGCTGTTGAAGTCTCTTCTGATAATGAAGCTGCTTCGCTTGCTGCTGTGCTTGCCTCTGCTGATAGTGATGTTGATGTGCTTTCAACACCAGTTGCCTCTTCGCTTGCTACTAATGATGTAGAAGCCGAATCGCTTGCTACTGTGCTTGCTTCTGTTGAAGCCGTAGCTGATTCACTTGCTACTGTGCTTGCTGATGCAGAAGCTGATGCAGAATCACTTGCTACTGCACTTGCTGATGCTGAAGCTGATGCAGAATCACTTGCCTCTGTTGAAGCCTGTGTAGATGCCTCAGTACTAGCCTCTGTTGAAGCCTCAGCAGATGCACTATTTGATGCTATAGTTGAAGCTTCTGTGCTTGCTTCCTCTGATAACGAAGCTGCTGTACTTGCTGCTGTGCTTGCCTCTTCTGATAATGAAGCCGCTTCACTTGCTGCTGTACTTGCTTCCTCTGATAATGAAGCTACTGTTGATGCTTCTGTACTTTCTGTCGCAGATGTTGAAGCTGCCTCACTTGCTGCTTCACTTGCTGCTTCTGATAACGAATTTATTGTACTTTCATTAGCAGACTCAGATATCGCTGTTGATACTTCTTCTGATAATGAAGTTGCTGTACTTGCTGCTGTACTTGCCTCTTCTGATAATGAAGCTAATGTACTTGCCTCTGTTGATACTTCCTCTGATAATGAGGCTGCTGTACTTGCTGCTGTTGAAGTCTCTTCTGATAATGAAGCTGCTTCGCTTGCTGCTGTGCTTGCCTCTGCTGATAGTGATGTTGATGTGCTTTCAACACCAGTTGCCTCTTCGCTTGCTACTAATGATGTAGAAGCTGACAAGCTTGCTACTGTGCTTGCTTCTGTTGAAGCTGTAGCTGATTCACTTGCTACTGTGCTTGCTGATGCAGAAGCTGATGCAGAATCACTTGCTACTGCACTTGCAGATGCTGAAGCTGATGCAGAATCACTTGCTACTGTGCTTGCCTCTGTTGATGTAGCTGCTGATGCACTATCACTTGCTGAAGTTGATCCAGATAGTGAAGCAGACATACTTGCATATGCAGATGCGCTTGTTGATTGTGAAGAAGAAGCTGATGTAGATGCTGAAGCAGAATTTGCTGCGCTAGCAGATCTAGCATCACTAATAGATTCACTTTGACTTGCCAATTCACTTGTTCCTGTCTTATAGGAATCATCAACAGCCTTGAATTCAGCATTAGCAATTCTATCATATCTTACACCAGAACCATATACGGCTCCACCTTCAAAATTCCACTTACCTACAAACCACCAGTTCCATGTTGGTGCATAAAATGTGATGTTGCCATATCTATCCTCATCCCAATAAGCTCCATCCAAATAAGCCTTCTCGCCATCAAGCAAGATCTGAACATGATTATCATTTGCGGTTTTTCCTACATATTGTATTGGTTTATTATGATAAAGCACTTCATAATAAGAATTCTCATACTCATATACAAGGTTACCATTAATAAATACTTTATTACCAGAATCAACATTATAATCAACGAATGTAGCGCCCTTGATTATACCATCTTCTGTATAATAACCAGACATATCAACATAAATTGAACCGTCTTCATCTTCTGTAACTACTTCTCCATCTACTACAAAGGAATTAACAGAATAATTATTCTCACTCGAATTATTTACAACATCATGATCGTAGTAAATTGTATATGAATCACTTGTTTCATTATATACAAGAATATTACCCTTATCTGTCTGATAAGCCTTCTCATCTTCGCCGAGATTACTTAGAACACCCATCATTGTCTCAGCATCTTCTTGTCCAAATGTCTCTGCTGTACTATCAAATACTGCTTGGGACTGACTTTCTAATTCACTTAGAGACTGAGACATACTTGCATCAGTTTGTGATGCAAAATCACTTGCCATCTCAGACTCAGACTCTACAGTAGAAGCTGAATCGCTAACGTATTCACTTGCAGATTCTGATGCAGATTCTAGATACTCAACATCAACTTGAGACTCAGAACCCATCTCAGATTCTTCTAACTCTGCTGCAAATACCACGTCCGCTTCAGGAATAGCACTTGCTCCTCCAGCAACTATACCTGCTGCAGCAACGCCTTTTAACATACCTTTCATCTTGTTCTTCTTCTTCATTATATTTACCCCTTTTCTTAAAATATAACTTTCTATGGTTTGTATTATAACACGATATCTAATCAAAATGTGCCTTTAACCCTTGATAAATCGTGCTTTACGGATATTTCGTAACAATTTACAATGAAAAAACTCCAAAAAAAGGCATAATAAGGCAAATGGCACAAAGCTTTTTCGCGACACTAGGTAAATAAAAGACTACTTAAGTATTAATGTCTTTTATAATTAATCCTAAGTTATACCTTGTTTTAATTTTTATAAATACTTTATACTCATTTTATGCCAAGAGTCTGTTATATTACATAAGTGTATTAAAATTCCCCAACCCTATTAGACAGCTTTTCAACAAACTACCCCAAAACCCTTTTATTAAAAAACCCCAGCCATAGGGCCAGGGTTTTCACTATCACAAGTTTTATTATAATCTACTTAGTCTTTACACTATTACTATTAACCGGGAATGTAAAATATGTATCAGGATATGGTTCGTTTTCTAATGTAAAATGCCACCACTCCTCTGTTAATGGCTTAAATCCATGAGAAAGCATTGCTTCTCTAAGAATCATTCTGTTATTATATTGCTCATCTGTGATTCCTCTATAATCTGGGTGACTAAGTTCACCAAAGTAATCAAATGTTCCACCCATATCAACTTCTTTCTCTGTATTCATATCAAATAAAGTAAGATCTACAGTACTTCCTCTACTATGTCCTGAATGCTCAGCTATATAACCCTGTGGGAATAATACATCCTTCTGTAACTCAGGATAGAAATACTGTTTCATTCTCACATCGTTAGGATCTTTAGACCAGTTTACGAAATTAGTTACAGCCTTCTGAGGCCTATATGCATCGTAAATCTTAAGTCTGTAGCCCTTAGATATAACATAGTCGCTTACTTCCTTAAGCTTTGCAGCTGCTTCTTTAGTAAGAAGAGCAACAGGCTGTTCATAACCGTCTATCCTGTCACCAACAAAATTATAAGTTGAATAATATCTAATCTCTAAAATTACATCCGGTACTGCTTCGCTAATAAGCACAAAATCCGATGAATCATCTGATAGTTTCGTGCCATCCTCCGCAACAGTCGTAGATTTACCACAGCCAGCCAATGAGCCAACCACAAGGACTGCAAGCATAAGAACTGCAGCCAACTTAAATAAAGACCTTTTCTTCATAGAATCTCTCCTTCCAATTATTTTCTACCCAAATTGTCTTTTTACAAGATTCGACTTTATAACTTCACATAACACATCAGCATTTATAGGTTTAGATAAATGTGCATTCATACCAGCCCTTAGAGAATTAATCTTATCTCTCTCAAAAGCATTTGCTGATAGTGCAATTATTGGTATCTCGCTTCCACCTCTAATTTTATTACGAATTATTCTTGTAGCTTCATATCCATCCATAACAGGCATCTGAATATCCATAAGGATTAAATCATAATTATCAACACCTTTTCTTTTCAGTCTCTTAACAGCAACTGCACCATTTTCAACTGCATCAACTGTCATACCAGATTCGCTGAGTATTTCCATAGTTATTTCACTATTAAGTTCATTGTCCTCCACCACGAGAATCCTCTTGCCTTCTAAGGATACGTTAGATAAAGAAGTACTTTCTTCTGCACTTTCATTAGCATCACTAGTAATTCTAAATGGTAAAGTGATAATAAATGTCGTACCCTTACCAACTTCACTTTCGACTTCTATTTCACCTTGAAGACTATCTACCAGCCTCTTAGTTATAGCAAGGCCAAGGCCAAGTCCCTCGCTCTTATTAGATACATTTTTCTCTCTAGTGAAGCCCTCAAACATATGCTCCATATAATCTTTACTTATTCCCACACCATTATCTTTGATAATAAAGCGATATTTATACCTATCTGCATATGCCTGTTTTGTTTGTTCTATTGCAAATGACACCTCTCCTCCCTCAGGAGTATATTTAACAGCGTTAGTTAATACATTCATCATAATCTGATTAACATGGGAAATATCTGCCATAACTTCAGCATTTGTAATATCGTATTTTGTAACATAGCTTATATTCTTCGTTGTAGCAAGATACTTAATCATGGAGTTGACCTCTTCTGATGCAGAAACAAGATCAACCTTTTCTTCAATAATCTCAAGATGCCCACTCTCAATATTACTCATATCAAGAACATCATTAACTAGGCGAAGTAAATGTTCACTTGCATTATTAATCTTATCTAAACAATCAAGAACGCGCTCCTTATCGTTCATGTTATTAATAGCAATATCACTAAAGCCCTTAATAACATTTAAAGGAGTTCTCATATCATGACTTACATTAAAGAGGAATGTTGATTTTGCATTATTAGCCTTCTCAGCAACATGTAATGCATTAGACAATTGCTGTTGGTACTTATTCCTGTCAACAACTTCCTTATTAATATTAGTTGATGCAATAATAATATGATTCTTATTCTTAGATGGTCTTACTGCCTCAACTCTGTAGAAAGTTGGCCTTCCTTGAATTACAAGCCTGTACTCTAGGGATTTGAATTCATCAAATCCAAGTCTATTAAGAAGTACCTCTTTATTGGTGAGAATAGACATTTTCTCAAGATCATCCTTGTAACATACCCTCTTAAGATTCTCGGCACATTCATCAAAGAAATTGTTGCCGGAAATATCAAGAGCAAGTCTTCTAAATTCACCAGATACATTGAATTCAATATATCTGTCATTATCAAGATTAATATAATAGATTACATCGTATTTCTTACTAAGAACAGAAGCTATAGACATATATCTTACATTTTCTTTATATGCGCTTTCAATCTTAGTCTGTTCTTGCTGTTGCTGCAAATGTACAAGATTGGTAATATCCTGATGAAATCCCATGAATCTAAGACCTTCTGTAAATGTTCTATCAACATTTCCACCACATCTAACGTATATGGTTCCAAAGGTAGGATGATTCCATGGATATTGAACTTCAGCATGATTGCCCTGCTTCATCTTACTTATGGTATCGTCTATAATATCAAGGTGATTTTTTTCAATATTAGAATACCATCTCTCATATACATCTTCCGGCAATAAGTCATCACTTTCATCAGAAGAATATCCTAGAAGCATTAGCATATTGTCATCTGCATACATCTTAGGTTTCTCTCCCTCCACAAAGTCAATATACCATAGCCCAATGCTTGAATCATTAAGTATGCTATCTTTTATTTCACTAGTATTAAAATCCTTCATATCTCCCCCTCTAATTATAAGAACCTTGCAAGCGTCTTCTTAAGCTTATCAATCTCAATTGGTTTAGCCACATGATCATCCATTCCAACTTTAATTGACTTTGCTCTATCTTCCTCAAAAGCATTTGCAGATAATGCAATAATAGGAATATGCCTCTTACTACAGAATCCTCTTATATACTTAGTTGCCTCATATCCGTCCATAACAGGCATTCTTATATCCATTAGTATATAATCATAGTATTCTTCACCATATCTCTTAACCATATCAATGGCTTCTCTTCCATCTCTTGCTTCTTCAACCTCAAATCCAGCTTCCTTAAGAATATCCATAGCTATTTCCCTGTTAAGGTCGTTATCTTCAACAAGAAGAATTCTCTTGCCTTCAAAGTCATATTCCACATCTGTAGCAAATTCATCATCTCTTATAGAGTCTTTTCCAATCTTTTCGAATGGTAAAGTTATTGTAAATGTTGAACCAACATTTTCCTCACTTTCAACTTCAATAGTTCCATTCATAAGGTCAATTATTTTCTTGCAAAGAGGAAGTCCAAGACCTGTTCCCTGAATTCCACTCTTAGAGGCCGATTCTTCACGAGAGAAATTCTCGAACATATGACCTAGGAATTCTTTGGACATACCAAAGCCATTATCACTAACTTCTATCTCATATAAACCATAATCTTCTTTGTCGTATTCTAGTTGTCTTACATTTGTTGTAACTTCTCCACCATTCTGGGTATATTTAATAGCATTACCAATAATATTAACAAGAACTTCGTTAATCCTTGTCCTATCTAAAGTAACATACTCGTCCTTTATATAATTAATATTATATCTAAAATCAATATCCTTATCCCTTGCTAATTCCTCAAGCATTGGAAGCACATCTTTGCCGAAATTATACATATCGGCTTTGTCCTCGGCAAGAACAACCTTACCACTCTCAATACGACTCATATCAAGAATCTGATTAATAAGATCAAGAAGTACTTTGCTAGATTCCTGAGTCTTATTAAGAGCATCTATAGCCCTGTCTCTATTATCAATATTCTTAAGAGCAATATTAGTAAAGCCCATTATTGCATTCATAGGCGTTCTTATGTCGTGACTCATATTGAAAAGGAACAATGTCTTTGCTCTACTACCTTCTTCAGCAACCTTCTTAGCCTTCTCAAGAATCTCCTGTCTCTTTAATTCTTCCTTCATCTCGTCATCTACATCGTGGAATCCGGCAATAATTCCCCGTAATTTGCCATCAACCCTATTGGCAATGAACTTAATCTGATAATACCTAATAACATCGTCAACAGAAATCTTGAAATTAAGGAAATACACATTTTTATCTGATAATTTCTCAACAAGATTATCAGTATCTACTTCCTGCAAGAACTTCTCTCTATCTTCTGGAACAACAAATATATCTGAATATGCCTTAATTCTTATTCTAAAGCCAACGCCCTTTGCGCAGTCAGGTATTCTATTATAAAATATAGGACTTGTTCTATAGAATGTCTCGAAGAAATCATTCTCCACATCAATGTAAGATACACAGTCAAAGTCCTGTGTAAGACCAGCAATAAACTGAAGTTGTCTTGCATCTTCAAGTTCTTTAGCAAGCTCTTCTCTATGCTGCTCTGCCTTAACAACTTCATCAATATTTCTTGCGCCAATTACAACTGTTCTGTTAACTTCATCGTACTGAGCCATATTAACTTCATACCAACGCTCAACATCAACGAGTTTAAACCTAATAGAATAAATGTCTCTTTCTTGTAGGCACTCAACTATAGTATCAGCATTCATTTCCCTTATGAATGCTTCACGATAATCCTTCTCAACGAACCTGTCTGCAAAGAATACTACCAAAGTACTGTATTCCTTCACAGTATGCTCAAAGTTCATATAAGCCTTATATCTATCACTTATTCTATATTTATCCATGTCGCCAGTATCAAGGTTAAGTGTAGCCAACATAACATATTCAGACGTCATAGCCTCTATTATTGACTGAAGCATTGAAGTCTGTTCTCTAATAGCTTTCTCTTCACGAAGTTTTTCTAACTCTAACTCCGTTCTCATTTCAGAGTCTACATTTCTAAATCCCAGAAGAAATCTTCTTCCATCGTTGTCCTGTAGTCTTACAAATTTAGCTCTATAATATAATTCCTCATCATTTATGCTTATTATTCTATATGACAGGGCAAAAGACATATTCTCCTGTAGTTTCTGCCATACATTTTCAAGACGAAACTTATTATAGTTTTCCTCTCTGTCTTCATCGAGCATATATTGCTCTGCAGCTTCTGCCATTCGCTGGCTGTAATTCTTCTCACATTCAGTATAAGCAAATATCTTCTTATATGCCTCACTTACACGTACGCTCTTAATAGTATCATGATCAACATCAACTATAAATACACCTTCATAATCCTCTGTAAGACCACTAACAAGAGCATCTCGACGCTGTATTCTCAAGAATTCCTTCTGTTGATTCTTAAAATGTACTTCAATAATAAGGTTAGCAAATACCAATGTAAGAGCAATTGACGCACCTATGCAAAGGAATGGATATCCTGTAATTGTCTGCAATACATCAGAAGCAACTATTGGTAATGCGAAGATAATAATTGACCAGTTACGTTTTCTTTCATCCTTATCTTTTGTTCTAAGTATACGGATAAATGCAAATACTGAAGCAGCAGCAATATATAGATACGATACATGCTGTATAACAGCATAGAATGGACCTCTCGTAACTCCAGACTCAGTAATTGTGTATGCCATACCATTAAAGGGACTTATTATAACAAACAAAATTGCAACTGCAACAGGTATGCATGCTAACACCATATATATTTTATTAGTGAATAATCGAGAGCGAAACTCTCTCTGACAATATAAGAACCAGAATAAAGCAGCTAGAATATATGCAATATATCTTATAATATTGATAGCATATGATAAGCCAATATATTCTGTTGGAGACCATGTGAACACGGCATTAATAAGATCCACATCAACGACAATACCGTAACAAAAATTAACAGCAAGAATAAATCTGCTAGTCTTAAATTGCTCACGCTTAATAAACCTAATAGTATATATAAATAATACTGTTAGTATAAGAATACAGAATAAAAATAATTCAATACAAATTAACAACCCAGTGTTGTTTAATTCAGTCATAACCTTCACCTGACTAGTAAGAAAACTAGAAAAACCCTTTATCTATAATATTTTACCCCATATTATGTGGTTTAATCAAGGTTAATTTATAATATCTTCTGCAATGCGCTTTCTTGATACACCATTATCCATGGCGCATTTCCCAATATATGCATGAGCCTCATCTTCTGTCATATTTCTTTGCTCTACAAGAATAAGCTTTGCTCGATTAACAATTCGTATCTCTTCCATCTTTTCTTCAAGGGTTAATGTCTTTTGTTCTAGTCTGTGAACTCGATTCTGAACAGCTATAAGATATCTTATAGCCTTGTCTAACCTACTGTCTACCATATCCTTTGTGATAGCAAGTATACCCTTGTCAGTCACATTTTCAAGAACATCTTCATATACTTCAATAGGGGATACAAATAGCACCGAAGCATTGCTTTTCTCTATTGAATCAAAGGCAAATTCTATTCCGGACTCATCTTGAAGAGGCGCATTAATTACTATGATGTCATAATATTTCTCAAGAATACACCTTCTAGCAATAGAAACACTCTTCTTGATATCAATAGTTATAAAACCCGTAAGATATTTCTTAATCTTAGAATTAAAATGATCCGAAGAAGAAACAATCAGAATAGAGTGATAAATATCTGATTTTCTGGACATATGAATCCTCCTAGCCTAGTGTATATTCGTCTATAATGCCCTTTGGAACTATGGAATTAACAAAATCGCTTTCAAGTGCCAGTTTACTTGCCTCCTTAATTGAACTTGGAAGAAGAAGTGCAGATTCTGACTTTTCTTCTGGGAGGCTAAGTTTATTATTAATTCCCTCAAGTCCTGCTTTAATTAGTAGTGCGTACACAAGATAAGGGTTGCATGATGCATCAGGAGAGCGAAGTTCCACTTTCGTTCTACCATTACATGTCTCAATATATATAAGTTCTGCTTCACCTTCACTTGACCAATTAACCTTATCTGGTGCCGTATTATTACCAAGTCTTGAGTAAGAGTCTTCTGAAGGGTTAAGGAAGATTGTAATCTCTCTAATCTTATCAATTATTCCTGCTGCCACGTAAGTTACAACATCATTTCCATCTTTATCTACAGCATAAATATTAATATGATAGCCATTGCCAGGCTTTCCTTTAAGTGGCATAGGAGAGAAATCCGCAATAAGACCATATCTATCGGCTAATGTATTTACAACCATCTTAAATGTTGTCATCTGATCTGCTGCTTTAAGAGGCTTTCCATAATGAAAATCAATCTCATTTTGTCCTGGTCCCCTTTCATGATGAGATCTCTCAGGTCTAAGTCCCATTCTTTCAATAGTCAGACAGATTTCACGTCTTACATTTTCACATTTATCTAAAGGAGCTATGTCCATATAACCTGCATTATCATATGGTATTCTTGTTGGCGTACCATCTTCCTCTCTATTAAAGAGATAGAATTCAGTCTCATTACCAAATCGAAATTCAATTCCCTGTGATGCGGCTTCATTAACTGCATCAATAAGAATAGCTCTGGTATCTGAGATATATACTTCACCATCAGGGGTATACATATCACAAAACATTCTAAGCACCTTACCGCTATCTGGTCTCCATGGAAGAATTGCCATAGTATCCGGGTCTGGTTTGAGATACAAAGACGCATAGGGACAATCAAAAAAGCCTGCTATTTCCTTAGCACTAACAGGAATTCCCTCTTTAAATGCTTTACTTATCTCGCTAGACAGGATGGACAAATTCTTCTGCACTCCATAAGCATCACGAAATGCAAGACGAACAAACTTAACGTCTTCATCCTCAATATAACTTATTACATCTTCATATGAATATTGCATATTAATCTCCTTATATCACACTAATTCTTGGGGAAATATCTTCTAATACATCAAGAAGTATTCTAACTGTATCTAATGATGTAAACATTGTAACACCATTCATAATAGCACAACGTCTAATCTCCACGCCATCACTATAATGTATTCCAGAAAGAATTGCCCTTGTATTAATAATATAGCTTACATACCCGGCCTTAATAGCATCAAGAATCTCATCGCTACCATCGCTAATCTTGCCTCTTATTCGAGTTCTTATGCCGTGTTCCTTAAGAAATGTTCCTGTACCAATAGTGGCCTCTACATTAAATCCAAGCTCATAGAATCTCTCAATAAGTGGCAATGCCTCTTCTTTGTCTTCATCTGCTAAAGTTACTACAACAGTTCCATATTCCTTCATCTTGATTCCAGAAGCTTGTAATGCCTTGTATAAGGCACGTTTTAGACTCTTGTCATATCCTATTGCTTCTCCAGTTGATTTCATCTCCGGCGAAAGATATGCATCCATTCCATTTAATTTAGCAAATGAGAAAGCAGGAGCTTTTACATACCAGAAATCCTTTTCAGGTAATATGGTATCTGCATAGCCCTGACTCTCCAAGTTCTCTCCAAGCATTACTTTCGTTGCAATATCAACTAATGAGACACCTGTTGATTTAGAAAGAAATGGAACACTTCTTGATGCCCTAGGATTGACTTCTATAATATATACATTGTCTTCATCATCTACTATAAACTGTATATTGTACAGACCAACAATACCTATTCCAATTCCCAGCTTCTTGGTATAGTCCCAGATTGTCTTCTTGACATTTTCAGAAATAGAGAACGGTGGATAAACGCTCATACTATCGCCTGAATGAACACCAGTACGCTCAACCAGCTCCATTATTCCAGGTAAGAATACGTCTCTGCCATCACATACAGCATCTACTTCTACTTCTCTTCCAACAATATACTTGTCAACGAGTACCGGCTTATCCTTGTCAACTTCAACAGCATTCTTAAGATAATGGCTAAGCATTTCTTCATTGGCAACTATTTCCATTGCGCGACCACCAAGAACAAATGATGGGCGTACCAATACTGGATATCCTATCTTAGATGCCGCTTTAATTCCATCAGGTATATTAGTTACTGCCACTCCCTCTGGTTGTGGTATCCCAAGTTCCTTTATAACATTTTCAAAAGCATCTCTATCCTCTGCCTTAAATATGGCCTTAGTATCTGTACCAATTATATTTACACTTCGTTCTTCTAATGAATCAGCTAGGTTAACTGCAGTCTGACCTCCAAGAGATACTATAACCCCTTCTGGTTTCTCTAAGTCAATAATATTCATAATATCCTCTATTGTAAGAGGTTCAAAATAAAGCTTATCAGCAGTTGTATAATCAGTTGACACAGTCTCAGGGTTGTTATTAATTACAATTGCTTCATATCCCATCTCATGAATTGTCTTTACTGCATGAACAGTAGAATAATCGAATTCAACACCCTGTCCGATTCTTATTGGTCCAGAACCAAGCACAATTATTTTCTTATTATTGGAAACAATAGACTCATTCTCTTCTTCATAAGTAGAATAGAAGTATGGTACATAGCTTTCAAACTCACTGGCACAAGTATCAATCATCTTGTACACCGGGTAAATGTTGTATTTCTTTCGAAGTACCCATATATCATCTTCATTACATCCAATTAATTCAGCTATATATGAATCAGAGAATCCCATTCTCTTCGCATCCATAAGTAGTTCTTTATCTAATGAGCCTGTACTATTCTTTCCTTCTTCCTCTAATCGAACTTCAAAGTCAACTATCCTTTTTATCTTATCAAGGAAAAACATATCAATCTTGGTCCTTGTATAGATAACCTGAGGATCAACACCAAGCCAAAGAAGCTCAGATATGGCATATAACCTGTCATCTGTTCCTTCTTCTATGTATTTGAGTAGCTTACTTATTGCTTCTTTCTTGTCTCCTGTATCAGAGAGACTATCTACATCAAACTTCTCAAGATGTATATGATTCTTACCATCTTCTAGAGATCTAATTGCCTTAAGGAGACTCTCTTCCATAGTTCTTCCTACACTCATTGTCTCTCCAGTCGCCTTCATTTGTGTAGATAAGACATTCGATGCCAAAGTGAATTTGTCAAATGGGAATCGTGGCATCTTGGTTATTACATAATCAAGTGTAGGTTCAAAACATGCAGGAGTATTAGCAAGTTCTATCTCATCTAGATTCATTCCAACAGCAATCTTAGCTGATACCCTTGCTATAGGATATCCGCTAGCTTTAGAAGCAAGGGCTGAAGAACGAGACACCCTTGGATTAACTTCAATTACATAATAATTAAATGATTCAGGATCAAGGGCAAATTGAACATTACATCCTCCCTTAATCTCAAGGGCTCTAATTATAGACAGAGCGCTATCTCTAAGCATATGGTATTCTTTATTAGTAAGGGTCTGACTTGGCGCCACAACAATAGAATCTCCTGTATGAATACCAACAGGGTCGAGATTTTCCATGTTACATACAGTAATAGCAGTATCATTTGCATCTCTTATTACTTCATATTCTATCTCTTTATAACCTTTAATTGATTTCTCAACTAATACCTGGTGTACAGGAGATAAGGAGAGAGCATTCTTCATCATTCTTGTCATCTCTTCTTCATCACTGGCAAAACCGCCACCTGTTCCACCAAGAGTAAATGCGGGACGAAGAATTACAGGATATCCTATATCTTCAGCCGCCTTAAGTCCTTCTTCTAAAGTATTCGCAATAATAGATGGAACTACAGGTTCTCCAAGCATTTCACATAATTCTTTAAACTCTTCTCTATCTTCTGCTTTTCTTATACTTGCTGCATCAGTTCCAAGTAATTCTATCTCACATTCATCTAATACACCCTTGTCGTATAATTGAAGAGACAGATTAAGTCCTGTCTGTCCTCCAATACCTGGAAGTAAAGCATCTGGTCTCTCGTGACGGCATATTCTTGCCATATATTCAAGTGTTAGCGGCTCCATATACACTTTATCTGCAATAGAATTATCTGTCATTATTGTGGCAGGATTAGAATTAGCAAGAACAACTTCATATCCTTCTTCCTTAAGAGCAAGGCAAGCCTGAGTTCCAGCATAATCAAATTCTGCTGCCTGTCCTATAACAATTGGTCCTGAACCTATAACAAGTACTTTCTTAATATCTGTTCTCTTTGGCATAATTAATCTCCTAATATAGTATCTCACACAGCTCTGAGACAAACACCTGCACGCTCATGCTGAAAATCGCTTAGCAGGTTTTGTCTCATCGCCTTATTAAGTATCATTTCATAAGTTCTGTAAACCTCTTGAATAGGTATCTGCTATCCTGTGGGCCAGGTGCGCTTTCAGGATGGTATTGTACTGAAAATACTTTGTTCTTATCAGAATAAAGCCCTTCAATAGTATCATCTAATATATTAATGTGAGACACCGAAAGTTCATTTCCATCAAGGGACTTCTCATCAACTGCATAACTATGGTTCTGACTGGTAATCTCAATCTTACCTGTTCTCACATCTCTAACAGGATGATTGCCACCTCTATGGCCAAACTTTAACTTGTAGGTCTTAGCGCCATATGAAAGTGCAATAAGCTGATGCCCAAGACAGATTCCAAACATTGGAACTCTTCCCTTTAATTCTCTAAGAGTCTCTATTACTTCTGGCACATCAGTAGGATCTCCCGGTCCATTAGATATAAAAAGACCATCAGGATTAAGTGCCATTATGTCACTGCTACTTGTATCATATGGAACAACTGTTACATTACATCTACTATCATTAAGCATACGAACGATATTAGTCTTCATTCCACAGTCAATTGCCACTACATTGTATAATGGATTGGATGTTCTAGAATAATATCTCTTCTTACAGCTTACTCTTTCTACTGCATCATGAGGAAGAGGTGTGTCCTTTATCTTGGACACCCCCTTCTCTACTGACGTATTAATATCTGTTATAATGCATCTTCTAGAGCCATAATCTCTTATGCTTCTAACAAGCTTTCTTGTATCAATCCCAGATATTCCCGGCACCCCTGCTTCCTCTAACAGTTCTGGTACGGATTTGGTATAACGAAAGTTAGATGGATTATCGTTAATATCTCTTACTATAAGAGCAGAAGCTCCTATCATCTTACTTTCAAAATCTTCCTCGCATATACCATAATTGCCAATCAATGGATAGGACATAACAATTGCCTGATCTGTATAAGAAGGATCCGATAATATCTCCTGATATCCAGCCATGGATGTATTAAACACTATCTCACATACAACCTCTTTATCTGCTCCAAAACCTATACCCTCGTAATAGGTTCCGTCTTCTAGAATAAGTTTTCTATCTAATATCACTATTTACAGCCTCCCTTAACTGCCGCTTCAATAAAACCTTTAAATAAAGGATGTGGTCTGTTAGGTCTTGATTTAAATTCTGGATGGAACTGCACTCCAATATAAAATGGATGATTTCTTACTTCAACTGTCTCCACAAGATTTCCATCTGGAGATATTCCAGACAATATCAATCCTGCATCCTCTAGCACATCCCTATAATCATTATTGAATTCATATCTGTGTCTATGTCTCTCAGACACTTCTAGACTATTATAGCACTCTTCCATCAAAGTATCAGATTTAATACAACATGGATAGCTTCCAAGTCTAAGTGTGCCACCTTTCTTCACATCGTCACTTTGTCCTGGCATATAATCTATAACTTTATTATCGCTTGGATTATGAAATTCTCCTGAACATGCATTAACTATACCTGCAACATTTCTAGCATATTCTATTACTGCAATCTGCATTCCAAGACATATTCCAAAGTAAGGTATATTATTCTCTCTTGCATATTGTGCAGAAAGAATCATTCCCTCAACTCCTCTGTCACCAAATCCTCCAGGAACAATTATTCCTGATACTTTACTTAATCTTTCAATGTAGTTATCTTCATCTAACTCTTCTGAATCTATCCAGTCAATATTAATGTGGGTATTACAGTTATATCCTGCGTGAGAAAGGGCTTCTGCCACAGAAAGATATGCGTCATGAAGCTGAACATATTTACCAACAAGACCTATGGTTATTTCTCCTGTAAGTCCATTAATCTTATTAACAAGTTCATTCCACTCACTTAGATCTGACATAGTATTATTAATACCAAGTTCACGACATACAACTTGGGAGAAATTACTCTTCTCTAACATAAGTGGTGCACCATAGAGACTGTCTAAAGTTCTATTCTCTATAACACAATCTTCTTTTACATTGCAAAACATTGAGATTTTCTTGAAAATGCTCTCATCTAAGGGTTCATTACAACGAAGAACTATAATATCGGGCTTTATACCCATTCCCTGTAGTTCCTTGACAGAATGTTGAGTAGGTTTAGATTTGTGCTCATTAGAGCCATGTAGAAAAGGAACCAGGGTAACATGAATAAAGAGACTATTCTCCTTACCTTTCTCTAAGGAAATCTGACGTACAGCTTCTAAGAAAGGCTGGGATTCTATATCACCAATGGTACCACCAATCTCAGTTATTACAACGTCAGCATCAGTCTCTTCTCCTGCTCTGTATACAAATTCTTTGATTTCGTTAGTTATATGCGGAATGACCTGCACAGTGGAGCCCAGATATTCCCCTCTTCTCTCCTTATTAAGAACATTCCAGTAAACCTTACCTGATGTAAGATTAGAATATTTCGTTAGATTCTCATCAATAAATCTTTCATAATGGCCAAGATCTAAGTCCGTCTCAGCACCATCTTCTGTAACGTATACTTCTCCATGCTGATAGGGGCTCATTGTTCCAGGGTCAACATTAATATAAGGGTCAAGTTTTTGTGCTGCAACTTTCAGACCTCTTGCCTTAAGGAGTCGACCTAGGGATGCTGCTGTGATTCCTTTGCCCAGTCCTGAAACAACACCACCTGTTACGAAAATATATTTTGTCATATTGTCTCCTTTCAATTTGTAGGATTATTAGTCTATAACTTCTTAATTCTATCGATAGCCTTAATAGTATTTTCTCGGTTGCCGAATGCTGTAAGTCTAAAGTAGTTCTCTCCTTCTGGGCCGAAGCCAACTCCCGGTGTTCCAACTACATTAGCTTTCTCCAACAGGTAGTCAAAGAATTCCCAGCTTGTCATATCACTTGGAGTCTTAAGCCAGATATAAGGTGCATTAACTCCGCCATAAGCTTCAAAGCCTGCTTCTTCTACTCCATCAAGTATAATTCTGGCATTTTCCATATAGTAAGAAATGTTCTCTCTTATCTCTTTTAATCCTTGCTCTGTATATACAGCTTCCCCTGCCTTCTGAACAATATATGGGGCTCCGTTGTATTTCGTTCCATGTCTTCTTGCCCAAAGTCCATGAAGCGCCACACCTTCTACCACAAGTTCCTTAGGCACAACAGTATAGCCTAGTCTAAGACCTGTGAAACCTGCAGTCTTAGAGAATGAACGAAATTCAATAGCACATTTTCTTGCACCTTCACACTCATAAATGCTATGAGGAACATTTTCTTCTGAAATAAATGCCTCGTAGGCGCTGTCATATAGTATCACACTATTATTCTTAATCGCATAGTCTACCCATTCCTGTAATCTATCCTTCGTAATAACTGCCCCAGTTGGATTATTAGGAAAGCATAGATAGATAAGATCTGGAGCCTTATCAGGGAGTTCGGGAACAAAACCATTATCTGAATTACATGGCATATAGATTACATTATCAAATCTATCTGTCTTACTATCATAATCTCCTGTTCTGCCAGCCATAACATTAGAGTCAACATATACAGGATAAACTGGATCACACACTCCTATAGTATTATCAAGGCCAAAGATTTCCTGAATGTTGGAACAGTCGCATTTTGCGCCATCTGAGACAAATATTTCATCTGCATTGATGTCGCATCCCCTGTCCCTATAATCGTACATAGCAATTTTATCTCTAAGAAATGAGTAACCAAGATCAGGCGCATAACCTTTGAATGTATCAGCATCTGCCATTTCATCAACAGCACTATGAAGTGCTTTGATTACGGTTGGTGCAATAGGCTTTGTCACATCACCTATGCCAAGTCTTATTATGTTAGCATCTGGATTTGCTTTCTCAAATTCATTAACCTTCTTAGCGATTGTTGAGAAAAGATAGCTACCTGGTAGCTTAGTAAAATTCTTATTAATTGTTGCCATGATTTACTCCTTATTTTTTAGTGTATATCTGGTGCTTCAAATTATAAGTCTTATGACTTCGCTGGTGTGTCTTCGTTAAGAAAATGCTGCCAATTAAGCTCTTGTATTCTAATAAGCCTTGTCGGGAACCGGAGGTCAATCCTCCATCCAGTCGGTGACCTCCTTTTCGTGACATCCCTGTCACGAAATTCCCTCAATGACTTAATTGGCGTATTTTCTAAACTTGACACAAGGCTTCAGCCATAAGTCTTATAATTTGAATCACTCGCTATACAATATATTATAAATTAGTATATCCCATAAGCGCCATATCCACTTCTCTGGCTGCTTTTCGGCCGTCGGCTATAGCTCGAACTACCAGTGATTGTCCACTTCTTACATCTCCTGCTGCGTAGATGTTAGGCTGTGATGAGGAATGCTTATCGCCTTCTGTCTTAACGTTGGTTCTGCCATCAAGTTCAACATTGAAGTCATCGGTGACGTACTTCTCACTGCCAAGAAATCCTGCTGCAATTAAGACAAGCTGACATGGAACTGTCTCTTCTGTTCCTTCCACTGGAACCATCATGAATCGTCCAGTCTTTTCATCTTTCTTAGATTCGAGTTTAACTAATACTACTTCCTTAAGATTACCTTTCTTGTCCTTAATAAACTCCTTAACGGTTGTCTGATATATTCTTGGGTCATGTCCGAATTTATATATAGACTCTTCTTGTCCATAATCCACCTTAAGGACTCTAGGCCACTCTGGCCATGGATTTGATGGTAATCTTTCTTCTGATGGCTTAGGCATCATCTCAAGCTGTGTTACACTTTTAGCCCCTAGTCTAATACATGTACCACAACAATCATTTCCAGTATCTCCACCGCCTATTATAATTACATCCTTATCCTTGGCAAGATTAGTTGGAATCTTCTTAAAATCGCTGTCTAGTAAAGTCTTAGTAACTTCTGTCAAGAAATCCACTGCAAATCTTATTCCCTTTGCCTCACGTCCAGGTGCCTTAATATCTCTTGGATTAGATGCACCACATGCAAGTACTATACTATCATATTCCTTCTTTAGTTCAGAAGCCATAACGTCTTTGCCCACATCAACATTTACTTTGAAAGTAACTCCAGCTTCTTCCATTAGCTTAACTCGTCTGTCAATTAGCGATTTGTCCAGCTTCATATTGGGAATACCATAACGAAGTAATCCACCTACTCTGTCCCTTCTTTCGTACACTGTAACATCATGTCCTCTTCTATTAAGAAGCTGTGCTGTGGCAAGACCAGACGGGCCACTTCCAATTACTGCTACCTTCTTACCTGTTCTAACAGATGGTGTAATCTCTTCCACAAGATTACTTGCATAAGCATATTCTATAACAGCTTTTTCGTTTTCTTTGGTAGATACACTTCCATCTTGATATCCACATGTACAGGCAGCTTCACATAAAGCAGGACATACTCTACTTGTAAATTCAGGGAAACTATGAGTAACAGATAGTCTCTTATATGCCTCCTCCATTCTACCTCTATATACAAGGTCATTTACTTCAGGCACAAGATTATTAAGAGGACATCCTGATACCATTCCCGATATTAATTCACCTGCCTGGCAAAAAGGTATTCCACAATTCATACACCTAGATGCCTGTTCACGTTGTTTTGTAAGAGGTAAAGCTTCATGAAATTCTTTAAAATCTTTGATTCTGTCCTCTTCTACCCTTACAGGCCCATCAATTCTGTCATATTCTAAGAATCCAGTTGTTTTACCCATTACTTATTACCTCCCACAACTACTTTGAATGCTTCAATCTTAGCAGTTTCATCGTCTGCACCATGCTCTTTTTGATGAGCTATTTCTTTCATAATCACCTTATAATCAGCTGGAATAATCTTTTTAAAATGTTTTACACTATTCTCAAAATCTTCTAGTATCTCTTTTCCTTTAATTGAATCTGTCAGTGCTACATGTTCTTCTATAATTGATTTAAGTTCTTCCTTGTCCACCTTAGATTCCACATTTTCCATAGATACAAGTTGCTTATTAAGGTTCTTATAAAGCTTACTTTGTTCATCTAAGACATAGGCCACACCGCCTGACATTCCTGCTGCAAAGTTCTTGCCAGTTGGTCCAAGTATTACGGCAACACCACCTGTCATATATTCACATCCATGTTCACCTACACCTTCGACACATGCAATCGCACCAGAATTTCTTATACAGAAACGTTCACCTGCCATACCTGCGACAAAAGCTTTACCGCTTGTTGCACCATATAATGCAACATTTCCAACAATAATATTGTCATGAGGATTGTATTTCGCTTCCTTCGGAGCCTTAACAATTAACTTACCACCGGATAACCCTTTACCAAAATAATCATTGCTGTCACCAACAAGATTAAGGGTGAGGCCCTTAGGAATAAATGCTCCAAAACTCTGACCACCTGCTCCAGTACAATTAACTGTTATAGTGTCCTCTTTAAGTCCATCCTCATTATTTCTTGTAATCTCTGCACCAAGAAGTGTTCCAAATGTTCTATCAACACTTTGAAGTTTTACACTTGCTTTTGCCTTCTTACCAAGTTTAATAGCTTTCCTAATATCTTCTGATGCAAGTAATACGCTTTCGTCTTTTGTTTTCTCTAACTCAAAATCGTATAGATTCTTAGGACTGTGAGAAAGTGTCTTATCAAAATCCTTCATAAGTATTCTTGACAAATCAAGCTTAACATCTGTTGTATCAATTGATTCTTTAACACGAAGAAGATCTGTTCTTCCAACTAATTCCTCGATTGATTTAACCCCTAACTCACTCATGATTTCTCGGAGTTGCTGAGCAATAAATCTCATGAAGTTTTCAACGTATTCTGGCTTTCCCTTGAATCTTTTTCTTAGTTCAGGATTCTGAGTAGCTACACCCATAGGACATGTATCTGACTGACAAGCTCTCATCATTACACATCCAAGTGTTATAAGGGGTGCTGTAGCAAATCCAAACTCTTCGGCTCCAAGAATTGCTGCAATAGCAACGTCCTTTCCACTCATTAATTTTCCATCTGTCTCAATTACAACCTTATTTCTAAGGCCGTTAGCTATAAGAGTCTGGTGTGTCTCAGACAGGCCAAGCTCCCAAGGAAGACCTGCATTATGAATTGATGAAAGAGGTGCTGCACCTGTTCCTCCATCATATCCAGAGATTAGGATTACACCTGCGCCTGCTTTTGCAACACCAGCTGCAACAGTACCTACACCTGATTCTGATACAAGCTTAACGGATATTCGCGCATTTTTATTAGCACATTTTAAATCATAGATTAACTGTGCCAAATCCTCTATTGAATAAATATCATGATGAGGAGGAGGCGAAATCAGACTTACACCAGGAGTTGAATGTCTGGTTTTCGCAATCCAAGGGTAGACCTTTTTACCAGGCAAATGTCCTCCCTCACCAGGTTTAGCACCTTGAGCCATTTTGATTTGGATTTCTCTCGCACTAGTCAGGTATCTACTTGTCACTCCAAATCTTCCACTAGCCACCTGCTTTATAGCAGAACATCTGTCATTGTCACTACCGCGTGAAAGTATACGTTCATCGCTCTCTCCACCTTCACCACTATTTGACTTGCCATGCAAATGATTCATCGCTATGGCAAGAGTCTGATGAGCTTCCTCTGAAATTGAACCATAAGACATAGCTCCTGTCTTAAATCTTGTAACTATATCATCAACACTTTCAACTTCATCAATTGATATTCCTTTGTTAGGGTAATTGAAGTCAAGAAAACTCCTTATATATCCTGTAGTTTCCTGATTAACCATATCAGTATACTGCTTGAACTTCTCATAATCTCCTTCTCTTGTTGCCGTCTGGAGCATGTGAATCGTCTTAGGATTATATCTATGATGCTCTCCCTGACTTCTGCTCTTATGACGACCAAGAGCTGTTAGTTCAAGATTAGTAGGAAGACCAAGTGGGTCAAAGGCTCTACTATGCTGTCTGTCTACTGAATCACCTATATCTTCTAATGAGATTCCTCCGATTCTACTAACTGTTCCTGGGAAATATGTATCTATAACTTCACTTGATATACCTATACACTCAAATATCTTGCTTCCCTGGTATGACTGAATTGTTGAAATACCCATCTTAGATGCAATCTTAACAATTCCAAACAAAATTGCATTATCATAATCCTTGACAGCTGCATAATAGTCTTTATCTAACAAATCATCTTCTACTAATTCTTCAATTGTTGCATGTGCAAGATATGGATTAACTGCACTTGCACCATATCCAAGAAGCGTTGCGAAATGATGCACTTCACAAGGTTCACCCGATTCTAGAATAAGAGACATTGCAGTACATTTACGAGTCTGAACAAGATGATTATGTACTGCTGCAACTGCAAGAAGCGATGGAATAGCAACATGGTTCTCATCAACGCCTCTATCAGAAAGAATCAAAATATTAGCCCCTTCTCTATATGCCTTGTCAACCTCAACAAATAGATGATCAAGTACGCGTTTCATAGGAGTTGATTTGTAATACAAAGTCGATACTTTAGCAACTCTAAAGCCCTCTTTATTCATATTCTCAATCTTAAGGAGGTCAAGATCTGCAAGAATTGGATTGTCAATCTTAATTACCTGACAGTTATCCTCCTTCTCTTGCAAAAGATTACCATTTTTGCCAATGTAAACTGTCCTTGATGTTACTATCTCTTCACGAAGAGAATCGATTGGGGGATTAGTTACCTGTGCAAATAACTGTTTAAAATAATAAAATAGCGGTTGGTACTCACTTGATAGACAGGCAATTGGTGTATCAACACCCATTGAGCCAATTGTCTCATTATTATTAAGTGCCATTCCTTTAATTCCGTCGTTATAATTTTCCCATGTATAGCCAAATGATTTTTGTAATTTCTTAAGGTCGTCTCCCTTAATACTTGGAACCTTCTTATTAGGAATCTTAATATCAGAAAGTGGTATTAACTTACTATCAAGCCACTCTCCATAAGGCTTCTTAAGAGCATATCTCTCTTTTATTTCATCATCTAGTATTATTTTCTTTTCCTTTGTATCTACTAATAACACTTTACCCGGATGAAGTCTCTCTTTCTTAAGGATATGACTTTCATCAAGAGGAAGTACCCCTACCTCAGATGACAGAATAAGTCTGTTATCATCCATAATGTAATATCTGGATGGACGAAGACCATTTCTATCTAATATTGCTCCCATTACATCACCATCTGAAAATAGAATAGACGCAGGTCCATCCCATGGCTCTAGCATAGTTGCATAGTACTGATAGAAATCTCTCTCTTCCTGGGTTAATGTCTCGTTGTGTGCCCATGGTTCTGGAAGCATTATAGTCATTGCCAGTGGAAGGTCCATTCCTGACATAACAAGAAATTCTAATACGTTATCAAGCATTGCAGAATCAGAACCACTCTGTGATATAACTGGAAGAACCTTAGTCATATCCTCTGAAGAAAATGCATTAGTATACATTGTCTCCTCTCTTGCAAGCATCTTGTCTGCATTGCCCTTAATTGTATTAATCTCTCCATTATGTACAATAAATCTGTTAGGATGTGCACGATTCCAGCTTGGCATAGTATTAGTTGAGAATCTTGAATGAACCATTGCTATAGCTGACTCATAGTCTTTATCCTGAAGATCTGTAAAGAATGTGCGAAGCTGTCCTACAAGAAACATTCCCTTATACACTATTGTTCTACATGAAAGAGAAGGTACGTATGTATTAGCGCAGCTTTGCTCAAACTCTCTTCTTATAACATATAGCTTTCTATCAAAATCCAAGTCTGTCTTAGCATCATCTGGTCTTTCGATAAAGGCCTGATAAATATTGGGCATACACTCCTTTGCCTTAGTTCCTAATACGCTTGGCTTAGATGCCACATTTCTCCATGCAAGTAATTCGAGACCTGCCTTTCTTACAATTATCTCGAACATAGTTCTTGCCTGTCTCATATCAAGGTCATCCTGAGGGAAAAAGAACATACCAACACCATATTGTCTTTTATCTGGTAGATTTATGCCCTGTTTCTTCATCACTTTAACAAAATATTTATGAGGAATCTGGGTAAGAATCCCAACACCATCACCAGTTTTTCCTTCTGCATCTTTACCGGCTCTGTGCTCAAGATTCTCAACAATTGAAAGCGCATCTGTAACCAGACTGTGACTGGCTTTTCCTTCTATATCAATAACAGCACCAATACCGCAGTTGTCATGTTCAAATTCTGGATTATATAATCCCTTCTCATTAATCTCCTTAAATGCGTTAGACATAACTTTTCCTCCTAAATGTAAGCAAAAAAATAGGCACTTCGAGTATATTACTCGAAGCGCCTTTGCTTCATAAAAACTTATTCCTTATTAAAATCGATATTATTCTACTACCATATTATACATATGTCAAGTGGTTTTATCCTTAGTCATGAGATATTTCCAACATATCAAGCAGCTTTACAAATGTATCCTGCCCATCAAGACATGTGTCTATAAGATATCCCTTTTCACTTTGCCATTCAGAAAGTCCTCTGTAGTAATAATTCTTTTTAGAATCTTCTATTATAAACGGTATTATGTGGTGATGAAGACATTCTTTAAGCGCAATGAGCCTTCCTACTCTTCCGTTTCCATCCTGAAAAGGATGAATGTATTCGAACTTGGCATGAAATGCTATTATATCTTCTATTGCAACTTTTTCTATGGAATTGTACTCGCGTAGCAAAGCCTTCATCTGGTTACTAACTTCTGACGGGCTGGTAGTCTTCTTTCCACCAACAATATTAGCTCTCTTCTTGTAATCACCGACTGCAAACCATTCAAGAGTGGAGTCCTTAGTGTCATGCTTTAGTATATAATGTAAGTGCTTGATAATGTCCTCCGTAAGTTCATCCTCTGCCACATCTATTACATAATCTATCGCTCGAAAATGATGTACGGTCTCTAACACATCATCCACCTGTACTCCATCACCCACATCAAGAGTATTTGTCTCAAATATCATCCTTGTCTGTTCCTCGGAAAGCTTACTTCCCTCAATATGATTAGAGTTATAAGTCATCCTGACTTGAAGTTCATGATAAAGTCCACCAGATAGATTTATCTCCTTTTCTTCACGAAGTATTTGAAGGATTCTGTTGTCGGAGATTTCCTTCATTATGGTGTCTGTTGATTCACCAAGATACTCAGCGATTCTTTGTATGCTACGCTTAGAAAGCTTTTCTCCCTTCGCTATCTTAGCAACTGTTCGTGTAGACAATCCTAGTTCTGTAGACAGTTCTGTCTTTCCAATTCCTTTTTCCTTCAGCGCCTTCTCAAGTCTCTCATACGAAATCATAATAGGTCTCCCTCCTATAAATCTTTACTTATTTTATCATGTTGTGCGTAAAAAGTAAAGATAATGCCGTTTTAAGCGCAAAGGAATTAAAGATGAGACCTTTCCTCAGGGTTTCAACATGTTATTAATAAATGTTCGTTAGGGACGTCGTTGTAAACCTTGTATTCACATGCAGATACATCATAGACGTGAACTATATCCCGCAGCGATTCCCTTGTCTCGAACAGGTCAATAATATCAGGCGAGGATTTCAACTTGTCAGGGTGATAGTGAATGGTCTTATCATTATTAAACATGGCAGTATATAGGATATTAGCTTCTACCAAGTCCTGGAAAATGTGACTTCCATAGGAAAGCTCTGGGTTATAGCCTGCCTTGGATTCTTCAACCTCACATATAATACTGTATGCACTTATATCAGCAAATGTTGTTGGAACTCCTAGTTCCGGTGAGGATGTTCCCACACGACCTGGAACAATTAACATCATATTCTTATCAGTGTCACGATAATGCCAATTAATCTTACCTACCAGCTTGGCCACAAAGTCCTTCTCCTTGTAAGGCATATTATAATAATTCACAGGTTCAACGAACACAATAATATCAAGCTTTGATACCTTGGACATTCCCATGGAGGCTCCCTTAGATTCAAGGAAGATATTATTCTCATCTATATCCTTAGGCATTGCACTTCCTTTTGAAGCCTTCTGAACCTGTAAAGGTCTGCATTGTAACAGGTCAATAGAATATTCTCCGTTATCTGATATATTAATTGTAAATTCTGTATCAATAGGATAGTCATACTCATCAGATATACATTTTAACATCCTCTTCATCTGTTCCATTAGCTTATCGTTGTCTACAAGGCCTGCACAGGATATAAATTCTATCTCCCTATTTCTTCCTATTTCACGAAGACGAAGCTCTGCATCATAGTCATGCTCTAATACTATTCTCTTCAAATAATCTGGCAAATCCGATTCAATGTCCTCAAGTGTTAATTTCTTAAGGCAACGTTCATTCATATCAATAACTTCTGACTTGCCTTGAGAAAACTTATGCTTGTCTGCTGACGAAGAATAAGAAGTCTTCTTAGGCATATCAAGATTAACTATCCTAGGATAAGAACCTTCTGTTCTATCAACTGCTGACGTCCCCAGCCCCATAACGAGTCGAAGCATTCCTGCTTTCGGATCAGAATCCTTCATTATTCTATAAGGACTATAGGAATATCCAACACCTGCTGCACAAGGCATATAATAAGAGCCATAATGGGAGCCTGATACTCTTTGTACAAGAAGTGCCATCTGCTCATCTCTTTTATCTAGCCCTCTCCTTTTTCTATAGTCAAGTGCTGAGAGGCTCATGGAACTTGCATATACAACCTTGATTGCATGCTCGAATTCTTCAAGCTTCTCCTGAGGTGTCCCTCTATTGGTACAGAATACTGATTCGTATTTGCCAGCGAAGGCATTACCGAATCCATCCTCTAATATACTGCTGGAGCGAATAATATAAGGATCCTGTCCATAGTATTCTATAATCCTCACAAACTGTTCTTCCATAACTGGCGAAAATGTACCACTCACAAGTTTATCTGAGAATTCATCAGCAACTTCAAAATACCCTTCGTCTGTTCTCTGTCTGATTCTTGTGTCCCACAGATTATTATCAACAATATATGTATAGTACATATCAGAACCGATATAGAAGGAATCATGGGGCTCTAAAACTTCATCAATATCTTCCTCGTTGTTTCGAATAATTGCCCTGGCAAGAAGCATTCCACATGCTTTTCCACCTATCATTCCCGTTCCGACCATGTGATTTCTTACATCGAAATAATCATCTGCTGTAAAATGCTTCTTAACCATTTTGCGCATCTTAGTATCTCTTGTCATCATGATGTTACACATTTTCGAGAGGTCATCAGATATATCCATTCCGCTCTCGCCCTTTAGTCTTGCTTTATTAAAAAATCTATCCCAGGAATCAGAGAAATGCTCCATAGAAGAACGCTTTTCTCTTCCTAATGTCTGATAGAATCTGCTTGACTTAACACCATCAAGTATTGGTTTGAAACTACCTGTGTTAGGTTCATATATATGAGGCATAAGCATTGTTTCAGATTCTCTGTTCCACACTTTCTCCGGCCTCACATATATATTGTTCTTATCCTCAAATACATCGAAAAAAAGCTGTGTGGTATCTAAGATTTTGTTGATTGCACTAACAGAATGCTTTCCTCTTATTATCGGGAAGAAGGCAACAGTATCTAGTATAAATAGAAAAGGACATGTCACTCGAAAGAAGTTACCCATCATAAGGTCTGTAGCCCAAGCTGTCTGCAACTCAGAGAGACAATCAAACACATAGAAAGCGTCATATCCTTCCTTCTCTATATAATTATGAATAGCCACTGTAAAATCTTCAAACCTATGTGTGAGGGGAACATTAATTGTCTTAACCTCTTCACAGTCTTCTACAAGTGGTTCGTGAGACGCAAAGCGAAAATAAATTATATTGCGTTTATCCTCTAATGCCTGCTTAACATAGGGCTCCATAAACAATCTAAACTGTGATAGTTTGCTTACGCGCCATACAACATTATCACCTAATCTAATATTATCAATGGCTTTATCAAAATCTTCTATACCGCTTTTTACTCTGTCAAATGCTGCCATATTAATCCCCTTTATATCTATGCCTGGTTTAACCTACTGGGTAAATGTTGTCAAAGCATGCCTTGCATAGAGGAAGGTCTCCCACCATAATCTTAAAATCTTCTATTCTAAGATATGCTAGTGAATCTGCTCCTATATTCTCTCTTATCTCTTCAGTGGAATGATGCGAAGCAATAAGCTGTCCCGAAGATGGGACATCTGTTCCATAGAAACATGGATATAAGAACGGTGGTGAACTTATTCTTACATGTACCTCCTTCGCTCCTACTCGTCTAAGCATCTCTATTATCTGCTTCATAGTTGTTCCACGAACAATTGAATCATCTATTAGAACAATTCTTTTCCCTTTTACAACTGACTTTAATACATTAAGCTTCATATGAACGGCCGCCGTTCTCTCCTGCTTAGTAGGTTTAATGAAACTACGCCCGATATAACTATTCTTGTAAAATGCTATTGCAAAAGGTATCCCTGATTCTTCAGCATATCCTTCTGCAGCCGGAAGTCCAGAATCTGGAACACCACATACAATATCAGCATCAACATTATCAAGCCGCGCAAGAGCAATTCCAGCATTTTTACGAGCCTGACTAACCTCTATTCCATCAATAACAGAATCACTCCTTGCGAAATAAATATATTCAAATATACAATGTGCCTTTTTGTTTGCACATAGTGATTCATCTGACTTAACACCCTGTCTTGTGATACTAACAATCTCTCCTGGCTTAATATCTCTTATAAGTTTTCCACCTACAGTTGTAATGGCCGCGCTTTCAGAAGCTAAGATGTAGGAACTACCTCTTTTACCTAACACAAGGGGTTTGATTCCAAGAGGATCTCTTATAGCAATGAGTTTTCTAGGACTCATAACTATGCAAGCAAAGCCACCCCTTAACCTTAATGCAGCATTTTTTACAGCTTCTTCAATTGAGTGTGTTTTAACTCGTTCACCGATTATTTCGTATGCTAATACCTCTGAATCTGAAGATGTATAATGAGCAACTCCTCTATATTTTTGCTTCTCTTTTAATTCTTCAGCATTTACGATATTACCATTATGAACAAGAGCAAGGCTTCCCTTAATATAATTCATGGCAATTGGCTGTGCATTGTCAATGCTACTCTCACCACTAGTGGAATAACGTACATGACCAACCCCAATATTACCTTCCAGCTCGTTTAAAACATTCTTGGTAATAACTTCGCTTACAAGTCCCATGCCTTTTTTTGTAATAACATTACCCATTGGTCCAGAAGTGTCGCTTACTGATATTCCAGCTGATTCCTGGCCTCTGTGCTGCAATGCCATAAGACCATAATATATGTCCTTAGCAACACCTCTTCCTTCTTCTTCATAGATTCCAAAGACTCCGCACTCCTCATGTAGTTTATCTGTATCCATTTCTGTCTGTGTCTCCTCCAAATTCTGGTGTAATTAATTACGGCGCCAACAGAGGGAAACAATTCCCTCTGTTATCAAAACCATTTATTCAACGTCTCTTAAGGCATCTGCTCCTTCTTCACCGGTTCGAATCTTAACAACCTTGCTTACAGGGTATACAAATATCTTACCATCACCAATCTTACCTGTGTAAAGAGTTCGTTTTGCTACATCAATTACGCTTTGAACTGGAATGTCGCTTACAACTACTTCAAGCTTAATCTTAGGAAGAAGTGTCATATCCATTTCAACTCCACGATACATCTGACCGGATCCTTTTTGGATACCACATCCAGTTACCTGCGTTACAGTTATTCCTGATACACCAAGTTCATTAAGTGCCCTCTTCATCTTGTCATATCTAGAAAGCTTTGTGATTATAACAACCTTATTAATTCCAGTATCAAGACTTGTACCAACTACCTCTTTAGAAGTATCGCTAACCTGTACTGAAGCATTTACCATAGCTGGAGAAGCTTCCTCATAATCTGGAACGCCAAGGTTAGTGTTCTCGTTAGCTACCATAGTATTCTCAGAGATATCAGCTATTGAGAATCCAGCATATGCTGATGCCAAACCATGTTCCATAACATCAAGACCTTCAATTTCTTCCTCTTCTGTTACACGAAGTCCACATATAGCCTTAATAATTGAAAATACAACAAACATCATAAGTCCAGCCCATGCTGCGACTGCAACAACACCAAGCGCTTGAATTCCTAATTGTGAGAAACCACCACCATAGAATAGTCCTACAATACCATCATTTTCTGGAGATGATTCTGTTGCGAATAAACCAACAGCAATTGTTCCCCATACACCATTCATAAAGTGAACAGCAACAGCACCTACAGGATCATCAATATGTAATTTGTAATCTAGAAGCCATACACCAAAACATACAAGAAGTCCTGCTACAGCACCAATTATTATTGAGCCAAGTGCATCAACCACATCACATCCGGCAGTAATTGCTACAAGACCAGCTAAAGAAGCGTTGAGACACATTGATACATCAGGTTTGCCCCATTTTACCCATGTGTAAATGAGACATACAACCGTTGCCACTGATGGTGCAATTGTTGTTGTAACAAATACTGATGCTAATTGTTCAACAGTTGTACAAGCTGCACCGTTGAATCCATACCAACCAAGCCACAGAATGAATACACCAAGTGCTCCAATTACGATATTATGACCTGGAATAGCATTTACCTTAACTACCTTGCCATCCTTATCTTTCTCAAACTTACCAATACGAGCTCCAACCATTCTAGCACCCACTATAGCAGCAATTCCGCCAACCATATGAATTGCACAAGAACCTGCAAAATCATGAAATCCTAATTGTGACAACCAGCCTTCGCCCCAGATCCAATGAGCTTCTATTGGATAGATTAAAGCTGAAATAACTGCCGAATAAATACAATAACTAAAGAACTTGGTTCTTTCAGCCATAGCTCCTGATACAATAGTTGAAGTTGTTGCACAGAATACCAGGTTAAAAATAAAGTTAGACCAATCAAAGTTAGAATAATTAGTAAAGATATCAAAACCAGGTTTACCAATTAATCCCACAACATCTTCACCTAGCAGCAATCCAAAACCAATTAGAATAAATACTACACAACCAATACAAAAGTCCATAAGGTTCTTCATTAGGATGTTACCTGCATTCTTTGCTCTAGAGAATCCTGTCTCTACCATTGCAAACCCCGCTTGCATCCAGAAAACTAGTGCAGCTCCAATCAAAAACCAAACTCCAAATACTTCTCCATGTAGCGATTCATAAATTGTGTCAATCATGTCATTTACCTCCTTCTATCAACTACATTTTCTATAAAAAAGTCATCCTACTTAGGCAGGAAGTCTGTCTATCAAACTTCCATCTACGCCGTTGTAGGATGACTGTATTATTATTTTTTTAGACATATTGGATAAACCCACTAAGCGATTTTCTTCGTAATCCATGTCATAAGGAAGTGCCCACTTGTGGGAGGATTCCTTACGACTTATGTAGGTTTATTCAAGTCAGTCGAATCTACTATCAATACACACTAAACAGTAGCTTGCCATAACTTGGGAATGGCCAACACTTTTCACTAGATAATGTCTCTGCTTCGTCAACTGAAGATCTCAAATCTTCCATCTTAGGAAGAACATCATCTCTTATTGCTTCTGAAGTCTCAATAATGTTATCGTAGCCTTTTAACCTCTCTAAGGATGATTCTAATGTATCTACCTTATCAAGAATATCATCTGCAAGGAGTGACAATCTGTCAATGGTCCTTTCTTCATATCTGCAATGTGCTTTCTTGCTAATTGACTGAACTGCTTTAGCGCTTTTGGCAAGAGAGAATACATAACCTTCAATTGCAGGAAGGTAATTTTTCCTTACCATATCAACCATTGTAAGACCTTCAATATTCACTGTCTTGCAATAATTTTCAAGCATAATCTCACATCTAGACTTAAGCTCTGATTCAGTAAATACCTTATGTGCCATAAGCATTTTCTTGTTCTTCTCATCTAGTAAATGTGGCATTGCATCTGCAGTTGTCTTAAGATTAGAAAGTCCTCTTTTCTTAGTTGCTTCCTTAACCCACTCTTCTGTATAACCATTACCATTAAATAGGATTCTTTCATGCTCAGTAATAGTTTCTTTAATCAGATTATGTAACTCATCCTCGAAATTATCGGCCTTCTCAAGTCTGTCTGCATATTGCTTAAGACTTTCTGCCACAGCCGCATTTAACATAATGTTACAGCAGGCAATACTGTTAGATGAACCAAGAGATCTGAACTCGAACTTGTTACCAGTAAATGCAAATGGTGAAGTTCTATTCCTGTCTGTTGTATCCTTTGAGAATCTTGGAAGTGCATGAACACCCAGTTTCATAACTTCCTTCTCTTTTCCCTGATAAGGAGCATCATTCTTAATAGCATCAAGAATGGCTGAAAGCTCATCACCAAGAAATACTGATATAATTGCAGGAGGCGCTTCGTTAGCACCTAGTCTATGATCATTACCAGCTGTAGCAACAGATAATCTCAACAAATCTTGATAATCATCAACTGCCTGAATTACGGAGCAAAGGAATAATAAGAATTGTGCATTTTCATAAGGTGTATCACCAGGGGATAATAGGTTTACACCTGTGTCTGTTGCCATAGACCAGTTATTATGCTTACCTGAACCATTAACTCCCTTAAATGGCTTCTCATGAAGAAGACAAACCATTCCATGCTTCCTTGCGACTTTCTGCATAATCTCCATTGTAAGCTGGTTATTATCAGTAGCTACATTTGTTGTGGAATATATAGGTGCCATCTCATGCTGTGCAGGAGCAACCTCATTATGCTCTGTCTTAGCTAAGATACCTAATTTCCATAATTCATCATTTAAATCTTCCATAAATGCGCTAACTCTTGGTTTAATTACTCCGAAGTAGTGGTCGTCTAGTTCCTGACCTTTTGGTGGCATTGCACCAAATAATGTTCTTCCTGTATATACAAGATCAGGACGTTTCTCAAACATTTCCTTGTCTATTAGGAAATATTCCTGTTCCGGTCCTACACTTGTTCTAACGTATTTTACTTCCTTACCAAACAGTTTAAGAATACGTTTTGCCTGTCTGTTGAGAGCCTGCATGGAACGAAGAAGTGGTGTCTTCTTATCAAGTGCATCACCTGAATATGAGCAAAATGCAGTTGGAATACATAGTGTATGATCTTTTATAAATGCATAAGATGTTGGATCCCATGCAGTATATCCTCTTGCTTCAAATGTTGCTCTAAGGCCACCTGATGGGAAAGAAGATGCATCAGGCTCTCCCTTAATTAATTCTTTACCTGAGAATTCCATTATCACTCCGCCATCAGGGGAAGGTGTAATAAAACTATCGTGCTTCTCTGCAGTTACACCAGTAAGAGGTTGGAACCAATGTGTAAAATGTGTAGCACCTTTCTCAACAGCCCATTCCCTCATCTCTGTTGCTACTGCGTCTGCAATTTTTGCATCAAGCTTAACATTTTCATCTATTGTTCTTCTAAGAGAATTATATTCTTCTACAGAGAGTCTCGCTCTCATTACCTTGTCGTCAAATACTAGTGAACCATACATTTCTGGTATGTTTTGTTTTGCCATAACTGCCTCCTTTTAGTAATCTTACTTTTCTTTTTTTATAATAATATGTCCGATTATTAGGGCATATCACTAACGTTATTTACCACTGTCTCCATAGTTAGACAGCACTCTTGCCGATGGGTCATCTACATTACAGCCTTCCCAGTTCTTATTTGGCATCCAGAAATCCTTTACCATTTCTGACTGATTTGGATAATACTTCTCGAATATCTCACGATATAGTAGAGATTCTTTTGTGAAGGGTCTTGCATGAGTATATTTTTTGATGCCTTGTTCATAATCAATATCACTATACTTTTCTTCAGCAAGTTCGACCAAATCATCTTTTAGAGAATGACCTACTGCATCAGAAAACGCTGCTTTTTCTCTCCACAAAATACTTTCTGGAATAATCTTATCTTTCTCAAAGGCTTTTCTAAGAAGATACTTTCCTTTACCATAGTGATTCATTTTGATGTCCGGATTAATGGACATACAATACTCCACGAAACTATGGTCTCCAAAGGGAACCCTTGCTTCTAGGGAGTTAACACTTATACATCTATCTGCTCTGAGAACATCATACATATGAATCTCTTTTATTCGCTTCTGAGACTCTGCTTGAAATTCTTCTGGCGAAGGAGCAAAGTCAGTATATTTATATCCAAATATTTCATCAGATATCTCTCCTGTGAGAATTACCTTGTTATCTGACTGCTCATGAATTGCTTTACATAGAAGATACATTCCTATTGATGCTCTAATTGTTGTAATATCATAAGTACCAAGAGCTTCAATAACAGGTTCTAGAGCATCCTGAACATCTTTCTTCGTTATTATTATCTCATGGTGATTAGAGCCAATGTAATCTGCAACCTCTCTTGCATACTTTAAGTCAATTGCATCCACATCCATTCCAATTGCCCAGGTTTCAAGTGGTCTTGGCATAAGTTCTGCTGCTATTCCGCATACAAGAGATGAATCAAGGCCTCCTGATAATAGAAATCCCACAGGTGAATCAGAATCTAATCTCTTATTTACACCTTCAACAAGCAAATCATGAATGTTTAATAATATCTCTTCTTTACTATCACCATTGTATGCGCTAACCTCTGACAAATCTCTATAGCATACAAACTCTCCATCTTTGTAATAATGTCCTGGTGGAAATGGTTTAATTTCTTCAACCACATTTACCAAATTCTTAGGTTCAGAAGCAAATAAATAATCACCTTCTGAATCAATTCCATAATATAAAGGTCTAATTCCAATAGGATCTCTTGCCACTATATATGAGTCATTTCTGTTGTCATAAAGAATTAAAGCAAATTCTGCATCTAATAACTTGAACATGTCAACATCATATTCTTTATACAATGCAGGAAGTATCTCACAATCCGAATCACTAATAAAACTATAGCCTTTCTCTATAAGCATTTCTTTTAAACTTCTAAATCCATATATCTCACCATTACATACCAGGGAATAATCATAATCTGTCGGTTCTCCATAACATGGACTGTCATTAGTTACTTCATAGCTAACAGTTGCATTATCATTATATACAAAAGGCTGCATTCCATTATTATTTAGCCCCATAATAGATAATCTATTAAATCCAAGATATCCTCTATTAGTCTTAATAATCCTGCTTACATCAGGGCCTCTACTTTTTGTCTTAGATAATGAGCGCTTGAAGTCTTCATAAGACATCTTCGTGCCACAATATCCCATAATCGAACACATTGCCTTTTACCTCCGTTTTGATTTAATATAAAAACAAAAAAAGGGCGTCTTGAAGATTTAACTTCAAGACGCCTTTGTCTTTACATGGGTCAGTATATTACTTTGTTAAGGATATGTCAAGCATCAAAATCAATTTTTTAAGTATTAATTTTAATACAAATAATTATTGCTGATATTAAAACAATTATATTAACCTCTTATAATAGCTCTTTTGTCGCATCTTTTATCTCCTTCCAATTAACACATCGCATATAATTAGAAGAAGGCAATTCGCTATTTCTGTTCCATGGTCTATCAAATACCATCACTTTAAGATCTGGTAAATGATTAAAGAACTTAAATGCAAAGGGCGAATCCTCAATTGCAATATCAAAATGCATCTTATTATAGTCCTCAATTTCAAGACTATATCTACTATTCTTAAAAAGCCCTTCTCGTCCGTACTTATTAAGGCAATATAAACTGACACATTCTAGTCCATTATTATCAAGCCATTCTCTCGACGGTTCATATACACCAAAGGGACGGCCAGTAATTACAGACACATCATGCCCTGCGTCAATCCAATTATTCACAGCATCAACTGCACCAGGTGTAACCTTATATGACAATAGTTCTTCTGGTAAATGTGCTTTAATCATCATTTGTTCATATTCATCATTAGTCAATCCAAAGGATTGTTTAAGATCAAAGCACGTAATATCTTCGTATGATATTTTCTTTCCAAACATATCATATACGAGATGCGTAAAATACCTTGCTGTCTCGCACAGACAATCATCATAATCAATGTAAATGTTCATTCTATTTGTCTTCACCAGTCTCAACTTTCTTAATATCATTACTCTGATCTACTGTCAAATCAAATCTGTTAAACATTTCGTCATTAGGAAGAGTCATTTCAAATCCATTAGAAACATCAAAGGAAGCTTCAGCAGAATTAAAGCTACACTCTAGAATATGTCCACCCTTGGTCTTATCTTCTGATATGAAATGGAAATGCCAGCCAACAGCATTAAGTTTATCCATATAATTAGGACAATATAAGCCTACAATAGTTCCCTTAACATTATCATAGTCAAATACAGTCTGATCAGTCTTTAGTACCTCTGCTAATGGTTTATATGGCTGATTCTGTGGAAGTTCACTTCTAACCTGCATTTTATCAAATGTTCCTTCTACCTTAATCATATAGAAATTATTGCTGCCAAGTTCATTTACCTTCTTATTAAGTTCTTCCTTAAGAGCATTAACATTTGCAATATTATTAAGTTTCATTGTGTGATCTGCATCGAAGAATGTTACATTTGAGAAAGGTATTGTTTCAGTATCAGCAACCTTTTCAACAGAGCCATCATATGCAGCTCTGTAAATAACACCATCAAGCATAATTAGTTCTCCATTTAATGCGTTAAATGTTCCTATTCCTATGTCGCCCTTCTCCTTAAGGGTAGCAGCTGTCACACTTCCATTGTAATCACCGAAAGTTAATCCCTGAAGTAGAGACACCTGATTAATAACATCCCGTTCAGCTGCACTCTTCTTATCACCATTAGCTCCACATGCTGTAAGGCAAAGCGCTGTAATTAACATTACTGATACTACAATTCTTTTCTTCATACTTTTCATCCTTTTCTCCTCCTTTTTTTAAGTCTTACTCTTACCAAAATGTATTGAATATATCTCCTGTCTTAGGTGGTTTTACTTTAACTGTTTTCTGAGTTGCATCATCGTTATTTGGTATTGATGTATTGTTGTCAAATAATGTGGCAGATACAAGAAAAACTTTAACACTGAAATTATCTACTTCCATATCATCCACATCATCAGGTAATTCCTCTTTAGTGAAGTCGTATTTTATATCTGACCAATCCTGCCACCTTCCATCTGTATAGATGAAACTTTCCCCAGGATTTACAACTGATTTTCCATAGAATTTAATTCCTGCTCTAATGGCACTATCGTAGTCATTCATAGCATTTACAGACATCTCATATACATTATTGCCTTCTTTATCTGTATTAGTCTCAGTTGCAACTACAGCCAGCCGTTGTCCGTAAGTAATATAGACAGGTTCGTCTAAATCCACACGATGGTATCCCTTGTATTCAAAGTCTTCACTTAGCTCCTTTACAAGTGTACCATCAGTAGGACCTGTACTATCCTCATCTAACAGATATATCTGGAACTTAACATGTGCATTCTCATTTGCAGTCTTAGTAGAAACTGACTGAATCTCCGCATCAAGGCCATCCTCAAATGTAAATATATTAGCAGTCTTAAGCTCCTCAGTCCTGCTAACATCGTATTTGTAATCAGATGTCAGGTAATCATATTGCATTGCATAGAATCCATCATCTCTACCTAGACTAGTTGAAAGAACTATAGATTCTGCATCTAATAAAGACTTATCATAGTAGGAAATATAGAAATACCCGGTATGCTTTCCATTTTCATCTACTAGCCCCCATTCTCCATTGCCAATTGGTCTTCCATTATCATTAGTTACATAATCAGTTTCAGAACCCCAACTATTCTTAGCAATCCATGCTCCATCCCCCGGAGGTCTGTGTCCTTCATTAAAGTTATCCTTAGAATAATTGTCATCCCATCCAACTATAGCAACAACATGATTACTTCTCTTGTCTTCATAAGTATAGTGTGCCCACGTATTTAAATTCAAATAATTATTAGCAGAAAACTCCCCAGGTCTTGATGTATCGGCTTCAAAATGAGCAAGAACTCCATGACCATTAAGTAGTTCCTTCTTTAAGGCAATTGTTCCTTCTTCATTAATACCAAGCCAAAGTTTATTATCATCACGATTAGCAAGTTGAGGAAGCATATTACCATCCTTTAATGAAAAGCCACTAGTTCTAAACCGATTAGGATATCCATCTTCTCCAATTTCATCAATTGTCCAATCATCCTTGTCAGAGTATTCATCGCTATTTTCATACCCCTTATATTCCTTATCTGTTATACCCTCAAGAAGAATTTGAGCTGTAATAGTGTCTACAGTTACACTAGGATCAATCCATCCGTTATTCTTTGCTGACTCTACAAGTGAACTAAGTTTCCCCTCACTACGAAGCTTCTCAATAAAATCCTCAACAGTCAGTCCTCCCATTTCCTTCTCTAAGATCTGTCGTTCCGATTCAATACACTCATCACGATTATTAAGATAGTACTCATACTTGGTAAAACCTTGTCTTCCTTTATAAGGAAAATAGTATTCATAAATAGGCCCTACACCAGATGCAAGTAATGTAGAAAAGAATCGATTATCAGCCCCTGCATTATATAAGTCGGTATAATCCTCCTCTTCTCCAATTACTGATATACCTTCTCCAATTTGTTTATCATCCTCATTTGCTGTAATTGTCTTAATCGAAAACCATGTCAAATGCTTCTCAGAAAGGTCTAGTCCTACCCCTTCTTTTCCTTCATTCCCTTCTTCTACAGTATCCTCATAGGTTAGTCCAAGTAATGATAATATACTTGTCTCCATTGCAGATACTGCGGCAAATGCCCAACATGTCCCCCATGGATTCTGCAATTTTACAGGTGTAACAATTCCAAGACTTCTCTGATCAAATTGTGCTGGCAAATTCTCCTCTGCTGATACAGTAATATCACCTACGGGTGAAACCACAGATAAAACTAATACAATTGATAACACCACTGATAATATTATTTTTGTTATTTTCTTCATGTATTGCCCCTTTTGTATCCCGGAATCACTTCTAATTTGTGCAGATTGATTTTATGAAGATAATCGAATCTCTCCCTGAGCTTCTCATCATCGCATACACCATTTATAATATAATCATCAAGAGATGCATATGTAAAGCCTAACTTATCTTCATCAGACATTCCTGATAAACCGTCAGATGGCTTTTTATGAACAAGTTCCTTAGGAACCTTAAGTGCATCACCAATCTGAAGCATCTCAGTTACTGTGTAGTTAGCACATGGTGAGAAATCCCCGGCTGCATCACCGTATTTCGTAGAATAACCAACATAGTCCTCCGAAGCATTACATGTGTTGGCAACTCTTCCACCATTAGGAAGGGACTGAGCGATTGCGTACAAGGTGGACATCCTAAGCCTTGGTGCTAAGTTAATCTTCGTATCCTTGGTAATCTCAATATCACTTGCGCTTTCCTGTAACGTGTCAAGGAAAGCATTATAGCTAGACTCTATATTAACTGTATAAGTCTTAATGCCAAGGTGATTAGCGATGGTAATTGAATCATTGATATCAGACTGCTTACCATTAGGCATCATAACACCAACTACTCTATCCTTACCAAGAGCTCTAACCAGAAGGGCTGCCACAATTGAGGAATCCTTGCCTCCTGACAATCCAATTACAGCACTGGCCTTAGGCCCATTTCTTTCAAACCACTCTCTAATCCAATTTACAATTCCGTCAATTTCTTTATTTGCGTCGAACATATTATTCTCCTTCATAATGATTAGTTCATATTATTTGAAATTAGTATAGCACATATTAGGAAATCATTTAACATAATCTAAAAAAAGATGCCCACCTTACTTGGTAAGCATCTTACAATTAAAAATTTACAACTTATTATCTTCTAGTATTCTTCATCGTCATTAGACTTGTTAGATGTGCCGGAATTGCCACCCTTCTTAGGATCTACATAATCATCCTTCTTCTTAAGCATTGTAAAATACAATATAAGATATACAGCCACAATTCCTAATAATACTGGTGCGTGAATGTAGACAGGTATACTTCCATCTTCATCTAAAGGAATAAATTGTGCTATACCAGTTCTATGAAGAATCTCGATAACTTCATATACTACAACTAGTAACAGCACTACTCCACCAATTGGAGAGAATTTTGCTAATGACTCCTCCGTGTATTTCTCGAAATTCTTATCACTACCACCATTCTTCTTAGTAAACAATATGAATGCCTCATATAAGAAAACTAACGCTAATACAATGTTAAAAATAATACTGCCCATCTTAACCTCCTAGAATCTTAATGTTCTTATTCTTCTATCACCTTTTACAAAGACACGCTTTCTCAAAGGTATCATAATTATACCAAATATCACTGCTAAAACCAACATAGGAATTAATCCAAGATATGGATTAGCATCAAATGCAAAGAATAATCCAAGTGCACACACAATAGGCACTCCGAATGCACTTAGTATGTAAAATGCGAACATCGCACCGCTATTCTTACTAGCTATGCTTTTCTCATTATCCCAGTTAACACTTGCGTTCTTATAACCGTTAAGCATATCCATACAGATTGCCATCTCTGTAAATGTAAATGCTAATAGCGTCGGACACAGTGCAAAATATACTGGGACACCCATAATTATATAAATAATTATGGCGCCAAGCAACACATATCCTGTAGTCTGAATATGTTGTATTCTCTCTGCTACTGTAAGCTTCGCTTTAATCTGTATCTTATAATCTACAGGGATCTGCTTCATTATTGGAAATGAATTACCCTCCCTTGAAAGCGACGAATAAGCAATTGACTGATATGTCATAGGAATTAGAATCATTATGAACATAATCAGACAAGTAGACATAATTACGAACCTAATACTAATTGTAGTCGGATCCTGTGCTCCCTCAGATGGCGCAAACATTTTACCAACAGATGATATTGTTCCATACATTAATACAACTGCAAGTATTGGCCATAAGAATCCTATCACAAAGTTGTTAAGCGAATAAGCAGGATTCCTTCTAAGCATATTGAATTCCTTCTTAACAAGAGACTTGTATGTCCCATTATTCGTACACACCTTATTCAATTCTTCGTCATTTAATATCTTGCCACTTACAGAAGTACTCTGCATATTAAGAGCACCTTCCAGATATAGGAACTTGGCAACAATTAGGAACAATAAAACTGAAGCAGCAAGTAAAGCAATTGATATTAGCAAATCAATTATACTTCCTGATGCTGCAAATACTGATATAAAGCCAGACACCGGATCAACATATTGTAATGTAGTTCCGAATCCTGCCAGAATCGTAATAAGGGAATTCACTTCCACTTGATTACTATTATTAGAACTAGAGAAAAAGAAATACAGGCACAACAGAATAAACAGCACGCCAATTCCTATATACCTTAACACATCAACATTTCTAAAAATTCTAACAATACTCATTAGAAGAATCACAACAGTTGCCGTTATAAATGTGGCAAATATCGGAACAAAAATGAATTCTAATATTATACTTACCCAGCTAATAATACCAGCGGAAGTTGCAACTGTAAATCCAATACTAATTGGAATGATTGCAACAAATCCAATCCCAAATGCTAGTCCTAAAAAAGACAAAAGTCTAAGTAGAACAATCTGGGTAGATGACAGTGGCAGCGTAATAAGAAGTTCAATATCAGAAGACATATACATACTGTTAATTAGGCTAAAAAAACCAAATGCAAAAATACCTATGCCTGCAACTAATCCAGATACACTTAGAATAATAGGTACTCCACCCATCATTTCTATGGAATCAGCGAATTTGTATCCAACATATCCAAAGATAAATGATAGCATCACTCCACCAACGATGAATATAAACATCTTAGAGGAATCCCCCTTGCCAGAGGTGTTGTTTTTATTAAGCATTTTGTATAAATTAAGAATCTTCTTCATTATCAATACCATTCAACTTAAGGAATATCTCTTCAAGGTCATCACTTGCATATTTCTCCTTGAGAGCATCTACACTTCCTGTAAATTGCATCTGTCCTTTCTTAATAATTAGAACCTCATCACATAGCTTCTCAGCAACTTCTAACACATGGGTTGAGAAAAGCACTGAATTACCATTAGCCACATGCTCCTTCATCATCTGCTTTAATTCATAGGCAGACTGTGGGTCAAGACCTAGCATTGGTTCATCAAGAATCCAAATTGAAGGATTGTGAACTAATGCTCCAATTAACATAATCTTCTGTCTCATACCATGAGAATAAGATAGAATTGTGCTATCTAGTGCATCATATATGCCAAGTCTTTCGGCAAATGTCTTAATCCTATCTGCTCTTCCATCCCCTGGGTCGTCATATATGTCAGCCATAAGATTAACATATTCTATACCCTTAAGTCTTAGGAAATGGTCAGGAGAATCAGACACATATCCAAATTGCTTCTTAGCCTCAAGATGGTCTTTCCTTATGTCAATTCCATTAAGCTTAATTGTTCCTTCTGTTGGCTTAAGGGCGCCTGTAATCATCTTAAGTGATGTAGTCTTACCAGCGCCATTGTGACCAATAAAGCCTGTTATATGACCATCCTTTGCAGTCCAGGTTGTGTTATCCACCACAACCTTCTCACCGAATCTCTTGGTAAGATTAGTTACTTCTACCATTTTAACCTCCTTAGTTATAAAGGGTAACAAAGAAACATTTCTTATGTCAACCTTGCATACTATTTAAATATATTGGAATAACAAAAGATACAAAAACAGTCCCTATGGCTAATAATATTAGAGCAATAACCAAAGTAGGACTAGCAATCTTCTGTTTTTCACCTTCATAGCCGCCTTTAACAATTCGCGTTAGCCTGTCAGGGCATCCCTCAACCTTAGCCATAGCACGAATACACAGGCATATAATAACAAGACCAATTATAGCAGAAATAATTGTCTTAATCGTCTGAGCAGTATCAGCAAAGCCAAATTCCATAAAAGAAAAATGTTCTTGCATAAACTCTACGCCATAGGTTCCATACAAAGCACTCATGAGGATTGATATACCATTATTAACTAAATGCATTATCATTCCTGGGAATACAGAACCCGTCAAAGTAAATACAATCCCTATAATTATACCAAGTACTGTAGCATAGAAAAACTGCGAAAAATTCATATGAAAAAGCCCAAAAAGTATTGCAGTTACTATAATTCCCAGTCGATATCTTCCGGTGGTATTATAACTATTTAGCATAGTTCCTCTCAAAAAGAACTCCTCGAAAATAACAGGAATCACAGCAGTACTTATTATTGCTATTATTAGTTGGTCTCCCATTATGGCTCCGGCAATAGTTTGCATAAGACTCGGGAATACCAGACCAGTTAATTCCGATACTAACCTAACTAATGGAAGTGCTGCAATAGCTATAATAAAAGCCAACAAAAACGATAGTGGTTTTGCACCCTTAAACGCAAATGCCTCTGAAAAATTAGCTTCCTTCTTGCGGCAAAGGATTATTGCAATGATTAAAGTTGGAATATACGCTATCAAAGTTCCCCATGCTTTAGGTATAAAAGGGATATTAATACTTGATCCCACAAGTATCAGTATTGTTAATATAAGAAAAATCAAATTTACCGTCTTAGGCGGTAATGCTTTATTCTGAAATGTCATCTTTCGTCCTTCCTATCCACCCAGGCATCATGCTCTTTCTCGCCTGCTGTATATATTCTCTCTTCACCTGGTGCCTTCTTGGATTCTCTGAGTCCTCGAAGGATATCTCCTGAAGTCTTAGGAAATGGTCAGGGGAATCTGACACATATCCAAATTGCTTCTTAGCTTCAAGATGGTCTTTCCTTATGTCAATTCCATTAAGCTTAATTGTTCCTTCTGTTGGCTTAAGGGCGCCTGTAATCATCTTAAGTGATGTAGTCTTACCTGCGCCATTGTGACCAATAAAGCCTGTTATATGACCATCCTTTGCTGTCCATGTTGTGTTATCCACCACAATCTTCTCACCAAATTTCTTAGTAAGATTAGTTACTTCTACCATGTTATTCTCCTTATTACATTACTCGAACGGAAAATGATACTGTGTAAGTCCACACTCATCTCTAAGCTGTATGAATTCCTTCTGAATGGATTCTCCGACAGGAACACCCTTATTCTTCCTATCCACCCAGGCATCATGTTCCTTTTCACCTGCCGTATATATTCTCTCTTCACCTGGTGCCTTCTTAGACGCTCTAAGGCCTCTTAATATATCACCTGATGTCTTCTTGAATGTATCAAGACCCATGAAGAATTCTGGGTTGATTACGAAGAAGAAATGTCCTAAGTGATACATAGCTGGATTGCCATCCTCGTCTTTGCCATTTAAGTCCTTCATAAATGGTCCACCAGTCAATGCTGCAGATAATATCTCAACTATTGTTGTAAATCCATATCCCTTAAAGCCTGCTGTGTCTTCACCCATTCCACCAAGGGGAAGAAGTGCAGCGTGGCCTGCTCTCATGTCCTTTAGAATTTTGCCAGAATCTGTCATGGTCTCTCCTGTATCGGAGATCACACAATTAGGTGGGGTTGGTTTTCCCTGTCTCTCATAGAATTCGATTTTACCATTCTGAACAATTGATGTGGCACAATCGAAGTTAAATGGGAATTCTTCATCTGTTGGCATTGTAAATGTCATAGGATTCGTTCCCATCATAGGCTCAATTCCAAATGTCGGTGCAACAGAAGGTCTAGCGTTAGTTCCTGTAATACCAATAAGTCCTTCCTTCTCAGCCATAGTTGACCAGTAACCAGCTATTCCATAGTGAGTAGAATTACAAATTGCTCCTCCTGCCATTCCGTATTTCTTGGCTTTGTCAATTAGCATTTCCATCATCTTATGACTAGCCACCATACCCATTCCATTATGAGCATCCATAACTACAGTGGTTGGTGTATCCTTAAGAATCTCTATCTCAGTCTTCGGAAGCAAAGTTCCATTCTTAATTCTGTCAAGATAGATTGGCTTGAACCTGTTACATCCATGGCTCTCAATGCCTCTTCTATCACTTTCTAGAAGTACGTCGGCGCATATCTTAGCATCCTCTTTAGGTACCCCGTACTTCACAAATACGTCAATCATAAAATCATTGACTAATTGCCAATCAAGATAAGGTCTTGTCTCTTCCATCCTTTTATACTTCCCTTCGATTTGTTATTTTCTAGTATAATAATCACTCGTATTATGTAATTTTATCAGAATCAAGCCTAAAATGCCATATTATAGATATCAAGTATCTCTTTATATCCTAGTTCTTTGTACCCTGATAGGATTCTGGTTTTGCCACGAGTACATCTGTCAGCTAAGTATTCTAAATCTTCTTTCTTAACACCTAAATCCTTAATATTAGTAGGCATTCCTATTGATTTATAGAATTCTTCCTGAGCATCTATTGCCTTAATGATTGTCTCTTCTGGATGCTCATAATTAATATCAATATTCCACACCTCTTTAGAATATTTTAACCAACGAGAAATGTTAGTCTTATATACGTATCTTGCCCAGCTACACCATAATGCTGCAAGCCCTGCACCATGTGCAACATCTGGATAAAGACCTGATATCTCATGTTCTAATTGATGTACTGTAAGTTGAAATTCTCTTCCACAATTTGTAAGTCCATTGTGTGCTAGAGAAGATGCCCACATCATATTAGCCCTTGCTTCATAATTAGTTGGCTCATCATATGATTTCTTTCCTGCAGACAACGCATTTCTTATAACAGCAATAGCAATATCGTCTGTAAGATATGTATCCTCACCCGGCATAAAGAATCGCTCTATTGTATGCATGGAAATATCAACAGTTCCACAGGCAGTCTGATACTGACTTACAGAATATGTCAGCTCTGGATTCTCTATTGCAAAATTCATATGATTACACGGACAACTATAGCCTCGCTTGTCCTTGGTCTCTGCGTTAGTTATTACACAGGAATGGGACATTTCTGAGCCTGCTGCAGATAGGGTAAGAATACATCCTTTATTAAGAGTCTTTCTGGGAATAGCATTGCCAAGAGAGAAATCCCATACGTCAATGTCAGGATTTGCCACGCCATTAGCAATGTCTTTAGCAGAATCCATAACAGAGCCACCGCCCACTGCAAGAATAAAATCAACATTCTCCTTGTGACATAACTCAATCCCTTCACGAACAAGACTAAGCTCTGGATTAGGTTTAACACCGCCAAATTCAACATGCTTAATATCCTCGTCGTCTAGTACTTTAATCACTCTGTCAAGAAGACCACTTTTCTTCGCAGAAGTGCCACCAAAGTGAATCATAACCTTTGTAGGATTATATCCCTTAATAATCTTGCCAACTTCTAACTCTTTGTCTTTTCCAAAATGCACCTTCGTTGGTGCGCTATAGATAAAGTCGTTCATGTCTTTGTTCCTTTCTTACACCTTCTCCAGCCACTGTGTACTTGTGTCTTCTCCGTCTACTTCTATTGCAAGATGTGAGAACCACGAGTCGTCTGCCGCTCCATGCCAATGCTTAACGTTGGCAGGTATATTTACAATATCACCAGGGTATAATTCACGAACCTTACTGCCGTCCTCCTGATATAAGCCTTTTCCTCCGACACAGATAAGCATCTGTCCACCGCCAGACTTGGCATGATGTATATGCCAATGATTCTTGCAGCCCGGTTCAAAGGTTACATTATATACCGGCACCTGCTCTGTTGAAACCGGTGCAAGATAGCTTTGACCCTCGAAAAACTCGCCATAAGGATTCGGCTCACCAATCGGGAAGAAGATTGTGTTCTGATATCTATCTCTATCTGTTAAGCCAACCTCTTCACTGCTGTATACCTCTTTTGCAAGGTTAAATACAGCCCATGCTTTTGGCCAGCCTGCGTAAAACGCAACATGGGTAATAATTGCAGCCATTTCCTTCTGCGATACACCGTTACTCTTAGCGTTCATTATATGATACTTTAAGCTGGAATCGGTTATACCCTGTGACATAAGAGCTACAACTGTTATAATGCATCTGGTCTTCACATCTATATCCTGATTATTCCAGTTCTCACCGAATAATACATCATCATTAAAATGCGCAAACTCCGGCGCAAATTCTCCTAACTGTTCTCTACCTGCTGTTTGAACTATTTTTTTACTCATTTTAGGCACCTACCTTTCTATGTAATCACTTATTCATCTATCTGCTGTTTTTCCAAGGCCTGCTTTTTTGCAGCCTTTTTTCTCTCTAAATTGCTTACTATAATTGTACAAGAAGCATCACCTGTTATATTAACAACTGTTCTTCCCATATCAAATACTCTGTCCACACCTGCTACCAGCGCTATTCCTTCAAGAGGCAGACCTACAGATGTAAGAACCATAGCAAGCATTACCATACTTGCCCCTGGAACACCTGCGGTACCAATAGATGCAAGAATGGCGGTAAATACAATCGTAAGCATAGCATTCAAATCCAAATCAACACCATAGCATGTTGCAATAAATATGGCACACACTCCCTGATGAATTGCTGTTCCGTCCATATTAATCGTCGCACCAAGGGGAAGCACAAATGAGGTTATATCTTCGTCAGCTCCCATTTTAAGGCAACCTTCTCTGTTGACAGGAAGTGTTCCAACACTCGATGAACTTGAAAATGCAAATATCATTGCCGGAAGGTGCATCTTGAAGAACTTGAGTGGGTTCATCCCGCCTAATGTTCCAACGGCTGTTGAATACACTACTGCCATATGAATTATATAACATACATAGGCACAGATTAAAACTATTGCAAGGGAGCCTATAATTGCGGCACCATTATCAGCTACAACAGGCGTTATCAGACAAAATACACCTATTGGCGATAAGCTAAGAATCATCTCCATAGCTTTCATAAATATTGCATTAAGTGTCTCTATGCCCTTTATGGCAGGTTTTGCCTTTTCTCCAACAAGTATTACTGCAAATCCTATTATTACAGCCATAACAATAACCTGCAGCATATTAGCTTCTACTAATGGCGAAAAAAAGTTATCGGGGAAAATTCCAACAATTGTATCCATAAATGTGGTGGTTTGTGCCTCGGTAAATTGTAGGTTAGAAGTCTCAAGAATCGGGAAAAACTGTTTGAACACATTACCACCTATAAGTCCTATTACAATTGCTATTGCCGTTGTGCAGAAATAATAGATAACTGCCTTAATACCAATTGAACCTACCTTCTTAACATCTCTCATGGATATTATGCCGGACATTATTGAGAATAACACTATAGGTACTACGATGAATTTGAGTAAATTAAGAAAAATCGTACCAAATGGCTTGATATAATCATCCGCTATATCTGTATGCCCCTGCAATAATATACCTGCTATAATTCCAAGAACAAGGGCAATGAATATCTGTATAGCAAGTGGCAGTTTTATTTTCTTCTTCATAGTTATCTCTCTCTATATAAATATTTTACAAGTCGTTACCAGTCATATTCTCGTAAGGAATCCGTCGCTGAACGCAATACACTTCGTGTATATGCTGTCGTCACCCTGCTTCGCAGGCTCACGACATATTTCGCGACACCTTACGACGTATTATACCATACTTTATGTCTTTCTTGCATTCAACTACTTCATTATTTATAATTTACTTAAGTATATGAAGGAATCATAATGGAGGACAGTTAATATGGATACTTATATTTTTATAGATGATTGTATTATTGGAAATGAGACAATAGATAATGAACATCGCGGCCTCTTCGCGTCGCTAAATGAGGCAAATAAGGCTGCTTTAGAGGGAAAGGCCAACACGGCTGAGGTTGCAAAAGAGCTACTTGAATCCCTTGCTGAATATGCTAATACACATTTTACACATGAGGAAGCATATATGGAGTCGATTGACGACCCTGAGCTTACTATTCAAAAAATGGAGCACAAGGCATTTATTAAGCGAATCAAGAAGGAAATGGACGAGGGCATCACTGATGAAAATGCCTCACAGAAGCTTAATGAGCTATTACAATTCTGCGCAAAATGGCTTTACCATCATATTCTTGGGTCTGATACTCTAATCGGCACCGCTGTGAAGCTTCAGAGCGAAGATGATAATGAAGACCCGTTTGATTTTACCGACAAATACCTTACTGGCATTGAATCGATTGATGACCAGCACAGACATTTATTTGAAATCATTGCAAGCATGCACGATGCTCTTGAAGCATCCAAGAAAGGCTATGACAAATATGACTTTATAGTCAACACTCTTGCAGAGCTTAAGGAATATACAGAGACTCATTTTGCCGATGAGGAAGAATATATGGAGTCTATTAACTACGAAGGCCTGGCTGCCCAAAAGAAGGCTCACCGCTCCTTCGTAGAACGAATCTCCAAAATCGAATTAAATGAACTAGACGAAAATCAGGAAGAATACTTAGGTAATCTTACTGACTATCTTATTACCTGGCTTAGCCAGCACATCCTTAAGATGGACTCTAAGATAGGTTAGACCTTCTTAAATATCTCCCAAAAGGCTACTGCACTTGCGGATGCCACATTAAGGGAATCCACTCCGTTAGACATAGGGATAATGACATTCATATTGCATGTGTTTAGAATCTTAGGGGAAATGCCATGTTCTTCATTACCAAGAACTACCGCCCTCTTATTGGCAGACAACTTCAAGTCCCTTAGGCTCCTGGCATCGTCAGTAAGAGACAACGCCATAAGTGTAAATCCGCTTTCCTTAAGCAGGGAAATATCACTTCGATTAATGTATGTCCACTCAAGCTGAAATACTGTCCCCATACTTACTCTTGCAGCTCTTCTGTATAGTGGGTCAGCGCACCCTTCTGTCAGCAAAACTGCCTCTGCTCCTAAGGCTGCGGCGGACCTGAATATAGCACCAACATTAGTCGGATTCTCAACATCATCAAGTACTACTATCTTGTTGCAGGATTCTATTAGCTTAGTGGGGGTTAATGGGCATTTTCTATGCATGGCTGATAGGACACCACCTGTTAGGGAGTAGCCTGTGATGTTCTTCATAACATTTTCACTAGCCGCATAGATTGGGACATTGTCAGTGTTAAATTGTTTCACCCCTTCTAACTGACTCTCTTCAACAAAAAAGGATTGGGGCTTATAGCCTGCAGCAATTGCCCTTTTTATAACCTTCATGCTCTCGCATATAAAGATACCATTATCTGGCTCGTTGTATCGTTTTAATTGTCGCTCATTTAGGCCGACATAAACCGACACGTCAGCAGCATCTAAACTTGTTATTCTCTTTACATTTTCCATAATCAAATTACCCATGATTTATTATTATATCATGATTCTTCTACAATTGTAGAATTCTGTTATTCCAACTTGTTCATATGCCTAGCTACAAGTGATTTATTCATCACTATAATACAAAAAATAGAGAGCCACAAGGGCTCTCTATACTATAATCATATTCGATTCAGGCAAAGCCTATATTAATTATCTTAAGAATCTCAATAAGCTTTCCATTAAGATGATCAACAATTAATTACTTGAAGATCTCAATAAGCTTTTCCTTAACATCATCAGCAAAGTCCTTAGCCTTGTTAGCTGCCTTCTCTACTGTCACGATGCTTGGATTACTTGCGATAGCAGCCTGTGCTGCAGCAAGTCTTGCAATTGGTACTCTAAATGGAGAACATGATACATAGTCAAGTCCAATCTTATCACAGAACTCAACTGATGAAGGATCTCCACCATGCTCACCACAGATACCAACATGAAGCTTAGAATTCTTCATCTTACCAAGTGCAATAGCAATCTGCATAAGTTTACCTACACCATCTTGGTCTAGCTTAGCAAATGGATCATTCTCGAAGATCTTCTTGTCATAATAAGCATCTAAGAACTTACCAGCATCATCACGAGAGAATCCATAAGCCATCTGTGTTAGGTCGTTAGTACCGAAGCAGAAGAAATCAGCTTCCTCAGCAATCTCATCAGCTGTAAGAGCAGCACGTGGGATTTCAATCATTGTACCAACTTCATACTCAAGCTTAACACCTGCATCAGCAATCTCAGCATCAGCAGTCTCAACTACTACCTTCTTAACGAACTTAAGCTCATTAACATCTCCAACAAGTGGAATCATGATCTCAGGCTTAACATTCCAATCGCTATGAGCCTTCTGAACTTCAATAGCAGCTCTGATAACAGCCTTAGTCTGCATCTTAGCAATCTCAGGATATGTAACTGCAAGACGGCATCCTCTGTGACCCATCATTGGGTTGAATTCATGTAGTGATTCAATAAGTGCCTTAATTTCATCAACTGACTTTCCTTGAGCATCAGCTAACTTCTTAATATCTTCTTCCTCTGTAGGAACGAACTCATGTAGAGGTGGATCTAAGAAACGAATTGTAACCGGGCATCCTTCAAGTGCTTCATATAATGCCTTGAAGTCGCTTTGCTGATATGGAAGAATCTTATCTAATGCAGCTTCTCTCTCTTCAACTGTATCAGCACAAATCATCTCTCTAAATGCAGCAATTCTGTCCTCTTCGAAGAACATATGCTCTGTACGGCAAAGTCCGATACCTTCTGCGCCAAGTTCTCTAGCCTTCTTAGCATCAGCAGGAGTATCAGCATTAGTACGAACCTTAAGTCTTCTATACTTATCAGCCCATGCCATAACACGTCCAAATGTACCAGCAATCTGAGCATCAACTGTAGGGATGATTCCTGCATAAATGTTACCTGTTGTACCATCGATAGAAATCTCAGAACCCTCTACGAATTTCTGTCCAGCTAATGTAAATGTCTTATTCTCTTCATCCATTGCAATGTCGCCACAACCAGATACACAACATGTACCCATTCCACGAGCAACAACGGCAGCGTGACTTGTCATACCACCACGAACTGTTAAGATACCCTGAGAAGCTTTCATACCAGTGATATCTTCTGGTGATGTCTCAAGACGAACAAGTACAACCTTCTCGCCTCTTGCATTCCATTCTTCAGCATCTTCAGCTGTAAATACTACTTTACCGCAAGCAGCACCAGGTGAAGCACCAAGTCCCTTACCAATTGGAGTTGCAGCCTTAAGTTCAGCAGCATCAAATTGTGGATGAAGTAATGTATCTAAGTTACGAGGATCAATCATAGCAACTGCTTCTGCTTCTGTCTTATGTCCTTCATCAACAAGATCACAAGCAATTTGAAGGGCAGCAGGAGCTGTTCTCTTACCATTACGACATTGAAGCATATATAACTTCTTGTTCTCAACAGTAAATTCCATATCCTGCATATCATGATAGTGATTCTCAAGAGTCTCACATACCTTGATAAATTCAGCATATGCTTCTGGGAATTCCTGCTCCATCTGAGCGATTGGCATTGGAGTACGAACACCAGCAACAACGTCTTCACCCTGAGCGTTCTTTAAGAACTCACCCATAAGCTTCTTCTCACCTGTTGCAGGATCTCTTGTAAATGCAACACCAGTACCAGACTCATCATTTAAGTTACCAAATACCATTGGCATTACGTTAACAGCTGTACCCCATGAGTAAGGAATATCGTTATCACGACGATATACATTAGCTCTTGGGTTATCCCATGATCTAAATACAGCTTCAATAGCAAGCTTTAACTGCTCTACTGGATCTGAAGGGAAGTCAGAACCTAATTGATTCTTATACTCAGCCTTAAACTGCTCTGCTAATTCCTTAAGATCAGCAGCTGTAAGGTCAACGTCAAATTCAACTCCTCTGTCAGCCTTCATCTTGTCGATAAGTTGTTCAAAATACTTCTTACCAACTTCCATAACTACATCAGAGAACATCTGAATAAATCTTCTGTAAGAGTCATATACGAAACGCTCGAACTTAGGATCAGGGTTTCCTGCAATCATAGCCTCTACTACTTCATCATTAAGACCAAGGTTGAGGATAGTATCCATCATACCAGGCATTGAAGCACGAGCACCAGAACGAACAGATACAAGAAGTGGATTCTTAAGATCGCCAAACTTCTTGCCGTTCTCTCTCTCCATCCACTCAACGCCTTCCATTGTCTGAGACATGATCTCATCATTAATCTTTCTTCCGTCCTCATAATACTGAGTACATGCCTCTGTTGTGATTGTAAAACCTTGTGGTACAGGAAGACCAATTTCAGTCATCTCTGCAAGGTTAGCTCCCTTACCGCCAAGTAAGTTACGCATGGTCATGTTACCTTCTTTGAAGGTGTAAACCCATTTTGCCATAATTCTTTTCCTCCTAAAAAACTTATATATAGCATCTAAACTACAGATAGAACTATTGTAACAATAGACATAAACATTTTCAAGAAGAAAGGGAGTAAAATTTCAATAGTTTTGAAACTTTACTCCCTTAATATGTTCCATTAAATTACAAACCACAATATGTTGTATATCCAACATTTTTGTATTTATAAAAGTACTATTTGATATTACTGTTCTGAAACCTCAACTAGGCTTGCTGTAATATCATTAATATCATTATATCCTGCAACAACATTTCCAATACTTCCATTAAGATTACTAATACTTACGGAAATCTCTTCCATAGCAGCACTTGTTGATTCAACGTTAGCACTAATATCGTTAACATTATCAAGTGTGTTAGTAAGTAACCTCTGAAGAGAATTAGACTGCTCCTCAATATCACGTGCTTTAGCAAGAATCTCGTCTGAGTTGGAACGAACAACTTCGAATGATTCTCCAACTTCCTTAACATAGTCATTACATTCTTCTACAGATTCTCGTCCTTGTGCAATCTCATCTGTAACCTGTTTTGTCTTAGCTTCTACACCATCTAAGATTGAATGAATCTCATCTGTAAACTGAGCAGAAGAATCAGACAGATTACGAATCTCATCTGCAACTACAGCAAAGCCTTTACCAGCTTCTCCTGCACGAGCGGCCTCAATAGACGCATTAAGTGAGAGCAAATTGGTCTGGTCTGTAATCTCGCCTAATGTTCCTAAGATATTAACAATCTTGTTATTTTCTTCAGAAAGCTCTGAGATGGAACGTGATATCTCTCCCATCTTCTCGTTAAGGTTCTCCATTCTTTCAGAAAGGATAACAACTCTCTTGTCACTGTCAGCAATAGCTGTATTAGTCTCATTAGAAGCTTCTGTCATCTTAATTGATGCTTCAGTAACACTCCTAATATTATCAACTCCATCACTTACCATGTTTCTAATAGTATCAGCTGCCTCAACTTCGCTATTAGCACGTCTCGCCACGTCTTCTGTAGACTTACTAATCTCATTAGTTATATCACCTGATACTGTAACACTCTCAGAAATCTTACCAGATGTACTATCAAGAACTCCAACAGACTTACTAATCTGAGCAAGGAGCTTCTCTGCTTTCTCCTTCTCTTCCTGAGCTTCTGCATTAATTTTCTCTAATTCAGCAAACTGCTTCTTGGTCATTCTTGAAAGCATAATAAATACAAACATACCTGAAATTATATATACGATAGCAATAACTGTTGTATCATTACCCCACTCCGTATCATTAAGGGCACTGTAATATGCAAAATGGAAATATATCATTTCAGCGACACAACATACAGCCTGCAAAGCAATTACACGAATATCTTCATACATAATTACAAAGAAAAGTGCCATGAAAACCATCATGTAGTTGGCTCTACACGGCCAAAATGTCATAAGAAGAAATACCATCACAGACATAAAAATTGAAAAAGCAAACATCATTGGAATAGGTGGTAATTTCGATGATAAGAAGAATAGAAGCAGTCCCACAACAACAGCTCCAACGCCCATTGGAATTGCAGCCATTATCCCAACAAATGGTGCATTAGCAATGGTTCTTAGAAGAATAGATCCAAGCAAAGCCAATGCCAAAAGCTTATTCTTTTTTCTAATCGTTTCTTTGTAGTTCATAAAAACCTCCAGCCGTTTCAACCCAAAATATATAAGTCTCAAATGAATATATAAAATTTCGAATTATATTTCATATAAAATATGAAATATGTGTGAATTCCCACATAGTTATATTAAACCAAAACAATATATATTGTAAATAAAAACATATTAGAAAGTGAATTTATCTCTGAAATAATCCTCAAGTTCGTCAATTTGTACCCTAACCTGTTCCATTGTATCTCTATCGCGAACTGTAACAGCATTATCTTCTTCTGAATCAAAATCATAAGTTACACAGAAAGGTGTACCTATTTCATCCTGACGGCGATAACGTTTACCTATGTTACCTCTATCATCATATTCACAATTATAAAGCTTTGAAAGTTTTTTATATACCTTTGTTGCGCCTTCGTTAAGCTTCTTAGACAAAGGAAGCACTCCAATCTTAACCGGGGCAAGAGCTGGATGAAAATGAAGAACTGTTCTTAAGTCAGGCTTCTCTTCTGTTCCAATATTCTCCTCATCATATGCTGCACAAAGAAATGCAAGTAGAATTCTATCTGCACCAAGGGAAGGCTCAATTACGTAAGGTATATACTTCTCTCCAGACTCATCATCAAAGTATGTAAGGTCCTGCTTAGATGTATCCTGATGCTGAGTAAGGTCATAATCAGTTCTATCAGCAATTCCCCAAAGTTCTCCCCATCCAAATGGGAACATGAACTCAATATCAGTTGTACCCTTAGAATAAAAGGCAAGTTCAGCAGGATCATGATCACGAAGTCGTAATTCCTCTTCCTTCATTCCAAGGGAAAGAAGCCAGTTATAACAAAATGATCTCCAATATTCAAACCACTCAAGATCAGTATCTGGCTTACAGAAGAATTCCAATTCCATTTGTTCAAATTCCCTTGTTCTGAAAATGAAATTACCTGGAGTAATCTCATTTCTAAAAGACTTACCAATCTGGGCAATACCAAATGGAAGTTTCTTCCTTGAAGTACGTTGTACATTCTTAAAGTTAACAAAGATTCCCTGGGCAGTTTCTGGGCGAAGATATACAGTATTCTTTGCATCTTCAGTAACTCCCATAAAACTCTTGAACATAAGGTTAAATTGTCTAATATCAGTAAAATTATGCTTACCACAAGTAGGACATGGAACACTATTAGACTTAATAAATTCCATCATCTCTTCGGCACTCCAGCCATCTACAGAAGTCTCTAATGTAATATCATTATCATTTGCAAAATTCTCAATCACCTGATCAGCTCTAAATCTCTCATGACATTCCTTACAATCCATTAAAGGATCTGAGAATCCACCAAGATGTCCTGAAGCCACCCATGTCTGAGGATTCATAATAATTGCACTGTCGATTCCAACATTATATGGATTCTCCTGTACAAACTTCTGCCACCATGCCTTTTTAATATTATTCTTAAGCTCTACTCCAAGATTGCCATAATCCCAGCTATTTGCCAGGCCTCCATATATCTCAGAACCGGGATATACGAATCCTCTGGCTTTACATAGAGCCACTATTTTATCCATTGTCTTTTCCATAAATATATTCCTTTATTCCTTTCTATATGCGCGTGCAGATGCCCATACAATGAATTACTTATACACTATTGTAGTAAGAACTGTAGCATCCATATTGCCATCAGGCTGTGCGATTGACACCTGGTCTTTCTTATCAATTGTTGTGCAGGCATCAGATATTGCAGTAATATCATTTGGTGTAACTATGGTTTCATTAGCACGTACGAGAATTACTTTCTTACTATCATCACTTGTCATATCTTCTACAGAAATGGCATCTTTCTTCTGTCCATCACTTACACTTGAAAATGTGTCCTGGAAGTCATATCCTGCTGTCTTAGCCTCACCAACTGTTCCAATGAACAATTCATTACCAGTAAAGGATTTATAGGCATTATAGTCAGAATATTCCATTCTAAGATATGCTTTTTTATCTTTAACTTTAACTTTCTTGAATTTAACTTTGCCAACATTACCACTATTATTGTAATCATCAACAAGTTTCTTCGTATATTCTTCTAATTCGTCCTCATCATAATTGCTTTCGCTAAAATCATCTACTTCATCCATTGTTATAGAGCCATCACTTGCTATTTTCATAGTTGTTGTTTCAGCAAAGCTCGCACCAGATACAAGTTTTACAATGAGAAAAACAATTAATGCTATAACTGCAAGAGCTCCCACAAGCATACCTGCCAAAATCAATCTCTTTTTCATCAACTTTTTTCGACGAATAGCTTTACGTCTTGCAACAGAATTTGCATTATTAGCTGGTCTTCTTACCGGCTGTTCACTCATAATATATCCTCCTTGACACACCCAATCTAGCGTATTATATATTTTTTTTGCTACATTTTCAAGAATTCAACTGAATTAAATTCATGATTCATATATTTATTTCTAAATTGATTTATAACATTTATAAATTCCTCTTTTATCTCAGGCTTTAGCTCAAATGAAAACAATTTCTTTATATCTGAACTAGCTACATATTGCAAAGCATAAAGGGTACTTTTCTTAAGTGTTATTCCTTTTTGTTCTTTATTAATGCAGTCCGAACATAAAATTCCTTCCAAATCCTTTGAAAGCATAACAAGCTCATCTTTCTTATGACAATTCTTGCATTCAAACAAATTCGGATACTCTCCATTTATAATCATTGTCTTGAATTCATAGATATATCTTATAAGCTCTAAATCTCTTCCTTCTTTGCTCATAATCTGAAGGGCTCTGTACAGAAGAAGGAGTCTATTCTTCTCATCAACATTTTCCTGACCATAGTAATTAGCAATTTCAAGAAAATAGGAACCCATCATCATATTGTCGATATCTGATGTAATATTGGTAAAATATTCAATAGCATTAGCTTTATTAACTGTATATGATGATCTTCCTCTATATAATTCAAATTCTCCATATATGAAGGCATTGCTTATTCCAACAAAGGGAGAATTAGGCTTTCTTGCCCCTCTTACAAAAGCAGCAACCTTTCCTATTTCTTTTGTAAGAAGCACTATTCTTTTGTCATATTCACCTATTGGCATAGAAGAAATAACTATACCATTAACCAATATATTTCCTGGCAACTTATTCGCCTTCCTGTTTATATCCAAAATTCTTAACTAGAAAATCGCTATCTCTCCAATCCTTTTTAACTTTAACCCACAACTTTAGATTAACATGCTTATCTAATGTATGCTCAATCTCATATCTTGCGTTTGAACCGATTTTCTTAAGCATGGAACCATTCTTTCCAATAATAATTCCTTTATGAGAGTCCTTCTCGCATACAATTGTTGCATCAACGTCCCACAGCTCTTTATCGGATCTTTTCTTCATCTTATCAACAGACACAGCTATACCGTGGGGAACTTCTTCACATAGAGCATGAAGGGATTTCTCACGTATTATTTCTGCAATAATCTGTCTCTCTGGCTGGTCTGTCAATGTATCTGCATCATAATACATAGGTCCATATGGTAAATGTTTGTATATAACATCAATAAGCTCATCACAATTAGTTCCCTTTAAAGCCGAAAGAGGAACAATATCATTAAAATCGCTTAGCTTACTAAAATCCTTAATAGCTTCAGCAACACGTTCTGGTGAAACCTTGTCAACCTTATTAATAACAAGGATTACAGGGATATCCAGGCCCCATAGTTGACTCGCGATTCTACTATCAGTTTTTCCTATTATTTCGTCTGGTTCCACAAGCCACAGTAGTACATCCACACCCTCTACGGCTTGCTTAACCACATTTACCATATATTCCCCAAGCTTATTCTTCGCCTTATGAATTCCAGGTGTATCTACAAATATCATCTGGAACCTGTCCTCATCAGTAAGAACAGTCTGTATCTTGTTACGAGTAGTCTGGGGCTTATTGCTGGTAATAGCAATCTTAGTCCCAATTAAATGATTCATAAGGGTTGATTTACCAACATTGGGTCTTCCTATAATTGTTACAAACCCGGACTTAAAACTATTATTTGGACTTTCGCTCATCTTCTATTTCCTCATAAAACCCGCTTAATTGTTATTGCAATTGCGAAATACTGTCAAACATTTCAGCATTTTCTTCAATGATATCTTCATTACCTATTACACATAAGCAGTTCTGCTTCATTACGCCATCAATCAAATCTGATAGTTTTCTTATATCATCCGGCGTAGCATTAAGAACCTCATCTCTTTCCTTCTGCAACACCTCTTCTGATACCCCTTCCATATACATGTGAAGACCTCTTTGACCTCTCTGGGAAGGAGAAAGTGGCATATCAAGAGCTGACACTGCACCAATAACAAATTTTGTCATATCTCTTTCACTAACATCAAAATCTCTAATATAATCTGCTATTTTCTCATACACTTCGTTGGTTTTACGAAGGTTTGGATCTCTATAAGACACAACAGACATATTACCATTTCTACTAATCTTAGTCATACAACCATATGCACCACCTTGAACTCGCACATTTAGCCACAGATAATCATAGTTTAATATAACTTTAAGAACTCTAAGATATCCACTAAAATCATATCCAAGTGCTCTAAAATTACCGCTTCTAGCAACATACTGTATCTGAGATGCGTCCTTAAAGGCTTCATTCTTCTTTACACATATCATCTTAGCAGAAGATTTTCTGTAATTATTAGTAAACAAATGACGACCAAGACGAGGCAGATATGTATTAAGCTGACTATATATCTTGTCATCACCAGTTGTACTAACAAGCAGGTTAGAACTTCTGAAAATCGAATGTGTCATCTCTATACATTTCTTCTGAAGTGCATGACATCTGCTATCAAAATTCTCTTCTAACTCCCTTATAAATCTGTAATATTCTATTCCAGATAGTTTATCTGCAAGAAGGGAATTCTTAGATATTGAGGCTGATGCTCTCATACTTGCCAGAACATGCGCAGCCCTGTTCATTGATGTCTCAAGTCTTGTGCGCTCATGTTTAACAAGGGTTTTTAGTCTTCCTGCATCTGAGAAATCTGAATGAAGAATTATTTCTTCTATAAGATCAGTAGCATACATTATGTTATCGCTAATGAATTTACTCTTTACTACAAAATAAAGAGTATAATCATCAGATGTCTTGGAATAATTAGACAGTTCTGTAGCAAAACCACCTGTCAAAATATCAATTTCATTAGATAATTCTGTATAAGAATATTTCTCAGTATCTACCAGACCAAGTATCTTAGAAAGAAATGATACATAAGGCAAATCTTCTAAGGATATATGATCCAGATTGAACAAAAGTCTAAGGTAATGAATATTAGATGTATCAATATTATGATGTAACACCTTAATATTACCTATGCTCTTCTCTGTAAGATCAATTGGTCTTATTTCTCTCCTTAGATCCTGTCTTGTAAGTATAGGAAGTTTTGCCAGATCTTCATCTGAAGAAGGCGTCATTTGATATTCTTTAAGATGCGCTGTATTATCAACTATTTTCTTAATCTCTTCCTTAGACAATGAAGCTTTCTTCTCAGCAAGTCTCTGTTTCAATGCCTCATCTTCTTCTGTTGTCATACCCTTCTTAGGTTTAGAAACAACAATTGCTGCAAATGTATTGTCTAAGAAATACTCTTTAATAAGATTATTAAAATAGTCAGTTCCTATCTCCTTCTTTAGTTCTTTAAGCATCTGTAAATCATTCATTCTGATAAATGGATTACTAGAATCATATATCCAATTATCCAGAATATCTAATCCATACATTAATCCCTTTGGATAAGAGCCGAAGTCTGCTTCTCTTACTCTAAACTCTATAGTATTAATGCAGGCAAGAAGCGCCTTCTTATCAACACCTTCTTTAGACTGCTGTTCTAATACTGTTCTGATTATCTCTAAGAATTTTTCTTCGTCTTCTGCTTTTGCATTTTTTACACCGATAGAAAAAACAGGCTGCTTAATACCATCGTCAAGGCCACCCATTACAGCTTTACCAACACCTGCTTTGTTAAGCTCCTTACGAATTGGCGCACCGCTACAATTAAGAAGCGCATAATCAAGCATTTCAAGAGCAACAAGCTTCTTAGTATCATTTCCCACGTCCATACAATAATTAATTGTAAGATAAGTTGCATCCTCTTCGCTTTCTCCAGCAGCAATAGGATATTCCTTCTCCACTCTTACAACATCAGAGAATGGCTCCTGACTATGAATAGAGGAATTAATGCTTTGTTCCTCGTAATTGCACAGATATTCTTTATCAATATAGTCTAGTTTCTCATACATATCACAATTTCCATATAGGTAAATGTATGAGTTAGAAGGATGATAATACTTCTTATAGAAGTCTTCAAAATCTTCATATGTTAGTTCAGGAATAACCTTAGGATTACCACCGGATTCATGATGATATTCTGTATCTGGGAACAGCGTGCTCATAATCTCTCTATCCAGAAGAGAATCAGGAGATGAATATGCACCTTTCATCTCATTATATACAACACCATTAATAGTTAATTCATCATCCTCTGACTCTAGCTCATAATGCCAGCCTTCCTGCTCAAATATCTCTTTGTGTTTGAAGATATTAGGATGAAATACAGCATCCAGATACACATCCATAAGATTTTGAAAATCTTTATCATTGCAACTAGCCACAGGATAAACTGTCTTATCCGGATAAGTCATGGCATTAAGAAATGTGTTAAGGGAGCCCTTGGCTAATTCTACAAAAGGATCCTTTATAGGATATTTGTCAGAACCACAAAGAACAGAATGCTCCATAATATGCGGCGCACCCGTAGAATCAAAAGGCGGTGTCCTAAATCCAATAAAGAAAACTTTATTATCCTCGTCTTCGTCTGGAATAATTGCTATCCTTGCCTTTGTCTTCTTATGGCTAAGTAAATAACCTGTCTTTCTAATGTCATCAAGATATTTTTCTTCTATTAGTTCATATGAATCTGGAATTCTCATATTGTCTCCCCATCATTAATTAAGTGCTGTTTCTATATCTTCTCTCATATCAATAACTGCTTGTCTTGCTGCATCAGCATAACCTTCTTCTCCATACTTAGAATATGCATCATTCTTATATGCAGCAATAATACCTCTAGAGCTGTTAATTATTGCTCCTAGTCCATCATCATTGAAGAAATGAACCAAATCCTTTCCTTTACCTCCTTGTGCTCCATAACCTGGCACAAGAATATAAGTATTCGGCATAACCCGCCTCATAACTTTACCAACCTCAGGATAAGTTGCTCCAACAACAGCTCCAACGGATGAGTAACCGCATTTACCAATTAAATCCTTGCCCCACTCATGAACCTTGGCACCTACATGCTCATATAACGGTTTTCCTTCCATATCTTTATCCTGAAATTCTCCGCTACTAGGATTAGAGGTCTTAACTAGGATGAATATTCCCTTGCCTTCCTTCTTACATACATCTGTAAATGGTGTTATTCCATCACTTCCCAGATATGGATTAACAGTTGCAAAGTCTTCATCAAAGACTTTTATCTTCTCTCCACCTATATCTATTGAGCCAAGATGTGCAATTGCATAAGATTCTGATGTGGAACCTATGTCACCTCTCTTAACGTCACCAATTATAACCAGGCCTTTACTTTTAGCATATTTAACTGTTTCGTTAAATGCCACAAGACCAGGAAGTCCAAATTGTTCATACATAGCAATTTGAGGCTTTACTGCAGGAACAAGATCATGAGTAGCATCAATTATTCCTTTGTTAAATTCTAGAATCGCCTGAGCTGCACCCTCTAATGTCTTGCCACAATCTTTATACGCTTTCTCTAATATAAAGTCTGGTATAAAACCAAGTTTTGGATCAAGACCAACAACAATAGGTGCGTTGGTCTTCTTAATCTTCTCAACTAAAGTATCAATCATTTCTTATTTCCTTTCTGTGATTGTTGTGCTGAATACGAAACTCTTCCATCCTTAATGGTGTAGATTACCTTAGACCTGACTTGCATGCTAGTGAAAGGTGTATTCTTACCTTTACTAACGAAATCATGCGGGTTGATTCTATATTCAACTTGCGGATCAAATATTGTTATGTCCGCAACATGTCCTATATCAATGTTTCCTTTGTCAATGCCAAGTACCCTGGCAGGATTGTAACTCATCTTCTCAATTAGCGAAGATACACCCAGGATTCCTGTTTCAACTAAATATGTATAAGACAATGAAAGTGATGTCTCAAGCCCAACTATACCAAATGGAGCTTCTTTCATGGACTTCTCTTTCTCTTCTTTTGAATGAGGAGCATGATCTGTTGATATAACCTCAATAATGCCCTCCTTTAATCCTCTAAGAAGAGCTTCTTTATCTTCTTTACTTCTAAGAGGGGGATTCATCTTATACATTGCATTATCTGAATCAATATCGTCTTCTGTAAGTACAAAATGATGAGGACAAACTTCCCCTGATACATTAATTCCTTTATTCTTCGAATCTCTTATCATATCTACAGACTCTTTTGTAGAACAATGACATAGATGAAGCTTTGCACCAGTTTCTTCTGAAAGCATTATGTCTCTTGCAGTAATAATATTCTCAACAGCATTACTTATTCCATTAAGACCAAGCTTTTCAGATTTTGGCCCCATATTCATAACACCTTTTTCAACAAGGTTAATATCTTCGCAATGGGCAAGAACTGTTATATCCAACTTCTTAGCAAGCTTCATAGCCTTACGATATAACCCAGAATCCATAACGGATTTACCATCTTCAGATATTGTAATAAGTCCATGCTTAGACATTTCTTCAATATCTGATAGTTCTTTTCCCTCCATGCCTTTTGTGACAGAACCTACTTGTATAACATTTACAAGATTAACTTCTTTAGCCTTGTTGCATACATAATCGTAGGTATCTACGTTATCAACTACAGGCTTAGTATTAGGCATAGCAACAACAGTTGTAAATCCGCCCTTAGCTGCAGCCTTAGAGCCAGATTCTATATCTTCCTTATATGTTAGGCCAGGATCTCTGAAATGTACGTGAAGATCAATTAATCCTGGAGTTACATACAGGTTCGTTGCATCAATACAAGTGTCTATATTATGCTCTTTCTTAAGTGAAGAAACCTTTTTTTCATCAATAATATTGGATATCTCTATAAGTGACACTTTGTCATCTGTGATCACAATATAGCCTATATCATCAAGATTAGTGGCAGGATTAATAATCCTGCCATTATAAATCAAAGTATTCATACTCTAAATTGCGTACCTTTCTCTTATGAACTCTTCTGTCTCTTCAATGTATTTGTCACAATCCTCATAGGTCTTAGCTTCAACCATAATACGAAGAATTGGCTCAGTACCGCTCTTTCTAAGAAGAAGTCTGCCCTTACCATCAAGACGTTTATTCATATCCTCTGCAAATGCTCTTACATCTGGATCAGCGTCAATCTCATCCTTCTTGTCTGTTCTAATATTCTTGAGCTTCTGAGGCATTATTTCAAGCCCCTGTGTCAAGTTAGAGAATGGACATTTCTTAGAAACGAAAATGTTAGTCATAACTATGGCAGTTAGAATACCATCACCTGTTGTTGCATATTTGTTGAAAATAATATGTCCAGACTGTTCGCCACCAATACCATACTTATGCTCCATTAGCTCCTGTGAGATGTATTTATCACCTACAGGTGTAACAATAGCTTCCATCTTATTCTCTTTAAGAGCATTCATAAGCCCTAGATTACTCATTACAGTAACAACAACTTTGTTGTCCTTAAGCTGTCCTATCTCTTTTAGATATTTCGCACCGATATATATAATGCCATCGCCATCAATAAGATTACCTTTCTCATCAACTGCAAGACATCTGTCTGCATCTCCGTCAAAAGCAAATCCCGCATCAAGATTATGATCTACAACAAATTGCTTTAGGGAATCAATATGAGTAGAACCACAATTTACATTGATATTCTTACCATCTGGTTCGTTATTAATAACATATGTCTTGGCACCAAGCATATCAAATACAGTCTTGGCTATCATTGATGATGCTCCGTTGGCACAATCAAGCCCAATTCTATATCCTCTGAAGAATTCTGAACATGTTGATGCAAGATAACTCATGTATTTGTTTCGTCCCTGAAGATAATCAACTATTCTTCCAGGCTCAATGTCGCGAAAATCTATAGATACCTCTCCATCTATATATTTCTCACATTCTTCTAAGACATCTTCAGACATCTTATATCCGTTTTCATCAATTATCTTGATTCCGTTATCATAATATGGATTGTGACTAGCAGTAATCATAACACCAAAATCAAAATCCTCTGTTCTAGTAACATAGGATACACTTGGTGTTGTCGTAACATGCATTAAATGCGCATCAGCACCTGCAGACGCTAGTCCTGCCGAAATTCCATATTCAATCATATAACTAGAAAGTCTTGTATCCTTACCAATAACGCATCTTACCGGGCCGTCCTTCTTATTCTTGCCAAAGTACCATGCCATAAACTGACCGATCTTAAGTGCGTGTTCAACTGTAAGAACTTGATTTGCTTTTCCTCTAAAGCCATCTGTACCAAAATACTTCATCTAAGTTCTCCTCCAAATTATTTTAATTCGTCACTCTCTATTATACAATAAATAGGGAATAAATTGTATTAATATTTGCATTAAAAAACTTGCGATTATATGTTTATTACATATAATCGCAAGTCAGATTATTTATATTCCTTATGATATCTAGATTTGGTCATATAATTGAGATACTATATCCGAAGGATTCGTATTATATGCTCCGTTAGCAGAATAGCTACTAGCCGCACCATTCTGGGTTGTAGAATAGTAATTCAGAAGTCTGGCATTTGTCTCAATTGATGAAGCATAATCTGTAAGACTCTTCTCAATTGTATTCTCATCTGCTTTATCAAATGTGTCCTTATTAAGGGACAGCTTACCATCATTACCAATAGATACACCAATCTGTTGAAGTGAATACGCATTCATAGATGTCTTCTGCTCCATTGTTGCCAGATTAGATATAACTCCTGACACTCCACTAGACTTAGCAGAATCAATAGTTGAATTATATAATCCAACAAACTTATCTAACTCCGCTCTCACTTTATCTTTGTCAAATGTCTGATTTCCTGCCGCATCATTTGTCTTAGTATATAAATCAGAACTCTTAAGTTTTCCTATGCTTTCCATTAAGTTCTTAGAATTAGATACGGTTGATATTGTACTCGTTGCATCAGCAGTTGATGTACTAGAACTAATTGCATTTGAAGTTATTCTATTAAGGCGAGAAGCTACTTTAGAACCATAGCTTAAAGCAGCATTTCCATCAAAAGCTTCCTTAACCTTAGATAAATCAACATCCTTAAAGCCCTTCTCATCAAACGAAAGTGTACCATCACTATTAAGAGTCACGCCTAGTTCCTTAAGTGCTGCCACCTCATCTCTTGTTGCCTCCATTGCTCCAGCAACATTAGAAGTCATATTAAGATTAGTAGACTTCTTAGCCGTGGTTACAGAATCATTATATGCAGATACATAAGACTTAAGGGCATTCTTAACCTTGTCTCTTACATCAGTACCGTTTTCTGTATCCTCATAAGTCTTAGCATTCTGAAGTGTAGATAAAGCACTCTTATATGATGATATAGAACTTGCAAGCTTAGAATTAGCTGCACTAGCCTCCTTCGATATAGTTGGATTTCTTCTTTCTTCAATGATCTTATCTAATGTATTATTAGAGCCACTATTGTTTTTTGATGATGAAGCGCTTTGTACATCTCTGTAGTAAGACTTCATTAACTTCTTATAACTACCACTTCTAATTGCACTATAATCACTTAGCATATTAGAAAGACCATTATTATTTCCAAACAAAGAACTTATATCACTCATAATCGTTCTCCTTTTTGTTGCAATTACACTTTCTTTCATGTTAATTATAACACGATATTTCTGTTAATTCTATAAATTATATAAATATTTGTCAATTTATTAGCACTCACCTCTTGACAGTGCTAACAACTAGATGTATAATTGTCTCAGAACAAAGGAAAAGTGTTCTAAATAAATTTGCAAAAAGGAGGAATGACTTATGTTATTACCAAGTATTTTTGAAGAGAATTTATTAAACGATTGGATGAATTTCCCTAGGATGGATTTTCCAGATGTAGACAAGAAGCTTTATGGCAAAAATGCCTCTCATATAATGAAGACAGATGTTCACGAAAATGAAGATGGATATGAACTGGATATCGATCTTCCTGGATTCAAGAAAGACGATATCAAGCTCTCTCTTGAAAATGGCTATCTATTCATAAGTGCTAGTAAAGCTCATGAAAACGACGAAACAAATGACAAGGGCAAAGTAATACGAAAAGAACGTTACTCTGGCTCAATGCAAAGAAGTTTCTATGTTGGCGATTCAATCGAAGAAGAAGATGTCAAAGCAAAATTCGAAGATGGAGTTCTTAAGCTTGAAGTACCAAAGAAAGACAATTCCAAGGTTCCAGAGAAAAAATACATTTCAATCGAAGGATAAATTCACACTGACACAAAAGGTGGAGTGCATTATGATATGCACTCCACCTTTTGTGTTTACATTATCAAGTAGTCTCGCATTGTTCTCAATGGACGATGCATAATCTGTGAGTTTCTCCTTAATGTTATATCCGCATTCAATCTCACTTTGATTATGTCACGATCTCAAATTCATCTCAACCCTCTCTATAATCTGGGGTAGTGCTTTAACAGAATTAACCTTGAACCTCTCTCTTAAAGTGTCAAGGAGTTCCTTCCTATCAGACTTAGTAAGTTGCAGGGAATTACAGTAAATACATAACGCAGAATCAGCTATCTGTCTTGATGCATAGTCATTCTGAATTAGCAAACTATCTATCATAAGAGATATATTAGAGAAAGCGTCGTTTCCATAAGATGTAAATGATAACTGCTGTAAGGATGTAAACACATTTGCCATATCAAAATCTAAATCGGCCGTATATAAATCCTCCAAATAATTATTGGCAATATCAACCAAGGAATTGTTAATATATGTATATCTCACCACAAAGCCTTCCTCGTCATACTTAGTAGCCGGAACATTAATTGGAAATGTTGATACTCCTCTTGTAATAAAGAGATTAATTGTGTATATTCCCTTCGTCTCAACAAAGCTTCCTATTGACTCAGCAAATACATATACATATCTGTCTGTAGGAAATGTGCTATTCTTCTTAGCAATACCATTCTTGTTGTTCTCATGAAATGAAACAACGACCTCCTCCCCTCTTGTTGCATCCACCTTGATATACACAGATATACGATAATAGTTATCGAGAACACATATAGCATTATCGAACTTCTCTTGCGATTTAATCTCAACAATCATAAATGGCTGTATATTAGACAGATACTTCTTAATATAATCTAGCTTATCAAGCCCAACATAATCTAAGTATTTGAGTAAATGTAAATTGTACTTGGATAAATGTTCACTTTCATCAAGACGAATTCTATCTAGCCTTGCAAGACGGCGTAGTTTATACGCTAATTGTTTTTGATTGAGCAATTCGTCGTCTAAAGCGTAGTGTTGTGTGGAAATGTCATCATCAGATGCATCTCTATTGGTTATGCCATGTGACATCTTCTCAAGATATGCAATAATGCGGCGCTTAACATCTTCTGAAGAATTACGATACACATCAATTATCATCTTCTCTTCTTCTGATATAAAATAGTCTGGCAGCCCACACTTATCTTCTCCTATCAATTCGCTCACAGATATACCGAGAGCAGAGGCAATAGTTGTAAGTTTCTCTGCCCCAGGAGTGTTCCCCTTTTTCTTCCAATCGCTTATGGTACTCTCAGGAATATTCGTTCGTTTTGAAAACTCCTTCTGCGTGATTTTCTTTTCTGACATTTTATCGAAGATAACATCTGTAATGCTCATAATAGCCTCCTTACAATATCCGCATTTACGGATTATATGGACGAAAAATAAAGCCGTCACTTGACAGCTTTATTCTAATCCGTTTTTACGGATTTGTCAACACTTGGTTGACAGGGGACCTGTCAACATTAACCAAAGTATCTAAAGCATAGCGTTGTAATGTCGTCAAACTGCTCTGCCTTACCTACAAACTCTGATACTCTCTTTCTTACATGTGCATCAATTTCCTCCGGTGAGGCATCTGCTACTTCGTTTAGTGCAGCCACCAGTCTCTTAGAGCCAAATAATTCACCGTCAATATTACGTGCTTCTGTTACACCATCCGTGTATAAGAAAACAGTGTCATTAGGCTTTAAGTCAATTTCATTTAACTGGAACTTGGCAGTTTTAAGAGCAACTAAAACTATACTGTGCTTGTCCTTTTCTATAGTATATTTTCCATCATCCTTCTGCAGGGCAGAATAATTATGTCCAGCATCCACAAAGGCCATGTGCCCCGTAACAAGATTAACGACTCCAAGCCATACAGTTACAAACATATCTGCGTTACTATTTTCAATAAGCTTAAGGTTTGCTGCACTTATAGCTTCAATAGCATCACCGCCACATATTATCATTTGCGATTGAATAATCTGCTTTGCCTGCGCCATGAAAAGCGCCGCCGTTATCCCTTTGCCAGACACGTCTGCAATAAGAATAACCAGATTATCGTTATCGACAAAAAACATATCGTAGAAATCTCCGCCCACCTCCTTTGCAGGTGTCATAGAAGCGAAAATATCAAATTCCTTACGGTCTGGAAATGCCGGGAAAGTATTAGGCAGCATGTTATATTGTATAGATGCGGCTGCAGCAAGTTCCTTTTCCCTGGCCATCTGATTCTTACTCTGCTCAATACTTACTAAGCAGTAAGTCATAATTAAGGCTGCCATAATCACACCGCATGTAACAGATAAGCCATCAGCCGGGTCTGGCAACACAGCAACAACTACCGGACCACCCAAGAATACAGAAAATGCCAGGACATGATTGCGGTCAAGCTCCTTTTTGCGTTTTATAAATACCACAATCATTAGCACAACTGCTATAACAAAGTAAATATATGTGCACAGATAAAGTGGTCCTCTTGAATATACCCCCTGGGAATCTATTGAGAAATAAATACCTGTAAACACATTTATAAATATAGATAACAAATCCACAATAAGTCCAATGAGCATTACACGGTCAATTACATGCATCATCTTGTCTTTCGTCCTAAATGTGGCAGTTATATAACGATAGAAGAAATAGCACTCCATAGGTAGAACCATAAAATACACCGTGTTATCTAGCAAATACAGTATTTGCCATTCAGGAACCTTCATCAATATTCCAGAAAAGAAATCTGTAAATAAACCTACAAATGTGATATTAACAAGATATAGGAAGAAATTCCTTCTTTCTCCTGGGCGATCTCTATCAATCAAAAAGCAGACAATAAGAATATATCCTGCAATCATTCCGAACAAATCAACACCACAATTAACCAGGTATGCTCCCTTCATATTATCCAAGCCTTTTTCAAAAAGAGCCGTAACGCATAAAGCTATACCAGCAACATATATTACTGTAATAATTATAATGTTTATTAATTGCCTTTTCTTTACATCTTTCATATTGCTATATAAACCTCCTTGAAAAATGCTCACTCAAAAGCATTAATACTCATAAAATGCTAAACAAATATCTCAACTTTATCAAATGCTTCAATACATTTACAATCAGCATGTTCATGAAGTTGCGAAGCGCGGAATTGATTAAGTAAAGTAATTTGCCTTATTTCATACTCCATTTCTCTATGACATCTTATCAATTCATGCTTCCTGTCAAGAACATCCGAAATATCAATATAGTATCGAGGATTATGAAATGGGGCGCACACCTCATACATATAGTACTCAGCTTTACTAGCATTTTGTTGTTTTATCTGACTTAGACAGCTTTCATAAGTAGCTCTGTGATCCGGATGAAGACTCTTGCCCCATGGCAAGAACACCTTCGTGTACCTCTTAAAATCAATCTGACTAGCGAAATCAGGATTATCTGAAACCTTCGTATCCTCAATTCCTAGCCAAAACCAATTGCGAGGCTTAACTATTGACATTTCCTCTTCGAACCACTCTCTTCTTAACTTTGCCTCATCTTCGACACTTCTCTTAGTATTACCATAACACCCATCAGTTACAACATAAATATCTGTCTGATGAGAAGCATTAATAAGTACTCCTGCTGCACCAATACACTCATCATCAGGATGAGGCGCTATAATAGCTACACTGTCTTCATTTGTAAATAATATCTCATCTTTCATTACCTTTTGCGCTCCCTGCTGTATTCTTCTCTGTTCTCTTCTCTATGAGTACGAATATCAACGGGAAGAGAAATACAATGCAAAACATTTGTATAAAGCAGCGAATTACATTTCCAGCGCTAGAAGGAGTAACGGACTTAATTAAAGGATTAATAATAAGAGTCACAATATAATAGCAAAACAGTCCGATTGTAGCCCTAACAGCTCTTAACTGCAATGATACGTTATCTTCAAACTTAACAAATCTTCGCTCTAACACCCATCCTGCAAAAAAGCCACTGGCCCAGCCAACTGCTTTAAATGTATCCTGGGCCATTTTATGCCCATCAACTAATATCTTGCCTTCTGCATCATAATCAACCGGATATGACTTAACTGACGCATATATAGCCACTGCTATGGCAATTGCAATTCCAACGCCTGCAACTAATAAATCCATCTTAGGATGCTTCTTAAGCCACTCAAGTAACTTGCCCGTAAGTAGCATCACAATAAGGCCTAATACAACACCTACTAGCACATCCTGTGGAGTATGAACCCCAAGGAAGTTCCTGCTGAATATAATCAGCACCACCATAATCCACATTATAATACGAATAACCTTATGTACGCCCTTCTTCATTCCAATACCACCATAGAGTGAAGCAGCATTCATACTGTGTCCACTTGGAAATGAATATCCTGTGGCCAACTCCTTAGCCTCGGCATTAGGAATAATACGAGGATCTCTAATCCAAGGACGATATACACATGCCGTAACCTTCAGAAACCCATTAACAATACGGTTTCCTGACCAACCCATAAGAAGATAAGTCCCTGTCTCCTTGCTTATACTCCAGTAAATAATAGCAATAAGAACTATGACAATATTCATATCTCCAAACCAGGTTACCTTGTTAAGAAACTCTGTAAAAATGGAGCCCACTCCTTCTCTAAAGCTCTGTAGGCCTAATAGAATTGTGATATCCATAAAACAGTTCCTCCTTATGTATTTTAATCATATCTTTATAAAATAGTATACACCAATTTGTTTCTATATATGTATAATAAATCAAAAAAACCAAACCATAAATGATTTGGTTAAAATTGGGTTAAATAATTATTTTAAAAAAGCCCTATGTCCGAGAAAATGCTTAAATACTTAAAGCTAGCGACGGGAATCGAACCCTTACTTTGTAGTATATACATATTGAATCTACGTCATTTTCGCAAAAAAATGGACAAGTAATGGACAAATAAAATTCTATCTATACTATATGTTTTACTAGGCTTCCTTAGTAATTATAACATATAACTACAAATAAAAAGAAAAAGTCTATTTTATAAAAAAATTAAATTTTATCAATGCCAGCTACAATCTGCAGATCCACATATAGGACACTTTTCACCGTTATTTTCGAAACGCTCAAACATGTTTCCCCAAATAATGATATGGTTGACATATTGCTTGTTCTTCTGCTTCGAACGCAGTATCTATAGATTTAAAAGTTATGGGTATCGAAACAAAGTATCAATTAAAAAACGTTCATTACATTAAGCACTATAATTTTTCACCTGTACTATGGACATAAACATCTCCGTAACGCTCTTTCAAATATGCATCTACCTCTTCTTGGGAAGCTGTTCTGTTCTTTATTTTCTCCTCAATGCTTTGTGTCTGTGCTGGTGCTGCGCTTTCTCCTGCACCGGCACTTGAACCACTACCTGTTGCGCCACCTGAGTTGCTACTTGATGCGCTACTGCTTGATGAACCACCACTATTCTTCTTTTTATTGCTACTTGCTTGTGCCTGTGCTTGTCTTTGTGCTTCTGCCTTTGCATTTGCTTCCGCTTCTACTCTAGCATTCTCTTCATTCACTGCTCCAATTCTCGCATTGATTACATTTATCTGATTTGTTACATTACCATTTACTGCATCTTTCTGCTCCTGCATTAGCAGTGTGTCGTTATTTACATCATTTATTACATTATTTAGTTCATTTACTGCATTTGTCATTGCATTTACATCGCTATTTGTATTTACATCTCCTAGCGGTGCTACTATCTGATTTACTCTTTCGTTATACGCATTAATGGCGTTAGTTCTTGCCTTATCCATTTCCTGCAAGAATGCTTCTACTGCTTCTCTCTCTTTCTTATTATTATATGCGTTTACTCCCAGTACAGTTCCTACTGCACCACCTACTACTACGATTGCAGCTATTATAGCAATAATAATTTTCGTTTTCTTTTCCATAATTCTATTCTCCTTTGAATCTTATTTATAGCTCATTTACATTATTTCACTTTATTATCCATTTCTGTCATCGCATCGATGTAACCAATAAGCCTGTCTCGTTGTTTTGGATCCATATTATTATATCTATCAATAATTAATCCAATATCTGTATCTTTATCGATTACATACCAATCAGATTTATTCCCTCGTTTGCCTTCATTTTCAGCTCCTGATAACAACCATTCTGGAGTTACATCCAAGACTTCACAAATAAGCATAATCTTTTCAGATGAAGGATTTGTTTTTTTACTTTTCCACTCACTTATTGTGCTTTGAGGTATTCCTGTCTTTTCTGAAAACTGCTTCTGTGAAATGTTTTTTTTCTGTAATATTTCAAATATTCTATCACTAATTATCATATTTTGCTCTCCTTCCGTAATAATACTAATATCATACAATTTATTAAGTATTTCGTATATATGAATTATACCATTTTTACATATCTGTGTCAATAATACTGCATATAAAAAAGCCCTAAAATTAGAGCTTTTTTACTTATTTCACCCTGCAGTAAGAGAATGTATCTACCCATCCAGCTAATGCTGAAATATGTCCGAAATCTCTCATATATGAACCTTTACCATTTTGACGTTCGTATTCATCAGAATCATAATTAGCTCTTCCATAGGTCTTTGTGTACTCCATCGATTTAATCATATCCGGCCTTTTAAATGAATAAACCATGTCCCCGGTCTTATTCCGAAGATTCTCAAAGCCTCTCGTTATTAGCTGAACATACTCTGGATCACAATACCATACGGATTTTAGCATTAATGCTCCATTGCACTCTCCGCCATCAGGAAGAGATGTATCACGCTTATAATAAAATTCTTCCGAAATTTTGCGTGCAAATCCATAATCATGCATTAAAGCGTCTCTAAAATCAGTAGGACTATATCTTAATACAACACTCAAATAACATATTGTTCTATTTCCTGCACTATCTACAGCTTCTATTGGAAGTACAGTTCTTGCTTTTTTCCCTTTATCTAAAATATCATCAATATTAAAATCAATAATCCTTACAGATACATTATTTCCATCTTCTTTGTCATTTACCTTTACTTTCGCAAGCTTTAATATCGCATCCTCGGTATTATATTTATTTCTGATCATATCATAATCAAGATATATTTCCTTACATGTAATAGTCGGATATTCATCCCATATTGCATACACGTCAGCTGTACCAGATTGTTCAAGCTTTGCATTCCATGGAGAAGTTAACGCCTTATAATCACTATGTGCATTCTTAATATTGTTAACTATTGCACGTGCGTTCATATTAGGCTTATTTTCGTATCCTAGCCCTTGTACAGCGTTTGCATCAAGCCAAACATCCATTAAGTTAACAATATTATTATATATAATACTTTCATAATCCTTTTTTGTAGCATAGCTTACTGTAGACCATCCTTGGAATGACGAAACATTATCCTTTGTTCCAAGCGTATTAATAACGTCTCCTTTATCAATCATATAATATGTATAATCCTCTTCGATGCCAGTTCCCTTAATATCTCTGGTAATATGATCATTCTTTTCATATTCTTTACCAAAAATATTTCCACTCTGCAGAAAATATTCAGAATTTAAGCTATAGAATTCATCATCCGTAACAGCATCATATTCGTCACCGCTCTCATCTACAGCACCATTAGGATTATAATTAAGCCTACCTGTATTCCTTTTCCATCGAGCAACAAAATTTACATCGTTATCGTTTACAGGTGTATAATACGAGCCACCACTATATATTTTGCCATCAGGAGCTACCCATCCTACAAAATCATAGCCCTCTCTTATCGGTGTAGGAAGCTGCATTGAATTAATCTTCCAACGTCCTGTCATATTTACTGTTCTATTTGATACCGTTAAGTTTTTAAATGTTCTATTGGGTTGATAGTAATTAGATGCATCATATATGTTGCCACTTCCTGTACACACTCTACCCTCTTTTTTTGCATATGCATCCCAATGTGATATTAATGCTGTACCTGTGTATCCGCCAAATGCGTTATACAAATCAGGGTTTACATTTGCATATCTTGCAGCGTTGTATGTTGTATCATAGGCTGATGATGTTGTTCTTGAATAGTCAACATAGCTTCCTAAAAACAATCCCACATCGTTGTCACTATCCCAACCAAGAAATGTTTTAGTTGTTTTTACATTTCCTACAGCAGAACCACCATTAGAGTCAAATACTAGATTAGCACTCTTATATTTAGAAGGGGCTGCTTGTACTGTATATGCTGAATCAAATTGGCAGGATTGTGTGGAATACTCATTGTAACCATTATTATAGTTATATTTCACACTATATGTTTTCGGTGTCCAAATGGCTGTTGCAACAAGGTTTTGTCCTGCACAGAGTTCCGGCCAGTATCCTGTCAAAAATGTATTAGCAGGTAATAGTTGCCTATAATTATCAAAGTCATAGCCATTAAACACATCCAAAATACCACTACAATGTTCTGCTATTATGTTTTTCTGTGAATAATCATCCCCTGTAGTTTTATGTTCTGGTAGGCTTCTCCATGATTCACGAATACCATAATTCCAGAAATGTGAGTTCAAACTTGACATATTATATCCAAATGCCGCTTTCAGATCGCTGTACCTATTTGCATAATCAACCAAATTTGTAATGGTATGCTTACCTCTCCATTGCCCGTTATCACTTATATACCAGCCTCTAAAGTTATAGCCTGCTTTTGTAGGTGTCTCAGAAGCACCTATTCCTACTCCAAACCAGTTATTACCACTAGAGCCATCGTATTCCCATGTAACAGATGTTGCCCCATCTTTGAAAGCTCCACCATTAGTATCGTATGTTACTTTATAGTTTTTTGCTCTTGTATAAAATACAATATCTTTATCGTGAAAACCTATTCCACCATATCTATCTACATAATTTGGGTACCATTTGTCAGAGTCTTTGTGGTATTCAGGTGTATAGTTTTGAAAACTATTTCCCGGATGGTCTAATTCTCCGCTTCCCGTGTACTCCCATACACCATTATTATCAGTCCATACACGAATCCAAGGTGTTGTATTAGAAATGTTACACCCGCTATATTCTATCTGACATTCTTCAGCATTTATCATTCTTACGGTGATTGTACCACCACCATATAGACCGATTGCGGACTCTCCATGTGCGCCCGGGCCTACTAAGTCGCTAAAATTGATGTCACGGTCATAATTATCCAAACTCTCATACACCTGAACTCTCCAACTACCCTTTAGTCCCTTAACACGAACATCTCTCCATATTACAACTGAGTCATTCTTTTGTAGTATTATATCTTCTGTTATTCCATTTACATCTTCTACTACAAACTCTTTGTTATTATCTGTAGACTCTGCAAGTCTAATGTTTTCTTTTTCTAAATATCCTCTTCCAAGTGTATTATCTTCTAGTTTAACTGCTGACTCTGACAAAGATGTATCTATGTCTGCTATGCTTAGATTATCATTTTCTACATCTTCATCTGAAATTGCCATTTGTTTTAGCATTACTATGAAGCTCGTTACATACGCTGAACTCACAGATGTACCATCTACTTTTGTATTAACTTCTCTATCATCAATTTTTCTTGTATATTCATAATGTCCGCTTGTTGTATAGTCTACATTTTTACCAAAGTTAGAATAGTTTGCTTTTGCAAAAATGTTATTTCCTTTATCCACACTAGCAACTGTAAATGCTGAATCTATATTTGCAGGTGTATACTCTGATACATCCTTATCATTGTTACCAGCTGATACTACAACCGTAATTCCACTATTATATGCTTCATTAATAGCTGATTCAAGCAACTTACTTTGTCCTATTCCAGACATAGAAAGATTGATTACACTTACCTTGTTGTCGTGGTTTTTGTTATAATCAACAACATATTTAATACCTTGGTAAGCTGTTAGCGTAGTTCCCATACCATTATCATCTAACACTTTAATAGGCATTATCTTCAGATTAGCAAGATTAGCTGTATCAAGGATAATTCTTGACATAGTAGTACCATGACCATCTTTGTCCTGGTAATTCCCATTTGTCTCAATGAAATCCTTACCCTCTACCACCTTTTCATCAAAAATTCCCTCAAAAGAATTTAAGCCTGTATCGAGGACTGCAACTATTATATCTTTAGCCTCTAATGTAGCATTATCATTTTTTTCTTTATTCGTATCTGCTATTTCTTCTTTTGCTATATCATTATTAGCTTCATCCTTATTATCTATATCTTCAGGAGTGTCACTAATCATATCTACTTCTACTTCGATTCCAGCTTCTTTATAAAAATTATATGCATTTTCTGTTTCTTCAGGAGAAATGTATTCTACAATATATATATTATCTAAATGTTGTACAGATTTAATTACATCAGTAGAATCTTTAAACTCCATATCCTCTTGACTGGTTATAATTAATCGACATGAAGCATATATATTATCATTATTTTTAATATTGGAAGTATCTACTTCTAATTCATTTGAATTTGATACATCCTTTACTTCTTCAGGTTGTATTTCAGATAATGACTCTCCATTATTCTGATTCTCAGACGGTATTAATTCAGTTGCACGTGCAATTATGCCTGTTGTAAGCAACATAGAAAACACCAATATTAATGATAAAACTGATGAAAATACCTTTTTTACATTCTTGTTCATTTCTAAGCCTCCTTTATAAAACCTTTGAAAATAACTTATTAGCAAAATTTTTTTCAATTGCTGCATCATGAACTTTAATTTTCTTCTTTATTTCAATTTGATGTTGATTTAATAATCCGTCAGGTAAATTTTTTATAATTATTCCTTCATGAGTATTGAATTTTTTTATAAAACTTGATATATTTAAATTGATAGAAGCGATACCCCCAGACGGACCCTCCTCTTTTATAGAGTGCATATCCGTGATGGTATTCGCTTCTTTTAATATTTGAGATGTCTTTATTTCTCCTACTGTAATTATTAAATAAAACTGATTTTCTTTTACTTTTCTTTCATAAATTGTTATTTTTACAGGATAAATATTATCTTCGTCATAAAAACCACTTAACAAATGAACAACTTGACGCACATCAATTCTTGTTGAAAAATTATGTCTGTATTTTTCAACATCTATTTTTATTGCATTTTCACATACTTCATCAATAACTGATAATAATTTGCCTAAATGTGTAAGATTAGCATGCTTTTTTGTCATTTGACTAATCGATTCCTTTAACGTTGCTTGCGTGAATTTTACATCTGATTCAAACTCATTAAAGCAAATATATTTATCTCTTATATTAAGTTCCTTTATATATCTTTTAAGTGCTCTTGCAATACTTTCATTCGCATTATATAATTGCATTTCTTTAGACTTATCCCATTCTACTATCTTAAGCGTTTTATTTTTTAAAATATTAGTACGTTCTTCGTCTGACGAATTTATATCTATTGTTTTATTCATATATGAAACCCTCTTATTATTTAAAAACTGCTTCCAAATTATACTCACTATCCAATGTATCAGGAATAATAACTACTTCATTGGTCTTTTTATCTAACCAATAATCAAAATCTCCATAGGATGCTGGCACATTAACTGTAGGAAAATCATCTCCCTTTGCACACTCAAAGGTTCTGTATATTACTCCGTTAATGTAATAATTAACTTTTAATGTAGGCTCTTCTATATCTTTATCAAGCACTGCTGTACAGCTAGCTTGTGCTTTCGTTAATTCTCCATCTGGATCAGTAAATGTTTCCTCAACATACAACATTATTAAACCTTTTTCGTAATCAATGCCTGATACCGTAATATCTACCTGTAGATTAGGATCTTCCTTTCCGTCCTTTCCTTTGCTTATATCACTTAAAATAAGCTGGCAAGCGTCTGCAACAAATTCTTCAGAATCATTTATAGTATATTTTTTTGCTTCAACGAGATTTGCTATTGAATCTTCTACTGAATTCTGTAATGAACGATCTAAATTGTCTTGCTTTGAGGTTTTACCTTCAATTGTCATAATACAAAGAATTATTAAAACAATAATTACTACTGATGTTACGCCATACACAATATATTTCATAAAATGCTCCCTTCTTAATTAATACATACCGTTCGATAAGTATATTCTGAATATCCGTTATCAAGTATTATTTTAAATCTCAGATTATACACTCCTGCTTCATCTACTCTAAAAGTTTGGCTATCTTTGTTATATACTTTATCTAACACATCTTCGCCACCGAACGAAGCTTCTATTAAGTACACTTCATACGAACTATTATTTGATACATATATCAAATCCTTAGTGTTATACTCTTCTCCAAGTAATATTTCATTAAAACCAATATCATTAATACTTTTGTCTGTATCAAAATCACGATTTATAACTACTTCTTTTTCTTGACCTGTTTCAAATGCATCGCTAATTCCTGCCATTATTCCTACTTTTGAATTGTTTTTTGATACGTATATCATTCCAAATACAAGACCTAGGACTATCAATACTGCTATCATTGCAATGATAGCTCCGCCAAATTGTCGAATCGTTTCTTTCATAAAGTATCTCCTTTTAAATATTAGTTCATCTATTCTAAGAGAATTCTTTACAGAAAAAATAACTTATAATATTTTTTTTGACCTTTTTTCCACTTATAATATGTTTTTTAAAGAATTGCACAAAAAAAGCCCCATAAGGGGCTTTATATTAATCCTATCTACATTGTTTTTTACTATAATTATTACTTAAAGTTTGTGATATATTATCAAATACTAGATTTAAATCTTTATATTTATTTAATAAAGACAAAAAATCTGTAATATTTACATAAAGATTATTTGACAAATCATCATCAGTATCTCCACGATATAATACACATACATTTTCACGATTACCAAATTGATAATCAATTGCTTTCTTGAAATCTTCGTTTATCAAATGTTTGTTTTGATCTAGATACGGTTCTGTAGTATGTTTAATCTCAAATCCCCAATATGAATTGATAGATTTATCCCAGATCAACATATCATATTCTCCGATTTTATTATGTCCGTCATAAAATACTGGTTTATACACTTCATATTTAGTATTATCTAATACATTCATTGTATCAAATAACACAATTTGTTCTGTCATATCTCCAAGTATTTTTTCTTCAAGCTTATCTTTCATTATATTTCTATTTTGCTCTGATAAAATACTATAATATGATTCATTTTCAATAAATTTCAAAGCTTCTTTTAAATGATAGAATTTTATTGCAGGTTGTACAATATAATACTCTAATCTCTCTTGTTCTGAAATCCAAGAATTATTAATTCGTGTAAATGGTCTTTCTTTAATTATAGACAATACCTGCATATCACGAAGAATCTTTTCAAAATCATTTACTGCCTCTATTGTTAAATTAGTGCTTAATTTGCCAGAAGCATTTATTCTTCTAACAAAATCTTTTGTTATTTCATTTTTTTTCATAACAATACTATCAATAATGTCAGCGTCTACTAAACCATTTAATTTTGAAATTGGATAGTTAACAGTAGCTGTTGATAACTCATTTTGAAGTTTTTCCTTATTCCAAATACCACTATATAATTCAACCATTCTCTCAATAATAATTGTTATGTCTTTTTTACTAAATGAATTAAGGTTTTCATAATATGGGCATTTTGCAATACTATTAGCGATATTACTTGCAACCGCACTATCTAAGTATTTACAAGCACTCTTATAGTCTTTTACTCTATCTTTTCCTCTAGACATAAGACCACCATATTTTATATAATTATCCATATCATTTGTATTTAAAACACAACAATGCTCTGCAAAAGAAATATATGTAGTATCAATCGTTTGATTTCTATCAAATAATTCCTCATTTCCTGCAAAATAAAAACCCAAAGAATCTGTTCCCGTAAGTAATATTTTCATTCCATTTTTTACATATACATCTGATAGCAAAGCAATACTATTAGGAAAGTCTTTAGCTTTTGTTATTTCATCAATGCAAATTATGTTAATTCCTTTATTTTTCGCGTTTATTACACAATTTATGACATCACTCATATTATCATTTTCAGAGACTTCATAAAAAACACATTTATCCTTAAATGGGTAATCTTGTAAAATTTGCTCCATAAGAACCGTTTTGCCAGTTCTTCTCAAACCATATATAACCAAAATATCTTCTGATGTTTTGTCATTAATATATGTTTTGATTCTATCAAAAGCATATCTTTTATGTTCATATCTTTTAAAAGATTCAATTTCTCTTAATTCCATTTCCAATACACTCCAATAATTTATTCTACTTTATCATAACACATACCTTTGCTCTATCCTTTCCCATTCTTTTTTTGTAATATTATGATGTACATATGCATTTTTACAAAGTGTTCCTGTTAAGAAAGAAGCTTTCGCCTCATAAGCACCATAATTATCATCTTTATCGTGCTTTTCACATTGCTCCATCATATCTTGAATATCATAAGGTACAGGAAAATCAATTTTTATTTTATCGTTAATATAATTCATAAAAAATCCTCAGTTAATATTGTACATTATTAATATTTGTTATCAAAAATTCTAAAAATAGTATATCCATTATCAACTTCATACTCAAATTATACCACGATTTATGCCCAAATTACATAATACGACTAAGAAATGTATCAAAAACTCCACTAAATGAGCCAATTAAAAACGCTGCTACAATTCCAAGTATAATAATTCCACATACACTTGCTAATATTAATTCTCCATATTGCTCTAATATATCCTTCATTGCACGTCTCCATTTCAACCACTAATTGACATCATAAAAAATGTTAAAATTCCTACAATTGCCAATCCTATTATTGTATAGATAATAGCTTCACCATAATCATCTAATAAATGCTTCATAATTATTCTCTCCCTAATTCAAATCAGAAGTAATCGTACGTTCACTTGTGTAATTAATAATAGGAAGTGTTGTTTTGTATTTTAACGTAATATATCCATGTTGATATGGCGGAATACCTGATACATTAACATCTACTTCATATTCATTGTTTGATGCTTCCTTTTTTACATCAGCAACCACACTTGAACTAAAATTACTGCTTTCTATACGTGTACTTGCATCCTCTAAATAACTATCAGCTTTTCGCGTATCAATTGATGTTGTTATTAAAAGAACGCCTAAGAAAACGCATAAAAATGTAAAAAATATGCCTAAAAACGCTTTAATTACATTTTCCATATCAATCTCCTATTTAATAAAAACAGACATGTCTGTCATCGATAAAACCATAAACGCAAACATATCAACAATAAGCTTTCCGCCTGCGAAAAGTCCAGGCAACCAAAACATTACTAGATATGTTGCTAATGAATTGTCATCCTTGTACTCATTAATCTTATCCACTAACTGATTATTTTTTCTAATAATCTCTGCAATTTGTTCATCTGCAGATCCACCGATACCTTGAGTACGAGAATATAAAATCTTCATCGTCGATCTAATTGAACTTATATTAAAAGCACTCATGAAATCAAGATAAGGCTCGATTTCATTCGGTCTTTCTTGTATTTCTTTAATAAGCTTCTTGATTTCTGGCTTAAAAATTGCCGGTGCTGTAGCATAAGAATTATATAAAGAAACATATACATTCTCATATTGAAGCAATAAAGCAATCTCCATTAACCAATCAGGAAACTTCTCTTCAATTTCTCTTTTTGCTATTTTCATATATAATCGGTATCCCAATCGATGTTGGAATAACATTAAAACTGTAATCACAGCACATATACATATTCCAATTGGCATATCCTTTATAATAAATAAAATGGTTAATGCAAAAGGTACAATAGCCCATATAAGCGATTTTATAAACTCTTTCTTATTATCCCAATTAATTATTCGATAATATCTTCTCAAGGAATCCTTTGGTTCTTCGACATCTCTTTCGTCAAATTCAGAAGAATTAATCTTCTTGTCTGCGATAGAAAGTACCAACATATCAAAAAACCACATAAATATTGTTGCAATTTGAACTGCAACATTATGTGTTATATCAAATCCGATTCGGCTTAATAATAGCGAAAATACAATGACTACAATCGTTGATACAGCAATAGCTCCTACCACCCTATTTCGTTTGACTTGTTTATCTTTTTGTAAAGATAGAATTCTCTTTTCCCAATTGGATCTATCTTCCTGAAGAAGTTCAATCGATTTGTTACAATCCCCGCCTAAATTCTCAACCTTTCGTAGAAATTGGTGTATTGTAATGATTTTTTTAAGAGGATATTCATTCTCGATCAACTTCAAGCCTTCAAGCTCAATATCTTCAACATCGTTATTCGAATATGACATGATATAATATATGGCTTTGGAAATACATTCATACATTTTGCTATCTTTAAACTCAATTTTGATTGCCTCTAAAGATGCAACTATCTTTTTTGACTTTGCAAATGCATATAAAAGCTGCTCTATATATACATTTGCATCTGCGTATTTTTTATTCTCATAATCCAGCTTATATGAAGATATGATTAATTGAGGAACAAATAATACTCCTGCAATATACATTATGATTGCGTATATAAGCTGCATATTAAGAATATATGACAAGCTTATTGTACACATAGAATATACCAACAGATATACTCCGATTTTCTTAAAAGATAATGTACCATCATATTCTAATATACTGTTTTTGAACGATATTGGATTTAGATACCAAAGAAAGCTATGTTTTCTTTTCTTTTTTGGTTCTTCCTTAGATTCTTCATATAAAGAATCTAACGTTACTTCCTTACTCTTTCTACTCTTTCTCATATATTTGCTCCTAACTAATAAAATCTTCACACAGATTATCAAAGATCACATCACATTTGAAAGGATCTTTTATATTATTTCTATCAAATTTATGCTGTATATTAGGCGAAAAATTCTTAGAAATAAGCATCCCATCATTAAACACAATTAAACTGTTCTTGCGACTTCCCTCAAAGGAGAATAAACATACTTGATCTATATAACGCTTCATATTGCCATTATCATCAATTTTCATTGAAATCATGATTGCAACATCGAGGAAATTATATATATCCGCTTCCATTCGATCTGCACCTATTCTATCTGATACCATGTTAATAATTCGATCAGGAACTTTCCTGCAATCATCTGTATGGAGCGTCGTAATAGAATTCACACCAGTAGATAATGCTGTAACAAAATCCTTTGCTTCCTCTCCTCTTATTTCCTGAATCATCATCCAAGTAGGATTTTGTCTCAAACATGCTTTTATCGAATCCTGATAATTAAAAATATCAGACACTTGCATCTCAACCACATCCTGCTTTGGCTTGATTTGGCTATAATGCCATTCAAGGTTATCTTCAATAGAAATTACTCTTTCACTATCGTTAATATATTGAGAAAAGAACTTTGCCGCTTCTGTTTTTCCTACTCCAACTCCACCACAAATTACAATATTCATATGACACTTAATACAATTTATAATAAAACTTAGTAATTCTGTGGAAGCATATCCCGATTCAATCGCATTTTTTATAGAAATTCTCGTATAAGGCAAAGTTTTTCTTATACAAATACTTCTTCCTGACACTGCTACAGATTCATGTATAACACTTATTCTTAATTTATCTGTTTCTGCCTCTAATACAGGATTCTCTTTGTTAAGTTCCAAAGATACCGCATTAGAGATTCGAAGAGATAGTAACTCTATAAATTCTTTATTTATATTTGTATTCGAAATATCTACCTTTTTTCGAACATTATTATCACAATCTCTTATCCATAAATCCTTTCCGTTATAATCAATGTCCGTTATATTATCATCTGATATATAATCCCAAAGATCTTCCCAGAAATCCTCAGTTATTTTTATTCCATTATTAATAAAGCTCTCATTATCATTAGACAAAGAATTCTCATTTTGAGTTCTAATATCTAACTCTGCATCAAACTCATTTACGTCTTCAAATGTTTTATTTCTTTTATTTAGTAAATCCATAATCACCTCATTATCAATACCCTCATTATCAAATATGATAATGAGGATATTAATTCATCAAAAAAATTTTTTAAAAAATTCTTTGTTAATTGTGCGCTCCAACTACACACCACCAGCACTCTTTGCGTCGCTAAAGAAATTTTTGATTAGATCAGAAAAAGCGTCACTTACTACTCCACCGCTTGAAGTTCCGATTACAGCTACAATTACTACAATAAGTGCTAAAATAGCCACTACTGTAATAATTGCTGGCCCATATTCTTTCAAAATCTCTTGCATAAAGTCATCTCCTTTCTAATAAATGTAATTATCTTTTATATAATCTAACACGTCTTGGTTATGACAATTCTCTCGTACAAGTATTTTATACGCATCATAAGGAGTACAATGAGATGTTCGATAAGTCCTATACTCAATTAATCCTTGATACGCATCAACAAGTTCCAACGTGGTATATAATTTTTCTAAATTGTCATTATAAGACGGAAGATTATCAATGTTTTTATAAGAAGAATGATTATGATGATATAAAACAAGAGATTTTATGTTCTCGTCAATGTCATAATCTTTTATTATTTCATATGAGTAATAAGGATGATTATCTATGAGACGTTTTTCAAATTCAGTTAATATGTCTTGTTTTTCTAACAAATATGAAGACAAATACAGCTTTCCAACATCACAAAGCAACGCGGCTGTTGAAAGAATGTGTCCTTCGTAATTAAAATAATTCTCTAAATCGACAGCCATATTTTGCATTCCTACACAATGTCCCATTGTTTCGCGATCTAATTGTTGTATAAGCTCATTAATCTGCATATTTGTACACATCGTTTTTCTCCTTATGTGCACAATCATATACACCCATTTATAACAAAAAATAACTTATAATATTTTTTTTGCCCTATTTTTCACTTATAATATGTTTTTTAATAAAAAAGCATAAAAATAAGCCCCCTCAGGGGCTTATATGCAAACATTCATATAATCTACTTAAATTCCATATCAAAATCAAACTCATATCTGACACAATTATCACCTTTTTTATTAACAAATTCCTTTTTTACAAGCGCCTTAGGTACAGCATATGCGTCAAAAGTATCATTACCAGATTTCTTCTTGATTCCTTTGATTAATATGCGATTACCACTACATATTTGTTTGAGTTGTGATTCTGATATCTCTTTGCCAAATACATACTTCTGCGAAAATCCACATTGAGATTTACAATATGCACCATATTTACCTTTAATAATATCGCCCTTACATTTAGGACATTTACATATTACTCCATTAGTACCCTCATAATTAATAACACCATCATTATTCTCAATGATATTTTTTACAAAATCTAACACATCAAGCTCTAAATCCTTGGTAGTTGCCTTTCCTTCTTTTATATTTTCTTGTATTACCCACCATTGAGCTGTAAGATTCGGTTGTTTAATTGAATCAGGCAAAACCTTATAAAATGCAAGTCCTTTTTCCGTCGGAATAAGTATTTTATTTTTGTTTTGCTGCTTTTCTTCTAAATATCCTACTTCCAATAATCTTTCAATTATTGCGGTACGTGTCGCTACAGTACCAATAGAACCATTTTCTCCCTTTTTCCCTTTATCTTTAAGAACTAAAAGCTCTTTAACATTAGGATCAGTAACATACTTAGCTATACACCCCATTGCATTAAATAAAGTTGTTTTACTAAAAGGCTTAAGTGGTTTTGTCTCTTTCTTTTCAATATTACATGATTGAATTAAACATTCACATCTACCTTCTTGAAGTGCAGATAATTCTTTTATATTCTCATCTTTAGCATCATTATTAGCATTATTCTTAAGAAGCTGTAAGTAACCTTGACGTTTAACTAATACACTACTCGCAGATAAACACTCTCCTTCTTTTATTTTTATTTGTAGTATTGTTTTTTCTTTGACAGCTTTAGGCATAAATTGAATCAAATAGTAGTCGCATATTGCTTTATATACATTGAGTTCCTCTGATGAAAGCTTAGATACATCAATTTGATTATTTGTTGGAATAATAGCAAAATGTGCAGTTATATTAGAATCATTAAAACACCTACTTTTAATACTCATATCAAGATTACAATTTATATCTAAATTATCAAGTATCGCTGAAATTACTCCTGGTGCTTCTTTATAATGCTCTTCAGATAGATATTGACAGTCAGATCTATTATATGTAATTGCAGAGTATTTTTCCCTTAAGTTTTGTGTAATTGACATAACTTGTTTTGGATTATAGCCAAAATGCTTATGACAATATGAATTAAGCTTATTAATATTAAAAGGAAGTGGCGGTGCTTCGTTTTGAATTTTTTTTACTATCTCACATGAAGTCTTCTTATTATTGATATCATTAGATATTTCTTTTAAATAACTATCATCTAAAAACATACCGTCAGTTAAGTTAACATTCTCTTTATCAGGCACAAATTTTGTTCTTATAATACAATTGTTAATATTGACATCAGAAAACAATTCATAATAATAGTTCTTTTTAAAATTTTTAATATCATAATATCGTTGACACACTAAAGAAAATGTTGCAGTCTGTACTCTACCCACAGAAAATATATTATTATTTTTACAAGAGTAGAACCGTGTTAAATTATATCCAAAGATAATATCAGCTACTTGCCTTGCATAAGCAGATATTCCGTCTTTCACATATAAATCGTTGTCTTCTAAATTATTTAATGCTTTTTTTATAGCGTTAATCGAAGTATCAGATGTGTCTAATCTAAGAACCTTGCCATTATATCTTCCCCATTCAATCAATTCATCTACAAGATTTTGTCCTTCCTCATCAATATCACCAGCATTAATTATTACAGAAGCTTCTTTCATTAAACTCACAATTTGTTTTACTCTTGCAGAATTCCCTTTTTTTACCTTTCTTCCCCAATTATCAAAGTATATTGGCAAATCGTTAATATTCCATGATTTATATTTATCATCATAATCTTCTGGATCTTTTAAAGTTAATAAATGTCCAAAAGCCCAGATTATCTTATAATCCATGATTTCATAGCAATTATTTTTATTAATACAATTTCCACCTAACGCTTCTGCAATCGCTTTTGCAATCATTGGTTTTTCACAAATAACTAATTTATGCATATTCTTTCCTTTCTATAATGATTTATCATTGAATTTTGTTTTATCAAAGAAGTAATCATCAGATATTTCTTTTGCCATATCTAATGAAACATTATAATGTCCGTGATTTAACACTTTAGTCTTCTCATTCCACGAAGTCCATGTTGCATACTCGTTTGTGTTTTTATTCTTGCCAATTACGTGATATAAATAATTATCATCAGGATGATTAGATGCTCTTCTTACTTCAACAACTTCAAATTGAGTTATATGATTATTTTCATCCAAAAAATATTCCTTTATATTATTAATTACTTCTTCTGGAACAATCAGAATACTTTCATCTGAAGACTCTTCTTTATTCGAAATGACTTCGATATTATTATTTATACCGCTATCCTGATACTTATCTGCAGAATCAATAATATAATCATCCATTGCTAATTTAAATTCTTCTATATCTTTTTTCCCTACTACTACATAATTAAGTCCCTTTTTGCATGTATAATACATATATTCGACACCGTTTTCATCTGATTCCTTAATATAAAATTCACATGCTCTTTTATTGGATTCAGGAATCATTAAAAGATACGTTCCTTTACTAAATATATACAAATTATCATTAATTTCTTCTGCAATTTCCTTGTTAGGACTATTTTCATTAAATGCAATTGATTCAGGATATGCGGAATTCGAATATACATAATATCCAACATCACTATATCCTTGCTTTTGAATGTCATAGTCAAACAACCCATTCTTACATGCAACATCAAACAATGAGCTTATATCTTCCTTCCAGTTGGTCATAAGCTCACTTGATACAGGTATATATTTACAAAGCTTTTCACTATATATATCTATATATATTCTTAGATCTCCTCTTTTAAGATATGGAATATTTTCGAAATTGGCCTTTGTCTTATCATTTTTATGTCTAACTTCTAAGCATATTTTTTCATAAGGACATTCTTTAATATATTTTTTCATTTCTTCAACTTCTAATTGCTTATACTCTATGTTATTTGCAACCTTATTGCATAAATCATCCATGTAAGCTTTCGTAAATCTATTAAAATATTCTTCAATACTTAATACTTGATGTTTAAATGAAAATTTTAAGTATAAATCATATTCTGTTCTAATATCTGATACTTTTACTACAGATAAGCTTTTTTCAATATAACTATATTCATTATTAGAAAACTTAAAACGAAGTTGCATATCTTCACATTCTATCTTTAATCCATAGCTAGAATGCATATATTTCATTCTAAAAAAACTTGGAATCACAAGCGGAATTCTTTTAGATAATAAATCCATAAATTCTTTATCTGACATATCATTATAATACCTAATAACATTATTCATAATTATTATCCTTTCCATTTATCAATATGCTAACTTCGGTCAGCATGTCCGAAGTTAGCACTGATTAACTGTTTTCTATTTGGAATTACCAAAAATGTATATCAGCTTATCTTTATACAAGAAGCCCCAGTTATATCTGTAATTATATAAACTATTTTCCTTGTTTGTCGGCTGATACATCAAATCTAAACGATTTTTTTTATGATATTTAACTTGCTGATGATCATCATTGTAATAATATATACCACCATCATCTGATTCTTCTAAAATATTATAGCGTTTTGATGATGAAGGAGTATTATTCTTTGTACCTTGTGAAAATACAAAATTAAAAATAAATATTATAATCGCAAAGCATAGTACTAAACCAGCAATAATAAATAACCCCTTTCTTACACTTATTTTTTCACTCTTTCTTATGTTGATTCCAAATACTATAGCCAACACGCACATAATTGTTATTAACAAAATATTAAAAACTTCTATACTCATAATAAATTCTCCTTATATAGCTTTTTTCTTTTCTACCTCTTTATTTTTACTTTCAATAGACATATCCTTGATTTTACTCTCAATCGAAGTAAAAATCTGATCTGATATTTGTTTTATTACATCCAAACTTTCTTTTAGTTCAGGAACTGATTTATCCTTGCTCCAACCAGCAATATATCCAAAAGAATAATCTGATGTATCATAACCTAAAGCTTGTGTTACCCAATACGCTACAGACTCTGCCTGTACCTCTTTTGTATTTCTATCTTTTGTTGTGTCCAAATCCTTATTACCATGGTTAAGCGAAGCATGTGCAATTTCATGAATAATAGTTTTAACAGTATGAAGCTCAGAAAGTTCCTGATCAATTACTATTCTTTCTTCTATTGCAGAATAATATCCATTAGCACTTCCATTAATTTTTTCAAATGTAATTGGAACCGGACTTATTTCCACCAAAACTTTTTTCATCTCATCATAAGATTCAACTACATCTTCTAATTCACTTGTAAGTTTAGGTATTGGCTCTCCACTTGTTTGTGAAACGTCAAATACGTACGTCGGACGAAAAGTAATGAATTCTTTTTCCACAGAAATATCTGATTTATCTACATGTTTACTTAAATCTTTGTCATCATCTAATAACTCTGCAGAAACATTATATTTAACTTTAATTGGTCTATATATCATTATTCCGTGTTCGCCTCTATTTACAGATCTATTGAATTCTTTTTTCCATGTCTTATAGCCACATACCATAGTTGCTTCCGGGCATTGTGTCGCAATTAAAACACAATTATTAAAAGAATAATTATGAAGTTTTGACATTGACCTAATATAATCTTTATACTTTTCAGATGAAAATATTTCTTTAACACCTTCTTCTAACTTTTGCTGGATCTCTTCCATTTTTTTATCATGATGTTTCTTTTCTAATTCATTCATAATTTTGCTCCTTCGTTAAAAAAGGGCGTATATAATACGCCCATGTCATATCATTATTTCACTTACGATTTAATTGGCGAATCTAATGATCTATCCTTATCTAATAGCATTTCAATTTCTGGATTTACTTTCTTAGCCTCTTTAATAATTATATTCTTTGCAAGTAATTTGAAATCCTTTTCCTTTTCAACCTGCTCAGTAAAATCATATCCATGGCCATCCTCTTTAAATTCCATATAGTCAATATATGTCTTTGTACCATCCTTCTTTTCTACGCAATAATTAGGGAAATTGACTACTGGAAATAGATTCCCATTATCATTTCTTTCTCTTAAGGCAACGACTACATCTTTACATACAAAACCACCAAATTCTACTGAGCCTGATGCCTTAATACTCTCATGATCCCTTGCATATAATGTTGGCGTAATTCTATAAGCTCTACTCTTATTTTTATTTGCACTAATATAAGAATAACCATCTTCAGAATTATAAGCGTCCATTAAACACTTATTTAGATCCTCTCGTGTTTCCTTTGTAATAGGAAATACTATGTTTTCATACTCGGGATGTCCTTCCTCATCAAGCTTTCCTGATTTAGTCTCACTATCATATGCTTGCTTTTGAGGCATAGCTACAAACATGCCTTTATCACTCTCAATTAACCTAATTCCATGTAATGTCACTGCATTAGATAGTGTCACTGCAGCATATGCTTTTATCGCACTATCCTCATCATTAACTCTTTTAGTAATTACCGCATACATATAAGATGGATTAAGCTTCTTTTCTTTTGCTTGTTCATTTGATTGTTTCACAACATTTACATGCCCAATAACTTCGTTTAGTTGCTCCATAAGTTCTTCTTTTGCTTGTTCCATAGTTATTTCTCCTTTTCTATTTGACTTAATTGAAATAATCAACTATATTCAAATTTTAGAAAAGGATGTTATAAAAAAAACAACTTATAATATGTAAATGAATAGAATTCACCTATTATAAAAATATTAAAATAAATAATGGCCAACGGACATACATCCGTCAGCCATTACTACTACTTATTTACACGTCCATAACAATAGAAGTGTTCTTTCCAATATGAAGTTTCATAACTTGAGATTACTACTGTTCTTTTCGAACTAGAACAATGTATCATATTACCATTTCCAACTACTATGCCTACATGCGATGTTTTCTGACCGCCCTTTCCACCATCTGTACTTGCAAACCAAATTAAATCGCCTGGCTTTGCTTGATCAGAATTTGTAAATGTACTACATACTCCAAGTAATGGATCAGTAGTCAAATAACCTATATCAGGCCTTAAACCTGAATTAATTAGCACATATGATACGAATCCACTACAATCCATTCTAGGATAATTGCTTGGACCACCACCCCATGTATATGTGACAACATCCATACAAGGTAATGCTACATTCATCATTGAAGCAAAATCTGAATCACTTAACGCAGCCTGATCAATATTATAACTAGATACATCTCCATTAAAACCAGCTGTGCTTCCAATAGGAATATCTTCCATCATATTCATAAAATAAATAACTAAATCATCATAATTTGAACCATAACGATTAATCCATTCCTTTTTATCAATACGATATACTGTCATTATTTGGTAATCAACTTCTTTTGTTTTTTCAACAGATATTACATCTTTTTGAATATGATTCACTTGATATACATTACTATATCCATATGTATCATTAGCGTATTTTACCAATTGATATGCATTTTTTATACTACATTTCAAATCATTGGCTTCCATACTATCTGCTGTAATGTATTGTCCAAATATATTTTTAAGATATCTTTCAGAATCAAGATTATATAAGTATACTTTGTTCAAATCCTTTCCACCAGAAGTAGAAAATGGTCTTGTAAATATAACATTTGATGCATATATTGAAGAAGTTTCATGTACCTCGTCTTCAAAATATGTTACTGTCTTTCTTGCATCATTTACACTCGTATAATTATATTGTTCAAATAGTGTAGATAAAAGCTTCTTCTCTTCATCAGTATCTACTATCAGCATTTCATCTACAGCACCAGCTATATTATTAGAATCAGAAGAATAAATCTTTGCACACATAATTGATAAATACGTAGAAACTATATCATAATAATTATTTGCACAATTCTTACTATCATTTATTACCTCATTGTATTCATTTTGATTCATAAAATATGTAGCATCACCATTAAATAATTCATTTTTTTCTTCTAAAACATTAACAATATAATTAGGATTTGATGTCATTTCTGGAGAATTAAATAATCCCATATATTGCCCCAATGGTGTAAAACATACAAGTATGATTACCACTCCTATTATAGTTATAATGATAATTGAATATAAAAGGAGCAATAAAACCAAAAAAGCAGCTGCAAATTTTATTATTATGGTTTTAAGCTTTTCAACTAGTGAACTACCATCATCATAATCATCTTTAGGAGCAGTTTGATTTTGTGAAAGTGAAGATAACTTATCAAAAAAAGGAATCCTTTTCGTTAACTTGTTCGTCAAAAAACTGCTATTACCATTCAAATTATCACTATTTAACTGTAAATGTTTTGCTGAACTTTTAAGTTTTTTTGCCGGAAGATTTACAGCTTTTGCACCTGTATCAACTGCTTTTGTCGCAACATTAGTATCCATTGCTACATCTTTTGCACTGGATGCAGCTTTTTTTGTTCCTTCTGCAGATTTTTTTACAGCTTTTGCGGCATTATTTCCTGCCTTATTAGTATTTTTAGGATTAACTACCCCTAATTTGTTTGGATCTACACTTTTATTAAAAGGATTATTGTTATTAACAAATCCAACTTTTATATTACTTGATTTACCAGACTTGCTTTTAGAATAATTTGAAATATAATTATTAAGCTTCGCATTTTTAGATTCAATAGAATCTTTATTAGAGCCATTAGATATATTAAATCTATTAGATATTTTTTCAGAAGTAACATTTGTTTCAATCACTTTTCTATCAATATCAAATATATTTTCTTCATATATTCTTTTATCTAACTCTGGCAAACTACTCATCTACTTATATCCTTTTGCTTTTTTCATTGCTATTTTTTCGTGTAAATTAGTATTATATATTGCATAAACAGGATTGTCTTTTTCTATAACATTATTAAAAGGAATAACGATGTTACCAAACCTAATTAATCCTGTTCCTGGTTGTGCTAATGCTACATATCTCAATTGTGCATCACTTATATTAGGGAATGCTGTTTTTAGGGCTATTACATCAGGTTCAGCTTGCTTTAAGAAACATGTATATTCAGAATTACTTACAAGTGTTGATGTCATTGGGTCCTTTAATACTTCAACGACATTCTGTGTTATTCCAGTACAAAGACCACCTAGTTTTCTAACTTTTTTCCATAAAGAAATTAGATAATCTCTTGAATACTTTTTCCCTAATACTACATGGAATTCATCAATATAAAGCCATGTGGCTACACCTTTTTGAGAATTTTCAATAATTCTTTGCCTTATATTTTCAAGCATTACAAGCATGGCTACACCTGTAAGATTCTCACCAAGATCACGAAGTCCATATACAATTACTCTATTATTGATATTTACATTAGATTGGTGGTTAAAAATGTTAAGTCCACCTTCTGTAAACAATTCAAGAGCAATAACAATGTCTCGTGATTCTTTTTCTTCTTGTTGCTTTAATATTTCAACAAAATCACTCATTATAGGCTGTTTTCTTTGAGAAATAGGTTTGCTTGCAATTCCATCAAAAAGAATTCTTATTGCTCTATCTACAAGTGTCTTATGAGCAGGCTTCATACCACCTTCCATTGCTTGATCAACAAGTCCAAGCATAAATTCTGATTTTTCTCGTACTTGACCATCAGACATATCAACTTGTAACCGTTCAAGATCAACAACTAGGGGATTCATGTGATGCTTAGTTGCTGTAGAAAGATTAATAATCTGTCCATTGTATGCCTCTGCAACATCAAAATATTCCAATGTAGGATCTACCACAATAATGTCATCTTCAGTGTTAAGAAAAACTGAGCCAATTTCCATCTTACAACCAGTAAAAGATTTTCCACCGCCTGGCACTCCGAATACAAATCCATTTCCATTAACAGATTTTTTGCGATTTGCAAAAATCGGTTCTTTAGAAATTTGATTTATCCCATAATAAAATGGATGATCTGTTTGTTGAAGTTCTAATACATTAAATGGCATTAACGCTCCTGCAGAAGATGTAAAGAGCGAACGAAGCTTATTAACTTGTCTTACACCATAAGGAAGAATCGTATTAAGCGCCTCACGTTGTTGTGAAAAGTATGGAGCAATTTCTAGTGTTTCTTTTTCTGTAATTTGTTTTAATACATTTATATTATTCTTAAGCTTCTCTTCATTTTCTGCACAAACAACAAATGAAACTCCTACCCAAAACATCTTCTGATCATCTTCTCTCATATGATCTAACATATCTTCTAATTCTTCTTTTTCCCTTCTTACTTTATAAGAAATATCAGAAGAATAGTTTCCAGTTCTATTTCTTTTATCTTGCTGCTTAACAATCTTGTTTTCTATTCCTAATAGCTTATTTTCAAGCGTTTTATAAGTTATGTCTTGAGATACAGGAACAAAATCAATTGTAAAACATGATACAAAAGAATTATTTGTAAGATTTATAAACAGATTATCCGTAAGCTTTCGAGGATAACTTGATGGCTCAATATAATAACAACTACCAACAAATCTATCTGTCTCAAAAGAATCAACTGAATTATTAAAATCAATATAATTAGGTGCTATATAATCTTTATAATTACGACCATTAATTATCTCTTGATTTATATCAAGATTAAATATGTTTTCATCACCACAATGGTAGAAATTATATAAAAGTCTCAGTCTCTCATTTGTTGATAATGGAACTAAGTTGCTTCCAAGCGATACAAAATTAGAAATAAAATTACTTTCAAGAGTTGAAATTGATGCCTTTGCTTCTTCATAATTTTCCTTTTCTACACAAATAGTGAGGATTTTTACCTGTTCAACACCATTTTTCCCCTCAAAGATCTTATTTTCAATGATGTCATTATATGAATCGCGTAGCCAATCAAAATCATCATTGTGATGTTGGTATAAAATCTCATTTTCAATTAATTCCATGTTTCGATTTCTGTTAAATACAGTAATTTTAATATGAACATCAAAAGAATTAATTGTTTTATACCATTCCGAAAAAAATGATAATTGCTCATCAAACGTCTTCGGAGTATAATTAACATCTACTAATTCATAAGATTTACTCCATTTATTTTTTCCAACCTTAAACAATCCATTGGGTGCTAGTTGCAATATTTCAATAATGTCCTGGGCAGACTTAGGATGCTCATTAATAAGACTTTCTGCCCTCTTTAGCTTTTCGAATTGTTTTCGACTTCCCAAAACTGTCTTTTTCTTCTTCATACTAACCTTTCTAATTCATAAAATAATTCTTCAAAATATCCATATCATCTATATTTTTTTCATATGGTATCAGTAATTTACCCACCTCACTCGACTTAATAAGTGAATTTGCCTTAAAAGATTTATTTGATATTCCACAAATCACATTTATAAGATTCATACTGTTATAAAAAATCTTATCTACTGAAAAGCCTGCAGATTTAAGTAAATTCTTAAATGAATTAAAATTATCTTCTAATTCTTCCAAAGAATCCCCTTCTATCAAATAGAGCTTGGATATATAACAAAACTTACGTGAATCATTAAACTTTCCTTTTTTCTTCTTAAATTCTAGATATATATCATATAGTTCCTTATTATTTCGCTTTATCCTATTTACTAATCCGTTATATCCAACATACAATGAATTAAAGTTTCTTATCAGATTATAATCAGAGATAGGAGTCATTTCTGATATATTGAACTTAATATAATCTAATGACGATAAAATGCTTTCAAATTCATCATATTTATATGGATAATTACTAATTGATGCAAATAAATAGTACTTATCTGTTATATCTGATCTAAACCAATAACTTTCATTATCAAGAATCATATTACCTTTGCTATCATATATAGATTTAAGAAAAACACTTATGTCTTTAAAAAACATAGATGCATCTATATCATCAATATCAAAAATTTCTTTTAAAAAACCTACATATTTCGTTATTAAATCATTAAGTTCAATTTGATTTATAGTGATGTTGTTTTTCTGTGCAGAATATAGTAGATTCTTCTTTATCGTTTCAATTCTTTCATTTAACTCATTTAGATTGATGAGTTTGAATGAAATAACCATCATATGTGACTTTTTTTCTAGATCATTAATAAATCTAACCACACAATCCGATATACGTAAATCATTCATAAAATCATTTACTTCATCAATATTGTTAGACGAATAAGAGAAAGAAAAAGCAAGTGTAAAGCAATCATCATTATGCTCAATTAATCCATTGTCATAAATTTTTCTAACGCCTATATGTCTTTTTACAAAGTCTGGTGCAATATAGTAAGAACCAAACTTTGATTTACCCTTTTTGAACTTTTCCTTTTTGAAACTATCCTTCTTATTTTTTCTTAGCAAATCCATTGATTATCCTCTTCTTTTTCTTATTTGTTTCTTCAATTCTTTCCAATTCTTCAAAATCAATGTAATCTCTAGAATTAGTATATGGAATCTTCTTTAATGAAAGTATCTTTTTAATACGTTGAAAAAATGACATTCCATCCTTTCGCCCAAAGCCTGCAACAATGATCGGTATTACAAAAAGCAAAGATAAATAACAACAAATCATTATGTGTAATCCACAAACAAAATAAAAGAATGCAACAGATCCTGCACCAACTAGAAAACCTGCAATTACAAATAATGATTCTCTCGCATCAAATGATCCTATTACGGATTCTTTGTATTTTTCAATGTCATTATTAATATTTACACTTAACATACGATTCTCCTTAGATATAAATATGTTTATTACTTAGATAATTAACTGCTCTCAAGTCTGCTTTCAAATCACTTGACAAAAACATATCTCCGTCAACATTAATATTCTTAATTAGAAGTACTAATTTTTCAGCTTCTACACCTCTTGTAATAAAATATTTGTTATTTTTCATAAGTCCTTCAACAAATACATTTTTCCCCCTTTTTAATGTTCTCATCACATTTTTGGCAAACTCATTAAATGTTAAGCAATGAATCGTTGTAGTATTATCATGATCATTGTCATATACACATACATCAAAACCTAATACATTTAATGATTTGGATTTTTCATCATCTTTAATTAACCTAAATCTGGGTTCATTTACTAATTCCCCATATATTTGAATACTCTGCATATTGATTTCCTTTCCTAAAGTCCAAATACTTTTTGAGTTAAAGTGCTTGCTCCTTTTACCACACCACACGTTGTAACTGCAATTACAGTTCTTTCTAACATCCAATTTAATGTTGATTTCTCAATTTCTGACATTCCCGATATACTAAATTGAAATCCCAATGCATCAGGACTTGCAAATAATGTAGAACAAATCGTTATTGCAATAATCATAGTTAACGCTTCAAGAATTGTGCATAATGCATATTTCCAGAAAGCTATTGATGTCTGTTTTAACATATGATTTCCTGCAATTGTGGAATTGGCTAATGCTCCATATGGAATTAATGATAGAAGTTTAATCATTCTGGCAAACGCTTGATAAATTATAATTATCCCAGTAGCCATTATTATCAGGCTAAATAGTGAAGAAAATAATAACAATGACAACGAGTTTAATTGTACATTTGCGTATGAATTTTGTGAAATTGCCTGTGAAAGTGGTGCTGGTAGTGTATTCGCCACTCCCGATTCAGATATCGAAACACCACTAATACTTATATTCAATCCCGACGTAGCATATCTAATAAGTCCAAAAAATGATTTTACAATTGTTAATGAACCTGAAACAAAAAATTCAGCAATAAATAACTTACACATTCCACGAATAATTGTTTCTATCCTTAATTCGTGACGTGGATCCATTGATTCTTCACAAAATCCGATTAAAAAGAAAACAACTACCAATGTAGATGCAATGCCAACAAACACACTGTTTACCGTATTAATTGTGCTCCATGCTGAAGAACTAAATGATTCAGGATCTTGTGTCAAGATTCCATATGCCACTTTAATACATTGATTATATATGGCCATTCCAACTTCAAGATTGTTAGCAATTGATTGAAATATAGAGTTAGGTAAATTAGGCAGCAATTTTTCAAGTAAAGCTAGTAAACCTGATGCTGCTCCAGAACTAATAGGCATAATAACTATCCTTTCTTATAATTAAATTAACTTCCTAATCCAAGGAACGCTAATACCGCACCTATTGCAGCCATTATCGCACCACCAGCCATGCCTAATCCTGCAGTCTTCATTCCTTGTGAATCTCTTTCCTGAAGCGCTGAAGCAAAATCAAATATATTTTTTGCTAGCACAATAATTCCAATAATTGATATTGCTCCCATAAACAATGTTTTTAAATTATTTAATCCTGTAATTACTTCCATTTTTCTCTATCCTTTCTATTTGTTTTTTTGAATTACAAACAAATAATAGGAAGAAAAAAGGCAAAAAAAATCACTTATAATAGGTAAAATAAGCGATTTTTCTATTATAAGTGATTTTGTAATCTTATATCATTGCATCATGTAATATATTGATTAATTCTTCATCCATGTCAGGTGAGAATGTTGCGTATATCTCTTCTTCAGATTTCTTTCCTTTTTCATAAACGTCGATAATTTGACATATAGATTCAAAACTAAATCCTTGCGTTTTTAATCGCCCATACATAATGGTTAATTGAGGATTTTCATATATTGCTTTAATTTTAGCGTCTTTTTGAGCTACTACAGTCGCATTTTCGTACATTTTTTCATACGTTTCTTGACATTCTTTCTCAGCTTCTTCTTGATTGCGACGCAACATCTCTTCATCAAACATGAATTGTTCTGATTCAGGTATATTATCTACCATATGTATTAATTCCTTTAGCTCGTTAAAGGATATTTCAACTACACTTCTCTTTGGTTCATCTGGCATAGCTTCACCTATCTCTCTTGCAACATTCTTTTCGTTTTCATATTCTTTCATTTTATACTTATCTAAATATATATATTGCTGTAATGATGCATGATCTATCAATGCTCCTTTTTTATGTTGATTTCTATACAATCGTGCATCAAAATTGACACCACCATCTCTAGCCATTTGTTCCCACAACGGATGCTTTAAAGAATTAATCTTCTTGTCTAAGATCACGTCATAGCCTCGCACAAAAATAATGCATTTTTTTCCGTTAAGTTTTCTTAATTCATCAGGAAACATTAATTCTCTACCAAGCACATCATAATTCTTCGATGAAGAACCTTGTCGGGCTATTGTTTCACCTGTTGTTTTTTTATCGATAGTCATCTTACCCATCAACTCACTCAATTCTTTTTGTGTAGATGGCCCATTCCCCCCAAGATATACCCATGTGTCACAATTGGCTAATATTGATTCATGTTCTCCATCTTTATATAATTTCTTGAGCTGCGATATATCTTGCACAATAATTACAGAAGAAATCTCTCTACTTCTCATTGTAGATAAAAGTGACAAATAATCATCTGGCAATGCCACATTTGCAAACTCATCTAATAAGAAAGAGACATGTATTGGCAATTTACCACCGTGAATGAAATCAGCACTATAATATAACTGTTGAAACATTTGACAATACAGTATTCCTATTAAAAAGTTATAAGTACTATCGTTGTCAGGAATTACACAATATAGACAAGTTTTCTTTTCTCCAATAGATTGTATATCAATTTCGTCGTCACTTAATAGATCTAACAATTCAGGCACATTTAATCTTGCACATCTACTACTGACTATTGAAATAATACTTCTAACAGTATCTGCAGCTCCTCTATTAGATTTATTATATGCGACAACACAAGAATGGTTAGGCGATACATTTTCCTCAATTTCTTTAAATATTTTATCTACTTCAGATAGCTTTCTACCACTTCTTGATTCTTCAACATTATCTTTATTTACAAGATACATAACCGCTTTCATGTTTTTTTGCTTAATTCCAGAATTATCAATATCTATTCCAAAGTCTCGTACATACATAAAAAATGCTTGTAACCTTAAGCCCGCCATATCCGTCCAAAACTGATCTCCAGCTTGAGCATCTTTCTCTTTAGTATTTTCCATAAATGTCGTAACCAGCTTAAGTACATCAGAATCATCTTTAATGTAATTGAAAGGATTATAGTGTGTAGATTTACGCATTCCTTCTGCATTTAGCAAGTTAAGGCACTTAACCTCATATCCATTTTTTTGCATAAAAACATTAGTGTCACGCATTAATTCACCTTTTGGATCAGTACATACATACGAAGTAGATAATTGCAATAATTGAGGCTTTACAAAACGAAATGTTTTACCTGCACCGGAACCGCCGATCACCAATATATTATTGTTTCTATCAGTCTCTCTTGTGTTAAGTGACATCTGAATATTTTCAGATATTAATCTATTTTTAGTGTTTACAATACACTTTTTTCTTTTAGGCAATAAAACCATCCTCATTTATCCTTTCTTGTAAATAAATCAATACATTTGTTTTTTATAAATAGGAATGCTTTAATATAAAATGGATATATTGTTTTGTAAATCACAATAATGTGCTTCGCATTTACATCATAGTCCTTGTTGCTTAAGATTTTATTGATCGATTTTGGATCAGCAAATTTTGCTGTTCCCATTTCTTTGCCGTGCATAAAATTTCCTTGACCAGCAAGGTAATATAATACTATGACTCCATATATAAAAAGATATGCTCCTATAAATATGAATGTATATTGATTATAATAGTTAACCCAAAGATTCTTTATTACATTATTAGTAAGATTTGCATACCAGCTAAAAGCATTGGCTCCTTCAAACCAAGCTCCTGCACTATAATATGCAAGTATTATTACAACTATTCCAAAAAATATAATTGGAATAATAGATTTCTTCTTTTTCTTAGTAGTCATAACTATAAACCTTATTTCTTTATATTATTAAATGAACCAACAATTTTGCTTGGTTCGATTGTTTTCGCAACATTTTTTATATTATCACTAACTTCAGAGAAGTTTTTCAGTAATTCTCTGCCTGATATTTTCTCTTTTTTCCCATTCAAAAACATTAATTCATAATTTCGATTAGGATCAAACTTAGTAACTATTGTTTTGTCATTATTAAGAATCTTATAAGAATCTTTAGGCAACTCGATATGAGCTTCATTATCGCCATAATATCCTGGCACTCTACACACTATTCCATTTGATGATTCTTTCTTAAGCAAAGACATATCTAATGATGCAGGAGTTAGCATTTCATCATAATAATTATTGTTTATTTTTTTCGAAAATTCTTCTGCATATGCTTTAAGATAGTGCTTATCCTCAGGATTTATAGATTCTACTACTAATTCTGCGTCTTTCGGAAGTACAAAAAGACGTTCCTTATTAGAAAATGACTTTCCATCAAATGTTGGCCAAGCACTATTCTTTGGAAGCCATACTCCCATTTTAGAATCTTTATCAAGACGTAACATAAAATAGTCATCTGTTTGTTTAAGAACATCCTCTTCGGAAAAGGTATGCTTGAATTTAACAGAGTTTTCTTGAGTGATTTTATCCTTAAAAATTGCATAATTCGCTAATTTATCTAGTTTTTCAGCTACCTCTAAGGAATCCTCATTTTTTTTTATTTCTCCAATCTCTTCAAATGTTTTATAATCACTCCCAAATACCTTACGCATTTCAACATTAAACTCTTCTAACGTCACATCCTTCACGCCTGTTCCATCCGTCATTTCTTCAAATGATACATTGCCACATTCGTTTTCCTTCCCTTTATAATGTTCAACCAATGCTTCTGCACAATGGTTAAACCTAGGTGCATCGCATGTACAATACATTATATATTCATGTTCTTTGTCCTTACTGTTCTTAAGAGAAGGCATTATTGAATATGGAACCATATTCTTTTTGAGATCTTTTTTAAACTTCTTTGATGCAGCACCGTTCTTTGGAATCTTAAAAAATTGAACGTCCCCTTCTGAGCGTTCAATTATAGATTGTTTAAATTTCCAACCACCTTTTTTCTGTTCTTGAGCTTTGGCTAAATTAAAAGCCCAAGTAACAAATTTCCAAATAACATGCAATGCATCTTTCGATACATCAAATCCAAATTTAGCCCCTTGTACGCCAATTGATAAAAACTGAGCCACTTCGCCCATTCCTGTATCTCCCATCTTAAGCCTCCTTTATTTTTTTAATATTCTCTTTTGAAAAAATTCCTTCATATAAGCAAAATTTCATTTGTTTCTTTAAGGATGGAATAGACTTTAAAATACTTACACAGATTTTTTCTGAATCGTCTATGCTCACTTCATAATCTTCATTCCTTTTTTCATCATTCTTATTACATAAAAGAAAATAACAAAGAAAAGATCTAAGTTTTTTTCCAGATATGCTATTTCTTTGTTTAACATGTTCAATAAAACAATCACCTAAATTACTATTGACGTTCATGTTACTCGCCATAATGTTCATACAAATACCCCCTTTATTCATCATATTCTTCATCATTTACAATTTCTTCATCTATATTGATATCCGATATTTCAATGCTTGAATGTTCAAAATTCGTGTTAAATATCTCTAATCCATTATCTGGATTATCATTCAAGTTTTTAATATCTTTATCCGAATAATTAAGCAATTCATCAATCATATCTATCGTATAGTTTTGTTCAATTACCTGATAAATCAGTACATTATCAAACTTTTTATCCATCAGCTCTTTAATTTTAAGAATTACTTTAGCTTTGTTATTATCGTTTTCTTTATATACATCATTCTTAGTTATCATCGCAAACAAGAAAGACTTTTGCTCATCTGTCGGCATTTTTTTGAATTTCATAAAAGTAAATGAATCCATTATCTTTTTGAAAAAGCCGAGTCTTGAATGTTCTTCTTTTTCTACCTTTTCTATTTCTACATACTCACCATCCCCCATATCTATATTAAGTGACATGTTTTCTGCAATATAATCGTCAATCTTTGAATGATAATTATTAGAAAAATCATCATTCACACTTTGTTCTTCTATCTTTTCTTCTTGATTAAAATCTTCCTGAACTGTTTCTTCTTGTGTTAAATCTATTGAATCTAAAGTAGATGAATTCATTTCATTATGACTTCCTATTATTTCTTTTACAAAATCAGGCTCATCATATTCTTCATTAACAGAAATATCATCTAGTAAATCTTCAGATTCTTCAGATGGATTAAATTCAATATTATCAAATTGATTAATCTTATCTTCTAATTCTTTATTTTTAACTTCCAGCTTATTTTTTTCATGTTTATATTCGTCCGAAATCTTTTCAGATTCTTTTAATTCTTTTTTTAAACCTCGTAATGCTTCTCGAAGCTCTTTATTTTTTGAATACAAATCATTTTTTGTTTCTTTATAAAATAAGACTTTATTCCTTTCATCAATAAGCTTATCTCTAAGGTCCTTATTCTCCTTTTCTAACTCCTTTACTGTATTTTTTTCTTCTTGTTGCGATTGGAATGATTGAAAACTTTCATTAAACCTATTAAAAGAATCTTTAATAGTACTATCCAATAACGATTTAATCTCATCTCTTGTAACAATCTCTTTATCAGGCTCATTTTGTTCTATTTCTTTCTCAGATAAAGAATTATTATTATCATTACTATTGGTATCAACAAGATCCACACTTTTATCATTTCCAACCTCACTTTTATATGCTTCAATATCAAAGTCTTTTATCTTTGAGTTAAGTTCTGCTATAGTTGGAGAATTTGCAAGAAAAGATTGAAGCATATCAGCTGTAATATCCTTATTAACTGCCTGCAAAAAAGCTTGTATCAAATAGCCTAATTCTTTCCCTTTATAAATATTATTTGCCTTTATTTCATAAAACAAAGAAAACAAGGAATAATCAAAGGAATTGACTTCATATACTTTCAGATTAATAAAAAATTTTATGTCATTAAGTGAAAATGAACACTGTGACATTAAATTATAAGTGTCGTTAGACATCATATATTTTGATGCCTTACATTTCTTAAAAAAATCTATACATGTACTTACATAATCGCTTCCTAAATTTTGCATTGCTGCATTCTTTTTTAATACAGCCTCTATTTCAGGCATATTATAATCAATATATTTTGTGTTACTCATTTTACTTCCCCTCATTTAATAAATTATTAATGCTTTTTTGCTTTGATCTAATAGCTTCTAATTCTTTTTTTAATCGTTCATTTTCGATTTTTAATTCATCAGCTGTTTTTTTTGTTTCTTTAAGCTCTTTAGACATCGAATTTATAAAACTCTTATTACTACTTAATTCATTAAATGCAGATGTTGTTCTATCTCGAATAACAAGAATCATATGACTCATCTGATCAAGAGCCTTTAGCACTTCATTATTTGAGCTATTTTGAATTAACGCAATTGCCATATCCATAGAATTAGTGTTATCGCCTACAACAGCTTCTTTAATCAAATTATCTTCAATGACTTGCTCTTTTAGGGTTTCTTCTAAAATCTCTTCACCAGATATCTGACATTCTACATTTGAATTCATTTTTTTTTCTAATTCTGAAATAAGCTCGTCATTATTAATAGCAGCTATCATTTGTTCCACAGAATAATTTAAATCAAATAACATAAAACGAACAACTTTATAATCAACACCTTTATTTTTAAGTTGAACAATACAATTCAATAATTCATCAAATGAATCTAATACATCTTTATTTCCAGTGTTAAATAGATTAATAAAAATCTCTATCCATTTTTCGCATGGAGAAGATAAGTTAAATGAATTAAATAATAAATCAACATATTCAATATTCGTTTTCATTAAAATATCTAGACAATTATCAATTTCAAAAATATCTTTATTTATTTCTTGTAATTGCTCGATTTGGTTTATTAATAATTCATAATTCTCAGATTCATTATATTTTTCAAGTACCTTTTTATAACTTGAAAGAAAATCATTGGAAGAAATCAGCTTCATATTTATACTCTCCTTTATTTTTTTCTTATTCTAATAAAGACGATTTTATAAAAAATAACTTATAATATTTTTTTCTATCATTTTTTTACTTATAATATGTTTTTCCATAAAAATAAAACCCCATACAGGGTTTTATTACTAAAAAACTATATACAAACAACATCTTTATTCTTATAAAAAATATCCATATGATCATCATCATATTTTTTAAGAATTTCATCCCTAATATCTAAATCCGTGATTATTTCTTCCAAACTATATTTTTTTAGGACTTCTTTATCTCTCTCATAGTCTGGTAAAAGCCAAAAATAATTATACTTATCGTAATATGATTTGAAATTTTCAATATTAAATGTATTATTATAAGAACTAATGCTAGATAATTTAAAATATAATTGATAAAAATCATTATAATTCTTTTTAAGACTAGCATCTTTTAAAGTTATATATCCTATTATATACTTTTTAAAAATATCATTAAAATCATTTACATCTGTTACAGTATAATTTGATTTTGTAAAATCAAGTTTATCAAAAATAAACTCTTTTATAGCTTTCACTGCAGAATAATTGATTATATTACCACATAAATAGTCAAAACTAATATCTTTATCGGGTTTACTATCAAGACGTACTATATTATCCCACGATTCAGATAGCGATTTAATATCAACATTTAAAATATTAAACAACATATTGTTTATATCATCACAATAAAAAGTTACTTGATCAAAGAATGATTTTACTGAATAATCTGTCACCGGATATACATTTTTAGAACCATCATCATTTACAAGATTCAAATAATATATAGGTGAAAATACTCCTTCAAAATATACTTTATTATCATTAATTAAGGAATCTATATATTTTTTTATAAAAAATTCCATTTTTTGATACATTTCGCTATTTATATATTCTAACAACTCATTTTTCATTATAATTCTCCTTTACATCGTCAACAGCTTTATTTCCTTTTCGTGCCTTTGGAATGTTTTTTTATAATCATATAATTCCTTACAAATTGATTCCGACTTACACATATTAAGTGATGAAAGTTTTTTATCATATCGTAAAACATTATCCATAAATACATTATCTTTATTTTCAGAGAAAACATTTATAGCATGAAGTACATCGTTTAACTCAATTACAGAAAACCTATGCTCACTCCAGTCAAATACAGTAAACTCATGTACACTCATTGGAATAATACCTAATTCATTAGTATTATAATGTTTACACAAATCATCCATAATATCTTGAATAAATATTAAAGATGCTCCATATAAATCCTCATTAGTTGATATTGTATTGATACCAAATCGAGTACAAATTTCTCCTTTAAACAAAATATCTTCAAATATATCATCTGTTGAGTTAATGACATATTTATCTTTCAAATTTTCAAATGCGTACAAATTTAATTCTTCTAACGTAATTCCCAAAAGATCTAATCTATTATTATCAAGAGTTATTGTATTAAGATTATCACAAAATTCTATACCACATTCAGCACCAATAACATATTTATATATAAAAGCCACATTTCCATCCTCTAACAGGCTATACGCAATATCTTTCGATTCAATGTAATTAACAAAATTATCATAATTAATAGCACATGCTCTAACATTATTTAATACATTCTTTTTATCAAGAAATCCACTTAAAGAATATACTTTGTTATTTTCAATTCTTTTTAAATAATTCTTTGATAAAGATGAGATAATGTCATTTATTGTAAAATCGCCTTTAGCATACTTTTCATATATTGGTTTTATATCAATAGCGGGAATTATTAAGTTGTCTGATTTCTGATTAATTATATAAAGATTATAAGCATTATTGTAATTATCTGACTTATACTTAATGATTGCATCAACATCAAAATCATGTAGTATATTATATAATTCTTCTTTAACTATTTTTTTGAATTTCTCATAATCATACATTTTTATTCCCCATTTAAAACAATGGGGATATATAATATCCCCATTCCTTTTACTTAGATAGATAATTCATCATTTTTTGGAATTTGAATCAAATCATCATCTCCAAATTCTATACACACATTTTTCTCTCCATCATCGTCAAAACAATATATCTGTGATAATCCTCTATCATATACAAATACGCGATCAGCTAATACGTCCTCGACTGATAACTCAGTTGAATTAACTTCCTTTATCATTTCAGAAAGATATTTATCATCATATTCATTGTTCTTAGGAAGTAATAATACTTCATGTACGCTGCTTGGAATAATATAAAAATCATTTACATCTTGCTGATTACAAAAATCATCAAGAATATCCTTTTGTAAAATACAAGCCGCCCCATATAACTTGCTCTTGTTAGTCAAAACATACATAGGACTATCACCGGCAAAAATATCTTCATCTGTATTGTTATTTATTTTAATACCCGAATTATTTTCTAACATTTCACTTACAAGTGCATTAAGATTTTTCATATTAGTTCCAAGAAGTCTTGGCGTATTTTTGGATGCTACACTCATCAAATCGCCTACCGATTTATCCCAATGCTTAAGATGTGAATTCCTAATAAGAATTGAACTTGTTTCGAGCGAGTTACTATTAATAAGGTCATAAAATACAATAGCAAGTTCCGAGCAATCAATAAAAGGAACATCGTCCAAAAGCTTCTTATTCTTCTCAAAATTAATTAATTTAAAACAAATATTATCTTTACATTTTTCGTAATCTACAAATTGCGAAACATCAAAATCCTCATGTAATTCAAACTTTTTATACTGATCTAATATTTCCCCAGCTAACTCATCAACAGATTTTCCCTTCTTATATTCTTCAAAATAATAATTAAGATAAATTGTTGGAGAAATATTACATTCCTTATTATTAATAATCAGACCATTTAAAACTAATCCATTATTCTTTTCTACTGCTTTAACACTTAAAGAATAATCTTCTGGTAACATTTCCATAATTAACTCTACTAAATTTTTTTCAAATTCTTGATAATCCATATCAAAATCCTCCCTATGTTTAATCATTTACTAATAAAATCTTATTAAATAGAAAGATAAAAAGCATAACTTATAATACGAAAAAACAAAAAATCAACCTATTATAAAGTAAAATTCCCTCGCCATATGACGAGGGAATTAAAGGTCTATCTACTTGTCTTTTTTCTTTTGTTTGGATTCATCAAAACTATTATCAATATCTTCAAGATTTATATCTTTATCTTCTTTCTCTAGATTCTGTGGATTATCAAATTCATCTATAAGTTCCTTTAATGCAGCTTCTTTTTCTTGTTCTTTCTTATACTCTTTTTTGATACTAGATAAATCCTTTTTATATTCATTTTTAATTGCGTATAATTCTTCAACCCCATAAGAATATGAATCTATAATTCTTTCTATTCTTTTAATTTCATCTAAACAAGACTCTTTTTCATTAATCTTTATTAATTCTTCATACTTGTTATAAGTTTTAATCATCTGATTAACATTTCTTATAGATTGCTTTTTTTGTAATATTTCTTTCTCAATGGAATTGATATTGCTTTTAACTACATGCAATGATTTTTTTATAGTATTAATATCACATCCTTTTTCTAATATTTCTAATTGATATTGCAGCTTATCAATATTTTCAATTGCTTTTTTGATTTGATTATAATTAGGCCTCCTAGAATTAACACTCCCTACACCTGCTTTATGTATTCTATAATATCTATTTCTAATAATAGGATTACTAAAGTCATAATGGATTCTAACTCTATAGAATTTTTTAGGAACAAAATATCTAATTTCTTCTTTATCTAAAGAATTATTTTTTTTATTTAAATCAATACGATTTTTAATCATATTATCTGTATAATTTTTTCCTAATGAGTATGTCCTCTTAAAACGTTCCATCCCTTCATACTTAATAGCTGTATACGTTCCATATTTTTTTGATTTACCAATTTTAACTTGATATCCAGCATTTTTAAGATTATTTATAAATTCATCATATGATTCTGATATATTGATAAAATAATCTATATCATCACGAAGATAATCACTCAATGTATATCTTTCATTTTTCTCATTATAATACTTATTATTAGAACTCTTTGTTTTTTTCTTAAATCTTTTATTTCTCAAATCATCATATTGTTCTAAAGTTAAACCTGTATCATCCTCAAGTCTACTAAGATTATATTTTTCACAAATCTCATCAACGATCGGCTGAATACTTTTTTCCCAATCATTTTTATTGTATCTATATTTAAGTCCATCTTGACAGTTAACAGCATTAAAACATATATGGCCATGTATATGTTCTTGATCTTTATGTACAGAGTATACAGCTTCATGTTCTGGTATATATTTTTTACAAAAATCACCAAGAACATTATATGCTTTATCTAAAGATATATTCTCTTCATCGGGCTTCCATGAAATACACATATGATATGCCAATCTATCTGATTTCTTTTTGGGTTCTTTTCCAAATATTTTATATGTTTCTATAAAATCACTTAATACATTATTTACATCACATAATTGTGTTCCAACATATTTACCGTTTTCTGTCTTTTCAGGATTGCATATATAATTAATAGTATTCTTTAAAGCACGATATGTTGATTTATCTGTTTTATGTATTGAACCTATGATTTTTGTTATTGCCATATTATACCTCTATTTTTAACTTCGGACACCGTGACCGAAGTTAGCGTTGTTTAACTTCGGACATCATGTCCGAAGTTGATTGTATATTATTTATTGAGCATTTCATAAAACTTCTTTCTATCAAATTCATTATGTTCATTAATTAATGCTTCAAGCTTATCTAAATACTGAAACAATCTTTCTTTTTCACTATCAAGTAAATATCTATTACTATTATAATTTTTTGCAATCTGGTTAATATTATTTCCAATCCTATTTATTTCTCCCTTAAGCTGCTTATCTAATGAATATTGTTCTTTTGTTAGTTTATTTGTTTTTTCACACGCAGCTTCTCTTAAAAGCTCCGACAAAGATATCCCATGTTTTTTACAATAACTCATTATTTCTTTTTTATTCGTTTCTTCGATTCTTAAAATAATAATGTCATCTTTCATATTATACCTTTCTTAACTTCGGACACCGTGGCCGAAGTTAAACAAAATGTAAAATCGCTGCTTTAGATAAGGGGAAAGTAATAAGAACTAATAATTCTAAAACAACGATTTTACTTAAGCAAGAAAAAAATGTTCTTAAAAATCTTATCTAATACAAATCAGAAAAGATATATAAATAAGACCTTTAAGATATTTAAAGCATATCAAATTATGTTTATAAAAAATCAATTTATAATATGAAATAATCTAATTTTTTCTATTATAAAAAATTTTTACTGATTTTTTAACTTCGGTCACCGTGACCGAAGTTAATTTGGGGTTGGCAGTTATGCCAATGCCAATAAATTGACATTGGCAAGATACGCATTTTGTATATACAAAATGCACTTGTTAGGGGAAGCCCCTAAAACCCCTATAACTTCGGACAGCATGGCCGAAGTTAGACCTATTTAACTTCGGTCACGGTGTCCGAAGTTAAAACGCATAAAAAAACTTCGGACAATTAGTCCGAAGTCACAATATATATGCTTATACTATTATTTATATAGATTTATTTTTATTATTAGAATCAAACAATATATTATCAATTTTTATATTATATTCTTCCATCTTATTAAGCTCAATACCGATTAATTTATCAAATAAAGATGCCAAACCCTCAATATTATAATCAGCCAAATAATTCATATATTCAGCTCGATCTTCTAATGGAATAACAAACATTGGAAAATTATTATCTAAAGCAAATTTATTTAACAAAATCCGACCTGTTCTTCCATTTCCATCCACAAATGGATGTATTCTTTCATATCTAATATGAAACTCAGCAAGATTAGTGAAAAAATCATTACCCTTAAATGAAGTATATAATAATTCATTTATTAATCTTGGAACATCAGAAGCGTTTGGTGGAATATGTTCTGCTCCTTTTATAAAGACTTGAGATGTTCTATATCCAGATGCTTCATTAATATTTTTGTTTACCAATATTCCAAGATCACAAATATAAGACGAATCTACATCCTTTTCTATGTTTACAAACATATAGTTTATTGCATATTTAAGATTAATGGCTTCATATAATTCTCTTGGCTTAATATTTTTAAGCGGAACATTCGACGAAGTATCAAAAACTATTTGATATGTGTCATAATACGACAATGTACTACCCTCAATTGCATTAGAATTGTATATACTTCGTGTGACATAGCTTTCAAAATAGTCTTTATTATTATATATAGCATTTATATATTTTTCCTTATCTAACAAAATATCATACATATTTATTCCTCGTCTTTAATTTAAGTTTTTAGCTGCTTTATCTAACTTCGGACACCGTGTCCGAAGTTATAAATAACAATTAATAAATTTTCAAAAACCTATTTTATAGACTAATATTTATTATTAGATTTTTTCACTGAATTATAATTTACAGTATCTAAATTAATATTAAGATAATCAGCATAATCATATTTAAATTTTATATCTCTTCCGGTGATTACTTTTATATTATTTTCTAAAATACTAATTATATATCCTATTCTTTTTTCAGAAAGATTAAAAGAATCCACATTAGATTTAGGAATGTATAATACATCTGGAATCATTAGATTTAATGTATTAGTAATAACTTCTTTCCCAATATTTGAGAAAGTTCCACCAAGCTTATGACCTAACATATATTCATATTCATATTCTTTAAAAGAACTGTATGTACATATATCCGAGTCAAGAGCATTACAAAGCATTGATATATTATAATCAAAAGATGGTGCAAAATCTATAATTTCAAAGGTATCATTATTAAACAAAAAGCCAAAATTACCCAAATGTCTATCCTGGTTAAAAATCAAAGAATCCATAAAGAACATTTTTCTTATGTCATCTTCATATCCAATATCTTTTGATATATCAATAATGTCTTTCGTATTAAAATGATTATCATAGAAATCATTATCAATATCGAAATAATCAAAGCATTTATAAAAAGGAATATAACCAAATTGTTCATCTGTAAATAGCTTACATTTTGAACACAATCTATTTTTTACTTTTGTAATATCATAAAAAACTGATTGTGATTCAAATATCTGTTGTAAAATAAAAGAAGAAATAAATTCTGAATTCGCTTCCAAACCATAATTAGCAGCTCCAGATAATTGAGATTTATACAAGAATATTTCATCATCTTCTTTCTTCCAAAATTTAGGAACAGAACCCTCTGCTGTAAACTCAGGACTTGAAAAATATGTGGACGATAATTTAAGCCCATGTAAGCCTGTTTCAAATGCAGTCTTTTGAGCAACATCAGTAAATTGGTTTTTATACATATTTACACTATTCCAAGACAATTCAGAATCGACACTCTTAGTCCATAAACAATCATTTATTCCAAGACAATGAGTTATTTCAACAAACCCTTTAGATGTATCTATACCCCATTCTTTTAACCATTTTTTGAAATGTTTTTTATGCTTTGCATAGTTTCGATCAAGTATCCAATTATTAATATTGGTGAAACCAATAGGTCTTAGATTGGAAAAACTATTAACTTCTTTAATATTTTCACCATATGTAGAATCCTCAATCGAAAATTCTAATATTATATTGTCTTTATTCATTAAAAAATAATTTGACATATTACTACCTCATAATAAATATGTTTAACTTCGGACACCGTGTCCGAAGTTATAATGCTGGTTCTACACAAATACTATAATTATATTTTAGGAGAATAATATATAGGTTCAATTAAATCTTTAATTCTTTCAATTCTATTATTAACGTATTCTCCATAGTTATAAGCAGATAAATCAAGCTCTACTATCCTATCCAATAAATACTGATCTTTTTCCAATACTTCCAAACAAGCTTTCTCTGAAGAAATATGTCTACCCAAATAATGATAAGGTTGACATATCTCATTACCTGTTCCTTCGAAAGCATGATCAAAATCATATATCGGAGATAACTTCAACGCTCCTAAATCAACACCATTATAGTTATATATTACACCCCAATTCCTTGGGTGTCTATCAATGTTACCAACAAGATAATCACCAACAACCATGCACTCCAGACTTTCTCGATATAACAGATCTAAATAATAAGAGAATGAATCATCTTTATTCATTAAATAAATAGAATAATAGTCAGCTTTTACCATATTAAAGGTTTCATTTGTAAAACATTTACATACAGAAACCTCTGTATCATTAAATACATCTTTTTCATATTTAACAACATAATCTCCGAATATTTTATGTAAAATATCTGAAGCTTCTGTTTCTTTGGTGACACCATCATTACCACCATCAGCCTTTAATAAGTAAAAATCATTACCCTGTCTCTTCCATGCTTTAGCTGCCTTGCCATCTGTATTAATGTCCGGAGAAATACTTTCTCTGTTAATTGTTAACCCTTTTCCTGTAAGTGGTAACTCAAATACAGCATTATCAAGGCTATTAGTAAACAAATTTACATCTTCCCATTTCAATGTTTCATCTTTATCCTTGACCCAAAAACAATCATTAAGGGATACACAACGTGTTGTTAAGCCAATATTAGCTCTTTCGCTTAGTGCCGGAGTATTATCATATTCATAAAATGCCAAGATTTCTTTCGCATATTTACGATCTAAAGGTATTATTCTCTCACTGCACCAACAGTTGAAATTAACAATATTGTTTGCTCTATCATCAATATCATCGCTCTCTTCCACGTAAATATCCATTGGTAAGATATTATTATTATTTATAACTACTTTTCCACCACTATTTATTGAAAACGCTAAATTGTTTTTATAATATATTTCGTATGTTTTACCTTTAACCATATAAACCTCCTTTTTATTAAATTATAACTTCGGACACCGTGTCCGAAGTTATAAAACCATATTATTCATAATTAACAGCTCTATTTTTAATAATTATTATACCATATAAAAAAAGAAAAACGACTATCTTGCTTTATTACTCTATACTTGCTCTTCAGAATATACTTGTTTGATGTCATTTGAATAAATAAAACAATCAAAATAATCCAGGGAATTATCTTCCCTTAATTTTAACAGAAGATCGTTATAATCTTTAACCTCCTTTGTTAGAGGTTCCAATACGTTATCAATATGCATTCTATAACAATTATTCTTATATCTATTATAAATATCGTCTGATGCTTTTAGACCTGCATCATCCATATCTAGATGTAAATATAAAGTAGAAATGTTATATTCATTTATATAAGTATCTATCGCACCATAACAATTTGTTCCGCCCATAGCAAGACCATTAAAATCTTTTATATAATCATAGTCTAGAATTTCATTCCACATAGTTATATAACTCATCATATCAATAACAGATTCAAATATATGGACTACTCCATTTTCTGAATTATGAAGACTTACACCATAGTGATCTTTATCAGAGCCTTCAACATCACCTCTATATGCTTTATCATGATAAGAATTAGTTCCATGCTTTGTAGCATATTTTAGTTTTTTATCTTTATCATATCCTAAAAATACAAGATTATGATGCTCTATGTCTTCATACAAAAGTTTGTTATCAACAAAATATTGAACAACATCCTGTGATATACCTCTCGTCTTTATCAAATAAGCAAAGGCTCTTTTATAGTCATTGTTTTTTTCTGGAAGCTCAATACCACTAACTTCGGACACGGTGTCCGAAGTTTTATTAGTTGTATTTATAGTTTGAATTTCTTTTCTCTCAAAATAAAGATTCTGAAATTCTAAAAGAAATTCTATGCAGGACGGAACATCATCATATCCGCAATACTCAAGCATAAAATCTATAACAGTTCCACCAGTAGCTCCTTTATTGCTCTTTCCGGAGAATCTATAAAAGGTTTTATCATTATAAATTCTTATAGAATCCATTTCTTTCAAAGAATAATAATGACCTATACGAGTTACTCTAAATCCAAAATATTGACAAATATCAATAAATGACACATCTAACGCCCTTTTTCTGTCATATTGTGTATATCTATTCATGTGATACTCCTTAATTTCTAAATTTATATATACAACCTTTATGTATTCTACGATGTGTTTATAGTTTCAAAAATTTTAAAAAAATCATTAGAATAGTGTCTTTCTTCAAAATTTTTAAAAGAATTAGAATTACTATTTTTTGTTTTATTTGTTATTGTTTTTTTATTGATATACTTATGCGAATTTAACAATGCTATCTTTATAAGATTATCAGAAACAACTTCACAATTGGATAAATAATCTATTACCTGAATAAAATTTGATTTATCCAATGATGCTAACAAATTCATAACAGTATCCTTAGAATAAATATTTTGGTTAATTCTATAGATTTCTTTGTACGACATAAGTTCTGATATATCCAAAAGCTCCTGGAACACTTTAAAAACATTTTCAATTAATTCAAAAAAATCTTCATCGGGTTCTTCCCTATTATTTTTATAATAATTAAATATATATTCCTTAATATTTAATATTCCTTCGGGGGTCTGTGTGACCACCCCAGGGGGGTCTGTGTGAACCCGGGTCTGTGTGACCACCCCTATATCTTGGGTGGTCTGTGTGACTACACTAGATGTTGTGGTTTGTGTGTTTTTATCTGTAGAGGGGTGCTCTGTGTGACCACCCCCTATATTTTGGGTGGTCTGTGTGACTACACTAGATGTTGTGGTTTGTTCATTTTTTTGAGCAATATCATCATTATCGTTTTTCTCAATTTCAAGAGACTCAGGAGTGTCTTTTGGAAGATCTGTATCTTTAATATTACCTAACTCAACATTTTTTATCATAATACTGTCATTAGGTTCAGAATAGATAACATACCTATTACTACCCTTTCCCTCTAAACTAGAATATTTAAGGATCAGACCGGCAATCATTAACTCTTTGATTGCTCTTTTAACAGTTGCTGACGAGATTCCGCATTTTTCTGCGATTTTTTTATAAGATGGAAAACAAATATTATCAGAATCAGCACATCGGCATAAATACATATATAGACATTTAGCATGACAACTAATATCCAAATCAAATATCATGTCATAAGAATAAAAGAAATTCTTTCTAGTTTTATCTATTTCAATAGTATCTCTAATTATATCGTTTTTATTCATATATGTACCTCTCCTAATTATATGGTTTTATGAATAATAAAATCATAAACCTAAATACTCCGTTTATCTAAGTTCTTCTTCTCCAAATCTGTTAATTGAATTGGCAAAATACTCAAAATAGTGCCATATTTCTTTACTAATTCCTTCTCCTGATCTAGTGTCTGCGGTGGTAATGTCTTTTTTTTGCCGTTTTGAAAACAATAGACTAGTGCATCGACAAAAGATGCGTTATTTTTTTCATAGACAGTTTCCATTACGTCCAGGTGTTTATCATTCATTCCATTCATAATTAGCTCCTTTAAGGTCTTCCATGTAGTTAACAAATTTTTATAGATCAAAATCCAAAAATATCATACATTCTTCTATAATATGCTTCGTTAGCTTGCATTCTTCTTATTTGATTCAATATTTTTGCCTCTTCTTTTTTTCGTAAGGGCTTATTACTCGGCGGACAATAAGTACAAGCTTTTATTTTCTTTTTATGCTTCTTCATATAACATCATCTCCTTCACCATCGCTAGAATCTATATTCATATTAATTCCTTTCTAATGTGTATTCATTTCCATACTAACTTGTGTCTACTTTAATTACTTGTGTCTCATCTATGTATAACCCTTAATCCTGCACTCATATTTACAATCGTAAAACTATAATAAGCCTTTTAATTGTTGCATTTAGCACCCCTAAATATTACAATCATGCTTGGAAAAGGAGCTGCATTTTTTGACTCTCCAAATTTTATTCTTCCCTTTACAAACCTAATTTCTGCTCGCTGATAAATAAAATCATGAAAATATCTTGTATCCGTTCTGCTTGGAATTAGCATTACTACTAAAGTATTTTCTTCTTTTGTCGAGTAAAAAGCTTTTTCCACCCATTTACCAATTTGGCTGTAAGGCGGATTGCAAAATACTCTACACCCCCCCCCATTTTTGTGTAAGACCATCTTGATGCATAGTATAATACTTATTACATTTATGATTTTCATCTGTTGCACAAGGATCTAAATCAAATTTGAATTCACTATTTAATTCATCAAAAAGTTCTTGAGGTGTTGCGTATTCGTCACTATTACTTGAAAACATTAACTTAGTATTCATTATTTTCACTCCTATTTGTCTTATCTTTTTCCCATTTTCTACTACTATTAGACCACTTTTTATGTCTCATCCTTATCTGTGTACACATAACAATCCCTCACAACATAGAACGGTCCAGTATAACATCTTATTGATGCCACATAGTTGTTCTTACCATTGTCATCATATACTTTAGGAAGCAGATCAATATCTTTTTCTATTACTTCTCCATCATCATTTTTATAAGTTATAGAACCGATATCGGTTGATTGAGCTACCGTATCGTAAACGTATTCCTGCTCTGTAACATCTGGCTTTGCGAACTTAAAAATAACCACAGGAAAAAAAGCAAGTAAACCAGCTAACACAAAGAAAATTCTTGAAAGTACACACTTTGCTTTGTAATTTTTGTATTCAAGAAATCGTAAATGCCCCAATGTAATTGAAGTTACAAATAAAACAACTGCTCCTAATAAATAACAAAATAAATTAACTTCCATACTTTCACCTCCAACTTTTTTCTGATAAGTCTTTTTCAAAAACTCTTATATCTTTATTCTTTATTCCTTTTCTACTTTGTGATAACTGTATGCTGTGCTTTGAGCTGAAAAATTATTAGAATTATTGAATTTATCAAAATGCTCTTTAATAAATTTTATAAAGCAAGATTCGCTAACGCATTGTGCTTCTGCATTATATTTATTTGTAGCCTGTCTTATATCTATTGTGTAATCAACAATTTTCCCAGCAATATCAAGCCCTGTTTTTGATTTGAATTGCGTAATTGCTTTTATATTTGGGATGAGAAGTACACCTGTATCGGCGTTTACAGTAGCATAATACATATTTGCATACTGCGAGTTTTCTATGAACTTGCCCTCTAATTTATTGACGGGATATATTGGTTCTCTTGTATCTTGTTTTACACCAATAGTCGCAATAAATATAGACGCTCCAACTACTATTCCACTACACTTTTTGCCGGTAATATCGGTAAATTCAGCCTCAAACTCGTCAGCTACGAAGAACCTATCAAATGAGTTGTAATATTTTTCCATTATTATCTCCTTTAATTATTATTTTTATTACATGAATGAACTATATTAAGAATGTAACCAATAATTAGTGCAATTATAAACATCACAAGCTACTTTGAAACCATATTTTGAAGCTATTTCTTTTGCACGACTTTTAAATTGGTTTTCAGTATTACCATAAGTTTTTGATAATAGTTTATAATCCTCATCAGATATACTTTTATTATGTTGTATATATGCTTCTGTAATATTTCTTGCATCAAAAGTAAAATATACACATCCAGAATATAATTGGTACTGAGGTATGGGTTCATTTACAACTTGCGGGTCATAAAATAAAAGAAATCCTTTATTCATATCATTGTCTGAAACAAATTCCCATATACAATCTTCTGCCGAAAAAAACGAAAAAGAACTTATATCGAAGCCATCTTCTTTTATAAAAGTGGCTATTTTGTCTATTATATATATTTTATCTTCATAAAAATCGTCATTATATAAATCACTTATATTCATAATTAAAACCTTCTTTACGCTAATATTATTTATGTGCCTTTTTAATTCTTTCTTCGATTTCATCAACAACATTCTGGGGTTCCAGATATATTAAGCAACTTGAAGTTTTGTATTCATCACTAACATCAATGTTGTTTTTTTCTAACCAATTATCTATGTCTGTAGTTAAAACCATTATTTCGATTGCTAATTCAGCTCTTCTTTCCAGTTTTTCATGGATTTGTTTTGGTACCTTCATTTTACTTATCTCCTTTAATACGGATATTCATGTGTAGTATTAAACTTATGGTTAAACTCTTCGAGCCTTTTTCTATCGTAATCCTTAACGAGTTGTAAGAATTTCTTGGCATCTTTTTTATTCCGAAACATATACTCTGAAACTCTGCGATATTCAAAAATCTTTTCTACCTCGGATGCCAAATCGTCAAGATTTGCGTCAATATAATTTGTTTTGTATATTGGGATTTGTTCTTTAATGTAATCCCCTTTGCACCTGCCATACTTGTGAAAAGCCATCAAGACGATAGAAATTGCAAAATCTTTTTTAATAGAAGAAACTACTGCTTCGTTCTGAAGTGCAGCTTCATGTACTATATATTCATGAACTTCCCAATTTGTAACACTAATAGAATCCATTGCAGACTGGAAATAATAGGTTTTTTTATTATCTACGCAAACCGGACAATCAACTTCATACTCTGTACCATTTACTCCTTTTGCCTTAATGGTTCTCTTGTTTTGACAACAAGGACAAGTTGCATTAAATCGAACTTCAGCATTAGTAAATGGACGCCCAACCTTATAGAATTTATCTCCAATCCAAAAAGGTAATTCTTTGTCTGTTTTTATTGTATATTCCATATTATTTCTCCTTATGTGTTTCCTTGTTGCGTTTTATTTCCATAAACATAGCAGTCTCGTGAAGTATAAAATGGTCCGAAGTAACATTTTAACCTTGCGACATAATCCACATCACTGTTTAAATCATAAGCTTTAGGCATTCTACTTATTTTTACTTCAATAGTTTTTTTCCTATCGGAATAAGTAATTCCATCGTTATCATCTGGGTCTTCAAAATGTTTTAAAAAAATAGCTGCGTCGTGATATTGTTCAGTACGGGCAATTGTTTTGTAAGTTTCTTCTTTTTCGTTAATATTTGGTTTTCCGTGTTCGAAAACAACAAACCCTATTCCTATTATGGCAACCATTAAGATTGTCAATGTAATAGTGGTAATATTCGAAAAACGAAATAGTTTAGGATTTGCGTCGCAAAATAGCCGAATACCAATTATGATCGCCAAGATAGCAATAAATAACGTTAATGCTGTGTCTAAACTAAATTCCATATGATTTTCCCCTTATATCTATAGTAAAGTGCTGTTTATTCGAACCACAAAACATCTATGCATACTTAAATGCAGCTTGTCCATCATTTTCTGTATACATAATTGGATTAGGACATCTTTTTCCCTCCTGCAGATAGTAACAATTCTCCATTACAAGTTCTTCAGCCATAATAGGCACTACCGAGTTTCCGATTCTTTTGACCTGCTCTCCTGTCGGATACTTCTTCCAGTGGTAGTCTCTGTCGATGATGTAGTCCTTAGGAAACCCTTGCATCACCTTCAGTTCTTCTGGCTTTAGCATTCGGAGAAAGATGTCGGCTATGATGTACTGCTCTCCTTCGATGCTGATCAGGACATTCACCAGTCCGAAGCGATCCTTCGTGGTTATGGTTGCCAGAGGCTCGTTCAGCTGCTGTCCGCATCCTGTTCCGTAGTATTTGATCAGAAATGCGCTGATTAGCCCGAAGTGTCCGGGCGATGTGGTTATCGTGTGGAGCGGTTCATCGCATCCCTGGCCGATCCCGGTCTTGTAGAACTTCGTTATGAAGGCGGTGACTAGACCGTATCTATTGCTCGTGTCTATCGTTTTGAGCGGTTTGGTCATGTTCTGCCCTCGACTGTCTCCTTCTTTTTGCTCTCCGTGGTACTGGATGAGGAAGGCTGTCACGAGTCTGTTGTGGTCTACTGTTGTGATTGTGCTGCAGGGATTCCGCAGGTCACTTCCGCAGCCTTTGTAGTTTCCTCCGTATGCCTTGTCCAGGTATGCCATGAGGATCCTGTCTCCGTCCTTCACGATGTATGGTGTAGGATTCTCGATGATGTACTTTCGGATTCCATTTGCGATTCTTTTCTTCGTGGCTTCTGCGAGCGGTCTTTTTCTCGTGAATATCGAATTGCCTATGTCGCTCCAGTCGATGTAGTCTCCGCATTCGACCCACTTCTTCTTTCCATCAGTGCCGTTTTTGTTGTGCGTAGGCTCTGGCCATCGTATTGCTCTGCCGTCTTTCCTGAAGATCGCATACCACCTTTTCCTTGTGGTCGGTGCTCCGTAGTCTGCGGCCACAAGTTCTCTGCTATCAAAGTCGTATCCGAGATTTTTCATCGCAGATATAAATTTGTCATAGTCTTCTCCCATCCGTTCCTTGATCGGTCTTCCTGCCTCATCGAGCGGACCCCACTGTTGTATTTCTTCCACATTCTCCATGATCACCACATCCGGCATGATCGTCTTCGTATGCTTGAATACTGCCCAGGGAAGAATGCGAAGACCTGAGTTTCTCGGTTGTCCGCCTTTAGCTTTGCTGTGACTTGTGCAATCTGGACTTGCCCACATAAGAGCAACCTTTTTACCTTGAACATATTTTTTTAGGTTAACTTTGAAAATATCCTCAGTTAAGTGAAGTGTATTGGGATGATTCATTTTATGCATTAGTATAGCCTGTGGATCGTGATTAATTGCGATATCCACTTGACGACCAAGCGCTAGCTCTATACCAACTGAAGCTCCGCCACCTCCGGCGAAGCAATCAATGATTAAATTATCGTCTCTCATATGATTTTCTCCTTATATATCTGTAGTAAATTGGCACTGATTCAAGAGCTATGTTAGCATCCTCACACAGTGCGTCATTAAAAATTCACCGCCTCTTCTTTCGTAATAAAAAAGTGTATTCCTGTACTACACTCATCCCATCTATCTTCACAAAAATCATCAACTTCAACAACATCTCCAACTCTATAAATAAAAGATTTATCATACGCAGAACAAGTTTGTGTTAATTGTTTTCCATCAAACCCTTCTATTTGGATAACTTCTGCTTTATTACATCTACATTTTCTCGTAGTTGCCGAACTTCGCTTCGCATCCTCTGTTATTTTTAATGTTACAATTCCGTCGTGTGCTTTTTTAAATCCTATAAATGAACCGATTTCAGGGCAACTTAATGGATATATTAAATTTTTAGCCCCACGCAAGTCAGCACCATACAAGTTAGCACCACGCAAGTCAGCACCATACAAGTCAGCACCATACAAGTAAGCATCATTCAAGTTAGCATCACGCAAGTCAGCACCACGCAAGTTAGCCCAACGCAAGTCAGCACCATACAAGTCAGCACCATACAAGTCAGCATCATGCAAGTTAGCCCCACACAAGTTAGCCCAACGCAAGTCAGCATCATGCAAGTTAGCCCAACGCAAGTTAGCATCACGCAAGATAGCCCAACGCAAGTCAGAACCACGCAAGTTAACATCAAGCAAGTTAGCCCCACGCAGGTCAGCACCATGCAAGTCAGCTTTCATATTTTCCCAGCCTTTGCAATCCTCTTCTATCCAATGTTTATGTTTTTTTTAAATATCTTTTAAATTCATCATTATTATCCTCCTATATATTCATCCTTCAGGAATCGTTCTTGTACCTTTTGATTCATAACTGCTTACCTCACCTTCTACGCCTATTTCTAAGATTTATACTTTTAATGCTAAAATCAGAGCTTCTTCTCCTGTATCATTTTTTCCTCGCTTCTTGAGACATTTTTCTAATGTCTCATCATAGTCATATCTAAGCTTCTCAGATATTTCATCTGCTATAGTCAAAAATTTCTTCCGATAATATACTTGCCATTGAATATCATCCTGCTTTATATTATCTAATCCCCTAACATAATCTCTGAGCATTGAAACAATGAGAATCAAATCTCCGTACGAAAGTTTTACATCAATTTCATTCATGCTTTCTTTGGGATTGACAGCTCCTACAACATTTACTTCTCTATCATTGTTTTTTTGCTCCGCAAGATAATCAAAAAGACTTATCTGTACTGGTTTTGCACTCAAATTTTCTTCTTTATTCCTTTTTCTCATATTATTATTTTCTCCGACCCAATTTTTCATATTCCTCAATTGATATAGGTCGTATTTGGCTATTTAATAAATCTCCAAATTCCATAAGAAGTTCCCCAGTCGATTCTTTATTAAAATATATAGTTATAGAGGGTGCTTTATTAAAATCATAATCACGCACCTCAATAGAGTAGCCCAGGTCAATAAGTTCCTCGATAAGCCAAGAAGGAACCTTACCTTTATCGCCCGATACAAATGCAAAAATTTGTCCACTTTCTATAGCGTTTTTTATTTCTTTCCAGACATTGTTGCACAAGCGAGGCTCTGTTAATTGATATGCCTCTTTGCATGACATCTTTTTATTTATATTGTTATTATTAGTCTCATTTTTAGTGTTAGATTTATTTGTAACTATTTCCTTTAAAAATTTAAAAAATTTAAATACAGCTATACAAGATAATATTGCGACCAATATAATAAAAATAATATCTTCTATAGGAATTGTAATTGTTTTCATTTTTTCAATACCTCCATTATTTTAAGTACGTAGTATTCCTTATTTGGTTCTGCTCCCCATTCTTCCCTGCCGGTTTTTATATCAAGAGAACATAGTGCTTCAAATGATGGCGAACTTTTGGAATATCCATTACGAAATAATACCTTGCTTTGCCATTGTGTAGGCAGTCCATATTGATCGAGGAAACCTTCGTGATACAATCTACTCCGATAATATGGCTTTATTTCTCTATACTCTTCCTTTTTCTTGCCTGAAAGAATCATATTGTACCACTTCTTTTTTATTGGTAAAATTAGCATTTTATTTACCATCCTCTTGTCTCGATTTTTATAATTAAATGCACGCAATGCTTCTCATCTTGTTTTATTTGCTTCGCTCATATTTATTCTCCATTCTTATATTTGCCAAATTGCTTGCAATTAGTCTTCTTTGATTATCGTAAGTTTTCTTTAACTTCGATAAAACAGTTAATATATTTATAATTCTTGCCATCGCAAATAAAATCAATGTAACCACCACGACTATCAGTAGTAACGTTTGTAGCACCTTTGTATTCAGCTATCTTTTTTCCATTTGCGGTATATATGGTAATGTCTTTATTTGTTTGTGTTTTAGGTGGTATATCAAAGCCAGTTACTAATACAAAAATTGCTGCTATACAAAGTATCACAAATATAGTAATAGCTATAGCACTTTTGATTTTTACAGTTTTCCTAAACTCTTTTTCGTCCATAAAAATCTCCTTATTGATTATCAATTTTGGCTCTTCAGTCATCCAAATTCTTGATGTATTCTTCAAGTCTGTTCATTTTTTCAGCATCTTCATCTATATTTACCTTTTATCCATTTTATTCAGCTGTCTCCAGCTCTTAGGCTTAGGACATTCTTCCAGTGGATGCCCTTCACCATCATTCTTATATCCAAGACTACAGCCGTGAGCTTTGCCACATCTTGGATGAGAATCAGTCTCTGCAGCAAAACATCCTTTACAAGTTCGGTTCATTATAATCTCCTTTCAGAACTATTCTTAAGTACCTTACTTATATAAATATTTTTTATTTTAAAAACTAAATGCATCATTAGGCTTATAGCCTCTATTTAATCGTCCACGTACAATACTCTCTTTATCATCTAATTCTAAAGCACGAATTGCATCTGAAATAGATTGATATAGTATTCCATATACAATGATGGGTTTCCCTTGTCGAGTTGTTTTTTTTGGTGTATTTAATGCTTCAGAAAGCGTATAGCCATATTTCAAACGATTATTTACAAGATCAGGATCTTGTCCCTGTTCACGTATGATAGATACAAGTGGTTTTTCCTCAATGTAGCGACATCGATGATCAGTCAATAAGCATGCCTCATCAACTGACATACCACGACGAAGTCGTGCTCGTATTGTTGTTTCTTTTACTCCGCAATACTTTGAAAGTGCTTTTGTAGAGCTAAATTCCTTTCCGTCATATAAATATCTACCCAAAGTACTATTTCTCCTTTCATAAGAAGTGCCTCACCACATGCGTTCAATCTTCAGTCATCCAAATTCTTGATGTATTCTTCAAGACTTCGTGCTTCTGTACATTCAGGAATAACTTTGAGAAGATAAAACAATTTATTCATCAAATCCTTCTTTATCTCTTGTATTTTCTTTCTGTTTAATGCCTTTTCACATTCAAGTTCAGATTTTAAGTCTAAAAGCCTTTCATTCACCCTGTCTTTTTCGATGTATGCTTCAAGTTCTTCAATGGTTTTTTCAAGTCTGTTCATTTTGTTGTAATAACGATCATATCCTGTGTCATTGTAAGAACCCTTTGCATCCTGGTATTCTTCTTTTGCCTTATTCAAAGCATTTTCAATTGTCTTTGCCTTGTACGCTTCGACCTTTTCTATCACTTCTTTTCCTGTCATTTGCTATTCCTCACCTTCCTCTATGTCTGCGGATTTGTGGAGCTTCTGCCTGTGTCTCTTCGAGCCATGCGTTCAACATATCAGGAGCATACACACTTAATGCGTTTACCTGTGCTTCCATCATCCATCCCTCTGAAAGAACAAATTTATCATGCCATTCTTCGGGAATGTCTTTTAATTGTCCTTTCCAGAATGGATTTATCAATGGGTCACAATCGTCCATGCTATCTTTTGCATCAAGACGGACTTCGAGTTCTGGGTTCTTCTCCATGTAATCCTTGACACGGAAAAACTTATCTCCAGATGATACAATTCTCTCTTCTATAACTCCCTCATCAGTATCTATATTCAGACTATAAAAGGAGTTAAGGTCTAATGTGCTTGCATAATCATTACATTCTTTTTTGCTTCCTTGAAATAAGATTTTTCCGCTATCTTCTGTTTTTAGTGTTCCGAAAACAACCATTGTAAAACCCTCCTTTTCTTTCATTTTTATTTTCTTTTACCAAGATTCTCGTAATCTTCATATGACAAGGGTACTTTTTTTGACTCAAAAGAATCTCCCTTTTTTATTAAAAGTTCCCCTTTAGCTTCCTTGTTGAAGTATATTGATAAAGTAGGGGCTATATCAAAACAGAATTCACTTACTTCGATAGAGTACCCTAATTCAATAAGTTCTTTAATAAGATGAAGCGGTACCTTTCCTTCACTTCCATTAATGTGAGCGCAAATTCTTCCACATGATATAGAATCGTTAATTTTATTCCAAACATTGTCGCATATATGAGGCTCTGTTAATTGGTACGCTTTCTTGGCTGATATTCTTTTTATTTTTTTAAAGAAATTTTTATTTTTCATAAACATTCTCCTTTCATATACAGATTACGATGTTTACCATATGAAAGTGTTATATTTTCAAGCACACACTTAAATCCGGCATTTTCTATGCTTTTGCAAGAAGAAATATTATCTTTATGTGCAGTAACCCACGCAAAATCGTAACAAGGTATAGCGATGCATAAATTTTTTTTTATCATTTCACTCGCCAGTCCGTATCCTCGGTATTCAGGTAGCACGGCACCGTTCATAACTTCCAGTCCGATTTTATGGCAAAAGTCGTATTTTCCGTCTAAAAGTCTTTGAGGTACAGTGTCGTTAAAACACGAAAGAGAGAAACCTATAAGTTTTCTCTCATTAAATGCACCTACGCTCCAGCCTTGAGAAAGCACCTTATAATAGAACTCTTTGTCTGAGGGCTGATAGAAGTCCTTTTTGTAACACTTTTGCATAATGTCCCATATATCACACATATAGGAATTGTCTATTTTTTTTATTTCTAGGTTCATCTTGGAACTCCTTTTCATACTTACACATCTTGCTCTTCTCTTATTTGCTCATTATTCATATATATTATTCCTCATCCTTATTATTAGATTTTTCTTTTATTACATCTTTTAACTTAGATTCTGCTAATTCAATCTCTTTATTTAGATCAGATAGCTTCTTTTTTTCAACAAGAAGTTCTTCTTTTGTAATTCCTTTAGAATATTCAACATGTTCGACAAGATCAGCCATGGACTGAATAACATTAAAAACAGCTGCTATCTCTTCATCCTCTAAATTACGTGTCAATTTATTAAATTGTGCAGAATGATCACGAGGTTTGGGATTGCCAAAAGGGAAAATATCATCAGGGTATATATTTAACGCATAAACTAATTTACAAAGATTGGAAAAAGTTATATTGCTTTGACCTGATTCGACTTTTTGAACCAAAGCAAGGCTTAAATTAGATGCTAACGCAACCTCATTAATGTTAAGCTTCATTTTAAGCCTTGCATTTCGAACCACTCGTCCCAAATTCCACAACAAGTTTTTTATTTCAGCCTCATCATATAAAATATCTTTTTCATTATTATTATTTGAAATCACTTCCATAAAATCCCCCTACGTTAGTGTAATTTCTTTATTTTTATACATCTGAAGAAGCTTTAGAATAACTACTTCCATATCATCCTTTGGTGTTCCTGGCGTAAAATACTCATATAGGCTTTCTTCTTTAAGTGCAACATTATTTTTCTTGATTTTTTCTTCCCTTTTGAATACATGACGCAGCATACCCGGCGTTATTTTTTCATCACTAGCATTACTTTTATAGTTTCTAAGATAATTTACCTCTTCTTCTTTTGGATAAAACTTATTTTCAATAAAAAATCTAAACATTATATCTTGTTCATCTTCATCAAAATACGAAAGACCTACTCCTGCAAGAAGAGGAATTTTGCCTTCGTCGACCAATGAAAGCATTTCGTCCGTTAAATATGAAAGTCTTATATATCTTCTTATTGTTCTTTCAGAATCAGATGAATTAATTGATTCATTTATCGAATCTTCTTTCAAATCATTTCTAACTCCTTGGCGCCGACCTATAGCATCTTGTTTAATCCTATAGGCTTTTGCTTTTTCAGATATAGACAAATGTTCTCTTTTATTATTGGAATCGACCATTAAAATAGCTGCTAAGTCCATATCAATATCAAGTACATTTACAGGTGCAAAGTCTTTTTCAGCTATTTGCGACGCTCTCTTTCTTCGATGACCCGAAATAATAAAGTATGTAGATGGTTCATCAGCGTCTTCAATTGCTAGAATTGGCTCTTGCATTCCATACTCTTTAATAGATTCACTTAATTCCTCCATTGATTCATCATCAATAATTCTATACGGATGATTCGGGAATTCTTTAAGTTTATCCAACTCAATCATTTCGAATCCCTTATTATTCTTCATAGAATCTTTCGATGATTTGAATAGATTGTCTAATGAAGATGTAACATTTGTAGTCTTTGCCATTATTACTGTTCCCCTTTCGCTTTATTAATTATTTCTTGAACCAGCTGACTATAATCAGCTGCAGTTGTAGATTTAGGATCATATTCAAAACAAGACATACAATTAGATTGTGCCTTTCTACATGATTCTGATTCTCTTATCTTTGAATCAAATAATTGTGTATTAAAATCATTAAGTACGTTTGGTAATTTTTCAGAGAATTCTCTGCAAAGAATCGTATTATTACGAAATTTAATGAATAAAACTCCAAGTACCTTAAGCTTAGGATTGGTATATTGTTGAGTTGAATGAATTGTATTATATAATTCATTTATCCCCATCATTCCATATCTATCACAAGTTACTGGAATAATAACGAAATCAGCGTATGTTAGAATATTTCCCAACATGCAGCCAAGATTGGGTGGTGTATCAATAATAATATAGTCATAATGCTCTCTTAATTTTTCAGCATTATTTTTAAGTAAAAATAGGCGTCCTGCATCATTTGGAAAGCGATGTTCTGAATCATTCAACAAAGGATCTGACGCAATCATATCTGTTATAGACGTTTTTTGAATACATTCTAATGCATCTTCTTTTCCAAAAAGCAAATCATATAGTGTTGGCTGATTTTCTATTATTGCTTGGCATGTATCTGTAGAGTTACATTGCCCATCCGAATCAATTAATAATGTTTTATATCCTTGTCTTGTAAGTTCTGCAGAAAGATTAACGGATGTTGTTGTTTTTCCTACTCCACCTTTCTGATTAGCTATCGCTATTACTTTTGCTTTCATATTAGTATTCCCCTTTCACTTTGTTATTGCACCAATATTTTCTCTTGCACTTTTATTACATATCAAATAATTCTTTTACATCTATATTTAGTAATGAGGCAATTGCATATAATTCATTAAGTCTTATATGACCTTTTCGTATACGTTGGGACCACGCACCATCAGATATATCTAACGCTTGTGCAACTTGATGTTGTGTTATATGCTCGTCTTTCAAAGTTTTTTCAATTTGAGCAATAAAATTATTCATTTTTCGTTCATTTAAGGCTTTTATTTTCTCCTCATTTGTTAAATATACTTTTGGCATATTAGTCCTTTCATTCGTTCATTTACTACATTTAGATTTTCATTACATAAAAAATTCCCCAATTGATTCTTTTGGAATCTTCAAAAATTCGAAAATCTTTACAAGTTCGTCATATGTAAAAACAAGCTTTTTTATTTTTCTGGAAACAGTCGGTTGTGAAATATTTAATAATTTTGCTATTTCGCACTGCTTTTGCTTCTTTAAACAAACAAATAAATGTTCGTATGCACGTTCTTTTGCTGTTAAAGTTTTAACATATGGCATAAATTCCACCTCTTTTCTTATTGATTAGCAATATGTTTATATTTATACTTGTAAAGTATAAATATTCTTGCTATGCGTAGTATAGCAAGAATTGTAGACTAATTGTCTACATCTTTCGCAAAAAAAATTTCATTTGCTTCTTCTGGTTCAATATTAAGAATCTCAATTAGTGCGGATGCCTCAGATACTAAAAAATCGTTTTTATTATAAATTTTTTGTCTTAGAGTTTGGATAGAAATTTTTAGTTGTTCTGCAATATACTTCTTTTTTAATCCACTTTGAATAATCTTATCTTCAAGTTTACTAGAATTTATCATTTTACACTCCTTCCATTTTGTAGACATATTGTCTACATCAATAATATTTCATTGTAGACATATTGTCAACATATTTCTTCAAATTATTGTAGAATTTTTTTCTACAAGGTATTATAATAAATGAAAGTAATAAAAAAGGAGAGCTTTATGACCATCGGCGAACGAATTAAGCGAAAAAGAATTGAATTAAATCTAACGCAAGATGAACTAGCACAAAGAGTAGGTTATAAATCACGTTCATCAATAAATAAAATTGAATCAGCACGTGATTTACCACTAGCAAAAGTTAATTTAATGGCAAATGCTCTTAATACTACTCCTGCATATTTACTTGGTTGGGAAAGTTTAAATAATTCAAATACGAATATAACTGATAAAACGTTTGTAATTGCTAATAAAATAGCTTCAAATAAAGAATTAGAACAATTGTTTAATATTTTATGTACTGCTTCACAAGAAGAAATAAAAGCCACATACAATATGTTAATAGTTTTAAAAAAGAAAGATAAATAAAGGAAATTCTATGAAGATTGAAAAACGCTCCAAAAATTCATACAGAGTTAGAAAAATGATAGATAAAAAAATATATACGTTTAATTTTGATCATAAACCAACGCAAAAAGAAATAATGTATGCAATAGAAAACAGAAAAGAAAATGTACATTACGGTTATACATTAATTAATTGTGCTAACAATTATATTAAAATCAAATCCAATGTACTATCTGCTTCTACCTTAAGAGGTTATAATGGGTTAATAAAGCAATTTTCCGATAATCTTGCAAATAAAGATATCGGCGATATAACACAAATAGATATTCAAGTAGAAATTAACGAATACTCAAAAACACATTCACCTAAGAGTACACGTAACTACCATTCTTTTATATCTACTGTTTTGGCTCTATATCGCCCTGATTTCGTGCTAAAAACTACTCTGCCTAAAATAATGCCTAAAGAGGATTATATCCCCACAGATGAGGATATACAGGCTATAAAAGAAGCTGCAGTTGGAACTGAATTTCAAATTCCTTTTCTTTTGGCATGTCATGGATTACGTCGTTCTGAAATATGTGCTTTAACTTTAGATGACCTAGAAGGAAACACTCTTCATATTAACAAAGCAAAAGTACAAGATTCAAATAAACAATGGGTAATTAAATCTACAAAAACCGCATCTTCTACAAGAGAAATAGTATTAGATGATAGTATTATAGATTTAATCATGGAAAAAGGATATATTTTTAATGGATATCCAAATCAAATTTATAAATGGCTTGTTAAAACACAAAAAGAATTAAACATTGAACATTTTAGTTTGCATAAGCTTCGACATTATTGTGTTTCTAAATTATCTGCAGAAGGTGTTCCTGATGTAGACATTATGGCTGTAGTTGGATATAAAACAGATCATGTTATGAAACAAACTTATAGACATTCTATGGCTGATAAGACTAAAAAAAAGGAAATATTCAAGAAACTTGGTTTATAATAAATTCTTTTATATACAAAAAGAACTGACTCAAAAGAATCAGTTCTTTTTTTATTAAATAATTCCGGAAATAAAGGACAAATTTTGGACAAATTATTTATCAAATGGACGAATATGGACAAATTTTTTCTTTTAATTTTCTAAATATTTTTAGTTTTTCTTAATTATTTTTCACCTTATAAGCGTGTATTTTACGCGGTTTGTTTGTGATTGTCGCGTTAAATCGACAAATCTTCCAAAAAGCTAGCGACGGGAATCGAACCCGTGACCTCCTCACTACCAATGAGGTGCGCTACCGACTGTGCCACGCCAGCAAATATTACTGAGTAAGTATAACAAAGATTAAGGTAATAATCAAATAGCGTGTGATAAATGGATGTCTTTAGTCTCCATTTTTATTACAGATAGGTGATACTTGCATTTGCAATTCATCGTTATTATTCATTTTTATATCCTCTTCAAACTTGAATTTATCACTCTAAAGCCGTCAACCGTTCATTAAGGAATTGCTCTACACAATCTGCAAAGTCTAACTCCATTCTTTCGGCAAGAACGGCCAACCACCAGACACATTCGCCAATCTTGGAAGGAAGCAGTTCTTTATCTTCACTTGGCCAGCGTCCCTGATTATCCATCGTAAATCTTCCGACCAATCCAGCATCAGTCAGAAAAGCTAACGCATCTTCTTCCACCGACCAGACAGAGCCGTGAATCTGCCTTTCCAAATCATGATAGCGGCTTCTTATTTCTGCTGACTGTGTACTCACATCTTTCAAATCCATATATCAACACCTCCATAAATCCCGATTTATCTATCTAACTAACTTATTGAACAACATCTCCATCCCACGTATTGATTCCACCAAATTCATATACATTTGTATAGCCCAAATCAGCTAGTTTCTGCGCTGCTTGCTTACTTCTATTTCCCGTCCTACAGTATACTAGTATAATCTGATCTAGGTCTTTTAATGGATCTGGTTGCGAAGTTCCAATACTTTCATTAGGTATTAAAATTGCGCCTGCGATGTGTCCGCTATCATATTCATCCTGACGGCGTACATCTACAATAATGTGACCATCATCTCTTTTCATCATTTCTTTTGCTTCTTCTTGACTAATCTGTTTATAAGTTTTATTTTTTGCTGTCATATCCTTTTTCTCTTCATTTACACTCGTTAAGGTACTGGTATTAGCAGCATTATCTGCTTCTTTACTACATGAGCAACCTGCTAAAACAAGCATTACCGCTACAATTATCGTTATAAAGTATTTTTTCATAAGCCATTTCCTCTAAATATGTTAATCTCACTGCAATTCTTATTTTAACACAAATAGGCGCGTTTCTGTTCCAATCATTGCCAGAACATTTATATCGTGCTTTGCAGTCTCATAGTTTGTCTAACCCCCCGTATATGTAAACACTATAATAAAAAAGCAGACCCTAAGGTCAATGTCATTAAGTTAAGATGACAAGACAAAGATCTCTATACCAGAAATGGTATAGGGGTCTTTTTTATAAAAAACA